>JAHQVJ010000207.1 GCA_019634415.1 Myxococcales bacterium
CGGCGATCATGCGCCAGCCGATGCGTGGCTGGTACACGCCGCCCCGATCATCGTCGGGAGCTGCGGCGGCTCGGTCGGTGCGGAGCACGGTCATCTCCTCGCGGTCCACCAAGAGCAGCCGGCTCCTCACACACGGCCAGCACACCCCACCAAGGCGACCATCCAACTCCATCGCATCGCGCCCCCCACTCCCGGCCCTGGTTGATTCCCCAAGATAGACGCCTGCTTCACCACCATCGTGCACCCATCCCCGTGGACGAGGAGGACCCATGCGCTGGCAGTGTGCCCTCTGTGGCGAAGCACACGACGAACTCCCCACCGTCTTCGGCGCAGAGGCCCCGTGGAGGCTCTTGGTGCCCGAAGCCGAGTTCGCGCAGCGGGTGAAGCTGGACGACAGCGTGTGCGTGGTAGACGACGAGCACTTCTTCATGCGGGGCCAGATCCATCTGCCCATCCACGCTCACGACGAGCCCTTCATCTGGTCGGTGTGGTGCTCGGTCTCGACAGACAGCTTCCATCGCATGATCCGGACCTGGGACGATCCGGATCGGGTGAAGGAGCCCCCCGTGTTCGGGTGGCTGCACACGAGCCTGCCCCTGTACGAGCCAGACACCTTGCATCTGAAGACGATGCTGCACGAGCGCGAGCCAGGTGTGGTCCCGCGCGTGGAGGTGGAGCCGACCGACCATCCCCTGGCCGTCGAGCAGCGGCAGGGCATCTCGATGGCCCGGGTGGAGGAGATGGCGCACATCCTGCTGGGGCACCCGCACACCTCGTGAGCGGCCTCGATCACCCTGCAGCGATCTTGACCTCGTTGAACCAGCCCGCCGGCATGTCACGCTCGAGCTCCCACACGATCCGAATCGGTCGCTCTGCTGACGCCGACACACACCGCACGGGCCCGAGGAAGAGGTACGGCATGGTGAGCCTGCGCTCGTCCCGCTTGGCCTGACGCACGAAGAGCAAGATCCGCCAACCCTCGGGTGGCTGTCGATAGCGACGTCCCGTGTCCGACTCCATCCTCGTGGTCCCTTGGCTCTCCCAGTGGAACCGACGCTGTGACAGCGGGTAGTCGTTGTACAGCGTGGTCGGCGTGAAGTCCTTGGCGTCCTTGTCGAGCGTCACGAACAGCACGTCACAGCGATGCTGCGGGCACTTGTACACGCCACCCTGGGTCCGCAGCAGCTTGCCTTGACGCAGCTCGAGCAGCCCAGCGCTCACCTCGTCTCGGCTGTAGGAGGCGTGGACGCAAAACGGGAGGCCTGCCAGCCCGTGCGTCGGTCGTCGACGTCGATCGTCGAGCACCCCCAGCAGCTGCCGCAATTCGTCGAGGAGGACGGGATCCGACCACAGCTCGACCAAGAGCTCACCGAGCTCGTTCAGAGGTCGCCTGACCTGTCCGAGCGCCGCGAACAGCATGAGCTGGTATGGGTCCGCAGGGTCTGGCGCCGGAGGCTGTTCAGCCGCCAGCCAGTGCCGCCAGCGGAGCAGCCGTTCCTCGTCGTCCACGTGTAGCAGCCGAGGCAGCGCACGCGAGATCGAGGACTCCTGGAAGCCCGTGACGTACCCCTTGCGCTCCCGCAGCGCCGAGAAGCACCTCCGGCTCACGTACAGCTCCCGCAGATCCACGTCCGCACGCTGCAGGAACGTGGCGAGCGGCCAGTCCTCCACGAGGTCATCGGCGAGCGTGTTCCAGCTGGACAGCGTCCGTTCGATGTTCTGGAGCACCGAGCGCTGCGCTTCCTCCTCGAGCTGGATCGAGCAACCCGATGGAAGCCGCGGAAATCCCTGCTGAACCGCTTCACGAACCTCGGCCCGCGTGCCGCCGCCGAGCATCGCTCGGAATCGGCGATCGAACCGGAAGCGTCGGTTGGCGCGCCCGATGAAGTCGAGCACTGTCAGGCAGCTCTTGTCGTCGTGCAGCCGCAGTCCACGCCCGAGTTGCTGGAGGTAGAGCGTGGCACTCTCGGTAGGTCGCAGGAACAGCACCGTGTCGACGGCCGGAATGTCGACGCCTTCATTGAACACGTCGACCGTGAACAACGCACACAGCTCTCCCGAGGTGAGCTTGCGCACAGCGGCCTCTCGCACAGCCGCGGGGGTGCTACCCGTCACGCTTTCCGCTCTCAGCCCACGGGCAAGGAAGAAGGCAGCCATGAACTCGGCATGCTTCACCGAGACGCAGAACCCGAGTGCCCGCATCTGGGTCGGGTCGCGCACCCGCTCCACCAGCGCGCGCAGCACCTGCTCGGCGCGATGCTCGTCGGCCGTGTAGACCTGCTCCAGCGCCGCCGTGCTGTACCGACCCGCTCGGAAGTCGATCTGCGACAGATCGGTCCGGTCGTCGACTCCGAAG
Organism: Myxococcales bacterium; assembly: GCA_019634415.1. GTDB lineage: Bacteria > Myxococcota_A > UBA796 > UBA796 > DRPG01. Next base: position 2,357 of record JAHQVJ010000207.1, read on the forward strand.
TACTGGAAGGGGACGAGCAGTCCCTGGTCGAGGGCATCCCACAGCCGAGACTCCGCGGCGACGCGATCCCCGAACCAGTGCAGGACGGATTGGCCATCCGCTCGCTCCGGCGTCGCCGTGAGTCCGAGCAGGAACTTCGGAGCCAGGTGATCCAACAAAGCGGTGTAGGTCGCTGCCTCCGCATGGTGGAACTCGTCGACGACCACGACGTCGTAGGCATTGGGCTGCAGTTGCTGCAGCCGCGCGCCGTGTAGCGACTGGATGGACGCGAACACATGCCGCCCGACCAGTGGCTTGTCTGCTCCCGTGAGCAACTCCCCGAAGCGCTCCCCCAGAGCCGCCCGATACGTCGCTCGGCTCTTCTGCAGAATCTCCCGCCTGTGGGCGACGAACAGCAGGGAGGGGCGACCGCCGAACTGCTTGCACAGCCCTTTGTAGTCCAACGCAGCGATGACCGTCTTGCCCGTCCCGGTGGCGGCGATCACGAGGTTCTTGCGGTGCCCCGCAGCGCGCTCCGCCTGGAGCGCCTCGAGCACAGCCGTCTGGTGAGGGTATGGGTGCAGCCGCACCGCCGCGGCCAGCGCCTCGACCTCGGGGTTCTGCCGGGCTGCGAGCACCCGGGTGAACCGCTCGCGGTCGTAGGGTTCGAATGCGCCCTCGTCCCAGTACTGGGCGAAGGTGGCCTCGAACTTCCGCAGGATGGCGGCGTTGTCGACGTTCGACAGCCGCACGTTCCACTCGCAGCCGTCCCGAAGGGCCGAGTGGGACAGGTTCGAGGAGCCGACGATGCCCGTGGAGAAGCCGGTCTGTCGATGGAACAGCCAGGCCTTCGCATGCAGGCGTGTCCTGCGGGCGTCGTAGCTGACGCGCACCTCTGCCCCGAGGGCCTGCAGGGCATCCAGCGCTTCGACGTCCGTGGCACCCATGTAGGTCGTGGTGAGGATCCGCAGCGGCGGTGCACCGCCATGACGATCGCTGAAGGACCGCAGGGCGTCCCGGAGCTCCACGAAGCCGCTCCACTTCACGAAGGAAACGAGCACATCGACGCGGTCTGCCGACCCGATCTCCTGCTGGATCTCACGTCCCACACGGAGGTCCTTGGGCCCATTGACGATCAGGTCGCTGTAGCGCAGCGGGATGGAGGGCCGCGGAAGCTCCCCAGTGCCGAGACGCACTTGGTCGCGGCGAAGGACCTGAAGCAGCCGCTCGGCTGTGACGTGGTCCTCCGAGTCCACCGAGTCATCTACCCCCGCGAGCCGGTCCAGCAGCTGGTTCGTGAGCTCGATCTGTGCTGTGACCCGCTCCGGATCGGTGCCCTTGACCGAAGCCAGCACGGTGGAGGCGAAGCGGAAGAGGTGCCTGGCCAGTGCCTCCGACGCCACATCCGCACTCAGCGGCACGCGCTCGACCTCGAGCGCTGCACTCCGAAGCTCGCGCTGCAGCGCGAGGGTGACGATCTCGTCATAGAGGCCGGACGGAAGATCGGGCACGCGTTCAGGCTACCGCAGGAGCACCACGGATGACGGAGAACCAACCTCGTCGGGTACCGAGCTTCTTCCTGCTCGTGCCTGGCCCATGGACGGACGCCTCGCAGATCCTCGCAGCGCTCGTCAACCACGGCATCGAGGCCCATCCCCAGGGTGAGGCGCCACCCCAACCCGACCAGATCCTCGTGCGCCTGGTCGAAGACGATCGCCTCGCCGATGGCTTCTCCTGGAGCCGCCTCGGACCCCTGCCCGACGAGCTGGTTCGGCAGGTGGCCGCCCACCGCCACGCCGCGCTCCTGCAGGTGGGCGGTCGCCTCGACCAGGACCCCACTCCGCCAGCGTCGCGCAGGGCTCGCCCGAGGGCTGCGCGACGCTGGCGGAGTGGCCGTGCGCATGGAGGCCTCCGGGGGCGCCTGGGCCTGGGAGCCCTGGCTCGAGCGACTGGACTCGGGCCTCCCCGAGGACCTGGTCGAGACCGCCGTGATCACCGTTCGTGGAGAAGGCGACGAGCTGTTCACCTGCGGTATGCGCCACTTCGATCTGCCCGATGCTCAGATCACGATGGAGTCCCCCACAGACGCCATCGCCTGGCTCGACATCTTCCACGTCTGGCAGCTCGCCGAGACGCCGATCCTGGTGTCGGGCCAGACGTTCCGCCCCGACGAGGACTCGGAGCGCCGTGTGCTGGAGCGCTGGCCCGACCATCGTCACCACGTCCAAGATGGTCGCCACAACCCCTTCGGCCTCTGGCGCTTCCTGGCGCCAGGTCAGACAGGCCTGCAGCCCAGCGCGACCGTCCCGGTCATCCTGCCGAGCCTCGTGGCGATGCTCGTCTCCCTGGAGGACAAGAAGGGACGCCCTCTGACGCAGGACGAGGTGGAGGAGATCGTCTACAACGCCCCCGCGATCGTCATGGAGCACAGCCACGCCGTCACGCTGGAGCGCTCGCGCGGCTACGTCGATCTCGAGCCGGAGCTCGCCTGGGAGCAGTGGCAGCTGGTCCGCCCCACGCTGTAGTACCCGACGCTACACGCCGGAGCGCCCTGGATCAGCGGCCACCCTCACGCCCACGTCGTCGGAGCTGTACTTCGGCACACCCCACAGTCGACACGCCGCACGCACGGATGGTGACCCGTACAGCCAGCTGCCGCCACGGAACACCCGGTGCGAGCCCACGACCTCGGGCTCCTGACGCCCAGCAGGTGGGGAGCGCACATCGGTAGCGTCTGCACACCACTCCCAGACGTTTCCCAACATGTCGTGCAGGCCCCAGGGGTTGGGCGCCTTGTGGCCCACCGGGCACGACTCGCCCCCGCAGTTGTCCTCGAACCACGCCACGCCGTCCAAGTCCTCGCTCCAGCGCGGCCCCGTCGTTCCCGCACGGCACGCGCTCTCCCACTCGGACTCGCTGGGCAGCCTCCAGGCGAGACACGCGGGCAGACGCCGGAGGAACGCCTGGCAGTCCTCCCACGAGACGCGCTCGACGGGCCTGTCGTCGCCCGGGAACTGGCTCGGGTTGTCACCCATGATGTCCATCCACTGTGCTTGCGTCACCGGGGTCTCCCCCAGCCAGAAGCCGGTGTGGATCTCCGCCTGCTGCCACCCCTCGTGCGGAAGCCGTCCCTCCTCGTCCAGCGGGGAGCCCATCATGAATCGACTCGGCCGAATCCACCGCAGTCGGATGCCGGCCACACAGACCCACAGTCCGCACTCGTCCACACCCAGGTCGTCTGCCCACGCCACATCGAAGCGCTTCAGCAGCTCGGGCTCCCGCCGACCCTCGCGAAGAGCGTCGAACAGAACGCCGACGTCTGGATGGTCGGGCGTCATGGGGCCGCCAGATCGTAGACGGTCACCTCCACCTCCTGGGCCACCACGGGGCTCCTTGTGCGAGTCCGACATCTTAGGTGCGGGGCGCGCGGACCGCCGCGAGACCGCACGAGTCGCACGAGATCGCCACCGCTGCAAGCTCGGAGAGTTCAGTCCGCACGCTGATCGTTGCCCTGGCAAGGGCCTGGCACGTGGGGTGCAGTTCCCTCCCCGTACGGAGGCGCCATGAACCGCAGACTGACCATCCTGACCATCCCCGCACTGCTCGCCATCGGCTGCTACGACCCCGAGCCGCCCGAGACGCCGCAGTGCCTCGACTTCATCACCGAGGCCATGACCATCGAGCGTCTGGACGAGGCAGGCACCCCCCACCCCGGCCAGATCTACGTCGGAGACGACGTCCGCTTCGAGTGGCACAACCGCCTGGTCCGCGTCGGGGACATCGAGGTGGCCATCGGCGACATCGCCGAGCGCATCGAGTTCTCGGGCACGGGCACCCGCGGCGCCATCGAGGAGCGCATCACTTCAGCTCCCCCCGAGACACAGCAGGGCGAGGTCCGGAGCATCGACCTGTCGGAGCTGCTGGTCGCCGACACCGTCGATCTGCCGTCTGGCGAGTACAACCTCGAGGTGAGCCTCGATCTCGACGACGCCACGGGCCACCAGTGCCTGGGCTACGGCCACGGTCACGAGGAGATGACCTTCGAGATCTCGGAGTGCTTCTGCGAGGGCACCTACCACTCGGTGGATCTCCTGGTGCAGAACGTGGCTCTCGATCCGCTGGTGCCTCAGCCCGGCGAGGACTTCGAGGTCCACTGGGAGGCAGCGATCGACGCCGACACCTGTGTGCCGGGCGACGGCGTGGCGGGACGGTTCGTGGAGCGCCTCACGCTTCAGGCCATCGGCGGTGCCACCTACGGCCCCATCGAGCGCACCGTGGGCGCCTTCTCCTACGACGACGTGTCGTCGCGCAGCATCGAGATCTCCGAGTTCTACCGGGGCGATCTGCCCCCGGCCGGCGACTACGAGCTCACGATCGAGCTGGACCCCACCGGCGTGGTGCCCGAGTGCGTCACGCCCGACGACGAGATCGACTTCGCCAACAACACGCAGACGCACCTCGTCACGATCCCTGCGCTCCCGAGGTAGTCGAGCGACGTCGACGAGAGCTGCGACGAGCCATCGCAATCGTTAGCTGCGCTGCCATGCATGCCGTGATCACGTCCGCCGCTGGGGACTCCCAGCGGCGCATCGACCTACCCTCGCCGGACAGCCCACAGCCGAAGGCGAGGACCCAAGGGAGTCGTAGCGGGATCCAGCTCGTGGTCCGCCCGGAGCGCACACGCCAGACACTGGTGGGCATCGGCAGCTCGCTGACCCAGGCCAGCGCCGCAGCCCTGGCCACGCTCCCGGCCAACGAGCGCCAGCGCGTCCTCGAGGCCGCCTTCGGTGCCGACGCCGCCGCCTTCAGCCTGATCCGCACCCACATCGCCTCCTGCGACTTCAGCACCTCGTCCTACACCTACGCCCCCGACGCCGACCCCTCCCTCGCCGGCTTCTCCGTCGACGTGGACGAGACCAACGGCCACCTCGCCCTCCTCCGCGACGCCTCGGCGGTGGCAGGGGCGGACTTCCGCGTCGTCGCCTCGCCGTGGACGGCTCCTGCGTGGATGAAGGACAACGGGCGCCTCTTCCAGCCCGAGGAGCACCGCGGGGGCACGCTCCTGCCCGAGCACCACACCACCTTCGCGAGCTACATCACCCGCTACGTGGAGGCCTACGCGGCCCGGGGCATCCCCATCTGGGCGGTCACCCCCGTCAACGAGCCCCATGGCAACCAGGGGACCTGGGAGTCCATGGAGATGTCGCCAGACCAGCAGCGGCAGCTCGTGGCCGTGCTGGGCGACACGCTGCGCGCCCGCGGGCACGACACCCAGATCCTCATCTACGACCAGAACCGCGCCGGCATGCGGGAGTACGCGGACACCGTGCTGTCCGATCCTGCTGCGGCGGCAGCGGCGCTGGGCACGGCCGTGCATTGGTACGACTCCACCTTCCGCGTCTACGAGGACGAGCTCGAGGCACTGCACGCAGCCTGGCCGGGGCACCTGATCCTGCAGACCGAGGGCTGCATCGACAACGTCTTCGGCAAGGGCGTGGACCGCGGCCCCGACGCCCCCACCCCCTGGTGGCAAGACGACGGATGGTACTGGCGCAAGGAAGCGACGGACTGGGGCTGGGACTGGGCCGAGAACCCGGAGGTGGACCACCCGCCCTACGCCGCCGCCTTCCGCTACGCGCGCGATCTCGTCGGCTGCCTGGCCCACTGGGTGTCGGGCTGGATCGACTGGAACCTGGTGCTCGACCGACGCGGGGGCCCGAACCACGTGGGCAACTTCTGCCTCGCTCCGATCCTGGTGGACGGGGACGAGGCCTACTTCACGCCGATGTTCCACGTCTTGAGTCAGATCTCGCGCCACAGCCGGCCCGGAGCGGTGGTGGTGGACCTCGATCGGACCACCCCGGAGGGGGCGTGGTCCACCGCCCTGATCGATCCCGATGGCACCCGCATCGTCCACGTGTTCAACGAGACCACCGCCGAGCACACCGTGGGTGTGACCTGGGGCGACACCCGCACCCAGGTCGACAGCCCACCTGCATCGCTGCTGACCATCGTGCTGGACTGACGACACCCAGGGAGGACGCATGTCCGGACCACTGCCACCCACCGCGAACAAGCTGTCGGACGACTTCGTCGCCTCGGGATCGCTGCAGCTCGCCGATGCCACCGACGACGATCTGCTCGCCCGGCTGCGCGCCCTGCTCGACGACGGCATCTACGGCATGTGCTTCAGCGCTTACCTGGAGGGCCAGGGCCCAGCGCTGAAGTCGGTGCTCCCCGAGGCGCAGGTGCGACAGCGGCTGCAGGCCATCGTGCCCCACACCCGCTGGATCCGGACCTTCTCCTGCACCGAGGGCAACCAGCACGCCGCATCGGTCGCCCACGAGCACGGCGTGAAGACGCTGGTGGGCGCCTGGATCGACGACGACCTCGAGCGCAACGAGGAAGAGCTGACCGCGGTGATCGAGGTGGCCCGTGCGGGGCACGCCGATCGCATCGCGGTGGGCAACGAGGTGCTGCTGCGCGGGGAGCTGTCGGAGCAGCAGATCATCGACTACCTGCAGCGCGTCAAGGACGCCGTGCCTGGCGTGCCCGTGGCCTACGTCGACGCCTACTTCCAGTTCCCGCAGCACCCCGCCCTCACGGCGGCCTGCGACTTCCTGCCCATCAACTGCTACCCCTTCTGGGAGGGCTGCCCCCTGGAGCACAGCGTGGCCTACGCCCAGGAGATGGTGCGCCGGGTGGCGGCGGTGGCCGACGGCAAGCCCGTGGTCATCGCGGAGACGGGCTGGCCCACCGCAGGCACCCCCGAGCAAGGGGCGGTGCCGGGCCTGCGCCACATGGCGCTGTACGCCCTGAACCTCATCCGCTGGGCGGAGCAGGCCGATATCCCCTTGTTCTGGTTCTCCGCGTTCGACGAGGCCTGGAAGGTGGGTGCCGAGGGCGACTGCGGTGCGTTCTGGGGATTCTGGGACGCAGAGGGTACCCTCAAGCTCTCGTGAGGTGCACGTGCACAGCGAATTCCAAGGTGTGTGCTACTCCGGCTACCGCCGAGAGCAGAGTCCCGACGACGGCGTCTACCCGTCCCCCGAGCAGATCGCCGAGGATCTGCAGATCATCGCCAAGGGCTGGCGCAAGCTGCGCTTGTACGACAGCGGCCCCCACGCGCGGCTCGTCCTGGAGACCATCGAGCGCCTGGGGTTGCCCCTGGAGGTCATGCTCGGGGCCTACGTCACGGCAGAGGCGAGCAACCCGTCGAACCCGTGGGGAGGCGGCGTCTACTCGGACGAACAGCTCGCCCGGAACGTGCGCCTCAACGAGGCCGAGGTGGACCAGGCCATCGCGCTGGCCCAGCGCTACCCCACGCTGGTCACCTCGGTGTCGGCGGGCAACGAGGCCACCGTGGACTGGACGGACCACCTGGTACCGGTGGACCGGGTGATCCACTACGTGAAGCGGATGAAGGCCGCCATCGAGCAGCCGATCACCTTCTGCGAGAACCACGTTCCCTGGATGGGGAAGCTCGCGCCGCTGGTGGCCGAGCTGGACTTCATCAGCGTGCACACCTACCCGGTGTGGGAGTACCGCTCCATCGAGGAGGCCATCGCCGTGACGGACGGGGACTGGCGCCGCATCGCCGAGCGCTACCCCGACACACCGGTGGTGATCACCGAGGCAGGCTGGACCACCCGCTCGAACGGCCGCGGCATCGAGCCACACAACGCGAGCCCCGAGCTGCAGGTGCAGTACTACCGCGAGCTGTCCCGCTGGGCCGACGACAACCAGGTGCTCGTCTACGTGTTCGAGGCCTTCGACGAGCCGTGGAAGGGATCGGCCGATCCCGACGAGCCCGAGAAGCACTGGGGCCTGTTCACGGTGGACCGCCAGCCGAAGCTGGTGATGCAGCCCTACTTCCCCGAGCTGCCCGCCAGCCGGTGAGGTCTGGCGCCATTGGATAGGCCGATGGCGCCCCTCGCGAGTGTCTGCCGAGACAGGGGTCCTAGGCTCTGGCACACCCAGGAGACTTCATGTCGAGCGAGCTGTCGATCCCTACCGATGCCCCCGTCCTGGTCACTGGCGCCACGGGCTACGTGGCTGGCCGCGTGGTGGAGCGGCTGCTGCAGGAGGGCCTCACGGTGCACGCCACCGTGCGAGATCCGAGCAACACCGAGCGGCTCGGGTACCTGACGGATCTGGCCCAGGGCAGTCCGGGCGAGATCCGGTTCTTCGGGGCCGACCTCACGAAGCCAGGCAGCTTCGCCGAGGCCATGGAGGGCTGCCAGGTGGTCTTTCACGTGGCCTCTCCCTTCATCAACAACGTCGAGGATCCACAGAAGGAGCTGGTGGATCCTGCCGTAGACGGGACGACCAACGTATTGGAGCAAGCCAACGCCACCGACAGCGTGACGCGCGTGGTGGTCACCAGCAGCTGCGCTGCGATCTACGGCGATGCCATCGATCTGCAGAGCACCCCGCGCGGCGTGTTCGACGAGGAGGTGTGGAACACCACCTCCACCCTGACCCACAACGCCTACTCCCTGTCGAAGACGCTGGCGGAGCGCAAGGCCTGGGAGATCGCCGAGGCGCAGGACCGCTGGCGGCTGGTGGTGTGCAACCCGGCGCTCGTGATGGGCCCCGGCGTGCGGATCCACCCCTCCTCCGAGAGCCACAACCTGATGAAGCAGATGGTGGACGGCACCATGGCCTCGGGCATGCCCGACCTTCAGATCGGCGTGGTGGACGTGCGCGACCTGGCCGAAGCACATCTTCGAGCCGGCTTCCTCCCCGAGGCCGAGGGCCGTCACGTGCTGGTGGGGACGAACGCCTCGGTGCCGATGATGGTGGACGCCTTGCGAGCGACGTGGGGCAAGCTGCGCCTGCCCAAGCGCATCGCACCGAAGTGGCTGCTGTGGCTCGTCGGACCGTTCGCCGGGCTCACGCGGGCCTTCGTGTCCCGCAACATCGGCCATCCGTGGAAGGCCGACAACTCCAAGAGCATCGAGAAGCTCGGCCTGACCTACCGGCCGCTGGCCGACACCCTGAACGACTTCGTACAGCAGCTGGTGGACGACGGCACCGTGCAGGCGCCCTGAGGAGCGCGCCTCACAGGAACGGCCACAGGCTCAACACCACCATCGCCAGCGAAGAGGCCGTGGCCAGCACCAGCAGCCCGCCAGCCGCCACCACCCGGCCCCACGCTGGCGCCCTGTCTTCCTGCGTGGCCACTGTATCGTAGGGGTTGGATGCCTCGCGCATCGCCCGCAAGGACACGGCTGCAAGGGTCGCCCCCACGACCGCCCCGGTGGACGTGGTCACGAACCAGCCCACGGGTCCTCGGCCCCCGAACTGTGCCCCGTCGGACACGAGCCAGCCGAGCCAGAGCACGAGTGCCGACAGGCCAAGCACACCACCCGCGAGCGGCAGCAGCGCACGCCAGGGCTGCTCCGGCGCCTGCGGCACGTCCTGATGACAAGGCACGCACTGCAGCCCCACCTCCCCGAACAACATCTCCGCGCGAGCCAGCTCGATCCCGCAGCTGGCACACACCTGCGACCCCTCCACCTCCGGAAGATCGAGCTGGCCGGTGCCGCGCCGGTAGTCCTCTCGGTGGGCGCGCGCTGCTCGGGCGGCGCGATCCTGATCTCGGAACGCCTTCCCCACTCCGATGGTCGACATGGGCCCTCCTTCCGCGTCTTACGAGGTGAAACGCCCCATTGTTTCCAGTCTAGGCGTCGGCCAGCAGGCCCTCGCTGATCTCCCACAGCTTCTCGGCGGACTCGTCGCTGCAGGCATGGGCGTTCACACCCTGGAAGCGGGCGGAGGGGCCGTCGGGATCCGTAGGAGCGGCCACGTCGCAGTCCTCGCAGTACACACCTGCCACCCCTTGCAGCGCCGGTGACGTGGCAGCCCACAGCGTGGTGCTGCAGCCCTGCTCCGGCGTCTTGAAGCCTGCCTTGGCCATCTCCGTGGGCTCGCCGTCCTCGCCCAGCCAGCCCAGGGCCACCATCTCTTCCTTGCCCAGGTGCCGCTGCAGCGGTGTGAAGATGCCTCCCGGATGGACCGAGAACGCAGCGCCGCCGGACTCCCTCAGCCGCCGCGACAGGCCGTTCGCGAACAGGGCGTTGGCCGTCTTCGCCTGCCCGTAGGCCCGCCACTTGTGGTACTCGGTGCGCTCGTATTGCGGATCGTCCCAGCGGATGTCCGACAGCTTGTGCGCCGTGGACGACAGGGCCACCACCCGCGCCCCCGCCGTCTTCTGCAGCAGGGGCATCAACGCCTTCGTCAAGGCGAAGTGGCCCATGTGGTTGATCCCGAACTGCGACTCCCACCCGGGCCCCACCCGCGCCTCGGGGCACGCCATGATGCCGGCATTGTTGACGAGCCAGTCCAGCCGTGGCAGCTCTCCCACCATGGTGGCTGCAAAGCTGCGGACCGACGCGAGATCGGCCAGATCCATCGGCGCGGAGCGCACCGTGCCCTCGATGCCTGCCAGAGCCTGGGCCGCCTTGTCGGGCGAGCGCACGGGCACGACCACGACAGCCCCCTTCGACGCCAGGGCGCGCGTGGTCTCGAGGCCAATGCCGCTGTAGCCACCGGTGACGATGGCCACCTTCCCCGTCAGATCGAGCTCGGCGAGGACCTCGTCGCCGGTGCTCCGCGCGTGGAATCCAGACTGGGTGGGGCTCTGATCGGACACGGCCATGGGGACCTCCTGGTTCCAGGCCTCCCTACAGTGCCTCGCGCACTCCCGCATCACCCGAACGTCGCTTCCTCACGGCAGGATCCAGGTCATCGCCTCCGAGGTCCGCAGGAACACGATCCGGTCGAACTGATCGGCCACCACCATCTCCAGCCGCGACGTCCCTCGCCTCGAAGGAGGCGGGCGTTGTGAGCACACGCCTGCAGCGGTACGAACGGTGGCTCGCAGGGACGAGCGGTGGTCACCCCACCTCACGATGCACGACCACGGTCTGCACGTGCTCGCGCAGCCCCGCCAGCAGCTGGCCCACCAGGCTCCCCATCCGACGACGCAGGAACAGCACGTTCAGCACAGCCACCCACGGAGTGCGCGGCGCGTAGAACGTGTCGATGCGTACCGTGGTGACGGCGCCCGCGGGCTGAAGCGTGATGCGAAACCCGTAGCCGCGAAGCATGCGCGACATCCCGAAGCTGTCCTCGTCCACGACGTAGGTGACGGAGCTACCGGGCTCCACCTCCACCACCCGCTCCACCAGTCGACCCTGCCGAGACCCGAAGGACACGCGACACGTGCGGGACGCACCGACCGTCTCCCGATCCGAGCAGCGCTCCACCTCGTGGACGAGGGGCGCCCACGCCGACAGCTGCCGGGCGTCCATCAGAACGTCCCAAACAGCGGTGGCAGGGGCGTGGATCGAGATCTGTCGTGACAGCTGATGTGGACCGAGCATGCGTTCCTCCTCGCGTGAATGACTCCTTGATACGCGGGGAGCCTGACAGAACCCGTCAGCGAAGCGCAGCCCTGTGCACCTTCGGGGATCTGCAGAGGTAACTAGTCAGCTGCATTCGTTCCCGAGTTGCCAGAATCGGGCGATCCGGGCCCGCTGACATGGTAGATTCCCGGGGTCGCCGACCTTGGAGGTCAGATGCACCTGTGGCTGGTCCTCTCGGGCTGTTCCGTTCCCCTGGCTCCCTGCGCTTCCGACGCGGACTGCTCCAGCGCCTTCGGCATCGGCTGGACCTGCACCGTCGAGGGCAGCTGCCTGCTCCAGCAGCAGACCATGCTCACGGGGACCGACACCGGGCCCACGGACACGCTCCCCACGGGCGACACCGGCACCTCGAAGCCCCCACAGCTCGTGGTCGTCATCAACGAGGTGCTCTACGATCCCACCAACGAGGAGCCAGCCACTGGCGAGCCCCCTCCCGGAGACGCAAACGGAGACGGCGTCTACGTACACGATGACGACGAGTTCGTGGAGTTGGTCAACATCTCGGGAGGCACGGTCGATCTGACCGGCTACACGCTCTACGACCAGGAAGCCTGGGATCTCGAGGACCCGCGCCACGTCGTACCTGCCGGCACCATCCTGCCTCCAGGGCATGCCCTGGTCGTCTTCGGAGGCGGCAGCCCAGACCAGAGCAAGGGCGCCTTCGGGGGGGCCACGGTGCAGGTGGCCACCGGCGGCCGCATCAACCTCAACAACTCCAACGACGTCCTGCGAGTGGCGCACCCCTCCGGAGTGGTGGTCGCCACCTTCGACGTGACCGCGCGGTCCAACAACCCCAACGAGTCGTACACGCGCAATCCCGACGTCACGGGACCCTTCGAGCAACACAGCAACCAGACGACCCTGCTGTTCTCGCCGGGCACGCGGGTGGACGGTACACCGTTCCCCTGAGCCGCGCGCCGCTCAGAAGCGCCAGCTGACCTCGACGTTGGGGGACCTACGGGCGGGTGCACGCACCGTCAGCACCACCCCCGACACCAGTCCCACGCTCCCTGCCGCCAGAGCCACCACGGACCACGAGCCGTCCCGCTCGGCGCGCTGCACCGCCGACATGCCATCGGTGGGGCACAGGAAGCCATCGGGGGTGTTCAGGCAGGTGGCCCGGACGTCGCTGCGAGCCGCCAGGGCGGAGCCGCCGAGCACGGCCCCGAGCACCATCGCGGCAGCACCGCCCCACGCGGTGGCCGTTCCCGCCATTCGCTGCCCCCGCCCCACATCCCGGAGCTCGGCGGCGGCCTCGTCGATGCGGATTATCAAACCCGTGGCCCTCCGAGCCAGTTGGTCCTGCTCCTCGGGCGAGAGAGTGGCCATGGCTCGGTAGCGGTTCAGCAGATCCAGGGCCTCGGACAGGCGTCCCAGACGCTCGTGGGCATTGGAGAGGTTGAACAGCAGCTCCACCCGCTCGGTCATGTCGTAGCAGGCCTGCCATGCCTCGATGGCCGGCTCGTAGGCGCCCTCGGCGTACAGGCGCCTGCCGTTCTCGAACAGCGCACGCGCCTCGTCCAGCTGCGCATCGTCCATCGGCCGGACCCGCGCGTCGGGTGGCGGGCCGTCCGAGACAGGTGCTTGGGCCACCGCCCCATCGACGCACAGAAGGAGGCTCCACAGCCACATGCTCTCACCCACCCGTCGCAAAGGGGTCCAAGATCTCGTCCTGCTCCGACAAGCGCCACCCGTCATCCTCCTCGACGTCGGGCTCGTCGGGCTCGTCGGGCTCCGTCGGCGCCACGGGAGCGTCGGGCTCGGTGCCCGTCTCGTCACCGGGAAGCTCGACCTCGACAGCCTCCTCGACATCGCCATCGGCACCTGGCTCGGCGTCGATCTCGGCATCCGCCGAGGCGGGCCCATCGTCGTCGGCAGGCTCCGCGTCCTCCTCCGGCGGCTCGGGTAGCTCCACCGGCTGCTCCACGACCAATTCGACCACGGGCTGTGGGGCCGGCAGCTCCGGGGGAAGGGCTGCAAAGGGAGCCAGGCGATCTTCGCTCGGTTCGAGCCCGGCACTCATCGTCGGCAGGCGGTCGGCGCTCAGCACGTACGACACCGACACGCCACCAGCCACGACGGCCAGCAACACCGCAGCGACGTAGAGCACGGACCAGCTCGCGGCGCGAGGCTCGGGACGTGTACGCGGAGGCTCCGCCTCCACCGAGGGTCCCTCCGTGACCTGCTGCTCCAGGTTCTTCCAGAACTCCACGCGCTCGGAGAACGTCTTCGCCATCCAGCTGCGGAGCTCCCGGCCACCCGCGGAGGGCAGCTCGGTCATCATGCAGTTCTCGAGCTGCTCCTGGAACTCCAGCGCCGATGAGCAGCGCTGCTCCGGATCCCGTGCCAGCGCTCCCAGCACCACTCGATCCAGCTGGGCGGGCACACGGTCGTTGAGGCTGCTCGGGGGCGGGATGTCCCGATAGACCACCTGGTGCATGCGCTCCACGTTGGAGCGGCCCGGGAACAAGCGACGCCGCGTGAGCATCTCCCAGAGCACGATGGCCAGCTGGAACACGTCGGAGCGCTCGTCCGCTGGCTTGCCCTGCAGCTGCTCGGGAGCCATGTGGCTCACCTTGCCCTTCAGGATGCCGCTCTGCGTCATCCCCTCGCCCGGCCGAGTGGCGATGCCAAAGTCGAGCAGCTTGACCGCGCCGTTGTAGCAAACCATGATATTCGAGGGAGAAACGTCACGATGTAAGATCGGAGACGGTTGTCCGTCGGGGGTGACCAGGGAGTGGGCGTAGTCGAGGCCCGCAGCCACCTGGGCGGCCACGTAGGTGGCCAAGGCCACCGGGATGCCGTACTCCACGTCTTGCAGCGTGGAGAGCAGGTAAGACACGCTCTCACCGCGCAGGTACTGCATCACGATGTAGGGACTGACCTTGTCGGTGCCCACGTCGAGGGTGTCGACGATGTTGGGATGGTTCAGCTGTGCCGCTAGACGCGCCTCCGTCAGGAAGCGATCCGCCAGCTGCGTGTCCGGCGCCCAGCCGAGGGTTCGCTTGAACACCACGAACTTCTCGAAGCCGCCTGGACCCTCCAGCACCGCAAGATGCACCACGGCCATGCCGCCCGAGCCGATCTGACTCCCCATTCGATAGGTGCTCACCCCCCTCCTCCGGCGGCTAAGGAACGCCGCTCGACGCAAAGAGCTGGGTGAGGCCGAGGAGCAACAGCGCCCCGACGGCCAGCGACACCACGATTCTCGGCACCAGGTTCGGGATCAGCTCTCGCCGAAGACGGGGCGGCTCGCTGTCGACGGCCAGCTCCGTCATGCGCCACCCCGACGCGCCCAGGCTCTCGTCGTCGTAGCACTCCGTCGGCAGCTCCGTCATGTCCGTGTCGTCCAGAGGACCGACGTCTCCCGCCACCATGGACCAGGAGACGTCCACGAAGGGAGACAGCGCCGAGTCGGGCCGCGCACAGAGCAGCGCGATGGCCTGCATCCCCGCGGAGCCGAGCGGCTCGACAGCCGCGATGAGATCTCGGTTGGTGGCCAGCCGAGCCCGCGCGTCCTCGATGATGTGTCGCGGGATCCAGGCACGCCTGGCGGTGCCGTCGCACAGCCGCAGCTGCACGTCGAACCCGCGTCGGCGAGCCTCGATGACCGTGAGACCGGCGACGGGAGGAAGCCCCTGGCCAGTGGTGGATGTCCGTGGTGTGGCGCTCATCCATGCTCCTCGGCCAAGTTGGCACGAAGTGGTCATCGAATCAACTCACGGAACGGCGAGAAGATGCCCAATAGACAACTACGCACCGTCCAGGAATCAGCTTATACCGATGGGCCCTTCTCACTTGCGAGCCGGATTCCCGAATCGAATCCTCGATTCAGATTTGACATCTCGAAGATCACGACGCGGCGCCCGATGGCACGTTTCCAGCTTCCTTTCAACCAAAATAGTGGGTTCCTCGCAAGAGGTCGGGACTCACCCCAGACGCCGTAGCCATACGGTGCCATTATGGCAATCAACGCGACTGTCTATCCACGTTACAGCCCCACGCGGGTCGCGAGCCACTCCGATGCACGCTCGCCCATCTGCACGTGGTCGTGCCCCACCCCCTCCACCACGGTGAAGGACCAGGCATAGGGCTCGCTCGCCTGCTGGGCGAAGGTGCGCCCCTCCGTCACGAAGTGCTGAGCACGGGCGAGCCGATGCGGTCCCTGGGCGTTCGCCTCCTTGGTCCGTCGGAGGGAGGCGCTGTCGGGGTCGTCGTCCTCGGAGCCGGCCTGCACGCTCAAGCGATGCTCGAAGTAGCTGGTCTCCCCGACCCCTCCCGGGCTTCCTGCCAGACCGTACGGAAACGCCGACCCGGGATCCGGAACGGTGTACCAACCAGCGTTGGCCGCGATCACGTAGCCGTACCGTCCGTCGGGCCGGAACAGGACGAGCCGATGGGCGAACTGGGCTCCAGCCGAGTGGCCGAACATGTGGTGGATGGTGGACAGGTTGCCCACGCGCGCCGCGAAGTCCGCCACCAGTGGGTCGACGACGGAGAACGTCCACAGCTCCGAGGGCCTCTCCTCTTCCGGCGAGGGAGCGTCTCCATCGACGAACACGTTGCCGAGTGCGTACGCGCTCGATCCTGGAAACAGCTCCTCGGAGAACTCCGGCGCCACGATCACGAAGCCATGCGCGTCAGCGCGATCCACCCAGGCGTCTCGATACTCATCGGCGTTTCGTCCGTCTCCGTGGAAGACCACGACGATGGGAGCCAGCACCTCGGCGTCCTGTGGCACGTGGTAGTGCACCGAGATCGGCTTGTCGGCGAGGGGGGCGTACCCCGTGAACGGGTAAGAGCCCGTGCCGGGACCCAGCTCGGGGGGGCTCGGCGGCACCTCACAGCCGCTCGTCAGATTCGCCATCAGGATCAAGGCGCCCACACTCGCCCCACTCGCCCAGACGCCACCGAATCTAGTTTTGGAAATCATTATCGCCCCACCCCTCGACGCTGCACTATTCTGCCACAGTGCATTCTCGGCAATCATGCGAAAGCAGTGGACGCAGTGAGCGCCATTGCGTACACTGTACCCATGACGGAAGACACCCGAGCGCGGATCCTGCACAGCGCCCGCGACCTCGTGCTGCAGAGCGGCCTCGAGGGGGTCTCCATGCGGCGCATCGCTCGACGGGCGGGCGTGGGAACCATGACCACCTACCGCCACTTCCAAGACAAGCAGGATCTGCTCGCGCACGTCGTCGTCGAGGGCTTTCGCCTGTTCCAGTCGTTCTTCTACGCCGCCCTCGAGGGGGCCGATCCCGCGGACCGTCTGCGTCGGAGTGCCCTCTCCTATCTGGCGTTCGCCCTAGAGCATCCACAGTACTACCGCCTCATGTTCGCCTCCGTGCCCCTGCGTTCCCTGAAGCTGGGAGAGGTGGGGCGTCGGCAGGTGGGAGCGGCGCTACAGTTCCTGACCGACCGCGTGGCGGAGTGCGCGACGGCGGGTGTGCTGCAGACGGACGACCCGCGCACGACGGCACTGTCGCTGTGGTCCCACGCCCACGGCCTCGTCAGCCTGCACCTGAGCGACCGGTACGACTCCGACGTCGACTTCACCGAGCTCTACCACCAGTCCATCGCCCGAACCCTGGCTGGGTGGGGCCTGGAGAGCCCTGCATGAGCACCCTCGAGATCACCGCCCGCTACGGAAAAGCCCTGTCGCCGACGGGGGACCCTCCTCCCGATGCCCCCGGCTGGATCCGCGACATCGACAATCCCTACCTGCACGGCCTGTTCGCTCCCATGGAGTCCGCGCCCAGCGCCGAGGTGCTGCCCGTCGAGGGAGAGCTCCCCGACGACCTGCACGGCGCCTACTTCCGCAACGGTCCCAACCCCCAGCACGCGCCCACCAACCGCTACCACTGGTTCGACGGCGACGGCATGGTGCACGCGGTCTGGTTCGAGGGGGGAACGGCGCGCTATCGCAGCACCATGATCGCCACCGAAGCGCTCGCGATGGAGACCGAGCGCGGTGCTGCCATCTGGCCCGGCGTGCTCGGCCCCTTCGACTTCTCGCTGCCCCTGCAGCCCATCAAGGACACGGCGAACACCGACCTGGTGTACGTGGGCAAGCAGTTGCTGGCGCTGTGGTACGAGTCGGGGCGCCTGCACGCCCTGGATCCGAACACGCTGGCACCCGCCGGGGTGCAGACCTTCGGGGGTGCGCTGACGGTGCCCGTGTCCGCCCACAGCAAGGTGGACCCGGCCACCGGCGACTTCCTGGTCTTCGGCTATGGGGACCGACCTCCGTACATGCGCTACGGCGTGGTGCGCCCCAGCGGCGAGGTGCACCTCACCGACATCACGCTGCCCGGCCCTCGTCGACCGCACGACCTCGGCGTGACCCCCAATTACTCCATCCTCCACGACTTCCCGGTGTTCTTCGACCCAGAGCACTTCGAGCGCACCGGGAAGCGGGTGCCGCTGTTCCATCCCGACGTGCCCACGCGCTACGGCGTGATTCCCCGCTTCGGAACCGATGGAGACGTGAGGTGGTTCGAGTTCGAGCCCTGCTACATGCTCCACGTCGTCAACTGCTGGGAGGAGGGGGACTGGGTGGTGATGGTGGGTTGTCGCACCGCCGAGCCCGTGCTCCGTCCCGACCCGCGAGACGGCAAGATCGCCGCGATGCTGTCGTTCCTGAAGCTGCAGGCCAACCTGTACGAGTGGCGCATGAACCTGGTGACGGGAGAGACGCGGGAGCGGGATCTGCACGATCTGAACGCCGAGTTCCCGATGATCAACGACGCCTGGCTGGGCCGGCGCAACCGCTTCTCGTACCACCAGGTGATCCCCTACGAGATCCCCGCCACCTTCGATGCCCTGGTGAAGTACGACCTGGCCACCGGCACCCACGAGCGATTCGACTACGGACCTGGTGTGTTCGGCAGCGAGAGCCCCTTCGCCGCTCGCCCCGGCGCCACCGAGGAAGACGACGGCTACGTCGTCACGTTCGTCACCGACACCAACGACTGGACGAGCGCGTGCTGGGTGTTCGACGCACGGCACATCCCCGATGGTCCCGTGGCGAAGCTGAAGCTGCCCCGACGCATGCCGGCAGGATTCCACACCATCTGGGTGCCCGGCGACGAGCTTCCCTAGATGGACGCAGGGCAGCTGGTGGGGGCGTGGCGACTCGTGGAGCTGCGGATCGCGTTCGCGGACGGTAGACCCGACGCGCATCCACTGGGCGACGATGCCACCGGCATGCTGCTGTACACCCACGACGGGTACGTGAGCGCGATGCTGTGCCGCGGTGGCCGTGCAGAGCTTGGCGTGCAGGGGCTGGAGGCGGCTCACCGTGCCGACGATCGGTCCAAGGCGCAGGCCTTCGACGACACCATGAGCTACCTCGGCCGCTACCGCCTCGAGGGCGACGAGGTGGTGCACACGGTGCAGCTGGCGCTGCTTCCCGACGCCCTGGGCCGGGAGCAGCGACGCCGTGTGGCCCTCGAGGGGAAGCGGCTGGTCCTGAGCTACGACCACACGCCCCACTCGGGGGTGACCCGACGCTACCGCCTGATCTGGACCCGCGCGGAGGCGCCATGAGCGACTGGTTCGACGCCCACCATCCTCGGCTGTCCGCGGCCATCGAGGCCACGCTGTCACGGAGCTACCACAGCCCCTTTCAGGAGTCGCCCTCGCGCAAGCACCACCCGCCGGGGGCACCGGCAGCGGGCAAGGAGGCTTTCGAAGCACAGCTGGGCCGCTCCTTCGAGCTGGAGCTACCGGGAGAGGTGGCACGCACGGGCCACGAGGTGTCCCCCTACACGCGCGAGCCCCTGGGCATCGACTACCCCCAGGTGCGGCTCGACGCTCTGCTGAACGCGATGCACCAGGCGTGGCCCGCATGGCGCGACACCTCGCCGCGCAGCCGGGTGGGCGTGTGCCTGGAGATCCTCGATCGACTCGCTCGCCAGACCTTCGAGAACGCGCACGCCACCATGCACACCGCAGGCCAGGGCTTCCTGATGGCCTTCGCCGGAAGCGGCGCGAACTCCCTGGACCGAGGTCTGGAGGCGCTGGCCTATGCCCACCGCGCCATGTCCGACGTTCCGCTGCGTACGGTGTTCTCACGGCGCTTCGGTCCAGGGGAGCCGGTGGTGCTGCACAAGCGCTATCGCCTGGTGGCTCGCGGCATCGCCTGTGTGGTGACCTGTGGCAGCTACCCCGCGTGGAACGCCTACCCTGCGCTGTTCGCCAACCTGGCCACGGGCAACCCCGTGGTGGTCAAGCCGCATCCCGGGGCCATCCTGCCGATGGCCCTCGCCGTGCGCACCGCTCGCAGCGTGCTCGCCGAGTCGGGCTTCGATCCGAACCTGGTGACGCTGCTGGTCGACACCGCTCGCGCGCCGGTGGCCGAGCAGCTGCTCCTCCATCCGAGGGTGGCCATCGTGGACTTCACCGGCAGCCAGCGGTTCGGACGCTGGATCGAGAAGCACTGTCGCCAGGCGCTGGTGTTCACCGAGACGGCCGGCTGCAACGCCGTGGTGCTCGAGTCCACCCACGATCTGCACGCCACCGCCCGCGCCATCGCCCACAGCGTGTGCATCTTCTCCTCGCAGATGTGCACCGCAGCGCAGAACGTGTGGGTGCCGGCGTCTGGGGTGCGGGTGGGCAGCGAGATCGCGAGCCCTGAGGCCGTGGCCGAGGCGCTGGTGGCGGCCACCGACGCGCTGGTGGCCGATCCCGCCCAGGCTGCGGGTCTGTGCGGCGCGCTGTTCAGCGACCGCACGCTCCAGGACATCGTCGCCCTGCAGAGCTCGGGCGCACCGGTGTTGCGGCCGTCCACCCCCTACGCGCACCCCGACCACGCAGCCGCGCGCACCGCCACACCCCTGTGGCTGCAGCCCGAGGTGGCTGCTGGCCTGCACGAGCGCGAGCACTTCGGACCCATGGCCTTCGTGCTCCAGGCCGTCGATCGCGACGAAGCGCTGATGCGCGCAGCCTCCGACGCACAGCAGCACGGCGCCATCGCCAGCTACGCCTACACCACCGACGAGACCTACGCCGACCAGGTGGAGGATGCGTTCGCAGCCGCCGGCGCCTCCGTGGGGCTGAACCTGCACCGGCAGCTACCCATCAACTACGCCGCCGCCTTCAGCGACTTCCACGTCACCGGCCTCAACCCGGCCGGTACCGCTTGCCTGACGGATCTGGCCTTCGTCACCCAGCGCTTCGGCGTGGTGCAGAGCAAGCGGGAGCAGCCTCCCACGGAGCCCCGATGACGCTTCCCGACGACCTCGTGATCCTCGACGGAGCGCGGACCCCGGTCGGCCGCTTCCTCGGGGGACTCGCCTCCGTGAGCGCCACCCAGCTCGCCACGGTGGCTGCGCGTGGCGCGCTGCAGCGCAGCGGCGTCGATCCCACGTGGGTGGACCAGGTGGTGGTGGGCAACGTGCTGCAGTCCTCCAAGGACGCGGCCTACATCGCGCGCCACGTGGGGCTGGACGCTGGTGTTCCGGAGACCGTGCCCGCCCTGGCCGTCAACCGGGCCTGCGGCTCGGGCATCGAGGCGCTCGTGCAGGGAGCCAAGGCGCTGGCCCTGGGGGAAGCGCGCTTCGTGCTGGCGGGGGGAGCCGAGAACATGAGCCAGATGCCCTACGCGCTGCGGGGGGTGCGCAGCGGGTGGCGTATGGTGCGCAGCGACGTGGACGACATGCTGTTCAGCGCGCTGCACGACCCGAAGGCGGGCTGCAGCATCGGCGAGACGGTGGAGCACCTGGCCGAGGCCTGCGAGATCCACCGGCAGCAGGCCGACGCGTACGCCATGGAGGCCCAGCAGCGCGCCGCCACCGCCCAGGCCGCGGGGGTGTACGCCGAGGAGATCGTGCCCGTCGAGGCCACAAAGGGCCGCAAGACGACCACGGTGCAGGTGGACGAAGGACCTCGCCCCGACACCACGGCCGATGGCCTGGCAGCGCTCCCGCCGCTCTACGGCGGCGTGATCACGGCCGGCAACTCCACGGGGCTCAACGACGCCGCCGCGATGGTGGTGATGAGCCGCGCGACCCACGCCGCCGAGCACCACCTGCCGGTGCTCGGGCGCGTGGTGTCCTGGGGCACGGTGGGCATCGCGCCGCTGCGCATGGGACTCGGCCCCGTGGCCGCGAGCCAACAGGCGCTGGAGCGCGCGGGGCTTTCGCTCTCCGACATGGATCTGGTGGAGATCAACGACTCCTTCGCCGTGCAGTACCTGGCCGTGGAGCAGGCCCTCGAGCTCGATCGTGAGCGCGTCAACGTGAACGGTGGTGCCATCGCCTTGGGCCACCCCATGGGGGCCACGGGCACGCGGCTGGTGCTCGCCGCGCTGTACGAGCTGCGGCGACGCGGGGGCCGCTACGCCCTGTGCACCGTCTGCATCGGCGGCGGACAGGGCATCGCGATGGTGGTGGAGCTCGTCAGCCTCCATGCTGGTCCACAACGAGCCGGCGATTCCGCATCGTAGACTGAACATACGGACAGGTTCTGACCACCTCTCCCGCTACATCCTCGGGTATGGCGAACGACCTCGAGAGTGCCGAGTACGTGCAGCTGCTCGACGAGCTGAAGTCCAGGGTGCGGGGAGCCCGACTGCGGGCCTCCCTAGCTGCGAATCGAGAGCTGGTGCTCCTCTACTGGAGCATCGGGCGCGACATCCTGCAGCGCCAGCAGGCCCAAGGTTGGGGCGCGAAGGTCATCGACCAACTCTCACGAGACCTTCGGGCAGAGTTTCCCGGCATCAAGGGATTCTCCTCCCGAAACCTGAAGTACATGCGATCCTTCGCGAGGGCTTGGCCCGACGAGGAGTTTGTGCAGCAGGCTGCTGCACAAATTCCCTGGTTCCACAACGCCACCCTGCTCGACAAGGTGAAGGACACCACCGCTCGCCGCTTCTACATCGAGCAGACCATCGCCAACGGCTGGTCGCGGAACATGCTGGTCGTGCACATCGAGCGAAGGCTGCACGAGCGTCAGGGCACCGCCCCGAACAACTTCGCCGCCACACTGCCTGCACCTCAATCCGATCTCGCCGAGCAGGTCCTGAAGGACCCCTACGTCTTCGACTTCCTCACCCTCACCGACGACGCCCGAGAGCGTGAGCTGGAGCTCGGCCTCGTCACCCACATCCGCGACTTCCTGCTCGAGCTGGGGCTGGGATTCGCCTTCGTGGGTCGCCAGGTGCACCTCGAGGTGGGCGGGGAGGACTTCTACCTCGATCTGCTCTTCTACCACCTGCACCTGCGCTGCTACCTGGTGGTGGAGCTGAAGATCGGTCCGTTCCTGCCCGAGTACGCGGGCAAGCTCAACTTCTACCTGTCCGCCGTCGACGACCAGCTGCGCCACGAGTCCGATCAGCCCACCATCGGCCTGCTTCTGTGCAAGTCGCGCAACAACGTGATCGTCGGGCCGAGCTGCGCCAGGAGGAGGACTGAGTGCTGCATCACCTGTCGCTGGCCGTCGCCGATCTGGCCGCAGCCACCGCCTTCTACGACGCCGTCTTGGCACCGCTGGGCTACGGTCGCGTGTGGAGCGCCGACACGGCCGCGGGCTACGGCCCCCCAGGTGGCGGCGACAAGCTCGCCCTGAAGCTGCGCCCCGATCGCCCGGCACCCGCGCAGTCCGGGCTGCACATCGCATTCGCCGCTCCATCCCGAGAGGCCGTCCAGCGCTTCCACGCCCTGGCGCTACAGCACGGTGGCAGCGACCGCGGGCCACCGGGCCTGCGCCCCCACTACGGGCCCACCTACTACGCCGCATTCGCCACCGACGTGGACGGCTACTGGCTCGAGGCCGTCTGCAAGGAGTGATTCACCTCGGCGGTGCCAACCCGCGCAGCACCACCGCCAGCGTCGGCTCGATCCGGGCCACCGCCGCCTCGCGCTCCAGCCGACCGTCGATCGCCAGTGCCGCCAGCCCGTGCACCGCGGACCAGGCCACGTCTGCCGCCACGTCCACCGGCAGCGTGCAGCGACCTGCCGCCGCCAGCTCGTCGAGCACGCCCAGCAGCACCATGTAGGGGTTGCGTTCGTCGGGCGGAGGCGCCTGCCCACGCGGCCGCAGCGGGCCGAACATCAGGCGCACCAGCTCCGGCTCGTCCAGGGCGAACAGCACGTAGGCGCGGCCCACCGCCGCCATGCGGTCGCTGGGATCCACAATGCCCTCCAGCTGCCGTCGCATGCGCTCCGCCAGCGCTGCGAACCCACCGTTCGCCACCGCCCCCAGCAGGTCCGTCTTGTTGCGATAGTGCCGATAGGCCGCCGCCACGTCCACCCCCACGTCTCGAGCCACGGCGCGCAGGCTGAAGCGATGGGCCCCATCCCGGCGCACGGCGGCCAGGGCCGCCCCTCGCAACGCCGCCGCCAGATCCCCGTGGTGGTAGGTCTCGCGCTCTGTCATCAGTGTTGACATCGTATCTCGGCCCCGGTATGTCATCAGTGTTGACTCTGGAGAACCCATGCGCCACGCCTCGTTCATCGCCTCGCTCATCCTGTTGGGCTGCGCCAACTCCAGCCGCGACACCTCGGTGGGAGACGTGGAGATCACCACCCTGCGGCAGGCCTACGCCAACACCCACGTGGTGCGGACCGCGGACGGCGTGGTGCTGGTGGATC
The DNA here is from genome assembly GCA_019634415.1 of Myxococcales bacterium. Classification (GTDB taxonomy): domain Bacteria; phylum Myxococcota_A; class UBA796; order UBA796; genus DRPG01. The sequence goes on from JAHQVJ010000207.1 coordinate 26,364, forward strand.
CGGGAAGCGAGGAGCACGCCGAGGAGATGGACGCTCAGATCCGCGACGCCGGCGTCGATCCTGCCTCGCTCTCAGCCATCGTGCTCACCCACGGCCACGCCGACCACGCAGGCGCCGCGGCCTGGTTCCGCGACGCCTACGGCACCCCCGTCGTCGGAGGAGCGGGCGACGTCGGGATGTTCGAGAGCGGGCACAACGAGGAGCTGTGCCCCACCGACGCACGTGCAGAGCGACGACTGGAGGAGGACCAGGCGGCGACCTACGCCCCGTTCCTTCCTGATCGTCTGATCTCGGAGCCCTCGGCCTTGTCCGAGCTGGGCGCCGAGGCCACGCTCACCCCGCTGCCCGGCCACACCGAGGGAAGCCTGGTGCTCCGGATCGGCGAGGCGGTCTTCATCGGAGACGTGCTGCGAGGCTCGATCCTGGGGCGACGGGCGCGCACCCACTTCTACCAGTGCGATCTGGAAGACAACGAGGCCGACGTACAGCAGCTCATGGACGAGATCGCCCCCGACGGCGACACCTTCTTCACCGGTCACTTCGGGCCCCTGTCGGCAGACGCCATCCGCACGTGGATGGCCGATCCGAGCTGATCGGAGGCCGGGTACACTTGCAGCGATGACGTCGTTTCGCAGCGCCTCCGACCTCACCGGCACGCAGCTCGCCGAGATCTTCACCCGCGGCTTCGAGGGCTACTTCGTGCCGGTCCAGGTGAGCCCTCGCGACTGGAGCACCATCGTGCGCTCGGTCGGCGTGGACCTCGACTCCAGCGTGGTGGCCCAGGTGGACGGACACGACGTCGGGGTGATGGCGATCTCTGTACGTGGGCGCACGGCCCGCGTGGCCGCCATGGGGATCGCAGCCGCCTTCCGAGGGCGGGGCGTGGGACGAGCGCTGCTGCGCTACGGGCTCGCGGCACTGGACGAGCGCGGCTTCGAGCGCGTCCTCCTCGAGGTCATCGACGGCAACGAGGGCGCGATCCGGCTGTACGCCTCCGAAGGCTTCGAGATCGCGCGCCGCCTCGTGGGCTGGGAGCGAGCCGTCGGAGGAACGACGCCCCGCGCCATCGAGCTGCTGGAGGTGGACCCGGTGCAGGTCGCGCGCTTCGCCGCAGCCCACGGCCACGCGGATCCACCGTGGCAGCTGGCGCCGGAGACGCTCGCCGCCGTCACTCCACCCGCCACCGGCCTCGCGCTGCCGAGCGGCGACGCCATGGCGCTCGTGGTGGACCGCCCCGACGGCACGACCCGCCTGTTGGGCCTCGCAGCCCGCAGCGACGAGGCAGCGAGCACCCTGCTGAGCGGGGCCGTGGCCCGCAAGCCCGACCGTCGCCTGTCGCACCCCCCGATCTGTCCCGAGGATCACCTGGCGAGCGCCTTCGGCTCTGCGGGGTTCACCTGCACCGACCTCGCGCAGTGGGAGATGTGCCGCCGTCAGTGAGTGTGGTCCCCGCCCTCACCGTGGTCGTGACCATGCCCCGCTTCTCCGTGATCGTGCTCGGCGGCTGGAGGTGCAGCGACTTGCTCGGGCACCGTGCCCCAGGTCAGCCGCGCAGACTCCTGGTTCCCAGCCACGGGCACGCGCATCACGGCCACGTAGCCAGCGGCTCCAGCAGCCTTGGCGGCACCCGTCCACGCCTCGCCATCGGCGGAGAGCAGCACGCGCTGGGGCGCCTCTCCCAGCCCGGTGAGCAGCACCTGGGCGTTGCCCTCCGCCTTCACGGCGGTGCCCTCGGCATCCACCACCACGAGCCGCAGGGCCTCCGCACTGGGCTCGAGCCGCACGGTGTAGGCACCCATGGCCCCCTCCACCGGACCCGAGGGCGCCTGCTCGGCATCGTTGCCCTGCCCTTCTTCGTGGGCATGGTCGTGTCCTTCGTGGGAGTGCGTCTCGGTGGACGTGCCACAGGCGAGGATCCACGCGATGAGGGGAGCGATCATGTCGAAGCCTCCGGAAGGCGCGACGGGGTCGCGCGGGTTTCGGGTCGCCCACGTCCATAGCTCAGGTAGAGCGAGGGCAGCACTACCAATACCAGCGACGTCGACGTGGCCAGCCCTCCGAGGATCACCGCCGCCATCGGACCCTGGATCTCGGCACCGGGCTCGCCCGCCGCCCAAGCGATGGGCACCAGCGCGAGCGCCGTGCCGAGCGCCGTCATCAGCACCGGCACCAGCCGCTCCTCGCTGCCGCGCTCCACCGCCTCGCGCAGCGACGCGCCCTCGTACCGCAGCAGGTGGTGGTAGTGCGTGACCAGGAGCACGCCGTTGCGCGTGGCGATCCCGAACAGCGTCACGAAGCCCACGAGCGACGCCACCGACAGGACGCCCCCGCCGAGCGCCACCACCGCCACCCCACCCATGAGCGCCAGCGGAAGGTTCACCAACACAAGCGACGCATCGCGCGCCGATCGTAGCGTCGACCACAGCATCGTGAACATCGCGAGCACGGCCACCAGCGAAAGCCACGCGATGGTGCGAGTGGCGTCCTGGGCGCTCTGGGCCTGCCCCCCGAGCTGCACGGTGGTGCCCTCGGGAAGCACGGGCAGCCGCGCCTCGATGTCCGCCGACACGCTCGACACGTCACGCCCCACCACGTTGGCGGTGACCACCAGGCGCCGCCTGCCGTCCTCGCGCTGGATCACGTTGGGACCCAGCGAGCGGCGCACCGAGGCCACCTGCGACAGCGCCGTGAAGCGCTCGCCCTCGGCATCGATGGGGGCGCGGGCGAAGGCCTCCACGCTGGCGCGGTAGCGCTCTGGATAGCGCACCACCAGATCCATGGCGCGCCCCTCCTCCCACCACTGCCCCACGGGCTGGCCCGCCGTCGCAGTCTGCACCCAGCTCGACACCTCGCCGGGCGACAGCCCCAGCACCGACAGCGGACCGTACAGCGGTCGCACCATCAGGTGAGGCACCTCCGTCTGCTGCTCCACCGACAGATCCACCAGCCCCTCGACCTCGGACACGGCGGCGCGCACGGCATGGGCGGTCTGGCGCAGCGTGCCCAGATCGTCGCCGAACACCTTGATGGCCATCGACGTCTTCACGCCCGACAGCATGTGCTCGATGCGATGCCCGATGGGCTGCCCCACGCTCACCACGAGCCCCGGCACCTGCCCTGCCTCTCGCAGCGCCGCCGCAGCCTCCCGACGCCGAACGCCCGCCACGATGGTCACCTCGAGCTCGCTGAACTGAACGTCCTGCGCGTGCTCGTCCTGCTCGGCGCGACCGGTGCGCCGCACCACGGCCTGCACCATCGGCAGCTCGAGCAGCCGCGCCTCGAGTCGGCGCACCATGGCATCCGAGGCCTGCAGCGGAGTGCCCGGGGCGGTGGCCGCGGCCACGGTGAACGCACCCTCGTTGAACGCCGGCAGGAACGACCGGCCGAACAGCGCGAGCGCCACCAGCGACGCCATCACCCCCACTCCGCACGCGCCGAGCACCACCCGAGGCGCCTCCAGCGCTGCGCGCAGCACGGGGCGGTACAGGTCGCGCAGCCGCTGCACCGTCCACGTCTCCTCCTGAGTCTGCAGCGCGTCCGAGGTGAGCAGCAGGCTGCACAGCACAGGCGTGACCGTCACCGCCACCACCAGCGACGCCAGCAGGCTGGCCACGTACGCCGTACCCAGTGGCCGGAGAAGTCGACCCTCGAGCCCGTCGAAGAAGAACAGCGGCACGAAGACCACGGTGATGATGGCGGTGGCCACCACGATGGAGCTGCGGATCTCCACCGAGGCTGCGTAGACCGTCTCGATCACGGCGGGCCGCTCGGCGTCGGGCAGCCTCGCCCGCTGCTTCAGCCGCCGGAACACGTTCTCGACGTCGATGATCGCGTCGTCCACCAGCGCGCCGATGGCGATGGCGAGCCCACCGAGGGTCATCGTGTCGAAGCCCGCCCCCACCAGCGACAGCACCACCACCCCCGCCAGCAGCGACAGGGGCAGGGCCACCAGCGAGATCACGGTGGTCCGCCAGTTGGCGAGGAACACGGTGAGCAATATCACCACGAGCAACGCGCTCTCGAGCAGGTGCGACCGCACGTTGGCGATGGCGGTGTCGATGAAGCGCGCCTGACGAAAGCCGTCCCGATGCAGCACCATGCCCTGGGGCAGCTGTCGCTCCACCTCGTCCATCACGCCGTCCAGCGCCGCCGTGAGCCGGAGCGTGTTGGCCTCGGGCTGCTTCTGCACCGCCAAGACCACGGCCGGGCGTCCGTCCACCGCCGCAGTGCCCCGCACGGGCGCAGGCGCGAACCGCACCTGCGCCAGCTGCTCGAGCAGGACAGGGACCCCCTCGACGCGTCCCACCACCGTGCGGCCGAGATCGTCCAGCGTGCGGGCGCGCCCCACGCCGCGCACCACGTACTCGCTGTGGCCGCTCGTCACGAAGCCGCCGGGTGCGTTGCGGTTCGCGCTCCGCAGCACCTCGACGATCTGCTGGTGACCGATCCCCAGCCGCTCCATCGTCGCAGGCTCGAGCACCACCTCGGCGCGGCGAACCGCACCACCGATGGGGGTGACCTGGGCCACGCCCGGCACCGCCAGCAGGCGACGCCGCAGGTCCCACTCCGCGGTGCGGCGCAGGTCCATCGGATCGATCTGCTCGCCGGCCGAAAGCCCCACGAACAAGATCTCGCCCATGATGGAGGACATGGGAGCGAGGGTCGGTGGAGGCGTCCCCGGCGGGAGCCGGCCGCGGGCCGCCCCGAGCCGCTCCGTCACCACCTGCCGTGCTCGATAGGGATCGGTGTCCCAGGCGAACTCCGCCCAGATCACGGCGATGCCGATCCCCGAGGACGATCGGATCCGACGCAGCCCGGGCGCACCGGCGAGGGCGGTCTCCAGGGGCACGGTGACGCTGGTCTCCACCTCGTCGGGCGAGGCGCCGGGCGCCTGAACGAGCACGGCCACAGTGGGAGCGTTGACGTCGGGTAGCACGTCGACGTCGAGCTGCAGTGCGGTGTAGGAGCCCCACACCACCAGCACCGCAGCCAGCAGCAGCACGGTGACCCGGTTGTGCAGCGACCATCCGATCAGCGCGTTCCACATACGGCTGCCTCAGTGCCGGTGGGACTGCAGCGAGCGAGACACCGACGCCACGTGCACGTCGAAGCCGCCCCGCACCACCACCCGCTCGCCCTCCTGCAGCCCGTCGATCACCTCCACGTGGGTGGTCCCCACCGCTCCCGTGGTCACGCGACGACGGGTGAAGGACTCCCCGGTCCGCTGCACGAACACCACGTCCTGCCCGTTGATCTCCACCACCGCCGTGCGCGGCACCGCCAGTCGCACCGTCTCCCCCTGCACCGCGATCCACACCTGCACGAGGTCCCCCACCGACAGACCCACGTCGTGTTCGAGCCGCACGGTGACGGGCGCCGACAGGGTGTGGGGATCGAACACCAGCTGCTCCGTGAGCAGCGCGCCCCGAACCACCCGCGGCTCGGCCCAGTCTCCACGCTGCACCGTCAGCGCGGCCTCTCCATCGAGGGAGGGCCAGCCCCGGTCGTGCACGCGGCCGCGCAGCAGCCAGCCTCCAGGCGCAGACACGGCCAGCAGCGGGTTGCCCGCGTGCACGCTGTGACCGTGGCCGGCCCCCACCGACACCACCACCCCGTCGACGGGAGCGGCGATGACCATGGCGCCGGAGCCTCCGCTGGTCAGCGCCGACACTCGCCGCCGCGCAGCGGACACCTCAGCCGCCGCGCGCTCCGCGGTGGCGCGCGCCTCCTGCAGACGGCGCTCCGGCAGCAGCTCCTGCGCTTGCAGCTGCTCCACGCGAGCCAGCTGCTGGTTGGCCAGATCGAGGTCCACGCGCGCCGTGGCCAGATCCACCTGCAGCCGCGACCAGTGGCCCGCAGCTCCCGCAGGCACCAGGGCCGCCAGCCGCTCGCCGCGCGTCACCTCGCGCCCCACCACGGGCAGCCCGTCGGTCCACGCGAGCAGCCCGTCCACGGGTGCAGCCACCACCGTGGTCGCCGCAGGCGTCGGCTCCACGATGGCCGCCACCTCCACGCTCCGCGCGAGCCCAGTCCGCTGCACGGTGCCCACCGAGAAGGGGATCTGCCACTGGACCTCCTTGGGCAGGAGGATCTCGCCCTGCGGTGAATCGGCCCTCGTCACGGGCGCCTCGCCCCCCACCGACACCACCCCGCCGTCGAGCTCGACCCGCTGGTCCGCGCTCGCGTAGGTCCAGACGACGGCGTAGTCGCCCGCCTGGCCCGGGGCGGCCGCCTCACCCGCGAAGATGCCAGGCTGCGCCACGGACTCGTCGGTGTGGGACTCCGCCACGAACCCGTCCTGCTCCAGGCGCACCGTCAGGCTCCCCTCGGTCACAGCCTGGTTGTCGGCGAGCCGCGTGACGTGGGCGTGGTAGCGAAAGCGCTGCCCCACCACGGGCGCGCTGATCTCCACGAACAGCTCGTGGCTGTCGGTCCAGACAGTGTGCGTCAGGGTGGGAACCACGGCGTCCACCTCCGGAGCGCCGCACCCCGACCACACGCACAGCAGCGTGATCACCTCGACACCTCCTCGAGCAGCGCCTCGACGCGCGGAGACAGCCGACCCGTGGCGCAGGTCAGATCGAGATGCGCCAGGCGCTCGAGGCGCTCGTGCGCCACCCGCGACAGCGCTCCCTGCTCCACGGCCGCCGCGGTCTGCAGCAGCTCGTCGAGCGAGGCCTCTCCAGCCGCGTAGCGCTCCATGGCCGCCCCCCACAGCGCATCCGGATCCGGTGCGTCACCCAGGTCGATGCGCCGTAGGCGATCGGCACGCTCCCAGGCGCCCACGGCGGCAGCCATCCGCTCGGCCTCGGCCCGTACCAGTCGCGCCTGCGCGCTGGCCTGGTCTGCGGCTGAGCGTCGTCGTGTCGCCCGCCCCCCGTCGGTCCAGGGAACGCCCAGGGTGCCGCCGATCTCGAACCCGGGGGTGGCCTGGCCCCCTGCAGGCGGCGCATCCCAGCGTCGGCCGGCCCACACGGTGAGATCCGGCAGCTGATCGGCGCGCGCCGCGGTGACCGCTCGCGCCTCGGCGTCGCGGTAGGCGCGCAGTGCCTCGAGCTCGGGGTGGTCGGCCAGCGCCGCGGAGGTCTCCTCGAGGGTCGGCAGCGGCGGAACCGGCCACAGCTCCACCCCGGGCACCGGCCGCCCCACCAGGGCCTCCACCCGCGCGCGCCAAGCCGCCAGCGCTCCTCCTTGCTCGGCCACCACCACGCGATGGACCGCCACCGACAGCGCCGTGCGATCCCGCGCATGACCCGAGGCCTCCCCTGCCCCCGCGAGGCCCGTCACAGCCGCCAGCAGCGCATCGAGACGACGCTGGGCGTGGGCACCGGCCACCTGCGACGCGTCCGCCGCCCACAGCTCCACGGCACCTCGCCGCAGCTCACACACGGACTGTAGCGCCACCGCTCGCAGCTCGTGCTCCCCTCCGCGTCCGCGGAGCCGAGCTGCACGTCCCTCCCAAAGCGGGGACAGCCCCAGATCCACCGTCACCGACGCACCGACCACGCGGGTGGTGGCTCCGGCCGGGCCGCGCGCTTCCTCGTGCCGCGCGGCGACGTCGGCCTGTACGGGCGACGGCGCGAGGTGGCTCGCTGCACGGGCCGCCGACGCCTCCCGCTCGCTACTCGCCACCGCGCCGGTCAGCAGGCCACGGATCAGCGCCTCCTCGGAGAGGACCTCGGCTCCGTGGGCAGCGACGGTCGGGCCGTACGCCAAGCAAGCTGACATCGCGAGCCGCAGTCGGATCGGAGCCCTCACGCCGAGAGGAAGGAACCAGCGCCAGTCGGCTCTGCTCGGTCCCGCCACGACAGTACCGCAGCGGCCGCGCAGCCGCTGGGCTACGCCAGCGCCGCCGGAGGCCAGGTGCGGGTGTCGTCAGCGTGCTCCATCGCCTCTGCCACGAAGGCCACCACCGCCGCCACCCGAGGCACCCGCCGCAGCGCGCGCAGCGTGACCATGAACCAGGGCACGTCGGGCAGCTCCACCGGCAGCCCGTCGATCGGCACCAAGCCCGCCAGGTGGCCCTGGAGGGCTGGAAGCACCATCGCTCCCAGGCCACACGCCGCCGCCGACCGCATCGCCAGGAAGCTGTTGGAGGTGAAGGCACACGGCTTGTCGCCTCGCCACTCCTCCACCCAGCGCGCGAACGGAATGTGCAGCAGCTCGGGGCTGTACTGGACCCAGTCGAGGTCGGTCAGGGCCACCGGCTCCGGCAGCCGCGCCACGTAGTCTGCGCTGGCGAAGATGCCCAGGCGAACGGCAGGCAGCCTCCGATACAGCAGCTCCCCCGACGTGGGGCGCGAGCTACGGATGGCGATATCAGCCTCCCTCCTGGACAAGTCCCGCGCGAAGTTGTCCGACAGGACCTCCAGCCGGATCCGCGGATGCCGCCGTCGCAGCGCGGGCAGCAAGGGCGGCAGCAGATCCACCGCGAGACCAGGCGGCACGGCGACTCGGACCACGCCCTCGGGCTCGGCATCCACCCCCTCGAGCGACGCGATGGCCCGTCGCGCCGACGCCGCCATGCCCTCGGCATGGGGCCGCAGCGCCTGCCCGGCCTCGGTGAGCACCAGGCCGCTGCGGTGGCGGTCGAACAGGACGTGGCCCACTCGCTCCTCGAGCTGTGCGATGCGTCGCGACATGGTCGCCTGCCCGATCCCCAGCTCCGCTGCCGCCGCCGACAGGCTGCCCGCGTGGGTCGCAGCGAGGAACAGACGCACATCCTCCCAGCTCACATCCATATTCAGATGGATACTCTCCACTATTGGGCAATGCCAATCGTTTCTGGATGAATGACAGGAGGGGTCAGGAGACGACCATGCGAACCCTGCTGATCCTCGCGTCACTGACCGCCTGCGCCACCGTGCGCCACCCCGAGGTGCCGGCCTCCGCCGCGGCCACGGCAGCCTCGACGCAGCCGAACGGCCCACAACCGGCCCAAGGGAGTCGTAGCGCGACGGAGTCGCGCGGGATTCCGGTGCTGCTCACCCACGAGGCCGTCGTCTCGGCGCGCTGGGCCGTGCCCGTGAAGGGCGTGCTGGACCTCGACGACCCCGCCACGGCCGACCTGCCCAAGGCCGACGTGCCCATCGTGCTGCCCGTGCACGTCCTCACCCATCCCGATCACGGCGTCTTCGTGGTGGACACCGGCGTCGGTCGCGACATCGCCGCGGGGGGACCAGGGCCAGCGCGCGGCCTCGTGAAGGGCTTCCTGAGCGACATCGAGGCCGTCGAGCCGCTGGCAGACATCCTGGAGCGCCAGGAGGCGCCGCTGGGTGGCGTGCTACTCACCCACGTGCACCTCGATCACGTGCTGGGGCTCACCGACGTGCCCGCGGGAACCCCCATCTACGCCGGACCTGGCGATCTGACCCTGCGCTCCTTCACCAACGCGCTCACGCGCGGCACGTTCGCTGCGGCCTTCGAGGGCCACGAGGCGGTCCGCACCTGGGCCTTCGCCGACGCACCCTCCCACGGCCCCGTGGAGCACGCCATCGACGTGTTCGGCGACGGCAGCCTGCTGGCCTTGCACGTGCCCGGCCACACGCCCGGCAGCACGGCCTACCTGGCTCGAACCGCCGACGGCGCGAAGCTGTTCACGGGTGACTGCTCCCACACGCAGTGGGGCTGGGAGCACGACGTCACGCCAGGCACCTACACCATCGACCACGACGCCAACGCCCACAGCCTCGCCACACTGAAGGCGCTGGTGGACGCGCAGCCCGACATCGAGGTGTTCGTGGGACACGAGCTCGGGGGAGCCGACACCGGAGTGCAGACCCTGCTCTGAGGGGCGTCAGCCCAGGTGCTCCCCCGCCACCGGCCGATCCTCGAGGCCCAGCCAGCCCTCCACTCGGTGCTCCAGGTACCGCGCCGAGCGCGCATCCGTCAGCCCCTTGCAGACCACCAGCTCGCGACCCGACTTGAGCAGCGCCTTCAGATCGTACACCGTGCGGCTGCTGTTCTTGCCTCGCTCCACCCGCATCCCGAGGAAGAGCTGGTCGAGGTCGTGGGAGCGCACCTCGGTGTTGCCGGGCCACGGGAGCGGGCCGTGACGCACCGTGAGCACGCGGGCTCCCACGTCCACCACGGTCTTGTTGACGAAGCCCGCCACAGCGGTGTAGCCGACGCCGATTCCCACGGCGACGTGCAGCAGCGGGAACACCAGCATGGCCACCGAGGCCACCTCGCCGCTCGCCAGCCCCGCGAAGGCCATGCTGTACCAGACCACCAGAAAGCCGTTCCAGAACAGGGCGAAGCCCGCCAGGAAGAGGGTCTGGGGCTGAAACCACGACAGCTCCAGGGTGAGGCCGGTGGCGGTGACGGTCTCGCGCACACGGTGGTCCACCGGCGTCGCGGGGCGCAGGGCCGGCACATCGGTGCCCACGCGCTCCAGCACCTCGTCCTCGCTGCGCCCCACCTGCTCCGCGAAGGAGAACACGGTGTCGCACGCCGAGCACTTCGCCAGCATCAGCGAGAGCTCCATGTCCTCGGAGGCCACCGACTTGCCACAGCTCGGGCAGTCCAGCGCGACCGTGCGAGGGGCGTCCAACGGCCTACTCACATGCGGAGAGCATCGTGTAGCCCGGATCGGTACACAGCTCGGAGCACGCCTGCTCGTAGCTGCACTCGGTCCACTCGCAGTAGGCCGCCAGCCCCTCGGCGTGGGTGGCCCGGCACTCCGCGAAGCAGGGCTCGGCCTTGGTGGACGGAGGCGTCAGGCCCGTGCGGGCCCCCAGATCCAGGCAGTCCGCGAGGCAGCTCGTGAGCGCGAAGCACGCCTCGCTCTCCTCGCACGCATCGAAGGCCTCGGCGCACGGATGGGGCGGCGAGGCCGCACAGCCCACGCACCCCGAGCACAGGAACTGGCGCTCGCAGATGGAGGTGGCGGCCTCCTCCTGGTCGGACTGCGCCGCCCACCACACCCCGAAGCCCAGGCCACCCACCACCAGCAGCACCACGAGCAGGCTCAGCACCGTGCCCACCACCGATGGTCGTGCATCGCCCTTGTCCACGGTGACCAGTGGCTTGCGCGAGGCCACGAACGCGCGCGGCACCCGCCGCTTGAACATCACCAGGGGATCGGCCCCCCAGGCCTTGGCGAAGTTGGTGACGTCGTCGCCGGTGAGCTCCAGCACCGACAGACCACGGGTACCCCCATCGACCCAGGGCACGTGGGGCTCGCCTGCCCCCGGATCCCCTTCGCTGTCGTACTCGGCGTCGCGCTTCGACGCGTAGACCCGGCGCAGCACCTTGCCGTCGGTGGCGCGCTCGCAGCGGTAGGTCTCGCTGTCGGCGTCGATGTGCAGCGCGTGGCACTCGCCGAACTCCGTGGACAAGGCCCGCGCGCTCTTCAGCCCCAGGGCGTGCCCGAACACGAAGGTCCATCCGTCCACCGCGGCGATCAAGCACGGCAGCTCGTGCGGATCGATGTCCGCCAGATCGTCGGGCACCTTCGCCGGCTGGTAATGCAGCAGCTCGAGGGATCGTGCCACGGCGGTGGCATTGCTGGTCCGAACGCAGACCCACGACGCCACGCGGAAGAACGCATCGGCGTCGAACGCTGCGGAGTCGCGCTTCATGGGGCCCCAACGCTGAACAGCGAAGGCTTCTATCACACCGGCCCCGGTACGCTCGAATCTCTGTGCTCAGGCGTGGCACACGCCGCTGCCTTCGACTACGGTTCGCCGGTCGCCAAAGCCCTGGAGCACACCCTCATGGAGCTCACGGTTCTCGGTCCCGCAACCTCCGGCTCCGAGCCCCTGTTGTTCGAGCGTGACCTGCACCGCTCCACGGTGCACGCGATCGCGGTCCTGCCCGATGGCTACAGCGCCGTCTCGTGCTCCGAGGACGGCGCAGTGATGCGCTGGTCCATCGAGACGGGCGAGGTGCTGCAGGCCCTCGAGGGCCACGACGGCCCCGTCCTCCACCTGGCCGCACGCGGACGCTGGCTGGCCACCGCAGGGGCCGACGGCACCGTGCGGCTGTGGAACGTGCAGGGTCGGCTGTACACCCATCTCGTGCTCGAGCACGCGCAACCTGCGCGGCGCGTGGCGCTGTCGGATCGGCACGTGATCACGGTCTGCGGCGATCACGACGTGCGCGTGTTCGACGGAGCCGACGGTGGGGCACTGCACGTGCTCCGAGGCCACACCAGCCCCGTGCAGACCGTCGCCGCCAGCCCCGACGGCCGCTTCGCCATCACCGCCTCCATCGACCACGCGGTGTGGATCTGGGACCTGGCCACCGGTGAGCGCCTGCAGCCCCTCTACGACGCACAGGGCGCCGTGCGGGAGGTGGGTGCGGGCGGCCTGTACGTGGCCAGCCCCAACCGATCCGGCATCGGCCACGTCGACGCCTCCCCCGCCCACGCCGTCTTCGGCGGCGCCGATCGCCTGCTCACCGCGTCGGACGGCCTCGTCGAGTGGGACCTCGAGACCCGCTCCGAGATCCGCCGCAGCGACGACCTGGGGTGGGCGGTGCAAGGACTGGCGACATCTCCCTCGGGCACCTTCGTGGCCACCCACACCGAGGTGCGCGGCATGGCGCACGACGACTGGGGCACCGTGGTGTTCCGCCACCCCGCTCCGCCCTCGGGCGTCACCGCCCTGGCCGCGGCAGGCGAGCGCCTGCTCGTGGGTGCGCACGACGGCACCCTGCAGATCCTCGATGCCAGCGCTGGAGCCCCCACGGAGCGGCACATGAGCCACGCCCTGCGCGCCACCGTCGCGGGATCGGGGCAAGTCGCAGCCACCATCGACCACGACAACGTGGTGCGCCTGTGGGGCCTCGAGGCCGGCGGCTGCCGGGCCACCCTCGACGCACACCGCGCTGCCAGCGTGAAGCCCTTTGCGTTCTCGCCCGACGGCGCGCTGATCGCCACCGCCACCGCACGCCGCGGCGACGAGCCCGCCGTGGCCGTCTACGACGTCGCCGCCGGTGAGCTGCGTCATCGACTCGACCACGGCCAGTCCGATCCCACCGGCGTGCACAGCGTGCTCTTCGCGTGGGACGGCGTGATCGTGGGTCCCACGGGTGCCGGCCACATCCAGTGGTGGGCCCTGGACGGGCAGCGCGTGCACGCGCTGCAGGGCCACACACAGCAGGTGTCGCGCCTGGCGCTGTCGGGACAGCTGCTGGTGAGCGAGGGCTTCTTCGCGCCTCAGACCGGGGGCGACGCCGTGCCGCAGCTACAGGCCTGGAACCTCTGGGATCGCAAGCTGCTGTGGACGCGCCCGGCCCACCGCGCCGACGGGGAGCGCTTCGCCCCGCTCTTCGGCGCCCTCACCATCCTGCCGGGCGACAGGCTCCTCACGGGCACCGGCGAGGGCGCGGGCCAGCTGGCCGTCTACGGCATCGCCGACGGACGCATCCAGACTCGGTGGGAGCTGCCCCACGAGGTGCGCACCACCCACGTGCTGGCCCATGGGCAGCTGCTCGCCGTCACCCACGATCCGGCAGCCCGGCGCCACGAGCTGGTGTGGCTCGACGGCGACGGCACGGCGGCGCGGCGCTGGGAGCTGCCCCACGAGGTGCGCGACTGCACCGTGGTGGAGGGGCGCGCCATCTGGGTCACGGACGCCGAGCTCGTCGTGGCCGATCTGAACACCACCGACGTGCTGGCGCGCGCGCCGCTGGCCGGCAACGGCGTGGCGAGCCTGGCGGCGCGGGCCGACGGCACCCGCATCGTGGTGGGCGGCGCCTCGGGCCGCGTGCACCTGTTCGCCGCGAGCTGAGGCTACTGGTCGGTCTCGTCGTCCGACCGCCAGCTACCGACGTCCACCGACTGCGCGAAGGCGACCTCGCCGTCTTCTCCGCTGCCCTGGCCATCGATCCGACCCGAGCTGCGTCCTTCCTCGAAGGTGGCGGAGAGCCAGGCGCGCATGTCGTCGAAGTCGTTGCCCGCCGGCGCGTGATCCCAGGGATCGAAGGAGCCCGACAGTTGCTCCAGATCCTGCCACACACTCGCCTCGCCAGCGTACGCGGCCTGTAGCCGCACGTCGAACACCTCCGCGAAGGCGCCGTCGGCCGTGGAGAACCCGAGCTCGATCTCGATCTCCACCTGGTCCCCGCAGTCCAGCGCTGGCTCGCTCAGCACCGTGTCCCCGTTGTCGGGGTACACCACCTCGTAGTCCACCCACTCCACCGCGCCGGTGTCGTGGGTCACGTCGACGGTGAGCTCCGTCTCGGTGCCGAGCTGCCCGTACCGCAGCGTGTAGACATGGGTTCCAGCGGCGAGATCGAGCATCTCCTGGGGCGAGAATCCCAGCGACGAGACCTCGTCCAGCGCCAGGGAGGTCCCGTCCACCCGCTTGCACTCCGCACCGGTCTCCGAGCCGATCTGACCACCCGGGTTGATCGCGTCGGGATCACATCCCATCAGCGCAAGCGCTGCCAAGGTCCAGCGGATCATGTCTCCTCCTCGTTGCCCCGTTCCATGAACAGCATGCGCCACCACCTCGCTGGAGGCCATGTCCGTTCCGCACATATCGTGGACCAGAAACGTGGCTGATGGTGCGAACCTGTTAGATCACGCTACCAGGAGCACCCATGAAGCTGGACTACGAGGCCATGGCAAGCCAGCTCCTCCGCGCGGTGCGGGGCCGACGGTCGCAGGTCGCCTTCAGCCGACGCCTCGGCTACGCCTCGAACGTCGCCTACACCTGGGAGTCCGGTCGTCGCTGGCCCACCGCCTCCACCTTCCTGCACGCGCTGCAGCGCACGGGGGTAGACGTCCCCACGGTGCTCACCACCTTCGCGCTGCCCCCACAGCCCGGAGCGCCTCGAGCGGCGTCCACGCAGCTCGACGGCCCCGACCGCGTCGCTGCGTTCCTGCAGGCGCTGAAGGGCAACGCCTCCGTCCGCGAGATCGCGCTGCGCGCTGGACGGAGCCGGTTCGCCGTGTCGCGATGGCTCAAGGGGCAGGCGGAGCCTCGCCTACCCGACCTGCTGCGGGTGGTGCAGGCCATGAGCCTCCGGGTGCTGGATCTGGTGGCCCAGCTGGTGGATCCCGCCGAGCTTCCCTCCACGCGCCGCGCCTGGCGCAGGCTGGAGGCCACGCGGGCCCTGGCGAGGGCCTCTCCCTGGGCCCAGGCCGTGCTCCTGGCCCTCGAGCTGGACAGCTACCGCGACACCCCCAGCCACGACGACGCCTGGCTCGCCGACCACCTGCGCATCCATCCCGGGCACGTGACCGACGCCATCGGCATGTTGCTGCAGACCGGCCAGATCTCCCGCCGCGGCGACCACTACGTGCCCGTGGTGATCCAGGCCGTGGACGTCGGCCCCACCCCCTCGGGCCCCTCCCCCCACGCCCTGAAGGCGCACTGGAGCGAGGTGGCGCTGCAGCGACTCCGCGAGGGAGCACCCGGCCTGTTCTCCTACAACCTCGTCGTCGTGTCGGAGCACGATCTGGCGCAGATCGAGGCCCTACAGCGCGCCCACTACCGCGCCATCCGGGCCCTGGTGGCGGACTCGGAGCCCGCGGAGAGACTGGTGCTGCTCAACCTGCAGACCGTCCCCATCGACGTCGGTCAGGCCACATAGTCGGGGTGCCGTGGCGAGCGGTAGCGATCGAACAGGATCTCGGTGCGCACCCGCGCGATGGTGTCCTCCACCGCCACGCGATCGAGCACGAGGTCCCGCAGGTGGTGAGTGTCGCGCACGGCCACGTGCAGCACCACGTCGTCGTCGCCGCCGACGTAGTAGGCCACCACCACCTCGGGTAGCTCCGCCAGGGACTCCCACACCCGACGCGCGGTGTTGCGGCCGTGGGTGGCCAAGCGCAGGAACAGCAGCGCCTGCAACCCCACACCGAGGGCAGCGGGGTCGACGTCGGCATGCACTCCGCGCACCACCCCCGTCTCCACGAGGCGCTTGAGCCGACTGTGCGTGGAACTGGGCGCCAAACCTACCGTAGCGGCCAGCTCCTTGTTGGAGGCCCGTCCATCCTTCTGCAGGGCCCGGATCAAGGCGAGGTCGATTCGGTCCAGGGTGCTGGCCATCGGCCTTCTCCGAAGAAGATTCGATCGATTGACTAGAAGCCCGAAGATAACATTCCTCTATGGTCGCATCGAACGAACATTCACGACCGGTTCGTATCGGTCCCGAAGAGTTCACCACGCTGGCGGTGGGCCTGCTGGAGTGCGGCGCCCCCAGCCACGAGGTGGAGGCCTCCATCGACCGGCTGTTGGCGGCATCGGGCGTGACGGGAACCGCCGTGGCCACGCCCACGGCCGTGTGGCTGCAGGTGGGGGACGACACGCGCATCGCGCGGGCCCGACCGGGCGGCGTGGATCTGGGCAAGCTCAGCCTGCTGAAGCGCTGGCTCGACGACGGCGCCACGCCGCGCCACGCCCTGCACGACATCCTGAAGGCCCCCACGCGGTGGTCGCCTGGCCTGCAGCGCCTCGCGTTCGTGGTGGGCTCCGCCAGCGCCGGGCTGTTGATGGGCAGCAGCTCCGTGGACATGGTGGCCGGCGCCTTGGCGGGATGGGTCGTGCACCTCGCGCTCACGGGCGTCACCACGGAGGCCTGGCGACCGCTGGTGAACCTGGTGGTGGGCGGGCTGTCGGGCCTGGTGGGCGGAGCGGCCGCGCTGTTGGGGGCCGAGTCCTTCGCCGTGGCGATGGCGGGTGTGATCGTCGTCGTGCCCGGGCTGTCGCTGACGGTGGCCGTGGCGGAGCTGGCCGCCGGTATGTGGACGGCCGGCTCCTCGCGCCTCACCGCGGCCGCCCTCGCGTGCGCCCAGCTGGCCGTGGGGCTCGGGCTCGGGCTGTCGGTGGGTGCGGACCTGCCAGCGCTGGTCTCGTTCGGGCCGGTGCACCCTGCCCTGGCCACCCCCATGGTGTTGTTGGCCGCCCCGGTGGCGTTCGGTGTACTGCTCGGCTGCCATGGCCGCGACCTACCTGCGGTGGTGGTCGTCACCTCCGTGGGCTTCCTGGTGCAGAGCCACCTCCCCGGTGTGGCGGGGGCAGCCGCGGCCGCGCTGGTGGTGGGACTGTCGGCCAACGCCGTGGCCCGCACGCGCCGTATCTCGGCGCTGGTGGTCTCCGTACCGGGGGTGCTGCTGCTCGTCCCGGGTAGCCTCGGGGTGCGGAGCGCCAACCTGGTGATCCATCAGGACCTGCTGGGTGCGCTACAGCTCGCCGCGCAGTCCCTGGGCCTGGCCGGGGCCATCGCCCTGGGGCTGCTCACCGCCCATGCCTTGCTGCCTACGTGGGCTGTGGCGGCTCGTAGCAGTCGAAGTTTTCCTGCCGAACGATGAGGTCGTCGCGCAGCTCGAAGAACATCGCGAGCTTCGCGCGCAGCACCGTGCCCATGCGCCAGGCCCCGATCCGCACCGCCAGCTCCCCCTCCCAGGCCGCACGGAGCACGTGACTGTCGGCGTCCACGCGGATGCGATCCCACACGTCGAAGTGCTGACGAGCGATGATCTCGGCCCCTGCCTGCACGCCGTCCAGCATGCCCTGACGGTCCCGCACGCGGCCCTTGGGGCTGATGAGGTTGGGGTGCTCGATGAACTCCACGTCTTCGTGCAGCAGCTTGGCGACGGCATCCACGTCTGGAGCCAGGGCCGACACCTCCGCCAGGTAGCGCTCGATGACGTCCATGCCGACCGTCCAGGGGGTGGGTGGAGGATCGGAATACCACGCGCTGTCAGGCAGCGGTGAGGAACCTCGCGACGGGCTCGAACACCTCGCTCGGGGCGATGTCCGACACGAACAGGTCCGCATGGCCCACGGGATGACCATCGGGGTGCGCCACCAGCCGCACCGACACCGGGCCTGCCGTGGCGCGGATGACCGACAGGGCCGCAGGGCGAGGCACCACGCCGTCTCCCGAGCCGACGATCAACAACGTGGGACGGTCGAAGCGCGACAGCTCGTCGAGCACCGACCGACCCGACATCCGCAGGTCGCGACGCATCCAGGCGCCGATGTCCCGGTTGATGGCGGGATGAGGGTCCTCGACGGTGCGCGTGAGCGCGACCGCATGCCCGACGTCGGTGATGCTCGGGTTCAGGTAGAAGCGCAGGGCCGCAGGAGCGAGTCGCGCCACCACGGGCAAGGCCACGCGAGCCACGGACCGCGTGCCCTTCACCGGGATGGCGCCCACCGTCTGCATGAGTCGTCCCAGGATGCGCCGCCTGCGCGACCGCCCCCAGTCCAGCGGGGTCCCGATGGCCACGAGGCGGTCCACGCCCGAATCGGCGCTAAGGGCCACGTGCGCCAGCAGCATGGATCCCCCCAGGCTGCAGCCGATGGCGTGCACCTGCTGCACACCCGCGGTCTGGCGGACGTACTGCACGGCGGCGGGCAGGTCGCGCAGGGCGAAGGCCTCGAGGGAGACCGCGCCCGCGTCTGGACCGGGCCCCGACGTGGACGTGCCCCGCAGGTCCACGCCCCACGGATCGAGGCCCGCGTCGAGCAGCACGTCGAGGAAGCTGCGGCCCGAGGGGTGGAACTGCGCGATGTAGGAGTTCATGCCGTAGCCGGGCACGAACAACACCGGGGTGCCGCGTGGCGGAGCGTCGGTGCGCAGGCGCCACAGCGACAGCGACCATCCGTCGGAGGTGGGCACGTGGTGTTGCTCGATGCGCGCTTGGGCCATGCCCCTTCGTACCCTACTGGGGCACCCCATCGAAGTCGCTGGCCAGGTCGATGTGCGTGGTTCCGCTGAAGCTCCAGGTGTGATCGAAGGAGGCGGACAGCGAGGTGGCGTCGAGGTTGCCGGAGAACGGCACGTCCTCGGTGGCACCGGAGAAGTGGGTCACGACCGCGATGCCCTCCAACTCGTTCTTCGTGACGGAGCCCGTGAAGTCGAACGTCCAGGTCGCCTTGAACTGCTGCGACGTGCAGAGCCCCGTGCCCGTCAGATCCGTCCCGGCCAGCGTGAGCTCCACGGAGCCCGAGCAGGTGTCGGGCGTGCCCGTGCCCGGCCCCTTCTCGATGGTGTAGGCCTCGATGTCCACCACGAAGTCGCCCACGTCGTAGATCGTCTTGCCGTCGGTGGTCGGCGCGGCGGTGTCGCCCTTGGCCACGTCGGTGTCCGCGTCGGTATCGGTGTCGGCGTCCGCATCGGCGTCGGTGTCGGCGTCCGCATCGAGGACCAGATCGACGACGGCATCGGTCTGTTCGTCGGGCGCGCCAGAGCAAGCGCAGAGCAGTAGACAGGTGGCGAGGGTGGAGCGAGCGTGCATGAGGCCTCCATCAGCGGCGAGATCCGCTACTCATGGGGTGGCTCGAGGCCATGACACAGACCAGCTACAGCCGGATACGAAATGCTACATGGCTGACCCCTTGAAGCTCCGCAGCTGCGTGGTGCACCTGGACCGTCGGCGCGTCGAGCGGCAGAACACGTCGACGCCGCTGACCACCCAGGAGGCTGGCCTGCTGGCGTTCCTGTCGGAGCGTCCCGGACAGACCGTGGCCCGCGACACGCTGTTCACCGACGTCCTCGGCTATGCCGCGAACACTCGGTCGCGCGCGCTCGACGCTGCGGTCCGACGACTCCGGCACAAGATCGAGGTAGATCCTGCCCACCCCGACCACCTGCTCACGGTGCACGGCGAGGGCTACTGCTGGGTGCCCATGGAGGTGGAGCGCACCGGCGCCGGCCAGGCTCCTCGCTATCGCACGGACTTCGTCGGTCGGGCCGACTTGGTCGCGCGCCTGGGGGAGCTGCTGGATCACGAGGCGCTGATCACGGTCCACGGACCGGGCGGGGTGGGCAAGACACGACTGGTGGCCGAGGCACTCGCCGCACACGACCTCGATGCCGCCTGGGTGACCGTGCCTCCGGGCGCAGACGTCCCCACGCTTGCGAGCTGCGTGGCCCGAGCCCTGGAGATCGACGATGGAGCCGACACCGTGGCGGCGGTGGGAACGGCACTGGAGGCGCGACGGGGGCTGCACCTGGTGCTGGACGCAGCGGAGGCCGCCGTGGAGGCGACAGCCGAGCTCGCGCACACCTGGGTCGATGGCTGGTCCGATCTCCGAGTGGTGATCACGAGCCGAGAGCTCCTTCGGATCACAGCGGAACGCCCCATCGCGGTGGAGCCACTGCCAGCGGCGCAGGCCATCGAGCTGCTCCTCGGGCGGGCTGCTCGGGCGCGGGGCGGCCGTCCCTGGTCCGGTGCGAGCCGTCAGGCCCTCGAGCCCTTGGTGGACCGCCTGGACCGCCTGCCCTTGGCGGTGGAGCTGGCCGCGAGCCGCGCGGTGATGCTGTCGGCGACAGCCCTCCTCGAGCGGCTCGACGATCGGTTCACCCTCCTGCGCCGCCCCCAGCGCGACGGCACTCCGCGTCATGCCACCCTGCACGCGATGCTCGATTGGTCGTGGCAGCTGCTGACGGAGGACGAACGCCGGGTGCTGCTGTGCGTGGCGATCCTGCAGGGCCCGTTCACGATGGACGTGGTGGAGGTCCTGACGGACGTGGCCGACCCCCTCGACACCGTGAGCTCCCTGTGCGCCAAGAGCCTGATTCACTCTCGGGAAGACGGAACCCTGATCCTGCTCGACAGCGTGCGGGACTTCGCCCGCACCCAAGCCGCCACACCACCGTGGCAGGGCGTGATGCCGCGCGCCCGACGGCAGCTGGCCACAAACGCCCCGCGGCTCGTGCTGGCCCCCATCGACCAGCTGGCGGCGGCCCACCTCGCCCTCGAGGAAGCGCTCCCTCAGGCCGCGGACGCCGTGCTCGCCGCCTGTGACGCCTCCAGAGACCAGGCCGCCATCCTCACCCTGGCCGAGGCCGCGCGACGGCACCTGCACGGTCGGGATCTGCAACGGGTGGCCATCACAGCCACGTCCCTCCTGGTCCGTGGAGCCGATCCCGAGGTGCTGCGCGCCTGGCTGGACGTGCTGACCGCTGAGGAGGATGCCGGGCCCGACCATCACCGCGCAGTGGGCCAGCTCCTGCTCGCCCAAGGGCACGTGGCCGACGCCGAGGCCCGTCTGAGACACGCCGCCGAGGCAGACGATGGCTCGGCCGCCGAGGCCCTGGTGCTCTGTGGCGAGTGCCGCCTGCGCTCGGCCGATCCCCTCGGGGCAGAGACGGTCCTTCAGCATGCCCGAGAGCGGGCTCCACAGGGCAGCCTCGTGTGGTCTCGCGCCACCGCGCTGCTGGCCATCGCCGTGCGGGACGGACGAGGCAAGCAGCAGCGCGCCCTCGAGCTCTTCACCGCAGCGTCCGAGGCCCAGCACACGCTCGGACGCCCGCGCGACGCCGCGGTGACCCAGGCGAACATGGCCAACCTGCACTACCTGCAAGGGCGAATCCGCGACGCGCTGACCGCCTACGCCGAGGCCGCCGAGATCCTGAGCGCCGCGGGCGATCTCCGAGCGTTGCTGATGTGCCGCTCCAACCTGGCCGTGGTGCACGACTGCCTGGGCGATGCCGACGCCTCGGCGCAAGCCCACCACCAGGTGGTCACCCTCGCAGAGCGCCTCGGAGACCACGCATCGGCGGCGCTGGCGAAGGTCAACCTGGCGCAGCATCTGTCCCACTCGGGCCAGCATCCGCGCGCACTGCAGCTGGTGGCCGAGGCGTGTGCACAGGCAGACACCGAGGGCGCTGCCGGCGTCGCTGTCTATGCCTGGATGGTGCGGGCTCGCCTGACGGGCCCCGTCGACCTGCAAGCCGCCACCCACGCCGCGGAGCAGGCGTGGCAGATCTTGGGAACCCCCGACCCCGACACCCCCTTGAGCACGGAGCTGCGGGTGGTACACGCCGAGCTGCTCGCCACCACCGATGCCGAGCGAGCCGCCGAGCAGCTGCGCCTCGCCGAGCAACACATCGGCAGCCTCGGCGGACGACAGCCCCTCGACATCGGACTGCAGGTGGCCTTCGCGAGGCTGGCCCTGGCCCAGGACGACCCCGACGAGGCCGCTCGGAGGCTCGAGCAAGCTCGGGCCACCGTCAGCGCCCTGCAGCTGAGCCCCCGGTCGAGGCTATCGGTGGGGCTCCATCAGGTGCAGGCCCTGCTGGATCAGCGCAGGCCGTAGGCCGCCAGACAGGCCATCAGCTCGGCCTGCGGCCCCTCGTCCATCGGGCACAGCGGCAGCCGGAAGTGCGCCTCGCACAGCCCCAGGCTGGCCATCGCCGTCTTGACCGGGAGCGGATTGGTCTGCACGAACAGGGCGCGGAACAGGGGCTGCAGCTCGGCGTTGAGGGCCGCCGCCTCGGCCAGCTCTCCGCGCCTGCTGTGCCCCATCAGCGCCACCACGCGCTCCGGAATCAGGTTCGACGCCACCGACACACAGCCCTTCCCCCCCACCGCCACCGTGGGCAGTGCAGTGAAGTCGTCGCCCGAGAGCACCGCGAAGTCGTCGTCCGTGACCCGCACCAGCTCTGCCGCGTTGGCCAGATCCGCAGTGGCGTCCTTGGCGCAGGTCACGTTGGGGATCTGGGCGAGCCGCCCGATGGTGTCGGTGTGCACCTTCACCGACGTGCGGCCGGGCACGTCGTAGACACAGACCCCCAGCTCCGGCACCGCCTCCGCGATGGCGGCGAAGTGTCGGTACAGCCCCTCCTGGGTGGGCTTGTTGTAGTAGGGCGCGGTGGCCAGCACGCCCGTGGCTCCCACCCCGCGGGCCGCCTTCGCCGTGCGGATGGCGGTCGCCGTGTTGTTGCTGCCGATCCCCGCCATCACCGGCCGGCCCTGCGAGGCCTCCACCGTGATCCGGATCACGTCCACGTGCTCGTCGTAGTCGAGAGTGGGCGCTTCCCCGGTGGTGCCGCAGGGCACCAGCCCGTCCACCCCCGCCTCCACCTGCCGCGTCACCAACGCGCGCAGGGTGTCGTGGTCCACGGATCCATCGGACCGGAAGGGCGTCACCAGCGCCGTGAGCAGGCCTTCGAACCGCACGGTCACCTCCTCGGCGGCATCTACCGCCCCGGCCGCTCCGCAGCCAGTCGATCTGATACGGTCGTCCTCGGGGGTTGCTGATGTCTCGTTTGTCCGATTCTCGCTCGATTCCGCTCCGTGCCTTGGTCTTCTTGGGTCTCGCCGTCGTCACGGGAGCGGCCTCCGTGGTGGGCCTGTTCGCCCTCGTGGGCTCCTACGAGGAGGCGCTGCAGGCTGCGAACCGCAGCGACGACGAGGTGATGGTGATCGTGGCCGCCCGCGATCTGTACCAGGGCGTGCCCGTCACGGAGGCCGACCTGTACGCCGTGCAGATGCCCACCCGCTACCTGCCGACGGGCGTGTTCCTGTCGCCCGAGCACGTGGTGGGCCGCATCCCACGCGAGCGCATCCTGGCCAACGAGCTGGTGCGAGGGGCGCGGCTGTCGAACCCCGAAGAGGGCAGCGGGCTCAACGGTGTGATCCCACGGGGACTGCGCGCGGTCTCGGTGGACATCGGCGATGGTGCGGCGCTGTCTGGCTTCCTACAGCCTGGAAGCTACGTCGACGTGCTGGTCACGCTGCAGAGCGACTCGGGACAGGCCCATGGCTCGCCCCAGACGCGCACGGCCCTACAGGCGGTGTTCGTGCTGGGTGTGAACGGCCGGTTGGCCAAGGGCGAGGCGACACAGCGCTCCGCGCGATCCTCGGTCACGCTGCTGCTGAGCCCCGCTCGCGCCGAGCAGCTGACCCATGCCCAGATCCTGGGGGAGCTGGTGCTGTCGCTGCGGCCCAACGACGACGTCGAGCCCATCGAGCTGCGCGGCGTGGACGCCTGTGACCTCGTGGAGTGTCCGGAGGCGACGGTGGCACCGGTGCGTCAGCGCGCCGATCCCTGCCGCTCGGGTGTGCTGCGCATGGTGCACGGCGACCAGATCGCCGATCGCCCCGTGCGCGCCGACGGCACGCCCTGCGATTAGCTCGCGGGTGGGTCGACGGATCCGCGGCCCGGACGGTCAGCGCTCCCGAGCGTAGACGACGGGCTGGTCGGAGTCGGGAGCACACACGAGCTCCGCCTGGTCCGCCGACAGCACACACGTCCACTCGATCACCGGCGTGTCCTCGTCGCACTGCGACACGGGGTCCCCGTCGAGGATGGTCAGCACGAAGAACACGCAGCGGAAGTCGATGTCGTACTCCGACCCTCCGACGTGGTTCCACTCCACCTCGAACTCGGCATCGGTACCGAACCCCTTGGAGCCATCCGCCTTCAGCAGGTTGATCCCCGTGCCGTCGGCGAACACCTCGAGCGTCTCGAAGCCACCCTCGAAGTCGCTCCGCCAGAACCCCACCACCGGATCAGCGGCCCCACAACCCGCCAACAGACCCAATCCCACCAACCGAACCCACATGCAACACCCTCGACGAGTCTTGGGAAGCGTACTCGACAATCCAGCGTGTTGTCCGCACACTCACGCGTGGGCGGCGTAGCGATTCGGACGACCACGGGACCGACGATCATGCCCACCCTCGACGAGACCCTGACCGCCGCGCGCGCCTGCACCCTGTGCGCCGACCGCCTCGAGCCGCGTCCGGTGCTGAGGCTGGCAGCGGGCAGCCGCGTGCTGGTCGTGGGCCAGGCCCCCGGCTCCAAGGTCCACGCCTCGGGCATGCCCTGGGACGACCGCTCGGGGGCCCGCCTCGTCGAGTGGCTCGGCATCGACCGCTCCACCTTCGACGACCCCACGGCCTTCGGCATCCTGCCCATGGGCTTCTGCTACCCGGGGAAGGGCCCGAGCGGCGATCTGCCGCCCCCACCCCTCTGTGCGCAGACCTGGCACGGGCCCCTCACCGCGGCCCTCGACGACGTACGGCTCACGCTGCTCGTGGGCCTGTACGCGCAGCAGCGCTACCTGGGGAGTCGCGGCAAGCGCACGCTGACCGAAACCGTGCGCGCCTTCGCCGACTACGGGCCGGATCTGTTCCCGCTGCCGCATCCGTCCTGGCGCAGCACCGGCTGGATGAAACGAAATCCCTGGTTCGAAGAGGCGGTGCTCCCGCAGCTGCGCGAGCGGGTTCGCAGCGCCCTGTCCTGATCGACCGCCAGCTCCTTCACCTCGCTCGTCTCGACGTCTCCAGAGCGCACGTCCACTGGCGCGCGCCGTGTCGGTATGCAGCACTCCATACAGAAGGTGTCTCCCGCGCGACGCGCGCGGATCGAATACGAACGGCACGAGGAACGTGATGGACGTCGAGCAGGAGCTGGCTCAGGCCTACGACAGCGGTCTGCAGCGAATGAAGGACACCGGGCTCGACCCAGGCTGACTCATCGCGACAATCAAGGGGGTCGATTGTCGTGATCACTCACTGGGATTTGCGGTACTGCAAGGTTTCGCGTCTGCTCCCTCGAGGCTCGGGCACACCGCGTCGAGCACCACTGACGCAGCGCTCTTCATGCCAACGTCCATCAAGTAGCCCGCCGACCACGCTCGGATTCGAGGGCTCGCGGCGTCGGACATGACGAGGGGAATGATCCGCGACAGTCTACCCTGCATCGTCAGGGCCGTGAGCTGCACGTCGGCGATCTGCTGCGCGACCTCGCCGTCGTATGTCTTTTCCGCCTTGTCGGCCATCTCGAGCGCATCCGCCCAGCGCTGGTTGTCAACGAAGGCACGGCCATGATGCGAGCCAGTCACCGCGTCGATCGATTCGATGAGCGCAACGGCGCGGCGGACGAGGGCCAGCTCTTCGGTTTGCGTCGCGCACCGTAGCGCCGCGCGCGCGAACGGGGTCGGATCGGCCACCGCCCCGGGTTGGAGCGCGTCGTCGAACCAATCGGCGCACGCGGTCGGGGAACCCGATCGAACCGCTTTCGTGGCCCGATGTTCCCGGTAGTCCCAGCCCAGGACGGGGGCGCGCGGCGTCGGGGTGTCCCGCAGTTCGACGAGCCACGTCTCCATGGCGGCGGACATGCCGTCCGTGGGAGGACGTGTCGTGGGGACTCGCTCCACGAGATCCACCAAGGTGCGCTGAAGGGGACCGCGTGCCGGGAAGGCCACATTGATCTGGACCAGGAGGATCAGCACGTGGCCCGATGCGATCCAGACCTCCGACATGGACAAGCCATCGCGGTGATTGGCGACCATCCAAGCGCGCTGAACGTCCTGACGTCGCTGCAAGCGACGGAGTGTGGTGCCGGATTGCATCGAGGCCCTGCGCCCCACGAGGTGGCTGGCCGGCTCGTCGAACAGGAACATGGCAGCGACGGCTGGTGGCATTGCCACAGACGTTGCACCAATTCCTGCACGCGCCGCGGGCAGGAGCTCGATCTCCGGATCAATGCGCAACAGCGGGATCAGCACGGGACCGGGCGTCATGGGTTCGGTCGAGACTTCGGCTGATCCGAGGGCTCTGAGGGTGTCCTCGAGTGGGGCTGGGTCTGTCCACGCTCCGGCCCAATGCGACGACAGGTCGTCCCAGGATGGCGGTTGATCCGCCAACGCCGTCCATACCAGCTGAGGATCCTCGGCGTCGAGCTCCGCCACCAGAGCTCGTCCCCAGACTGGTTTCGCCAGCGTGTGAACGGGTTTGTAGCTGCCGGATACGTGGATTCCGTGCTCCATGGCCACCAGACGTGCGATGAGCGGTCCCTCGTTTCGTTCGCACCAGGTGGAGGCCACGTGGGTGGCGTGGCCCTCCCAAAGGGCGTGCATCCCGTCGCGTCGATCCCCAGACAGCCGAGTGGGGGAGGTTCCGTATTGGTGCTGCAGTGCGTGTACCAACTCGTGGACGAGCGTGCAGCGCAGTATCGACGCCATGCCCGGATCGGACAGACTGCTGTCGTTCTTCAAGGCAGTCCAGGTGGCTTCGATCACCACGATTGACTCGAGGTCAGGGATGTAGGCGGCAGGTGCGCGATGAGGAAAATGGGCAGGAGTTTCGTCCACATGAGTCACGGCTGGGACCCTCACGAAGGAGCGCCCCACGAGGGCTTCCACCTGTGGGGCGAGCTCGGCGACCATCGCCTCGAGGGCCTGGTCGTCTGGAACCGTGGCACCAGCCACACCGAAGAGCAACGACCACACTCTCGTCTCCTAGTCGTGCGACACATCGGCATACGGTTTGGTGCCGCTTGTCATGCACATCCACGGGAACCGCGGTTGGGCAACATGTGCTGAGCGGCTCGCCGACAGTCCGGCGGTCTGGCCGCGCTGGCTATCGCAACCAACTGCGGAGTGTGGGATAACTGGCGCGGCCTGACACCAAAGTTGGAGGACCAGCCAACGGGGGACTGATGCGCGAAATCGTATGGGGCGTCGCAGGAACGGCGCTGGGCGTGCTGATCGGATGGCATGGCCGTTCAGCCTTCATCGAGCTTGCTCCTTCGCCGACGTCGGAGGCCCCCGACTCGGAGGTGAACGAAGAGGCGGGCACTCGTCCATCGGTCGAGCCAAACCCCGACGGAGAGGACCTCGACCGCTGCGGCCGACGCGACAGGGCAGCGGCCCGAGACTGTGACGCTGCGAGACGAAGTCGAGCTGCTACGTGGGCAGCTGCTAGCCCTCACCGGAGAGCCGCTGCCGTGGCCGGACGATCTTCCCGCGGATCTTCGACCCGAGGCGATGGACGCTCGCCTCGCCGAGGTTGCCGAACAGCTGGATGACGAAGCCACCTACGTGGACCTGGATTGCGCGGAGTACCCCTGTGTGCTCCTCGTTCACCAGGGTGAGGACGCCATCGCCGACATCGATGACGTCTTCGCCGCGTTCAGTGAGGGCTGGCGCTATACCTACGTGACGAAGTCGTCGATGGGAGCCGACGAGAACGGATCCTTCAGACGAGAGGTCCACGCCTTCTTGGGTGGGCACAGGCCCGAGGGCCAAGACCGACGGCTCGAGTATCGAATGAAGACGTTGCTCGAGTCTCTCACGACGCCCTGACACACGCTGTGTCTGCGTAGCGCGTCACGATCGGCCTATCCGGGAGGTCGTCGAGGCCGAGAACGCAGACCAAGACCGCGTGCCTAGCACCTCAGGGACGGCTCGCTGGTCTGGTCGCCGGCTGGCCTACTCGGCGACGGCGCGCACCGTCACGGACTGGAGGTCATTGCCCATTACCCGCTGGTCCCGTAGGAACTTCGTCACAAAAGCGAGTCCCGTGTCCACGTCGTCGACACGAACGTAGATCAACATCGCGGCGGTACCATCAGGGCCATCGTAGTCATAGCCGTCCGAGCGGACCGCGCCGCCAGACCAATGTTCCAGGGCTTTGGGCAGCGCGTACCGCAGGTCGGTGTCAGGGTTCCGCAGCTGGGCCGGATCCAGCCTCAACTGCAACCTGACCGGCCGAACCCCTCCCATGCGGTAGGATTTTGCCACGATGGGGGAGCCATGGGATTCATCGTCGGCGTCTTGGGGGTGCTGTGCACTCTCCCGTGGGGATGTGCTGCCTCCGCCGACGACGGCTTGCAGCCGGCTGAGGAGCCTCGGCCGACGCAACGGGCAGCGCCCATCGTGCGGCCGGTCCCGTCCCCCGACTTCCTTCTCGACGAGGCCATGTTCGACGCGGAGATCCTGGCCGATCCGAGCAAGTGCCTTGCCCATATTCGTGCTCGGCCCAAGACCCGGAACCTCTCCCCGGAGCAGATCGTCCGCCCCTCCAAGCTGCTGATCGAGGACTACGAGGCATCCCTGCCCGATCCCTTCAGCCCGATCGACCACCGCGGCCGGATCGGGGCGCAGAGAGCCAGCAAGGCGACCAGGTGCCTGGCCGTGGCGGAGAACGCGCTTCTCGCGGACGGCCGGACCCCAGAGGACGAGTTGTCCGACGACGCCGTCGACATGCTGCGCGAGCTAGTGGCTCACCACCCCGATCTGCCCGAGCTACTCGCAGACGTGGCGCGACGGGGTCCCTCCGACGGCGACTCCCGCGAGACGCTGAGGACGAGAGGCGGCCGAAGCGTCGTGGTATCCGTGACCTTCCACGATCCGATCTCCGGCACGCCCCAGACGAAGCAGATCGTGGCGGACCGCTCCCTTGCCATCGTGGCGTTGGACCCAGACGCGGCCCATCTGGGGCGGCTGTCCGAGCTGTTGGTCGCGCTCCGCGAGTCGGAGCTGCCCCCTGTGCTCGAACGGACTCCGCGAGATTCCAGCGCCTCTCAGGACGTGATCGTGCTGTCCACCAGGGCGGCGGTCCGGATCGAGGGCCCCACGGGCCCGCACACCCAGGACGTCCTGGTGCAGGCCTCCACTGGCAACGTGGAGCGCGTGGTCGTGACGGCGAGGCCCAGGACGACAGACCGCGCAGGGTGGTCCCACCTGGTGACGCTGATCCGACGACTTCTGCCGCTGCCACCCGATGCGACGTCGAGACTGAGGGAGATGGTCCGTACCGGCCGCTCCGGTCGCCCTCCCCCAACCGAGGTGGCGCCGACGTCGCCCCTGACCCTGGCGCAGAGAATGGGCGACCTGCAGACGCGCATCGTCGTCTGGAACCTGTCGGCGATCGACATCTCGGGGCCTCGCGATCACAGCTCGCAACGGATCACCATCGTTCAGGACGAAACACGCTACCGATCCGCCAAGGAGCGCCACCGAGTCCAGCTCGACACCCACGCCCGCTGGTTGAGGGACTGGTCGTCGCTCAGGCCGCGGACGCCAGCCCAGCGCACACCCGATGGGCGACGTGTCGAAGGGACTTCGCCCTCCCCGCAGCAGCGGAGCAAGCGCCCTTCCCCGATCCGCGTGAGACCACCCATTCGACGGCCTGGGAAGTAGGGAGCTCCTACCCTTCCGATTCGAGGCGACGAGACAGCTCGGCCGCCCGACGCGGACGCTGATCGACCACCTCCGCGACGAACTCGGCCATCACACCCCGCCGTGCCGCCGCATCGGCCAGCTGGAACGCGGCGTGGGCGAGGGGAGCGTCCCAGCGCACGTGGGCCTGCAGCCTCAGCTTGTGCGCCAGCCGCTCCAGCTCATCCTGGGTGAAGAGCGACACCAAGGCCTCGGCCACCATGTGCACCGCGTCTGTGCTGGATCCCGGCGTCTCGGCGGTGCCGTCCGCGGCCGCCTCGGCGGAGGCGAAGTGTTGCTCGATCGTAATGCTCTGCGTGGCGTTGTCGCGCGGTCCATCGATGTTGATCGTGCCCTTCGACCTCGACTCCGATGACATCGGCTACTCCCGTGGCCTCGACGGTATCAGACCGTGACCACCACCTTGCTGCACGCTCGACCCGCCTGCAGTTGCTTCAGTATCTGTAACGACAATGACCCCTTCGCATCTCCACCAAGAGGTCCGCACTCCAACGGGGCCAAAGCAGGACAATGTCCCGAAGAGGGATTCGGTCGTGCGACCCGGCGACCAGTGGCGCATCGAATGCAGGGACCGGTGCCACTCACGCCACATGGGTGGTCACCCTCATGGCGTCGCCCACGCGCTCCAGGAACCATTCCACACCGGGCTCGTTGCCGTCGACGGCACTGCGGAACATCGACAACCCCATCGGCGGCAGGTCGAACGGAACCTCCCGGCTGTCCAGACCATCTGCTGCTGCGTCGTGCATGGCCACACTCGGCCCCGTGAACAGCAGGTCGGTCCGGACGAGGACGGACGACACCATGGAGAAGTTCGGCACAACCGCGCCCACTGTCCGCTCGATGCCGAGCCGCTCGGCCTGGAGGCTGATCGGGCCCCGCCCACCTAGCCCGATGCCCACCATGACGTGGCTGTACGCCGCCCAGGCTTGGGCCGACCAGGCATCGAAGGCCGGGTGTCCAGCACGAGCGTAGACCCGCCACGGCCAGGTCCCGAGCGGCTCCCCCCGAAGCCCGTCCCGCGGACTCGAGAGCGCGATGACCCCGTCACACCGGCCGGTGGCCACGTCAGTCAGCGCGTCAGGAGACAGGCGTTGGAACACGACACGCACACCCGGCGCCTCGGAGGCCAACCGCTCCAGCAGCAACGGTACGATCGGCGCCGCGAAGTCCGGCACCGCCAGGCGAAACGTACGGTCGGAGGTCGCGAAGTCAAAGGGTCTGGGATTCGCGATGGCCCGCACGACCTGCCCCAGGGCCTCCGGGAGCACCGCGGCGAGCGCCGAAGCCCTCGCCGTCGGCCGCATGCCCTGCCCTTCCCGCACCAGGAGCTCGTCGCCGAACACCTCACGCAGGCGTCCCAGCGCGTGGCTGATCGCCGAGGGGGTCCGGTTCAGACGCCGCGCGGCCCGGGTGACGCTTCGCTCGCGCAGCAGGACGTCCAATACGACGAGCAGGTTCAGGTCGATGTTCCAGAGGTTTTGAATCGTGTGCATGACCTGATGAATCCCATGCGTTGGCGCTCATCATGTCCACAGGTCACTGTAGGGACACCGACACGGCGATGTGTACCAAACCCACGTGGGAGGTGGAGATGAACTTGGGAACGCCAGAAACCACTGACTCCACGGGATCCGCAGCAGACGGAGATCTGGTGGTGCGGGAAAGATGGTGTCTCCCAACTGCGGAAGACTTCGTGTCTCTTGACAGCTGTCGTAGGGCGGGCGTCTATGGGTACCGCGGACGGTTCACCACGCGCGTGTTCGTGACACTCCCCCACGGCCCCTTGTGAAGCGGATCCGAGAGCACCAGGACCGCCAGGATCCAACACAGGTTCAGGAGGAACTGCTTGGTCAGCGCACGGCTCATCGCCTGCCCGAAGGTCATGCGCAGGCCGCCGTCCGTCACCACCTTGAGCCCCAGCATGAGCTTGCCAGGAGACGCAGCGTAGCGAGAGGACTCGAAGACGGCGAAGTACAGCGCCTGCAACCCGACGAACCCCACCGCGAAGCTCAACACGAAGAGAGGGTTGTCCGCCAACGCGTCGGGGTTCCCACCCAGCAGAACCATCCCGAACGCCATCACGACGCCCACCACGATCGCGCCGATGTATCCCAGTAGTCCCGCGAGGACGCCGTCCACGAGGCTGGCGAAGAACCGGGCGCCGTGATCCGCTGGCGCAGCGAGCTCCAGGTCCACGATGGGGGTGCCGTCGTCTATGACGCCGAGGTGTTCGGGAGCTGCAAACGGAGAGTCATCGTCAACAATAGGCATGCCGCAGCATACACCGCCGACGTCACCCTCCGGAAGGATCCGGGCGCGGCCACACCCCCAGCGGCATGCGCAGGTAGCGACGGCCGTTGTCCTCGGCCGCTGGCAGGTGCCCCCCGCGCGCGTTCACCTGCAGGCTCTGCAGGATCAGCGCTGGCGGAGACAAGGTGGCGTCGCGCGCCGTGCGAAAGGCCACGAACTCCTCGCGGGAGGTGTGCGCCTTGAGCTGCTTGTTGGTAGCCCGCTCGGCCCCGATGGTGGTCTCGTAGCGAAGCGCTCGCCCGCCCGGCTGGTAGTCGTGCCCCACGAAGACCCGCGTGGACTCGGGCAAGGCGTACAGCCGCTGCACGCTGTCGTACAACGCCTCGGCACTGCCCCCCGGGAAGTCGCAGCGACCCGTGCCGAAGTCCGGCATGAACAGCGTGTCGCCCGTGAACAGCGCATCCCCGATGCGGTAGGTCAGGCAGGCGGGCGTGTGGCCAGGCGTGTGCATCACCTCCACCCGCAGACTGCCGAGCTGAAGCACCTCGCCGTCCTGCAGCAGCCGGTCGAACTCGGAGCCGTCGGCCTCGAAGGTGTCGGGCCAGTTGTAGATCTCCCGAAACGCCTGCTGAACGGTGCGGATGTGTGCCCCGATGGCCACCGGTGCTGCGAGATGCCGCTGGACCTCGCGCGCCCCCGACAGGTGATCGGCGTGCACGTGGGTGTCGAGGATGGCGTGCACCCGCAGGCCCTGCGCCCGCACGAAGCCCACGAGTCGGTCGGTGGAGGTCGTGGACACCTGCACCCACTTGGGATCGAAGTCCAGCACGGGGTCGATCACCACGGCATCGCGGGTGTCTGGGTCGTACACCACGTAGCTCAGGGTGGACGTCGCCGGGTCGAACTGGGCCTCGATCTTCACGCGCTCCTCCGGTCAGGTGGGCCAGGTGGACATGGGACCGAGGTCGTGCACGTCCTCCCACCCAGCCTTCTGCAAAGCCTGGACCGCCCTGGCGCTGCGCGCCCCCGAGCGGCAGTACACGATGATGGGACGGTCCTTCGGGATCTCACCGAGCCGAGCCACCAGCTCGGCGATGGGGATGTTCACCGAGCCCTCGATGGCACCGCGCTGCACCTCGAGCTCGGTGCGCACGTCGAGCAGCATGGCGCCCTGCGCCACCAGCTCCTTGGCCTTGCTTCCATCCACCTGGTCCTTGCCCTGCAACCCCAGCAACCTCATCAAGAACGACACCATCCCTCCTGGGTCGACGTGGCGTAGCCTAGCGTAGCGGTCCGTTTCATCTCGTTGCGACAACGTCGAGACGATCTGATTCATGATGCGCCACGTAGGCGCTCACCGCGCAGTCGTGCTCCCCGGCGCGCCGCAGCGCGACGGCCAGCGCCTCGTTCATGGCCACGAACCAGCCTGGCTGGGTGGGGAACAGCGCATCCGAGCCCATGACGTCGCCCAGGCCGCTGTTGCGCAGATCGTCCATGGTGTCGGCGCGCATGCCCACCAGCAGCAGGGAGCGGCCCTGAGCCGCCAAGCGCCGATGGGCCGAGGCGAACACGGCTGCCACGGTGAAGTCGAGGCCCTGGGTGCGCTTGAGGCGCACCACCAGCACCGTCACCTCCCGATCGCGGATCACCCGATCGAGGGCGGTGGCCAGCTCGCCCGCAGCGCCGAAGAACAGGGGGCCCTCGAGGTGCAGGATCCGGATGTGGCGACACTGTTGCAACGTCGGGTCGACGTCGTCGTCGTCGGGATCGACCTCCTGCAGCCGCATCTGGGGACTCACCCGCAGCTCGCGCACCACCAGCAGCTGCGACTGGCGCAGGAACAGCACGATGTTGATGCCCACCCCCAGGGCGATGGCCTGGTCCAGGGGCAACAACCAGGTGCCCACCAGCGTGCCCACGAAGGCGAGGCGATCGGCCACGGTGGCGCGCAGCAGCAAGCGGATCCGCGGCACGTCCACCAGGTCGCGGGCCACCACCAGGAGCAGGCCCGCCAGACTCGCCACGGGCAGCATGGCCACGAGCGGCGACAGGCCGACGAGCACCACTCCCATGAGCACACCCGACAACGCCGACGCAAACCGAGTCTTCGCCCCCGTCTGCTCGTTGAGTGCGGACCGCGAGAGGCTGCCGCTCACGGGCAGCGCGCCGGACAGCCCCGCCACGAGGTTGGCGGCCCCCGTGCCCAGCAGCTCCTGGGTCAGCGACAGGCGCTGCCCCGAGCGACCCGCGATGCTGCGCGCCACCGAGGTGGACTCCACCAGCGACAGCAACACCCCGGCGAAGGCCACGGGCAGCAGCCGCCAGAACAGCCCGGCGTCGGGGAGCACGAGCGGGGGCAGCCCCTCGGGGATGGCGGACAACCCACCCACCAGCATCACGCCCTGGCTGTCGAGGTCCAGGGCCCAGGCCAGCAGCAGGCCCGCACCCACCACCCCCATCATGGAGGGCCCCCGCGGCAGCCAGCGCCGGAGCAGCAGGATGGCGGCGGCCGTGCCCAGGCCCAGCCCCAGGGTGGGCAAGTGCAGCGCGGGCAGGCCCTGCCACCAGGCCGCGAGCTGGACCGGCAGCGTGCCGCGAGCACCGGTGGTGCCCGTGAGGTTGGGCAGCTGTCCCGCCGCGATCAGCAGCCCAGCGCCGCTGATGTAGCCGGTGACCACCGCGGCCGACACGTAGTCCACGGCGGATCCGAGGCGCAGCACCCCGGCCAGGAGCTGCAAGCCGCCCACCATGAACGCCAGGGTGGCCGCCGCCATCGCCGGGTCGTCGAACTGGGCCGCCACCGACGTGCCCACCAGCAGCGACACCGCGTTGGTGGGGCCCGTCACCACGTGTCGCGAGCTACGCAGCAGCGCTCCCACGATCGCGGGCAGCATGCCCGCGTACAGACCCATGGCCGGCGGAAGCCCCGCGATCAGGGCGTAGGCGACCCCCTGCGGCACACTGACGGAGGTGACCGTGAGTGCCGCCACGACCTCGTCTCGCAGCGAGGCGCCGCGCACCTCTGCGGACACACGCTGGATCCAGGACCTGAGAGTCGACATGCTTCGCATCATTCCAACTGCTGCAACTGCCGTGCCCGCGCTCGGCTGGTGTGGCACGACCCTTGCTTCGGCTTCGGCGACTGCGCCCTGAGGGCCGACAGCCGGCTCGCACGCGGGGAGTGTGCATGAACTACGGATTCGTCATCGACAACAGCGCCTGTATCGGGTGCCACGCCTGCAGCACGGCCTGCAAGAGTGAGAACCAGGTCCCGCTGGGTGTACATCGCACCTGGGTGAAGGTGACCGAGGTAGGGAGGTACCCCGACGCACGGCGCTCGTTCCAGGTCACGCGGTGCAACCACTGCAGCAACCCCCCGTGCGTTCGGATCTGCCCCGTCACGGCCATGTTCCAGCGCGACGACGGCATCGTGGACTTCGACTCGGACGCCTGCATCGGCTGCAAGGCGTGCATGCAGGCGTGCCCCTACGACGCCATCCACCTCGACCCCGAGACGCACACCGCGGCCAAGTGCCACTACTGCGCCCACCGGGTGGACGTGGGAATGGAGCCGGCGTGCGTGGTGGTGTGCCCCGAGCACGCGATCCTCGCCGGCGACCTCGACGATCCGACCTCGGAGGCGAGCCAGGCCCTGGCCAAGCACAACGTCACCGTGCGCAAGCCCGAGCAAGGCACCTCGCCCAAGGTCTTCTACATCGAGGGCCACGAGCCAGCGCTGACCCCCACCGCTGCACCCGTGCCCGCGAACTTCATGTTCGCCGACGTGCTGGACGACGAGCACTGGATCGGCGACGTGGGCACCCACCCGGCTCCGGTGCGCGAGACGGTGGCCGCCGAGCACGGCGCCATCCGCGTTCCCGATCCCCAGGGGCGTCCGTCGGCGGGCCCGCTGCACGTCGGCGGGAGCATGGCCGCTCACATGGTGCAGGTGGCCTACACCTCTCGCCACAAGGTGCAGTGGCACTGGCCCATCCCCGCCTACATGGTCACCAAGGGCATCTCCGCGGGTGTCTTCGGGCTGCTGTCCGTCATGGCGCTGTGGCCGGGCGTGGGCGTGACCGGGGCCATCGCCCTTCCGAGCGCGGCGTTGGCCGTGGCCATGCTCGCCATCACCCTGGCGCTGCTCGTCTACGACCTGGACCGGCCCGATCGATTCTTCTACCTGCTGGTCCGCCCACAGTGGCGCAGCTGGGTGGCGCGCGCAGCCTGGATCCTCACCGGCTTCAGCGTGGCGACGGGGCTGTGGCTGGGCCTCGAGATCGCCCACAGCTACGAGCTGCTGGAGCTGCCCATGCGCCAGATCCGGCCGTGGCTCGCGGGCGTCACGCTGCCGCTGGCCGTGATGTCGGCGGTCTACACCGCGTTCCTCTTCGCCCAGGCCGAGGGGCGGGATCTGTGGCAGAGCCCTGCCCTGCCCCTTCAGCTCGGCTTGCACGCCGTGCTCCTGGGGGCGGGTGCGCTCGCCCTGTTCGGTGCGCCATCTCGCCCCTTCGCGCTGGCCGTGGCCCTGTCGCTCGTCACCACGCTGGTGGCCGACCTGTCGATCCCCCACGCCTCGGACACCGCCCGGCGCGCCGCCCACGACCTCACCTGGGGCGCGTTCTCCTCCATCTACTGGATGGGGGGCATCGTGCTCGGCCACGTGGTGCCACTGATCCTGCTCGCCCTCGACGCGCCCGAGGCCGCCTTCGGCGCTGCCTGCGTCGGTCTGTTCGCCTGGTCCTGGGCCTTCGTGATGGCCCCCCAACGCATCCCCAACTCCTGAGGCCCCGATGTCGACCACGCAACGCATCGCCGACACCCTCGCTCGCCTGCTCGGCTTGCCCGAGTCCTCCACCGCGCGGATGCCCCGTCCCACCGAGCCCACCAACGTGGGCGGCGAGTCCATGCCCACCTACGGCGTGGACGACGCACGCCAGGTGCAGATGCTGCAGGTGGATCACCCCGACGGCCGCATGTCGCGCTACCCCCCACCCGATCGCTGGGACGACTGGGTGGAGTGGGAGAGCACGGCGTGGCCCCGCAAGGTGGCTCGTCGCTACACGCTGGTGCCCACCATCTGCTTCAACTGCGAGTCGGGCTGCGGGCTCTTGGCCTACGTCGACAAGACCACCTTCGAGATCCGCAAGCTCGAGGGCAACCCCGTGCATCCGGGCAGTCGCGGGCGCAACTGTGCCAAGGGGCCCGCCACCCACAACCAGATCTACGACCCCGAGCGGATCTTGTACCCGCTGAAGCGCGTGGGGAAGCGCGGCGAGGGAAAGTGG
The DNA here is from genome assembly GCA_019634415.1 of Myxococcales bacterium. Lineage (GTDB taxonomy): Bacteria > Myxococcota_A > UBA796 > UBA796 > DRPG01. The sequence continues at coordinate 63,569 of JAHQVJ010000207.1, forward strand.
AAGCAGGTGACGTGGGAGGAGGCCCTCGACGACATCTCGGCAAAGATGAGGGAGAGCCGGAAGAAGCGCCGCGACGGCATCATGTACCACGTGGGGCGCCCCGGAGAGGATCACTACGCCAACCGCTGCATCCAGGCCTGGGGCGTGGACGGTCACAACAGCCACACCAACGTCTGCTCGGCCTCGTCGCGCACCGGGTACTACCTGTGGGCCGGCTTCGACCGACCGAGCCCCGACTACGCCCACGCGCAGACGATCCTGCTCATCTCCAGCCACCTCGAGACGGGGCACTACTTCAACCCCCACGCCCAGCGGATCATGGAGGCGAAGAAGAAGGGGGCGACCCTCATCACGATGGATCCGCGCCTGTCGAACACCGCGTCGAAGTCCGACGTGTGGCTGCCGACCTGGCCGGGCTCCGAGGCGTGGGTCCTGCTGGCCATCGCCAATCATCTGCTGCAGACGGATGCTTGGAACCGTACGTTCGTTCGTGACTGGGTGGACTGGCGGGGATTCTGCCGACTCGCACCCGAGGCGCTGTCGGACGAGGCGGTGCTGAGCTGTCTGTCCGAGGGGGAGGCGACCTTCGAGCAGTTCGAGGCAGCCCTGAAGACGCTGTACGCGCCCTTCACCTTCGAGCGCGCGGCGGCCGAGGCCCAGGTGCCCGTGGAGCGGATCCGGGCTGCGGCGGAGGCCGTGGCGCGGTCGGGCACGCGGCTGTCGACCCACAACTGGCGCTCGGCCTCCATCGGCAACCGGGGCGGCTGGCAGATCGTGCGCGCGCTGTTCCTGCTCAACGTGCTCACGGGGAGCATCGGCACCAAGGGCGGCACGTCGGGCAACAGCTGGAACAAGTTCGTGCCCAAGCCCTTCGCCCAGCCGCCGGCGGTGGACACCTGGAACGAGCTGCAGCTGCCGCTGGAGTGGCCCTTCGCCCACTTCGAGATGTCGTTCCTGCTGCCCCACCTGATGGAGGAGGGCCGCGGCACCGTGGACGTGTACTTCACCCGAGTCTACAACCCGCTGTGGACCAACCCCGACGGCTTCATGTGGCTCGACAAGCTGCAGGACGAATCGCTGTTCGGGCTGCACGTGGCCCTGACCCCCACCTGGAACGAGACGGCCTGGTTCGCCGACTACGTGCTGCCCATGGGGCACTCCGCCGAGCGCCACGATCTGATGAGCCAAGAGACCCACGCCGGGCAGTGGATCGGCTTCCGTCAGCCCGTGCGCCGCGTGGCGATGGAGCGAGCGGGCAAGACCGTCACCCACACCTGGGAGGCCAACCCCGGCGAGGTCTGGGAGGAGGCGGAGTTCTGGGTGGAGCTGTCGTGGCGCATGGATCCGGACGGCTCCATGGGGATCCGGAAGTGGTTCGAGAGCCCGGTGCGACCGGGAGAGCCCATCAGCCAGGACGAGTACTGGTCCTGGATCTTCGACAACAGCGTGCCGGGCTTGCCGGAGGCCGCCGCCGCCGAGGAGCTGTCGCCGCTGGCCTACATGCGCAAGTACGGGGCCTTCGAGGTGAGCCGCGACCGGTACACGCCCTACCTGGCCGAGGTGCAGGGGCAGGCCGACGAGCAGGGTCGCGTGCACGCCGACGGCAAGGTGGTGGGCGTGGTGGTGGACGGCACGGCGCGGGTCGGCTTCAACACCCCCACGCGTAAGCTCGAGCTGCTGTCGGAGACGCTGCTGTCCTGGGGCTGGGACAGCCAGGAGCACGTGGTGCCCTGGCCCCTGAAGAGCCACGTGCACCCCGATCACATCGACCGGGACGCCGGCGCGATGCTGCTGCTACCGAACTTCCGGCTACCGACCTTGATCCACACCCGCTCCGCCAACGCCAAGTGGCTCTACGAGATCAGCCACGACAACCCTGCCTGGCTGAACCCGGTGGACGCGAAGCGGCTGGGGGTGAGCACGGGCGACCTGGTGCGCATCGAGACGGAGACGGGCTGGTTCGTGGACCGGGTGTGGGTCACCGAGGGCATCACGCCCGGCGTGGTGGCCATCAGCCACCACCTGGGTCGCTGGCGGCTGTCGGAGACGGCGGGAGTGAACCGCTTCGGCAGCTCGCTCGCGAGCCTGGACGGCGCGGGCTCGGAGCGCAGCCTCCAGGTGGAGCACGGGGCCGCCGCCTACGACAGCGCCGATCCCGACACGGCGCGCGTGTGGTGGAACCACGTGGGCGTGCACCAGAACCTGGCGCACGGCGTGCATCCCGATCCGGTGTCGGGTGCGCACTGCTGGCTGCAGCGCGCCATCGACGTGCGCCGAGCCACCCCCGAGGAGCGCTACGGCGAGGTGCACGTGGACCTCGACAAGTCGATGGCGGTGTATCGGGAGTGGAAGGCGCTCACGCGCTCGGCGGCCGAGCACAGCCCGGACGGCACGCGCCGACCCCGGTGGCTGAAGCGTCCGCTGAAGCCCACGGTGGCCGCCTACCAACTCCCCCCCGCAGACGCGAAGACAGACGCATGATCGCGGTGGCTCGGCACCGGGGATACGCACTGTTCGGGCGCCTGTTCGCGCAGGGGCTCACCCCGGACGTGCACGCCGCGCTGGCGCAGCTGCCCGCGGTGGGCGACGTGCTCCCCACGCCGAGCGACACCGTGGCGGCAGCGCACCACGAGGCGCTGTCGCTGGACGTATTCCCGTATGCGTCGGTGTTCCTGGAGCCGGCGGGAACCCTGGGCGGCGCCACCTCGGCGGAGGTGTCGCAGCGCTATGCGCAGGGCGGCTTCCATCCGAGCACGGCCTCGATGGAGGCCGACCACCTCGCCTTGCAGCTGGCGTACCTGGCGCACCTGTGCGCCGCCGAGGCCCAGGCCGTCGAGGACGGGGTGGAAGCGGAGCCCCTGGTGGTGCTGCAGCGCGGCTTCTTGGGCGAGCACCTGCTGCGGTGGCTGCCTCCGCTGTCGGTGGCGCTCACCCAGCAGGCACGGCACCCGCTGCTGGCGCGCGTGGGGCAGCTCACGCTGGAGCTGGCGGCGTCTCACCTGTCCGAGCTCGGAGGTGACGTGCCGCCGACGTCGCTGCCCGAGCCGGCGCTGTCGCTGTCCGATCCCGACACGCGGCTCAAGGACGTGGTGGGCTACCTCGTGAGCCCTGCTCGCAGCGGAGTGTACCTGTCGCGCAGCGGCATCGCGGAGGTGGCGCAGCAGGTGCAGCTCCCCACGGGCTTCGGCACGCGGCCGCGCATGCTGGAGCAGCTGCTGCACACGGCCTCCGATCACCATCGGCAGCCGGAGCTGCTGGGCGCCCTGGCGAGCTCGGTGAGCCGGTTCCGCGAGGGGCTGGGTGCGGCCCGTGAGCTGGGCGTGGACGTGGATGCGTGGGTGCAGAGGGGCTCGCAGACGCTTCGGGTGCTCGACGAGATGAAGGCCGCCCTCCCCGGCTGACGATCCTCGGCACCCAGACCAGAGCCCTGACGTCAGCCACACACCGCGCGCACCGCGACCGCCATGCGCTCCTGGTAGGCCATACGGTCCTGACGGTCGTGCTTCATGCCCTTCGAGGCTGCCATCAACACCTCCGCGCGCTCCCGAGGCGTCACCACGCCCTCGGCGAGCTCGGCGAGCGCCGCCTCGATCCGCTCGAGGAACAGGGCCTCCGAGGCCGCCACCTGAGGCCCCACCAGGTGCTCGGTGGTGGCCAGCAGCTCGTCTACGGCGTCCGTTGCCTGACGCACGTCGATGGTAGGCCCCACGTAGGCATCGAAGGCGGCCAGCACACGCGCGGGCACCGGGTCCTCCGACGCCAGCACCTCGACCACCGCGGCGTCGAGCTTGGCGAGGAAGTGCTCCACCATGGCCACGAACAGCGCGGCTTTCCCGTCGAACCACAGATACAGGCTCTGCCGTGACAGCCCCGCGGCCCGCGCCACCTCGTCCATCGAGGTCTTGCGATAGCCGTACCGCTGAAACAGCTCGAAGGCGGTGCGCAGTACCTCGGCCCGGCGTTCGTCCACCCCCGACCCTACGATCGGACCAGATCGTAGCGAACACCCGTCAGCTCCTCGCTGACCTCCCACAGCTGCACCGCATCGGCATCCTTGCTCGCCGCTCGGACCATTGGCACCACCACCGGGGCTCCCCGCATCTGACCGATGCCTCTCGGACCATAGTACGACGCTGCTGCGGCGTCGGGGTCGGTGGCGGCACGCAACGTGGGCAGCGCCCCCATGGGCGGCTTCTGCGCAAAGAACGGATTGAAGAAGCTCGCCAGGCCCGAAGACCGCTGGAGATCGGTGGCCGTCCAGCCAGGGTGGGCAGCCGTCACGAGGGCCGTCTCGCCCGCACCTTGCAGACGTCGCTGCAGCTCACGGGTGAAGAGCTGGTTGGCGAGCTTGCTCTGACCGTAGGCAGGCCACGCCTGATAGCCGCGCTCGGCGAACTGCAGATCCTCGAAGTTCATGGTGCCGAAGCTCGCGGCCGTGCTCGAGACCACCACCACCCGTGCCTCGGGCGTGCGCTGCACCAGCGGAAGCAGCTGCCCGGTGAGGGCGAAGTGGCTCAGGTGGTTGACCCCGAACTGCAGCTCGAAGCCCTGCGCGGTCTCGCTCTTCGGCGGCACCATCACGCCTGCATTCAGGATCAGCAGGTCCAGACGCTCGTGGTCCGCGACATAGGCCTCCGAGAACGAAGACACGGACTGCAGATCCGACAGATCCAGCACCCGCAGCTCCACACTCCCGGAGGGCTGAAGCGCGCGGATCCGCTCCACGGCATCCTTGCCCTTCTCGGGATTGCGGCACGCCAGCGTCACGGCGGCCCCCTTCTGAGCCAACGCGCGGGCTGTCTCGAAGCCGATGCCGGTGTTGGCTCCGGTCACGATGGCGGTGCGACCAGTCTGATCGGGGATGTCGTCTTCGGTCCACGCGGCCATGGAACCCTCCAGCTTGTCTGAGTTTACAAGATGCACCCATCTTGTAAACCCAGCCAACCCCCCGTCAACCCCACGAAACGCGACGCCTGCTCACTCACAGTGATCGGAGCAACGCGCCCGCTGGCATGTGAGGTAGGCAACAGCCCCCGCTCGCACAGCCTGATCCGCACACAACGGAGAGTCTGGACGAGCGATGCAAAGCGTACAGTCGGCCGCGGTCTCGCCATTCTCTCCCATGCAGTCTTCGAGCTGCCCGCAGCAATGCTCCGTCGTGCATCGGTTGCAGTTCACGTCGATGGTGCCAGACGAATCGGTGGCAGACAGGGCAGTGCCGCAGACCTTGGATGGGCAGAACGTCTCGGAGCAGGTTCCGAACGCATCGTACAGCTCGCTGTCGGAGCAGTCTGCTGTCCAGCTCTCGATGCACTCGGAGCACGCGGCGTCGGCGTCGCAGGCACCGAAGGGGCCACAGCAGGACGTGCTCAGGCACTCGTCGACGGCCACACTGCCGGACCGGTGTTCCGTTCCGCAGACCCCGACGGGCGAGTCGGCCGCCACGACCGTGAACGTCTCGGACCGCGAGGCACCGGCACCGGAGTCCCACTGCAGCCAGGCCTGCTCGGCAGCCTCGGCGAAGGTGACCGTGATCAGCGTGGGGCCGTCCAGCTCGGCCGTGTCGAGGAAGAGGGGGTAGGGCTCGTCGGCGGACCTGAAGTACAGCGCCCCTGGCGGCAGGTTGCTGACCTGATTGCCGAACTCGTCCACCGGCTCGGCGAGCACGGTGTAGCGCTCGCCCACCACGAAGACGCCGTCGGTGGCGTAGGGCAGATCGAAGTCGACCTGCACGTCGGTGGAGGCCGAGAAGTGGTACACCTCGCGCCCCGGCCGCACGTCGTCCAGCAACGGGGCGGTGGCGGTCACCTCCACCCCACCGGTGCGCTCCGTGTGGATCGTGAAGTCGCCCGTGCCGTCGAGGAGTGTACCCACGGCACCGCCCTGAATCGCCGTCCACTCGACGAGGGTGGTCGACACCCCGCGCACCGTGACGCGTGCCTCCCTGTCCGACATCCGGGCGACGACCTGGACCTCGACCGGAGCCTGCACGACCTCCGATGCCACGTCCAGCGCGGTCACGGTCAGCCTCAGCGGGTCCCCCACTCGGTATGGACCGAACTGGTCGGTGTGGATCCGAAGGCGATCCACCGCCTCGTCCGTCACGACGAAGGCACTCTCGAGGGTGTCGCGCCCACCATTGGGACCCACCACGGTGACGCTGTACCGCCCAGGCGGCCAGTCTCTCGATAGCGTGGCCGTGATCTCGTGTTCGCCTTTCAATGTCATGCTCGAGAACGGGATCGGCCGTCCCTCGGAGGCCGGCCCCGTCAGCCACCCCTCGAAGAACGGGTTGATGTCGGGGATCCCCGAGGCTGGAACCCGAACCTCGGGATAGAAGCGCTCCCCCTCGATGGTGACCACGCGCTCCTTGCCGTTGTAGGCATGGGCAGGCGACACGCCGTGGATCACGGGGTCGGGAAGCGACAGCGGCGTGCAACCCGCCGACCAGACCATCGCCGTCAACATCTGCTCTGCAATCCCATCGGAATTCACCAAACCAATACACCAAGGCCCGATCGCCGAGGCGGTAGGTCGAGCGTACCACCCGTGGCTACAGCCCCAGCTCGCGCATGCGCCGCCACAGCGTGCTGCGCGACATGCCGAGGCGCTCCGCCGCCTGCGCCTTGCGCCCGCCCGTCGCCGTCAGCGCCGCCAAGATCTGATCGCGCTGCTCGTCGCGCCAGGTGGGCGAGGTGTCGGATCCCTGGGGAGGCTCCAAGCCGCGCAGCTCGGGCGCCAGGTCATCCAGCGTGAGCACGCTGCCCTCCCCCAGCACGAAGGCCTGCTCGATGTTGTTGCGCAGCTCGCGCACGTTGCCCGGCCAGCTGTAGGCCTCGATGGCCTCCATCGCGTGCCGATGGATCCCGTGCACGGTGCGATACCCCGCCTGCTCGTTGAAGTGCTCCACGAAGTGCCAGGTGAGCAGCCGCACGTCGCCCGCGCGCTGCGCCAGGCTCGGCAGGAACAGCACCACCACGCGGATCCGGTACATCAGATCCTCGCGAAACCGGCCCGCCTCCACCTGACGACGCAGCGACCGGTGGGTGGCGGAGATCAGCCGCACGTCCACCTCGACCGGCTCGGTGGCTCCCACCGGCACGATCTGCTTCTGCTCGAGCACCCGCAGCAGGCGCGCTTGTAGCTCCACCGGCAGCTCGGCCACCTCGTCCAGGAAGATGGTGCCGCCGTTCGCCAGCGCGAACAGCCCCGGCTTGTCGCGCACCGCGCCCGTGAACGCGCCACGCACGTGACCGAACAGCTCGGAGGCCAGCAGGTCGCCCGTCAGGGTGGCGCAGTTGACGGCCCGCAGGGCACGACCGCGCCTGGGGCCCTCGGCATGGATCGCCCTCGCCACCAGCTCCTTGCCGGTCCCGCTCTGCCCGCGCACGAGCACGGTGGCCTCGCTGCGGGCCACCCGCTTCACCTGCTCCAGCACCCGCTTCATCTCGGAGGACACCGTCCACAGACCGTGGAAGCGGACGGGATGGAGATCCGTCGGGGGTCGCAGAACGTCGCGTGGCACGTTTCATGATGCGACGCGACGGCTGCGCCGTCAACGCGGGATCAGGCCCCCAGCCGCCGGTGGTCTGCCAGCATGCAGCGATCCTGCACCACGCGCATCCCGGCGGCGCGCAGCGCCTGGGCGACCTCATCGTGCCTGATCCCCTGCTGGAACCACACCGTGGGCGCGCCAGCCGCCAGCAGCTCGTCGAGGTGCGCCGGCAGCGCCGAGCCACGCCGGAACACGCACACCAGCTCGACGGATCCGGCCTCCTGCAGCGTGGCCACCACAGGGCGCCCGAAGATCTTCTGCCCCACCTGGCGCGGATTCACCGGCACGATCTCCCAGCCCCGGTCGCGCAGGTAGGCCGGAACGTAGTGCGCCGGTCGCGCCGGCTCGCTGTGGGCACCGAGCACGGCGATCCGCAGCGGCTGCCGGAGCAGATCCGCCACGTCCGACAGCGCCGGGGGATCGGGCACGCGGCTACCTGGGCTCGAACTCGCGGGCGTTCTCGCCCACGTAGACCTGCCGCGGCCGGTGGATCCGGTAGCCGCTGGCATCCTCGCGCATCTCCTTCCAGTGCGCGATCCAGCCCGGCAGCCGGCCCAGGGCGAACATCACGGTGAACATCTCGGTGGGGATGCCCATCGCCCGGTAGATGATGCCGCTGTAGAAGTCCACGTTGGGGTACAGCTTGCGCTCCACGAAGAAGGAGTCGCGCAGCGCAGCTTCCTCGAGCTGCTTGGCCAGATCGAGCAGCGGATCGTGGATGCCGAGCTCGTTGAAGATCCGATCGGCCGCGCCCTTGAGCAGCTTCGCGCGCGGATCGAAGTTCTTGTAGACGCGGTGGCCGAAGCCCATCAAGCGCACCTCGCGCGACTTCACGCGGTCGAGGAAGCTCTGCAGATCGCCACCCCGCTCCAGGATCTGCTGGAGCATCTCGATGACCTTCTGGTTGGCGCCGCCGTGGCGCGGGCCCCACAGAGCGCAGATGGCAGCCGAGATGGAGGCGTACAGGTTGGCCTCGCTGCTCCCCACCATGCGCATGGTGGAGGTGGAGCAGTTCTGCTCGTGATCGGCGTGCAGGATCAGCAGCAGGTTCAGCGCGTCCTCGAGCACTGGCGAGCGCTCGTAGTCCTCGCTGGGCACCGCGAACATCATGCGCAGGAAGTTCGCCTGCCACGACAGGTCGTTGCGGGGGTAGACGATGGGCTGCCCGATGGACTTCTTGTAGGCGAACGCCGCCAGCGTCTTGGACTTGGCCAGGATGCGCACGATGTTGAGGTCTGCCTCTTCGGGCGTGTCTTGGTAGAAGGTCGACAGCGACGCCACCATGGCCGCCATGATGGCCATCGGGTGGGCCGAGGGCGGATAGCCCTCGAAGAACTTCTTCATGTCCTCGTGCAGCAACGTGTGATGGGTGAGGTCGTTGCGGTACTTCGACAGCTGCTCGTTCGTGGGTCGATGGCCGTTGATCAGCAGGTAGCAGACCTCGGTGAACTGGGCGCGCTCGGCGATCTGCTCGATGGGGTAGCCACGGTAGCGCAGGATCCCCTTCTCTCCGTCGATGAAGGTGATGGCGCTCTGGCAGGATCCGGTATTGCCATATCCGTCATCCAGGGTGATCAGCCCGGTCTCCTTGCGCAGCTTGGAGACGTCGATGCCGATCTCACCCTCTGTGCCCCGAATCACGGGCAGATCGATCTCGCGTCCTTCGAAGACCAGTTTGGCGCTGCTCATTGAATTCCTCCGCGGGTGGTTCTGAACCGTCGCTCACCCAAGCTTACGCCCTTCATATCGACCGCGCACCGGCGATCCCGCATCGAAGTTGTCTCGTGACGACCAACCACGCCGAGTGCGGACTCGTTTGTGAACCGGTTGTGAACCCCGCCCGAGGGGCAGCCTGGTGACCGGGGAGCACACCCCGAGCCAAGGATGCCCCATGAGCATGCCCCGTTTCTCTCGAGTCCACGGACTCGCCCTGCTGTCGCTGATCGCTGCTGCTCCTGCGTCGGCCCAGAGCTTCGGCCTCAACGGCGCGCCCTGCGCGATGACCAGCTTGCAGGCTGCCATCAACACGGCATCGTCGGGCGACGTCGTGGTCATCGCCACCCAGTCGTCGTCCGGTGTCCCGCTGGTCCACGCCTTGGGCGCGACCGTGCTGGTCAACGGCACGAATCTCACGATCACGAGCGGTGACAGCACCTGCGCCACCCCCGTCGGCTTCACCGGCACCGCGCGCCTGACGGCGGGCACCGGACTGGTGCCGCTCACCGACACCTACATGCTGTCCGTCGCGGGCGGCTCGGAGGTGACCCTCGAGCGCCTCGACATCGACGGCAGCGACCAGGCCCAGCCGCTGGACATCAGCGACTCCGAGGTCACCCTCGTCGACACCGATCTGCACCACGGCGTCTCCACGCTCGACCCCGACGGAGGGTGCGTCACCGCGCGCCGTAGCCAGGGCACGGGAGACTTCGCGTCGCTGGCGGGCATCGACGTGGAGATCCCCCTCGATCCGGCCTTCCAGTTCGTGCCGGGCCTGGTGATGCGTGGCTCGAGCCAGGTCCACGACTGCCTGGGCACCGAGAACCATGGAGGGGGCGGCGTCATGGCGTGGGGCGGAGCCGTGTTCCTCTACGACGACGCCGCGATCCGCAACGGCACGTCCACGGTCTCCGGCGGAAACGTCGCCCTGTGGAACGGCTCCGATCTCGAGCTGCACGACCGCTCGGTGCTCGAAGGGGGGGTCGCAGACGGCACGAACCTCACGGGCATCGCCAACGTGGGCATGGGAGGCAACGTGTTCGCCTCCGGCTCACTCGACCTCGGCTTCCAAGCTGCAGCAGGCCCCTTCGTGTCTCGCGTGAAGCTGTTCGACGAGGCCTCCATCACCGGGGGCGAGGCCTGGGTCGCCGGCGGCGGGGTGGCCATCGTCGGAGACAGCACGGTGCAGCTGTGGGACGACAGCACGATCCACGACAACGTCTCCCTCGATGACGGAGGCGGCATCGCGGCCCTCGCCAAGGTCGGCGACACCCCCGTCGTGCATCTGCAGGACCGATCCGAGCTGCGCGACAACCTCGCCGACCGCGACGGTGGAGGGCTGTGGGCCGAGGGCGCCCACGTGGTCCTGGAGGACGAAGCCTCCACGCACTCGAACGAGGCACTGCGGCACGGGGGCGGGGCAGATCTGGAGGATTGCCAGGTGACCCTGGCCGATACGGCCGTGATCGGCGGCCCGCAGGCAGGCAACCTGGCGCACGAGTCGGGCGGTGGCCTGGCGGCGAAGTCCAGCACCATCGACGTGGACGGCACCACCTGGACGGTCCCGACGACCACCGGCTCTGCCCAGGGCGGCGTTCGCGTGGAGCACAACACGGCCCTGAACACCAGCGGAGTGGCAGAGGGAGGAGGCGGAGGGCTGCTCCTGCTCGATGGCTCCACCCTCGTCGGTAGCGCGCTCGTGGTGCGTGGGAACACGGGTCACGACGCCGCGCTGGGCGCAGCAGCCGTGGGAGTGGGGGGTGGCATCCTCGTCACCGGCGGCGCCAGCGTGAACCTCGACGACACCTCGGTGGAGGGCAACCGCGCCAACTCCGCAGGCGGCGGGCTCTGGCTCGATGGAGGCTCCGTGACGCTGACTGCGGGGGCCGAGTGCGATCTGGGCGCTCTACCCGCAGACCGGTACTGCTCCGAGATCCGCGCCAACAGCACGAACGGCCCGGGCGGGGCGGCCCACCTTCAGGGCACGAGCACCCTGACCCTGAACCGCACCGCCCTGAAGGCCAACCACGCCAGCGGCGAGGGGGCGGCCATCCACTCCGCCGACAGTGGCGTGACTTCGCTGTTCACCAGCGTGCTGTCCGATCAGACGTCGGCGGCCGGGTCCACGATCTTCATCGGCAACGGTGCAGACCTGAACTCGATCCGATCCACCTTCGCCGACGAGGCACTGGCGATCGATCTGGTGGCGGGCTCGGGTGGGCAGCTCCGCCAGTCCGTCATCTGGGACGACAGCGCAGCGGGTGGCGGGCCTGGCTTGGTGCTGGGCGGCGCCTTCACGGGCTCCTGCAACATCGGCAGTGGTGTCGCGGCCCTCGTCGGAGTCGACAACGTGGCCGTCGATCCCCTCTACGTCGCCGATCCCGTGCGCGGCGGGTTCTACCTCGATCCGGCCTCGGCCGGCTACGACGCGAGCTGCACGACGAGCGGCGGAGTCGACATCGACGGGAACACCCGACAGGGCGTGGTGGTCGACATGGGCTCCTTCGAGGACTGAGTCACCCACCCGCGCGATCGAGCGCGCGATGCCCGAGTCGAGCACGCGCATCGGCCTGCTGCTCGGTCGACCCCTGGGACAGCTCGATCAGCTCCCCGATCAGCACACCGGTGGGGTCGTCGGGCAGGTCCTTCAGCAGCTGAGGCAGGTGAGCGACGGTCTCTCCGAGCTGCAGGCGACAGACCGCCTGCAGACCCCGGAACATGGCCCGTGCGCGCCTCGACGGAGACGGTCCCAGGCCGGCCTCGGCTCGCTCGAAGTGCGCGAGCGCCGGACGTAGCTCCCCCCGACTGGCACGCGCGCGTCCCCACAGGGCCTGGTTGCTGTTGAGGCCGGGCTCGAAGCCCGTGCTGGCGAAGGCCCGATCGGCGTGGACGAGATCGGTCTCGCAGCCATCGTAGTCGCCCTCCCACAGGGCGAGGCACGCCAGCCCCATCCACACGAAGCCCTCGGACTGGAGCAAGGCATGCCGCTGGTAGTAGCTCAGCGCCTCGCGAAGGTAGCGGCGCCCCTCGGCCACACGTCCGCTCAGCCCGCACAGCGTGCCGAGCATCTTCGACAGATGCGCGGCGTTGGGGGCCTCGCCGAGCTCGAGGGCCAGCGCACGAGCCTGCCGGGTCCACACCTCGGCCTGCAGTGCCTCCCCGCCCTGTCGCGCCACCTGCGCCCGCGTGCCGAGGGCAACGAGCTCGTGCAGCCCGTCTCCAGCGATGCGAGCGAGGCGCTCGAGCTGTCCCAGCTCGTCGAGACAGCCGTCCAGATCCCTCTGAGCGCGTCGAACACGAGCCAACCCCAGGCGTGCCCGTCGGACGACGAGCTCGGTCTGAGGCCACCCGACCACCACCGACCGAAAGGCCACCGCAGCCTCGTCGAGCTGCTGATGGTGGAGCAGAGCCACTCCGAGCTGCACCTGGTAGTCCGCGCCATGATGGGTCTCGGGTCTGGGCTCCGGACACAGCCGCAGCGGAGCCATCGGATCCCCTCCTCGACGCTCGATCACCATGCTCTGCCGGACGAGGCTCCACACCCGCATCGGCTCCACGCACGCTCGCCCCGAGACGTGCTGGAGCCATCCGTCGATCTGCGGGATGAGGCCGACCCGACACAGCACAACGGCGAAGTCCAGCACGGCTCGGTCCCAGGTCTCGTCACGGGGCGAGTCCTCCAAGACGCGGACGAGCACGCTCTGGTCGACGCGCAGCTGCGCCAGAGCGCCTCCCTGCTCGGGCCCTCCGATCGAGCGAACGACACGCTCCAGCTCCTCCGCCGCCCAGCCCAGAGCGGCAGCGCGGATGGGCAGTGGGTCCGCAGCCCGATCCGCGGCGAACGAGCGCACCGTCTCGAGCAGGCGAACGCGCCCGTCGCGGACCTGAGCCAGCGATCGATGCACCAGCTCTTGCAGATGAACCATGGCCTCGTCGGGGCCGAGCGCCAGCGCGAGGGAGAGAGGCGCCTCTCCACCCACCACAGCCAGCGCACACAGCCACGAACGCTGCGGAGCTGGCGCACGACTCCAGCTGCGCTCCACCGTGCCGTGCAGCCCCTTGAGGATCGCGCCTTGCTCGAAGAGCGCCGCAGCACCCAACGATCCGATCCAATGGGCGGCCATGGTGAGGGCGAGGGGAAGGTGGTCGAGCTGCTCGGCCAGCCGGTCCAGTGCCTCGTCGTCGACATCGAGCCTTCGCCCAGCGCGCAGCATACGGCGGCTCGCCCACACGTCCAGTCCCCGAAGCGTCAGGGGTCGGGCGCCCGGCACCTGGCGCCTGGCAGTCACCAGGACGGTACGCGCGGCCGATGGCTCCAACGCCTCGACGAGATCGGCCGCGTGGGCATGCAGGTCGTCCAGGTCATCCAGCACCAGCAGGATCGGCTGCCGAGCCGACAGCGCTGCGCGAATCCGAGACGCGGAGGCATCCCCCAGGCCCAGAGCGCGCGCGACCGCTCCGAGCCCGTCCTCGAGCTGACGCACACCGCGCAGCGCCACCCACACGTGGGTCTGGAACCGGCTGGCGAGGTGCGTGACGGCGATCTCGGCGAGGCGCGTCTTGCCCACCCCGCCCGAACCGTGGATCCCGAGCACGCCCCCCTCGGCGACCCACGACCTCAGGGTCGCGACGGCGTCGACGCGACCGTGGAAGTCGTCGGGCAGCTCGAGGATCTCGGCCCCCTCGACGAGCCGATAGCCTCCGTCGGACTGCAGCAGGTGGACCGGCTCCTTGGGGTTGACCTCGATCTTCTTGCGGAGCCGACCGACCGTGCTGTACACGGTGCGCGAGCGCACGCCGGGCCGATACCCCCACACGTCCGTGAGCAACGTCTCCACGGGGAGCGCCGCATCGCTGTCGGCGAGGCGCGAAGCGAGGGAGAGCTCCTTCGGGTTCAGCCGAATGCTCGTGCCGACGATCTCACCCGTCTCGAGATCCAGCTCCCCCTTCTGTAGACGCAGCCTCCGCCCCACGACAGCCCACTCCCACCCGCCGAATCATATGTCCGTGGACCCGCTTGCCCGGCGCTCTAGCCGCCGAGCACCTCTGCACAGGCCACCGAGGAGGCCCCCAGCGCAGCGAGGTCGTAGCCGCCCTCCAGCACCAGGACCATCCGCGAACGGGCGTGATCGCGGGCGATCGCAGCCACCTCGCGGCACAGCGCGGCATAGCCCTGGGGCGTCGCGCACAGACTCCCGAGCGGGTCGTCCACGTGGGCGTCGAAGCCCGCCGACACGATCACGAGCTCCGGGGCGAAGTCGTCGGCCGCGGGCCGCAGCACCTCGCGCACCGCAGCCAGCATCTCGGCGTCTCCTGCCCCCGGCTGAAGCGGCACGTTCAGCGCGTTGCCCTCGCTCGTGAGCCCCGTTCCCGGGTAGAAGCCCCCGCCCCCCTGGTGCACGCTGAAGAACAGGGAGTCGCCCCGGCCCGCCACCAGGTCCTGCGTGCCGTTTCCGTGGTGCACGTCCCAGTCCACGAACAGCACCCGCTCGACGTCGTGGTCCATCCGAGCCGCCTCGGCGGCCACCACCACGTTGTTGAACAGGCAAAAGCCCATGGCACGGTCGAAGCAGGCGTGGTGCCCCGGCGGCCGCACCGCCGCGAAGGCCGCCCTCGCCTCCCCCTCCAGCACGCAGAACACCGCATCGCGCGCCGCCCCCGCCGCCAGCCGGGCGGCATCGATGCTGCCGGGGGAGGTGCGCGTGTCGGCGTCCAGCACCACCGAGGTACCCGCGGTCGCCAGCAGCCGGTCCACGTACGCCTCGTCGTGCACGCGGCACAGATCTCCGCGGGTGGCCTGTGTGGGGGTGCGCAGCTGCACCCCCGGTCGCTTCCTCAACGCATCCAGCACCGCCGCCAGCCGAGACGGATCCTCGATCTCACCAGGCTCGTGCTCCATCATCGACCGATCACCGAACACCGGCAGCATGCTGACCCCCGCGGTTGCCCACCTCGTCACGATATCCAGGCACCATGTCCGACTCCGAACTTCGTCGGCCCACCTGGGCCTCCAGGGTGCGGCGCCTCAAGCCCCTCGAGCTGTTCGAGAAGTACCGGCGACGCATGGTGAACCGGGACACCCAGCTCCCGTTCGACCCCGCCGACGGCGCCTCCGACCGCGCCTACACCATCGAGCAGCTCGCCTTCGAGACGGGCTGGGGCATGCAGCTCGCCCTGAACGTCTTCATGCCCATCTGCGGCGCGGTCTTCGCCAGCTCGTTCCTCTGGGACTTCCACGGCCTGCTGCGCTCGTGCTCGGTGGCCGGCATGATCGGCTTCGCCACCAACTGGGTGGCCATCAAGATGCTCTTCTGGCCCCGGGAGAGCCGGCCCATCTTCGGGCAGGGGCTCATCCCCTCCCAGCGGGATCAGCTCATCGAGAAGGTGGCCGACGAGGTGCTGCGCAACCTGATCAACGAGGAGCTCATCCTCGGCAAGATCGAGGAGACGCGCATCGTCGAGCGCCTGTCCAGCTCGGCCATCGACAAGCTGGCCCAGATCACCAAGGACCCGGAGTTCAAGGCGGACCTCCGCCGCGTGATCCTGACGTGGGTGGCGGAGATCACGAGCAACCCCGAGTTCCGCGATCGGCTGGGCGCGCGGGCCGAGCGCAGCCTGATCGAGGTGGCCGGCGAAGGCATGCAGCGCTGGGTGGTGGCGCGCATGAAGACGGCCTGGCACGGCCCGATGGTGAAGCTGCTCAATCGGGAGATCGAGGAGCTGGAGCGCACGGTGGACGAGGGGCTGGAGCACCTCGACGACCTGTTGCTGCAGCTGCCGATCTACATGGAGGGCCGACGCCATCAGATCGACAACGTGCTGTCGCGCATGCTGGTGGGGCTGGTCCGAGAGGTGGACGTCCGCCAGATCGTGCTCGAGCAGCTCTCCACCGTGACGACGGAGCAGCTCGAGCAGGGATTCAAGCAGTTCTCCGACGACAAGCTGTCGTTCATCACGCTGCTGGGCGGCGTGCTGGGCGTCGTCGGCGGCTCGGTGATCGTGTGGCCGCTGCCGAGCCTCGCCACCCTGGCGGTGCTGGGGCTGCTGCTCTGGGGCCTCGACCGGTTGGCCAAGCCCCTGATGGATCGGTGGGTGAAGCGGCGCCGCGACGAGCCCGACGACCCAGCCGCGGCCTGAGGCTCGCAGGCGTTAAGCTGGGAAGGACGTGGCAAAGCTACTCCTTGCAGACGGTGAGGTCGACCTCGAGGTGGGAACCGTCCGACGCGCGGGCGGACAGTCCACGCTGTCGACCGGTCAGCTGCGGCTGTTGAGGTACCTGGCGGATCGACGTGGCCAAGACGTGGATCGCGACGAGCTGCTGGTCCACGTCTGGGGATACTCCAGGCCCCCGCGGGAGAAGCGTGCGGTGGACAACGCCGTGCGCCGGCTCCGCCAGGAGATCGAGCCCGATCCCACGAGCCCCACGCTGCTCCTGACGGTGCACGGCCAGGGCTACCGGCTGGCAGCCACCGAGCAGGACTCCTCCTCGCACCCGGCCCCTTCCTTCGAGCGACCGCAGCCCATCGGTGGCTTCGTGGGTCGAGACGAGGCCCTGGGCACCCTCGAGGGCAAGCTCGCCAGCGCCAGCTGCCTCGTGTTGACGGGGCCCGGAGGGGTGGGCAAGACGCGGCTCGCCCTCGAGGCCGCCCACGGATGGCAGGGCGGACCCGTGGTCTTCTGCGATCTGACCCCCGCCCGCGACGCGCGCGGGGTGACCCTCGCGGCAGCCGGGGCACTCGGCGTCTCGGCCGACGCGGATCTCGCCGACCGCACGTCGCGCGTGTTCGGCACCCTCGGACGCTGCCTGGTGATCTGCGACGGCTGCGAGCACGTGGCGCCCGAGGTCGCCGAGGCCGCTCGGCGCTGGATGACAAAGGCCCCCGATGCCACGTTCCTGATCACCTCCCGGCGACGCCCGCAGGCCCTGCATGCTGCAGTGCAGACGCTGGCTCCTCTGTCGCCCGAGGCCGCGGCCCAGCTGTTCTCGTTGCGGGCCGCGGAGCGCCTGGATCTCCACGACGTGGGCTCGCCGAAGCTCGACGAGCTGATGGCGCTGCTCGACCGCCTCCCGTTGGCCATCGAGCTGGCGGCCGCCAGGTTGTCGGTGATGTCGGTGGACGCCATGGTCGATCGCATCGGGCAGCGCTTCCAGCTCCTCCGCGATCCGATGCGCGCCACCCTGGACTTCAGCTGGAGTCTGCTCGAGGCCTCGGAGCAGCAAGCGTTGTCGCAGCTGTCCGTCTTCGTCGGCAGCTTCTCCCTCGACGCTGCCGAGCAGGTCGTCCACGTGGAGGGCTCGTGGCCAGCCGATCTGCTGGACGCCTTGGTGGCCCACAGCCTGATGCAGCGTCTACCAGACGACCGCTTCGCGCTGCTGCACACGGTACGTGCCTACGCCGAGGAGCTACTGCACACTCCGGAGCCCGTCCTGGACAGACACGCCCGGACCTTCGCCGCGCTCGGGACCGAGCCTGCCCTGGAGCTGCTGCACCGCCACGAAGGCCCCGCACGTCGGCACGCGCTGGCCCGAGCGCTGCCGGACCTCGTGGCCGCCTGCCGACACGCCGCCACGCGCGGCCCGCCGGAGGTGGCCGTCGCCACACTCTGCGCCGCGTGGGCCGTCACGAGCATCCAGGGTCCCCTGGCCCTCGCTGCCGAGCTGGCCGACGGCGTCGCCCAGCTACCCACCGTGGACGGGGCCGAGCGCCTGCGGCTCGAGCGCACGCTGGGGGAGATCGCCCGCAGACAGGGAGACCACGCTGCAGCAAGACGTCACTTCGAGATCGCACACACCGTGGCCGACGACCTCGGCGACGCCACACAGCGGGCGCTGTGCGACTGGGATCTGGCCCTCGTTCACCACATCCTGGGTGACTCGGAGGCCAGCGAGGCCCGCTACCGAGCCTCCTCGGAGGCGCTGGACGCCCTCGGAGAGCGCCTTCACCTCGGCCGCGTGCTGGGGAGCCATGGCGCTGCGCTGTACACCTCGGGACGCACCTCGGAGGCAGAGCGCACCCTCGAGCTGGCTCGGGCCATCCATCGGGCGGTGGGGAACCTGCGGTTCGAGGGGTTGGCGAACGCCACCTTGGGAGCGCTGTACGTGCAGGGTGGCCGCCACGAACAGGCTCGCCAGGCACTCACTCGAGCGATCCACTGCGCGGACCGGACCGGGGCCTCGCGCTCCGTGGGGATCGCCCGCGGGAACCTAGGCATGATGCACGAGAACCTCGGCGAGTGGACGGAGGCGCGTGCAGCCTATGCCGAGGCCCTGCGCATCGCGCGGAACACCGGCGATGCCGTGGCCGAGGCCGCCTGGACGGGGAACCTGGGACGACTCGCCTGGGCCATGGATCAAGTACAGGAGGCGCGCGACACGCTGGAGCGCGCAACGGAGCTGGCCCGTCAGGTGGACAACCCGCGCATCCGGGCCGTGCACTGGGGTGCACTGGGGGTGACGTACCTGGGCACCGGAGACACGGACGAGGCCGAGCGCTGCCTGTCGACGTCCTTGTCGCTGTGCCGGGCCGCAGCAACCCTGCGCCACGAGGCCTCACAGCTCGTCGAGCTCGCCCACCTGCGCTGGATGCAGGATCGACACGACGAAGCCGTTCAGATCCTCGCCAGCGCCCTCGAGCTGGCGGAGCGCGTGGAGGTGCGCCAGGTGCAGCTGCGCGGTCGGCTCCTGCGAGCGCGCATGAAGCTGGCGGACCAGGAGAACACCGATGCAGCAACCGATCTCGACCACGTGATCGCAGCCACCGAGGACGTGCCGGGATCGGAGCTGCGTCCCCGAGCGATGGCGCACAGGGCACTCGTGTGCGCGCGCCAGGACCGCCCGGATCAGGCAGCGGAGTGCCTCCGACGAGCGCAGCTGGCCCTGTCGGCGCTGCACCGCAGCGAGACGAAGGTGCACACGTGGGTGGCCGCCACACGCGCACTCGCACGGCTCGGCAGAGCCGACGAGGCCGAGGCCACCCTCCTGCGCGCCGAGCAGGCTGCGCCCGACCACCGCATGGATCTGCAAGCCGCGATCCGCGAGGCGCGCGCCGATCTCACTCGGGGATGCTGAGCACGCTCAAGCGGATCTCGTCGGTGGAGGTTCCGTTGGAGTCGGAGCCCTGCACGCGCAGGATGGCGCCGTGGAAGCTGTCGTCCGCTACCCAGGTGGCCGCCCGCCCCGCGCCGATCTCCTCCTCCTCGTCCCCCCGCACCAGCGTCCACACCACGTCCACGTTCTCGCGGCGCCCCGACGCCGTGGCGACCTCCAGCTCCACCGACACCCCCTCGGTGAGCGGCTCGTCGTGGCGCGGACTGTTGATCCACACGAACGGCAGGTCACCCGAGTCCAGCTCCACGCCCCGGAGCCAGCGGTCGTCGTGCCCCTCGAAGCCGTCGTTGTCCCGGGCCACCACCGTCAGCTGCGCCCAGCCCGGCTGGGTCAGCGCGATGCGCGGAGCACAGGGGTCCGCCCCTTGGGCC
The DNA here is from genome assembly GCA_019634415.1 of Myxococcales bacterium. GTDB lineage: Bacteria > Myxococcota_A > UBA796 > UBA796 > DRPG01. The sequence continues at coordinate 83,319 of JAHQVJ010000207.1, forward strand.
ACGGGCTGACCGTCCAGCGCCCACGTGCGCTCCTCGCAGTCCACCGCGAGCTGCTCCTCGTCGCTCGCCACCGAGCTCACGGTGATCTCCGTGTCCACCGGTAGCCGCAAGCCCCACACATCACGCGTCTGGCGCGCGTGCGGGGCGGCCGGTCGAACGATGTCCACGGTGGGCGCCGAGTTGGTGAGCAGGACCTGCACGCTGGTCTCGGCGAGCCCTCCCTGGCTGTCCCGCGCCGTGGCCCGCAGCACGTGCACGCCGGGCGAGGTGAACCGATGGGTCAGCACGGGCGCATCTCCCAACAACGCCCCCGTGTCCTCAGACCACCACGACACGTCGCAGCACGTCGCCCCGTCCTGTGCATCGGAGACGGCCACCTCGAAGGTGTACTCGTTGCCCAAGGGCGCCAGGCCGTCGATGATCAGGGTCGATGGGCTGACCACCGAGATCTCGGGGGGCGTGTTGACGTCGGCCTGCGCCCGGATCGCCGTCACGCTGTTGACGTTGTCCCGAAACCAATCGGCAGACAGGTAGGCGTAGCCACTGTCGCCCCAGTAGCACCCCCACGAGTTCTTGATCACGACCCAGCCCCCACCCGGCGCGGTGTCGTCCGGCACCCACCGCACGACCTGGACGGCGTGCGAGCCCGACACCTTGCCGTTGGACGTGTGCATGAAGCCGTCCGGGAAGTCGTACAGGTCGCGGAAGTCCTGGGTCACGTCGATGGAGGCCACCACGCCATAGCCCGCCTCCACGAACACGTTGACCGAGTCGAGGGTGGGGCCGAACCAGTTCCACAGCGGAAGCGCATCCGTCACCTCGATGCGCTCGTCTTCCTTGGAGGGTCGGAAGAAGAACGGATCGGAGCCCGCCTGCGCCACCAAGCCGAGCTGATGGCTGGTCTGCGAGCACGGACGTGGCGACGCGTCGAACGCGTAGCCCGCGCAGGAGTGCAGGTAGGTTCCGATGGCCCCGATCTCGATGCGGCAGCGCGAGGGATTGTAGCCCCAGTGGGGCTCGATGGTGGTCCCGAGCCCCGTCGCAGCCAGATCCTGGAGGAACTCGGCCGTGGGCAGCCCATCGCCGAAGTGGTCGTCGTACAGATCGAACTTGCCCAGCGAGTACAGGTACTGTTCCGAGACGTCGACCTTCAGCCCGTCGTACCGGGACAGCCCGTACTCGAGGGCGGCAGCCGTCGCGAAGGACACGCAGGTGCCGCGACTGCCTTGGCTGCGCACCGCAGACAGGTGATCCGTGAAGACCCAGTCACGGACCATCGGGTCCGACGGTGCGCAGCTCCCCGCCCCATCGAACCCATCTCCCACGATCACCGGGTTGCCCTTGCACAGACAGACCTCGTCGACGACCTCACAGTGCTTGGGCGCCTCGAGCCCCGCCGTGTCGCTGCGCTGCTGCCCGCGGGGTAGCTCGTCGTCGAAGGCGCCCACGAGGGTTCGCCAGTCGTCCCAACAGCGCCCCACGGACTCGGTGAGCGCGCCAAGCTCCTCCACCGACATGCGCCGCCGATCACCCTCGTCCGCTGCGAGGCTCCGACACCGCTCGGGCACCACCACGAGCAGCTGCTCGATCAGCTCCAGGTGCGCCTCGGGCTCCTGCAAGCGCCGCAGCAGGGCCGCCAGCGAGCGACGACGCAGGCCCTGCCCCTGCAGCTGCACCACCGAACCAGGCTGAAGCTCGATCTCCAGGTTTCCGTCGTGCAGCAGGGTCGCATCGGTGGCCTCGACCTCCCAGAGCAGTCGCTCCCGCCACTGTGGGTGGTCCACCAGGAACGACTCGATCTCCGCCGTGGCTGCGGCCTCGAGCTGCGCGATCCGGGCGCGCTCCTCCTCGGGGGTGACGTCGGGCACGTCGAGGAGCTCCCCCTGCTGACGCAGATCGTCGAGCACCTCGTCGCTCACGATCTGAACCGTGCCCATGGGATGCTCCCAGTCCGAGGCCGGCCCCTCGCAGGAGCATCCCACGGCGAAGGCCCAGGACAGACAGAACGCTCTTCGGCTCGACATGACAGCTCCGGTGTGAGTCACCAAGCCTGCCCCGAGCCGCTGCCGCGTCGTGCCGCAGTCTGCCGCAGCAGCCGCGACACGCTGCGGCGACCCGGCGACTCGGCGGCGGGTCACGGTGGGCCGGGAGGTCCGCGTGCATACGTCGATGATCGGATGGCTGTGGCTTGGTGGGTGCACGGGATCACTCCTCGGAGAGATCCGCTCCCTCGACGAGGGATCCCTCGATGACCTGCAGAGCGAGGGCTCGCTGTTCCGGGTGGGGGATCCGGATCCCGAGGAAGACGCCGTAGCGCGCGCAGCTGCGGAGGCCGATGCGATGGCCGTCGTGGAGGCCTTCCTCCAGGACCACCCCCACCGCCGCGAGCGCCTGTTGTGGTCCGTGGAGGCGGGCCGGCTCCGCACCCGGGAGGGCAACGTGACCGCCTCGCTGCCCGACGGGCGCCGCGTGCAGCTCCTGGGGGAGGGCTGGCATCGCCGGTCCCTGGCGACCTCCATCCTGCGCTCCGAGGATCCGGCCCAGCAGCAGCTCCTGCTCGACGAGCTGACTGCGAGCGCTCCCGAGCACTGCCGCATCTCCGGGAGCGCCGACGTGGCGCACGAGATCCAGCAGATCGCTCGGTGCACCAACGACGTCGAGGCCTGGTCGGCGATGGCCCCGCCCTCCTCCCCTGGCCTCCCTCCGTCCCGAGGAACTCCCACGCCGAACCCGGGCGTGTGCCCACTGGACATCGACGTGGGTCCGGGGGACGACGGAGGGAGCGCGTGCTTCCCCACATCGGAGCTGGGGAAGCAGCTGCTCGGCGAGTGGGCGTGGGCTCACCTGCTGCCCCCTGTTCGAAACCAGGTCAACCGCGGCACCTGCGTGGCCTTCGCCATCAACTCGGCCCTCGAGACGTCGGCGGCCGTTCACACCGGACAGTCCCTCGATCTCTCGGAGCAGGCGCTGTACTCCATCGGCAAGCTCGACTTCGACGGACAGCACTTCGGAGACGGACTGGACACCGTCGACTTCCTCCAGCAGCTACAGCAGACGGGCACTCGGATCGGGACCGAGGCGACCTGGGGCTACAATCCGTCGTGGTGCCGCGAGGAGCACGACGGGTTCTACGTCGACTCCTGCATGGGCTACGGCGCCGCCTGCTCCGAGACCGCCCATCAGCTGGGCATCACGCGGGTCGATGGCGAGGCCTTCTTCTATCGACCGACCACCCGTGGCGACTGGGTGCGGATCCGCACCGCGACCGGGATCTACACTCCCCGCATCCCCAGCCTCGACACTGCCCGCACCTACATGGCGCGAGGCGCGGGCGTGGTGGCGGGCGTGGAGGCCACGGCGGACTTCCTCGCCATCGGCGCCAGTGGCCAGCTGGGTCGCCACGACGACGCATCGGCGGGCTACCACGCGGTGCAGGTCGTGCGGATCACCGACGACTACGTCGTGGTGAAGAACTCCTTCGGCTGCGGCTGGGGCGACAACGGCTACGCCTACCTGCCCGTGGACTGGTGGCTGGACCACGTCACCGACATGACCGGAGTCCTCGCCGACGTGGAGGTGGACGAGCCCCCCACGGTCCAGATCGTCACGCCCACGGTGGCCGGTGAGGTGACCGCGGGCGTGCCCATGACGCTGAGTGCCCAGGTGAGCGACGCCGAGGACGGACGAGCGTGCTGCACGGTGGCCTGGATGTCCTCGTCGCTAGGCTTCCTGGGCAACGGTACCGATCTGGTGGTGAACCTGGTGGATCCCGGTCCGCAGATGATCGCTGCGAGGGTGTTCGACAGTCGGGGAGCCAGCACGATCGACACGGTGTGGGTCGAGGTCCGAGACCCGCAGGATCTGACGACGGTGGAGATCGTGCGCCCGAACCACGTCCCGTTCACCACGGTGCACGTACCCGTCGGGGTGGACGTGGCCTTCGCAGGCGAGGTCCACAGCGCCGAGCGCGATGGGGTGAGCTGCAGCGATCGCAGCTGGCGAGCCGGAGCGTTCGGCACCACGGGCTGCGCCATCGTCACCCGCTTCGACACCCCAGGTCGCTTCCGTGTGGTGCACGAAGCCGCGACGAGTGGAGCACGCGGAGCGCCTCGAGCCCACCTGTGGGTCCACGCGAGCGCCTGGCACGACGGGCAGCGACCCTACGCCGGGATCCTGGCCCCGCTGCAGCCCGACACGGCACTCCCCCTGCGCGAGGAGACGCTGCTGTCGGGCGTCGCACACTCCAGCCTCGACGATGGCCCCAGCGAGGTGCTGTGGACGCTCGCGACGGGAGACACCCAGGTGGAGATCGGCAGGGGCACGTCGGTGCGTTGGACCCCGGGCGACGACGTGCAGGTCCCCTGCGGGCAGCTCGTGCACGCCCGACTGTCCCTCGACGTGACCGACGCCAACGGCCGCGGCAGCGATGCACTCGACGTGCAGCTGCAGGGCGACGACTGTTGAGCTGCCGTGGAGGTCAGAGCCTGAGGGGCAGGTCCGCCGTGACGCCGAGTCGGGCCGCCATGCCCAGGCCGAAGCCTCCGAGCCAGCCGAACTCCGGAGACGCCTGGAACGCGATGCGCCAGCCCTCCCGCACCCGCACGTCCACACCAAGCTCCATGTACTGGTCCAGCCGGACCTTCGGCGCGTGACCGTAGGGCAGGAACGTCTGCATCTGGATGCCGAGGCCCAGCGTGGGACGCACCCGCTGACGCGGGAACAGCACCTCTCGCAAGCCGAAGGACAGCGGCACCAGGGCCAGCTCAGGCCCTGCCATCAGACCCGTCGCCACTCGCACGTGGAAGGCCCCGTCGGAGCGGAACGGGCGCCACGTCAGCTCGGGGTGCAGACCCGACGCCAGACCCACCAGGTCCACCTCCACCGGAAGGGTCACGCTGAAGTGCTCGGCCCGCAGCGGGGACTCGGCAGACGCGGTCCCGACCCACAACAGACCCATCATCGAAGCAATCGTCGTCATCATGGCTCCCGCATCACCAGCCGAACAGGCCCCAGTCGTCGAACACACCGCCCCAGGCGCCGCCCGAGAAGTCCTCCTCCACACCGAAGCCGTACCAGAACTCCCCCACCGAGAAGTCGGGCGACCAGATCCACACCTCGTAGGTGCCCGCCGACGGGAAGTGCACCGCCAGCGACCCCGTGGTCCACATCGTGCGGCGCATGACCTGCTCGAAGTAGACCTCGCGCTCCGGCTCGTCGTTGCGCTGGACCCACACGCCCATGCCCTCGGGCACCTCGGCGGGCAGCCAGTCCAACAGCTCGGGCGTGGGCTCGGGCAGTCCCGGCCCCACGATGGCGAACACCGGCCGGTGGTTCTCGAGCGCGCGCAAGCGCGGCACCTGCATCTCCATGGGCATCGCGAAGGGTGTGTCGTACTCGAGCACGACGGTGAAGACCTCGTCACCCGTCACGAACTCACCGCCGATCACGTGGGAGATCTTGGGAAGCTCGATCACGAGGCGCTCCTCCACGGCCTGCGGCCGATGCGCCAGCGCATCCAGAGCAATCCACGACATCAAGGAAAGCGTCATCACAGGCAGGCCTCCGGAAGGTCGTCGTAGGCGGTTCGCATCTGGTCGAGGCCCGCGATGCAGGCCTTGTCGCACAGCTCTCCGATCTCCGGGTTTCCCCAGCAGTCGCCTCCCAGCTGGAAGCGGTCGTTGTCGGTGGTGATGCCGAGCTGCGCATCACGGGCGTCGATGCAGCTGACCCACTCGGCACAGGCTTGGGACTGATCCACGCTCGTGTCGCAAGCGACCAGCAGGAAGACGATGGGGAACAGACGCACGCACACCTCTCGCAAACGCAGTACAGGACTGCATTCCCGTCTTTCAGGAGAGCAACGTCGAAGGTATATGGATTCGAAACGCCTCCCACAACGGTGGACCATGCCAACTGTCGACAAGCTCTCTGTTTTGTTCTTTTCGACCTTGCTCTGCGCCTGCTCCTCCTCGGAGTGGGTCGTGACCACGTGGGGCGAGGAGTTCATCGAAGACGGCATCGCCGTTGCCGACTTCGAAGACGGCTGCTCTGCCACGTACGACCGATTCGAGGTGCAGTTCGCCTCTGCCACACTGCTCGAGGTGGACGAGACCGTGGTCGGGGACGCTCCCGTGAGCCGCGTGGACCTCGTCGAGGCGGGGCCGCAACAGCTGGGCACGGTCGAGGTGCGGCCCGGCGACTACCAGCGCGTCTACTACGAGATCGGACCCGACACGGACGACGCCGTGCGGACCGCGGGCACCGTGACCTGCGGAGGCGACACAGTGACCTTCGACTGGTCCTTCAGCGCCGCCACCCGCTACCGCTGCCTGCCCCTCGACATCTCAGCGGCCGCTGGTGACCAGGTGACCACCGAGCTCACCGTGCACGGCGACCACCTGTTCTTCGACAGCCTCGACGAGGACGGTGGCCTGCTGCGCGGCCAAGCCATCGTGGACGCCGATGCGAACGAAGACGGGTCCGTCACCCTCGTCGAGCTCGAGGCCGTGCGCATCACGGACCTCGGCTACCCCGTCGGAACCGTGGTCGGAATCGACCACTTCGCCGACTTCGTGGGTCACCTGGTCCAGAGCGTGGGCCACGTCAACGGCGAGGGTCACTGCTTCGTCGACGACGCATGACGATCCGATCCGCGTAGCGGCAGTCCTCGACATGCGATGATGCGCTTCAAGCTGTCGAGGGTCGCATGAGGTTCGCGTCGATCATGGTGGTGTCGGGATGGATCGCCGGGTGCGGAGATCCCCCGCTGCTGTGCGAGTTCCAGGGGTGCGAGGACCCACCGCCCATCGAGTGCATCGAGGGCAACACGGTGCTGCGGACCTACCCCTCCACCGGCGTGTGCGACGTGGAGCAAGGGGGGTGCGTCTACGAGCCGGTGGACACGCCCTGCGACGACTGCACCGCCAGCTGCCTGGGGCAGTGCGAGGGGGTCGTGTGCGACGACTTGGCAGGCGGATGCCGCGTGTCGGGCGCCTGCGTGCCGGGCGATCTGGAGGACGCCGCCACCTGTGCCTACGAGCCCGCCGACGACGGGACCGCCTGCGACGACGGCGATCCCTGCACGGCGGCGGACCAGTGCATCGACGAGAACTGCCTGGCGGTCCCCGTCGAGGAGGAAGAGCCCTGCGACGGCGAGGACGGCTTCTGCGTGGGCGGCGTGTGTGTGGAGTGCCTCGGCGCCGAGCAATGCGACGACGACAACCTGTGCACCATCGACCAGTGCACGGCCAACAGCTGCAACAGCCTGCCCGATGACGGGGCCCCCTGCGACGACGCCGACCCCTGCACCGACGCCGACAGCTGCCTGGGAGGAAGCTGCCAAGCCACCCCCATCGCCGACGGACAGCCCTGCGTGGACGGACAGCTCGGCCTGTGCCTGGCGGGGGCGTGCGTGGACTGCATCGGCGACCTCGACTGCGACGACGGCAACCTGTGCACCACCGACACCTGCTCGGGCAACGCGTGCACCATCACGAACGACGACGGCGCAGCCTGCGACGACGCCGATCCCTGCACGGCGTCGGACGAGTGCCTCGGCGGCAGCTGCCAAGCCACCCCCATCGCCGACGGACAGCCCTGTGTGGACGGGGAGATCGGCTTGTGCTTCGCGGGCGCCTGTGTCGAGTGCATCACCGCTGCCGACTGCGACGACGGCAACCCCTGCACGGCCGACGTCTGCTCCGGCAACGTCTGCAGCAACCCGAACGACAACGGGGCCGCCTGCGACGACGGCGACGCGTGCACCCAAGGGGACGTCTGCCAGAATGGCGCCTGCGGCCACACCCTCGTGATCTCGTGCACGGCCCTGAGCGACTGCCACGACGTCGGGGTCTGCAACCCTGCAACCGGAATCTGCTCGAATCCCACCAAGGCGCTGGGCGCCTCCTGCGACGACGACGACCTGTGCACCTACGACGACGAGTGTGACGGTGCGGGAACCTGCGGGGGCACGGACATCGCCTGCACCGACACCCTGTGCGTGGACCGCGAGTGCAACGGCACGAACGTGTGCACGGAGACCAACGCAACCGCAGGCACGTTCTGCGGCGGCTGCTCGGAGTGCGACGGGTCGGGCAGCTGCGACTACCAGTGCTCGGGCTCGGAGACGTGCTGCTTCGATCTCCCGAACTACTGCATCCCCAGCGGCTCGCAGTGCTTCTGACGCCCAGCTGGGCGCCGGAGAGCCCCGATCGCTAGGCGGCCAGCGTGGCCGTCATGCGCTCTTCCACGGCGGGCCTCGACTCACCGAGCGCGGCCGCCAGCTCCGAGACCAGCAGCTCCCGCACCCGCTCGAAGATCTTGCGCTCACCGAAGGACAGCTCCTTGCGGTTGCGCACGGCCGCCAGCTCACCCAGTAGCTCGGCCATCTCGATGGGCTCGTTGCTCATGAGCTTCTCGTTGTAGCGCCGCTGGCGTCGGTTCCAGTTCTGCCGCTCGTCGGGAGCCTCCTGCTCCTGAAGCACCTTCCACGCCTGGTTGGCGCGGTCCGACGACATCACCGGACGGACTCCCTGCTCAGTCACGCGGTTGGTGGGGACCCACATGCGGCCGTGGGTCTCGCCGAGATCGATCCGATACAGCTCGACCTCCTCTCCCTCGACGGCCATGCGCTCGACGGCCTCCACCCGACCCACGCCACAGCCGGGTACCACCACGCGGTCCTCGACGTTGAACTCCACCCTGACCCCCATGCACGTGCCGCGATCCAGATCGGCTATCCCACATCGATCGATATTCGATCGAATTGATGCCATTTGTTGTCACTCTGCCAGAAACCCATCCCCGTGTGCCGACTTGACTGTCCGCACGGGGGTGGCAAGCCCGATACCCTCCTCCACCAATGCAGCCATGACGCGATCTCGCACGTGGTTTCGCAAGGCGAAGAAGTTGGGCGTTGCCGTCCACAGGGAGAACTGCAACCACATTCCGTCCAGCTCGAACTCCTTGAACCAGACCTCGGGTCGTGGCTCGTCGAGGCACAGCGGATGTTCGTCAGCCACTCGACCGAGCACGCGCCGCACGTGGCTCACGTCCACATCGTGCTCCACACGGAGCTGGACGTCCACCCTGCGGATGGGGAAGTGGGTGAGGTTCACGATCTCCGACTTGAGCAGCGACTCGTTGGGCATCCGCACGAGCACATTGTCGTAGGTTCGGAGCTTCACGCTCATGGGGTCCATGCTCATCACCTCCCCCTCGGTCTGCCCGATGCGGATGATGTCGCCCACGACGAAGGGCCGCTCGCCGATCAGGAACACCCCGCTGATCAGGTTCGACGCCGAGGTCTGGGCAGCAAAGCCGATGGCCACCGTGAGGATCCCGGCCGCCCCGAGGAGCACCGACACGTCGAAGCCCAGCCGTCCGAGGGCCAAGGCCACGACCAAGGCCAGCAGCGTGTAGTAGACCACCAGGCGCGTGACCATGCCCGCCTGGGCCGACACGCGCGCCCCCACCACCCGCGACACCGAGCCCGCCACGATGCGAGCCAGCACCCAGCCGAAGACCAGGATCGCGAGGGCGGTGGTCCCATCCACCGCCTGCTCCATCGTGAGCCACGCACGCAGCTCCTCGGGGACGAAGGACTGCAGGTTCGAGATGAGCTGCTCCACGCGATCTCCCTACGACAGCCACTGACCGAGTGCGCGCACCACCACCCACGACACGCCCTTGGAGCGCGCGGGGCTCTTCTTCACCACCGTGCCGGCCTCCGCCGGAGGGCCCGACGCCACCCGCACCTCCGCCAGAGGCTGCCCACGCTGCCGCAGCACGGTGATGGACTGGGTCCACAGCTTGCCGTTCGACATCTGGTAGATGCCGAGCTGCGGCGACGGGATCTGCACCCGCTCGATGTGCAGCAGGTTGGCCCCGTCGTTGCGCACGGTCACCTGGGTGACGGCCCGACCGGGCACCTCGGGCAGCTCGGCCAGCTCGAGCCGCGCTCGCGTGCGGCTGGCGTAGCACAGCGCTCCCTCGCGCACGGAGGGCCCGAACCAGGTGTCCGACGGACGCAGGACGGGCACCTCCAGCAGCGCGTGCCCACCGCCCACCACGGACACCCACACCGTGGTGCCGACGTAGAAGGTGATCTGTCGGCCCGGGGCCAGCCCGAGCGCCGGATCGGGTCGCACCACGATGGGGCGATCCGCACCGACGGGCCGCAGGGAGAGCTGATCTGCTCCCGAGCCCGTCGCGAAGCGCGCGGCCACGGCCCCCCCGGGCATCGGCAGCCCTGGCTCGGGGCCGAGGGCGGCGTAGCGCTCCACCGCGTCGGGCCGATGGGCATGGGCCACGCTCCACTGAAGCGCCTGGCGCTCGACCCAGAGATCCAGCGAGCCGATCTCCCAGTGACGCTGCGTTCCCGCTGGAGTCTGGTGATCGCCCCACCAACCGCCCTGCGACATCCTGCCCTCCGGCGGCGTAGGCTACCCTACCGCCGTGCTGACAGCGTGGACCATCGCCACCGCACCCCTGCTGGGGTGGACGACCGAGGTCTCGGGCAACCTGACGGACGCCGTCCTCGACGAGGATGCGGCAGAGGTGGCGCGGATCCTCGAGGAAGGCGTGGATCCCTGGCCCACGATCGAGGTGCTGCGGGAGCGAGACGACATCGCGCGCCGCAGGGCCGCAGGCCTGGTGCTGCAGTCGGTACAGCCCACCGTGGAGCGGCTGCGCGTGCGCGCGCGGAGCGTGGACGGACCGGTGTCGTGGATCGATCGACAGCTCGTGGAGAAGCTCGAGGGTCCGATCCTGTGTGCCGCGCTCGAGTTCGAAGACGCCTGGCTCGCGTCGGTGGCCATCGAGCGCGAGGAGCCGACGGCGGTGTGCCGCGGTGAGCACGTCACCGTGGTGGGCGCCCGCGACAGCGACGTGCTGAAGCTACTCCTCGACGCCGGCGCCCAGATCGACGCCTGCGCGCTGACCGCAGCGGTGCTCGCAGATCGGCCACTCTCGGTGGCGCAGCTGCTGAAGGCGGGGGCCTCCCCACGCTTCGGCTGCGGCGTGGTGCCCTTGTTCGCCGCCCGCAGCGAGCCCGTGGCCCGGGAGCTGCTCGCCCACGGAGACCTCGATCCCTTCGACCCCACGCTCCACATCGAGGATCTGCTGCGCACGTGGCGCTACCCGGAGACGGCCATCGCGGTGACCACCCGCTTCACCGAGCGGCGGGACATGGTGCTGTCGTGGGCATGGGCCACGGGTGTCGGCCGCCCCCGGGCCTTCGCACCGTTCCTGCCGTCCGAGTGGGGCCAGGTGGCGCATCGAGCCACCCCCGGCGTGTCCTTCGCGGACTTCGAGACCGCGTGGACGACGGCGGGCGGCGCCACCGGCTTGCTGCGTGCGCGGGGCGACGCGCGCCTGGGGGAGCCACTCCCGGCCCTGCCCTGCCCCGTGCCCCAGTCCCTCACCGAGGCCAAGGTACTGCTGGGAAGCGTGCGGAAGACCGCGGACACCTCGGCTCATCGCTACTACCAATCGAGCGTGGGCCACTACCACCAGCGCTCGCGCGGCGGCCGCTGGGAGACCGCGAGCTGGTCCATCGACTTGGCTCAGTGCCCGGAGCTGCAGGCCAAGCTGCCCATGCTGCCGGTGATCCTGGGGGCGAACCCGTGGATCACCGCGGACGGACACCTGATCAGCCTGATGTCCGACCCCACCCTGGCATCGGGTCGACGCGTCTGGATCGGCGTGCGCTGATGATCGTGGCGCTGACGGGAGCGACGGGACTGCTGGGAGCGAACGTGGCGGAGGCCTGTCTGGCTGCCGGCCACTCCGTGCGTGCCACCCACCGGTCCACCTCCCGCCGCGACCACCTGGCCGATCTGGACATCGAGTGGCGGTGTGCTCCCCTGGGAGATCCGCTCGCCCTCACGGAGGCCTTCGAGGGCTGCGATGCCGTGATCCACTGTGCCGCGCTCACGTCTCTGCTGGCGCACCCCACGCCGGCACTGGTGGCCGCGAACGTGACGGGCACCGCCAACGTGATCGACGCCGCGCGTCGTGCCGGCATCTCGAAGCTGCTGCACACCTCCAGCACCGTGGCCGTCGGTGTGTCCGAGACGTCGGAGCCATGCGACGAGGACAGCGACTGGAACCTGGTCGCCCGCGGCCTGGCCGACGGCTACGCCATCACCAAGCGCGACAGCGAGCAGCTGGCTCTGCAGGCGGCCGACGACACCCTCGACGTGGTGGTGGTCAACCCGGGCTTCCTCTTCGGGCCGCGCGATGCTCGTCCCAGCTCCGGCGCGATGATCCTGGAGGTGGCCCGAGGACGCGCCGTGGCGAGCACGCCGGGCCGCAACAGCTTCGTGGACGTGCGCGACGTGGCCGCGGGCACGCTCGCAGCGCTCACCCGAGGGCGCAGCGGCGAGCGCTACATCCTTGCCGGTGAGAACTGCAGCTACCTGGAGATGATGGGCCGCATCGCTCGGGTGGTGGGCGCGAGCCCCCCTCGCTTCACAGCCCCGCGCGGGCTGGCCACCGCCCTCGGCTGGATCGGAGACGGCGTGGAGCGCCTGACGGGTCGTGAGCAGGCGATCACCACCCAGACCGTGCGCTGGGGCTTCGAGCCGGGCTTCGTCTTCCACAGCGACAAGGCGCGCAGGGAGCTCGGGTACACCACTCGGCCTGTGGAGGACGGGATCCGAGCCGCCTGGGCCTGGTTCGAGGACCGTGAGGGACGGGCCGCCGACGCAGGCGCGCCGATGTAACCGTGGTGTGCTGCCCACCCGCCCTCAACGTGCCGAGAGGCTCGCATGACTGGAGGGCACATGCGTCCGAGGCGCGGCAACTACTCGATGCTGATGGGTGTGTTCATCTTCACGATTCTAGGGTTCTGCGCCCTGGCGCTGGACATCTCCCTCATCACCATGGCCGAGCAGCAGGCGCAAGCCACCGCGGATGCCGCCGCCCACGCCGCCCTGATCGCCTACAAGAGCAACCGCGACGACGACCCCGATCAAGCAGCCGTGGACGCCGCGGACTTCATGATCAACGTCAACCCCGTGGCCATGGGCATCGCCACACGCGACGCCGTGCGACTCGGCACCTACACCCCCGCCAACGGCTTCTGCGAGGGCTGCAGCGCCATCGGCAACGTCAACGCGGTGGAGGTCACGCTGTCGCGCCAAGGCAACAACGCCGTGGACCTGCTGCTCGCTCCGATGTTCGGCGTGAACACCCACGACGTCACGGCGAGCGCGCTCACGGCGCAGCAGCAGCGCGCCCTGATGCTGGTGCAGGACTTCTCCTGCTCCATGAACGCCAGCTACAGCCAGTGGACCAACGGCGACCCCGCCGCCATCGACCTGTCGCGCCAGGCCAACTTCCTGTTCCTCGAGTACCTCATCACGTTCCCGCAGGAAGGGGACATGCTGGGACTGTCCGGGTACGCCCAGTACGGCGCCAAGGAAGGGGGCGGCTCCACGCTGGACATGAACGATCCGCCCTGGGCGCAGCTGTCCGTCATCGAGGACGATCTGCCCTACTTGACCGGTAAGTTCGCCGGCATCTGCGACACCTGGTACGGCTGCCCCGACGGCATGGACGGCTACACCAGCTCCAGCATGGACCACCCCGAGGGGGGGGACATCGGCTGGTGCACCAACCCGAGCATCGCCATGCTGCAGGCCGTCACCCAGCTCGCCAACGGCACCGACGAGACCTTCTTCCGCGGCATGGTGGTGATGTCGGACGGCGTGTTCAACTGCGGCGGAGGCAACTCCGCCGCCGACGACGCGGCGGATCTGGCCTACGACGACTACGACATCCACATCTGGACGATCCTGTTCTCCAACGGATCCATCAACCCCACCCAGATGCAGAGCATGGTGCGTGGACTGGGGTTCTTCCAGAACAGCCCCTCCGCCTCGGATCTGCCGGACATGTACCAGAACGTGGCCGAGTCTCTTCCCATGGTGATGGTGGACTAGGCCACGTCGAGACGGGTACGCTCCGCGGGTGACATACCTGCTGTACCTGGTGTCGATGGGGATTGGTGCGCCCGCCCAGGCGGCCACCGGTGGCGAGGACCTCTTGAACCCGTGGCAAGCGGGACTGCTGCGAGACTACGAGGAGAACCGCAACAAGCGTAGCCGCGCGAAGGTGGAGCGCTCGATCCGAACCGCCTCCAAGCGCTGCGACGGCAACGGACCGCCGGACCGCAGCGTGCGGGCGTGCCTGCAGGCCCTGGTGCTTGCCCGGGCCGTGGGGCACACCGACGCCGACCAGCGGCTAGAGGACCTGGGCACGCGCATCGCCGCCACGGGCGTGGTGCCCGACCTCGGAACGCTGGGAGCAGGCACGGCCATGCACCTCGGACGTCGCCTGGCCACACGCGCACCCTCCGAATCCGAGGGCCTGTTCCGTCACGCCGTGGACCGCACGATGGCCAACCTGGGCACCACGCACCCAGCCGTGGCCGAGCCCCTGGCGGATCTGGCCCGGATCCGGCTGCGGGCCGGAGATCTGACCGAGGCGTCCTCGCTGCTGGGTCGCGCCACCGCCGTCGCGGGTGGCGCCGAGCCCCTGACCTCGCGGCTGACCCTCGAGATGGTGCGCCTGCGGCTGGCCTCGCCCAAGCCACCCTTCGCGCTGGGTCCCCTCGACGAGGTCCTCGCCGCCGAGGACGCCCGCATCACCCGACAGCTGTACCTGGGGACCCCCGCCGAGCGGCAGGCACTGCTCGAGCCACTGCACGCCACCACCCACCAGGCCGTCTCCCTGCACCTACAGCAGCTCCACGGCCACACGAAGGCCGCCGAGCTCGCCCTGCGCACGCTGCTCCGACGCAAGGGCCGGCTGGTGGAGGCCGAGTACGACGCGCTGCACGCGGTGCGGCGGGAGTCCGACGAGGAGGGCCTGAAGCTCATCGATCGGCTGCTCGCGGCCACCACCCGCCAGAGCGAGCTGGCCAGCACCACCGCCTCCTCCACCGACGCGCTGCAGACCCTGAACGCCGAGCGGGCCACTGTGGCGCGGGAGGTGGCCGAGCTGCAGATCCAGCTCGCCGCTCGCTCCGAGCTGTTCCGCGAGCAGGCCGCGCAGACCTCGGTGGGCGACGTCCAGGAGGCGCTGCAGCCCGGCCAGGCGCTGCTGGAGCTGGCGGTATACCGCCCCTGGGATCCCGCGGAGAACACCCTGGGACCCGAGCGATATGCGGCCTACGTGCTGCGGCACGAGGGCGCGGCCGTGGGCAAGGACCTGGGTCCGGCGGCCCAGATCGACGACGCCGTGCGAAAGCTGCGCGCAGACCTGATCGGCCGGAGCGAGGTGGACGCGTCCGCCCAGGACCTGGCCTCCGCCGTGCTGGGCCCGATCACCGAGGCGCTCGCGGGAGCCGAGCACCTGCTGATCTCCCCCGATGGGCTGCTGAACGTGGTGCCCTTCGACGTGCTGCTGTCGCAGACCGCGCACGCCGAGGCCGCCGTGTCGTACCTGACCACGGGCCGCGACGTGCTCCAGGCGGGCATGTGGAAGGGCAAGGCCAGCGAGCCCATGATCGTGTCGGACGTGGACTTCGGGGGCGGCACGAGCCCCTGGACCCCCCTGCCCGGCACCCGGGACGAGGGCGAGGCCATCGCGGCCCTGTTCCCCGAAGCGGCGCACCGACAGGGCACCCAGGCCACCGAGGAGGCGCTCAAGGACGTCGTCCGACCCACCTTCCTGCACGTGGCCACCCACGGGTTCTTCCACGCGGATCGCGATCCGGCGCTGTTCGCGGTGGCGGCGAGCCGGGGCCTGGAGGTGCTGCCCCTCCCGTCCGTGCCCGACGACCCGGTTCCCGAGGCTTGGGAGGGCCCCTCGGCCAACCCCGCACTCGACAGCGGCATCGTGCTCGCGGGCGCCAACCGGCCGCAGGACGGTCGACAGGACGGGCTGCTGACGGCAGCGGAGCTGTCCAACGTGGACCTGCGGAGCACGCGTGTGGCCGTGCTGTCCGCCTGCGAGACGGGCGTGGGCACGCTGCGCAACGGCGACGGCGTGCAGGGCCTGCGTCGGTCGCTGGTGCTCTCGGGGAGCCATGCCCAGGTGGTGAGCTTGTGGAAGGTGGACGACGACGCCACCGCCTTCCTGATGCAGCGGATGTACGAGTCGCTGTCGTCGGGGGCGACGGTGGTCGATGCGCTGGCCGCGGCGAAGCAGGCAACGGCCGCCGAGCAGCGCTGGAGCCATCCCTACTTCTGGGCGGCCTTCACGCTGTCGGGTGCCTGGAGCAGCGTCCTACGCTGACGCAGGCCTCGAGGGAGGCTGGAACGCCTCGCGATCCGCCAGACGCGCCGGTCGCGCGTGGCATCCCTCGAGGTGATCGTTGACCAGGCCCATGGCCTGCATGAAGGCATAGGCGGTGGTGGGCCCCACGAACACCCAGCCGCGCCGCTTGAGATCCGCCGACAGCGCGATGCTGCCCTCGGTCTTGCCCAACGACACCAGGGTCGCCTTGTCGAATCGGTCCGGCCGAGCCGACGCTGGCGGCTCGAAGCCCCAGAAGTAGGCTGCCAGCGACCCGTGCGAGGCGATCACCTCCTGGGCGGCGCGGGCGTTGGTGAGGGTGGCCTCGATCTTCTTGCGGTGCCGCACGATCCCGGTGTCTGTCAGCAAGCGCTCCACGTCGTCGGAGCCCATGCGGGCCACGCGATCGATGTCGAAGTCGTAAAAGGCGCGGCGGAAGTTCTCGCGCTTGCGCAGGATGGTCAGCCACGACAGCCCACTCTGGAACCCCTCCAGGCAGATCTTCTCGAACAGCCGCCGGTCGTCCGCCACCGGACGACCCCACTCGTCGTCGTGGTAGGGCAGGTAGTCGGGGTGCGATGCCCCCCACCAGCACCGCACCACACCGTCGTCTCCACGCACCAGCCCGTCGTCCGCTTCCGCCATAGAGTGCCTCGATGGCCCTGACCCTACCCGATCCATCGCGGCTGGACGCCCCGCGGCTGGCGGTGGTGCTCCGAGACCTGGGCCTCGATCCCGATGCGGCCCGAGCGGGCTGGCTCGACGACGTGGCTCGCGTGTGTGGCTCGGTCCGAGAGATCCCCGGTGAGCCAGTTCCCACCTGGGCCGCGCGCTCGCACCTGGTCCGCCACTCCCACGGCACCGCGCCCGTGACGTCGCGCACGCTGGTCTGCTCCTGCGGCGGGCGCGGCTGTCTGCACGTGGCGAGCGTGCTGGTGGTGCTCGCCTACAACGACCCCGAGCGCTCGATGGCCCTGCACGCGCCGGCCTGGGAGGTGGCCCTGGCTCCCCTGGCCGAGCCCGCCGGACCCGGCCCCGCCCGGCATCAGGGGCACGTGCGCTACGTGGTGCACCCACCGACGCCGGGGCGGGCGGGCCTTCAGGTGGAGCCGAGGATCGTGCGCCAGTCCCTGGACGGCGCGGGCACCCTGCAGCCCAAGGCCTACCCTCGCCGGCTCGCCGATCTGCAGGCAGCGGTGATGCAGCTGGCACCGTGCGACCTCGCCATCCACCCCGCCTGGCACGCCCTGGAGCGCGCCAGCCGGCTGGAGGGCACGAAGAACCCACAGGCCACCCGTCAGCTGTCGCGGGCCCTGCTCCAGCCGCTGTCGCAGGCCGCGGACGTGCAGCTGGACGGCTCGGCCATCGCGGTGTCCACCTCCCCCCTGCGACCCGAGCTGGTGGCCAGCCGCACCGACGACGGCGGACTGGCGCTGCGTTTCGAGCCTCCCCTGCGCCACCACTGGCGCGACGCGGGCGTGGTGCTCACCGAGGAAGGCCAGCTGCAGCCCCTGGTGGACGACCTGCACGAGGCCGTCGCCGATCGGCTCATGGACCGGCTTCCGCTGGTGCCCTCCGACGACGTGGAGGCGTTCGTGGACCGGCTGGTGGTGGGCCGCAGCCTGGCGGTTCAGCTGCCCGCCGATCTGCCCACGGTGCACGTCGCCGACGAGCGCCAGGCGCGGATCACCCTGGAGCAGCTCGCAGGGGGGCGCGACGCGCGCGGACCTGGGCTGCGGGTGCGCCTGGAGCTGGTGTACCTGCGACAGGACGCCGAGGCGGTGGTGCGCCCCATGGATCCGAGCCCCATGCTGCAGGTGCCCGAGGCGGGACAGGTCCAGCGCGAGTGGTCCTGGGAGCGGGAGCAGGTGGAGCGCTTCCAGCGGGACGTGGGCGACAGTCCCACCCACGAGCTGCAGCTGCCCTTCGAGCGCGCCGTGCCGTTCCTGGCCGATCGAATCCCCGAGCTCGCCGAGACCTGGCCCGTGTTCGGCCGGGACACCCTGGTGCGGCTCACGGTGCGTGGCTCGCTGTCGCCCAGCGTGGCCTTCACCGAGGGAGAAGACTGGTTCGACCTGGACGTGGGCTTCACCCTCGGGGGCCGCAGGATCGAGGGTGCGGCCGTGATCCGAAGCTGGCTCACGGGCAGCCGCTACCACCGCCTCGACGATGGCTCGCTGGCCCGACTCCCCCAGCGCTGGCTGCGCGAGCACGGCACCCGCGTGGACACGCTGGCGGAGGTGCGTCGCTCCCAGCGGCGGCTCGGCAGCTGGCATGCCTGGATGGCCGCGGAGCTGCTGGAGGAAGCGGGCCCCGCCGCGAGGCGATGGCTGCGCTGGGTCCGCGACGCCGAGGGCCGCCCGGAGCAGCGGCCGGTGCCCGAGGGACTGCGGGCCACCCTGCGCGAGTACCAGCTCGACGGGCTCGCCTGGCTGCGCTTCCTCCGCTCCAATCGACTGCACGGCGTGCTCGCCGACGAGATGGGGCTCGGGAAGACCGTCCAGACGCTGGCTGCCCTCCTCGACACCCACGATCCCGATGTGCCGCGTCCGTCGCTGGTGGTGGCCCCCACGTCGGTACTGACGAACTGGGTGGCGGAGGCACAGCGCTTCACGCCGCAGCTGCGCGTGTGCACCTGGCACGGACCACGCCGTGACCCCGCCGCCCTGCAGCACGCCGATCTGGTGGTCACCACCTACGCGCTCCTGGTCCGCGACCAAGCCACCCTGTGCGACGTGGACTGGCGCTGGACCGTGCTCGACGAGGCGCAGCAGATCAAGAACCCCGGCAGCCGGCGGGCGCGTGCAGCGCGGAAGCTGAAGGCCGAGACCCGCCTCGCGCTGACGGGCACGCCGCTGCAGAACGACGCCACGGAGCTGTGGAGCCTGTTCGCCTACCTGCTGCCCGGCTACCTGGGTCGGCGCACCTGGTTCGTGGGTCGCTACGCCCACGACGCCTCCCCCACGGCACTCGCGGAGCTGTCGCACCGGATCCGACCGTTCCTGCTCCGCAGGCGCAAGGCGGAGGTGGCGCCCGAGCTGCCGGCCCGCACCGAGGTGACGCTGCGAATCGGCCTGTCGCAGCGGGAGCGTGCCCTGTACGACAGCGTGCGCATGACGGTGCTGGAGGCCACGCGCGCCGACGCCGACGACGCCGAGCACCGACGTCCCCACCTGATGCTCGAGGGACTCACCCGGCTTCGACAGGCCTGCTGCCATCCGGGGCTGCTGCCGTTTCCCGAGGCCCGGCGCGTGCGGCGCTCGTCCAAGGTGGAGGCGCTGGTGGAGCACGTGCAGCAGGTGATGCGGGGAGGCAGCCGCTGCCTGGTGTTCAGCCAGTGGGTGCAGCTGCTGGATCGGGTGGCCGAGCGCCTGCACGACGCGTCGATCTCCTGCCTGAGGCTGCAGGGCGACACACGGGACCGCGCCTCGGTGGTGGCCGCGTTCCAGGCCCCCGACGGCCCGCCCGTGCTGCTGATCAGCATCAAGGCGGGTGGCACGGGGCTGAACCTCACGGCCGCCGACGTGGTGTTCCTCCTCGACCCGTGGTGGAACCCCCAGGTGGAGGACCAGGCCACCGATCGCGCGCACCGGATCGGCCAGACGCGTCCGGTGACCGTGGTGCGCCTGGTGGCGGCAGACACGGTGGAGGAACGCATCGTGGAGCTCCAGGGCCACAAGCGCCGGCTGTTCGAGCAGACGGTGGAGCACCAGCGCCTCGACGTGGGGCGCCTGACCGCTGCCGACGTGAGGGAGCTGCTCGCCGACGTCCGCTGAGGTTGTATGGTGCCGTGTGATCAGGGCCCTGTTTCGTGGTGGATTCGTGGCGTTGCTGGCGGCTGCCGGCGTCGGTGGCCTGGCCGTTCACCAGCAGACGCCGTTGGTGCCCGACGGGGCGCGACTGGCCGTGCTGAGCGGGGCGTCGGTGGCCACCTCCTGGTGGCTGCTGTCGTTCTGGAGCGGTGTGTTCCGCAGGCTACGGTACGGGCTCGATCGGCGACGCGCCCGCAAGAAGCGACGCAAGGACCTGATGGCCGAGCGGGCCTACATGCCCACCCCCACCTTCGGCAGCAGCGACGACGAGGCCACGGTGCTCATGACGCAAGCCGACATGCCGGTACGTCTGGGCGCAGGCAAGGCTCGCGCCTTGCTCGACGAGGCGGACGAGCTGGCCGCAGCCGGGCAACACATCGAAGCGCGCAGCACCTACACCCGCGTCCTGCGGGTCCGGCCCTCGGCGCGCGCGCACCTCGCCCGTGGGCGCGTGCACTTGGATCTGGGCGACTTCGACGATGCCATGGCCGACTTCATGGCTGCCGAGGA
This sequence comes from Myxococcales bacterium, assembly GCA_019634415.1. Classification (GTDB taxonomy): domain Bacteria; phylum Myxococcota_A; class UBA796; order UBA796; genus DRPG01. The sequence goes on from JAHQVJ010000207.1 coordinate 103,886, forward strand.
CCTCGATCCGGTGAACCCCGAGCCCGTGATCGCCAAGGCCGATCTGTTCTTCGCCCGCAAGGAGTACGTGCGCGCCATCGATCGCTACGACGTAGCCCTCGGCCTCGATCCGGCGCATGCGATGGCCCGCTTCCGCCGCGGGCTCTGCCACTTCTACGAGCGACAGGACGTGCAGGCGCTGCGTGACCTCGAGCGCGCCAAGCGCCTCGATCCCGACATCCCCGCCATCGACAAGCAGCTCGCGCTGGCGCGCCGCCGCGTGCAGCTCGCTCGCGATCCTCGCTAGCAGGCTGCTGAAGAGGGCCCGTGAGGGCCTGTTTCAACGGCCTGTACGGAGGGAGCGGCCAACGAGGGGATCATGGAAGCCCGCCGAGAAGTGAAGAACGAAGTGATGAACGAAGCAAGGGCTTCCACCCCCCGCCGCGACCGGCAATCGGTAGCTAGCAGACTGCTGGACTTGTTCAGCAGTCTGC
>JAHQVJ010000208.1 GCA_019634415.1 Myxococcales bacterium
GCCAGCGCTCCCCCGCCGCGGGCAGCCGGCGAGCGCTGAGGGCCACAGCCGCTGTGGACCGCGGCCGATGGATCCCCATGACGCCCATCCACGACAACCTGAACGTGGTGCGCAGGCACCTGGTGCTGGGACGCTTCGACACCGCGCTGCGCCTGCTGCAACCGCACCTGCAACGAACCCCTCCCGCCCCGGAGGCCTGGCTGCGCGCCGGCCAGGCGCTGCATGGACTCGGCGACTTCGCTGCAGCCGAAGGTGCCTTCCGGCGCCTGGTGCAGCTTCGCCCCATGGATCCCGAGGCCCATCTCGAGCTCGGCAAGACGCTGGAGTCCTCGGGGCGACGCCACGCTCCGGAGGCCAGCTACCTACGCGCCATCGAGCTCGATCCCCGCAACCCGGACGCGCACGTCGCGCTGGGGTTCCGGCACCTGCGAAGCGGTGATCTGGGCGGTGCTGGCCAGCGCTTCGGCGCTGCGCTCCGGCTGGCGTCGGATCACGTGGGAGCCCGGGCCGGTGCAGCGTCGGTGCTGGAGCGGCGTGGTGATCTGGACGATGCCTGGGCGCTGGTGGAGCCCGGCATGCGCGGGCGTGCCGCAGACCTCCGCATCGTACGCGTGGCGGCCACTGTGGCGCTTCGACGGGGCCGGCCCGAGGACGCGCTGCCCGCAGTGCAGCGGGCCCTGAAGCGCCGGGATCTGTCCACGCTGGACCGGGCCCACCTGCTGCACGCCCTGGGCGATCTGCACGATGCCCTCGACCACGTGGACCGGGCCTTCGCGGCGTGGCGGAAGGCCAACGCCGCACGCGGACTGTCCTTCGATCCCGACACCCACGATCGGACCGTGGCGTACCTGTGCGACTGCATGCCCGCGGAGGCCTTCGCCCAGCCAGCGTCGGCCGTGACCTCGGACAGGCCCGTGCTCGTCGTCGGGGTCCCGCGATCGGGCACGTCGCTGGTGGAGCAGATCCTGGCCAGCCATCCCGACGTCGCGGCTGGCGGAGAGCTGCACGCGCTGCGCGATGCAGCCGCGTCCATTCCCCGTCGGCTGGGCGTCGAAGGTGCCTACCTGCCGCACTTCGCCAGCCTCGGCCCCGATCTCCTCACGGAGCTGGGGCAGGGCTATCTCGAGGTGCTTCGCGGGGTCGACGCCGGCGCGAAGCGGGTCACCGACAAGATGCCCCACAACGTGTTCCACCTGGGGCTCGCGGCGCGGATCGTGCCCGGGGCCCGCGTGGTGCACTGCGTGCGAGATCCCGTCGACACCTTGTTCTCCTGCTTTCGGCAGCCCTTCGGTGCGGGGCTCGCCTATGCCGCGGACCTGACGCACCTCGGCCGGTGGTACCGCGCCTACCGAGCGCTGATGGACCACTGGGAGCAGGTGCTGCCCGGGGCCATCCACACCGTGCGCTACGAAGAGCTGGTGGCGAGGCCCGAGGAGCAGGTGCGTCGGCTGCTCGACTTCGTGGACCTTCCCTGGGATCCGTCGGTGCTGCAGTTCCATCGAATGGCGAGCACGTCCACGGCCTCCTACGCTCAGGTGCAGCAGCCCATCTATGGGTCTTCGGTGGGGCGTGCGCAGCGCTACCGCGCCCACCTGCAGCCACTGCTCACTGCAATGGAGCCGCCGCTCGTGCCCGCTTGAGCACGTCCACCACCGCGTGCCTGAGATCGGGCGCTGCGATCTCCCGCTCGAAGGAGAAGTGGACCAGCCGATCGGGACCCTGAGTGCGCACCAGGAACCCCGTTCGATCGAGCCCCACCATCCGCGCCTGCTCGGGATGGAATCCCATCAGACCGTGGCACATCTCCACCATGTTGTTCGCGTGATCGTCGTTCATGTGCTCGATGGCGCCCGGCGAGGCGGTCTGCAGCCCCTCCCCGGCCGGATCGCGCAGCAGCGCGTCACCGTCGAGCCAGTGGATCTTGCCGAAGCCACCGATGTAGCGAACCTTCTGGACGTCTTGCAGGCGCCAGTACCAGAAGCCGTGGGTGCGCATGTAGTCCTCGGTGGCCGGGACCCGCTCCAGGTAGCGCGCGTGCACCTCCTCGATCTCCGCGTCGCTCACCTGCACGTCTGCGGGGGTGGAGGTCTTGGGTACGCGGCCGGGGCTGGTCAGGCGCACGGCACGGCCCATCAGGGTGATGCGCCAGCCGCGTTGCGGATCTCCCGACACGTCGGGCTGGCGGACCAGCAGGGAGGCCCGGTCGTCCCGCACGAGGTTCGCCGTGTGGGCGGCGATGGTCGCCAGCAGGAGCAGGGGCTCCCCGCGGGCCGTCAGGGCGAAGGGCACCACGGAGCCGTAGGGGTGACCTTCGAGCTCGGCGCGGGCAGACAGCGTGCACAGGGTGCCCGCCGAGTGGGTGAGGAGCCAGCGTCGAGCGTTGGCAGCCGGATCGTCGATGGTGGTGCTCATGAATACCCGCTTAATCTGATGATTTGAAAATGAAAGTCATTTTCATAATGGCAGGTGTGTTCCCGGGCCTCTCGACCCCTTCGGTTAGGATTTGCCCGGCCGGGAGGACCAATGGGCTTCGTACTTCCCCTGGGTTCCTTGATCGTGCAGCTTCTCGCTGCATGTACGTGCAATCAAGGGGACGAGGATGGACCTGCCCCCGAGGTCGCGGAGGCGCTGGAAACGATCGAAGGCACCGTTCTGCAGCCCAGGAATCCCGAATTCCTGCCGCCGCTGATCCTCGACGGCAGCGAGGCACCACGGGTGGACGTCGGAGGCGGCGTCCAGGTCCTGCAGATCGCTCCAGTGGGGCCCGGTCGCAGCGCGCTGCAGGCGGCGGTGGTGTTCGATCGCACCATGGTGGCGCTGACGGATCTGGACAGCATGAATCAGTCCGCGGCGCTGTCGTGCTCCCCCGAGGTGGCGGGGCGGCGGCGATGGGCAGGCACGTCCACGGCCGTGTTCGTTCCCGATGCTGGCTCGTTCCCGCGCGCCACGGCCTTCCGCTGCGTGGTGCCGCAGGGCACCACGGCGCTGGACGGCACCGAGCTCGAGAAAGAGCTCGCCTGGACCTTCGAGACGCCCCGGCCGCGGGTGCAGGAGGTCTGGCCCTACGACGGGCAGCGCGGCGTCGACCTGCAGCAGCCCGTGATGCTGACCTTCGACCAGCCCGTGGACCTGGCGACCGTGGAGAAGAACCTCGACGTGCGGTCCCGAGGTCGCCGCGTCGCCTTCACCCTGGGACGCCCCGACGACGTCGAGGGAGAGCTGAAGGGCCGTCAGGTGCAGGTGACCTTCGTGCGGGTCCCCGACTCGCCCTACTCGCTGAAGGTGCGTCCGGGCGTGGTGGGGCAGGAGGGACCCTTGCCCTCCACCGAGACCTTCACCTGGGACTTCGAGACGTACCCCCCGCTCACGGTCAAGCTCGACAACCCCGACATCCGCTCGGGTGTGGATCCGTCGGTGTGGCTGCGACTCGAGTTCAGCACCCCCGTGTCGCAGAAGCTCGTCAGCGAGCACCTGAAGATCGATCCGAAGCCCGAGAGCTGGGCGCCGCCCGACTCCGACTGGGAGAGCGAGTACTGGGGCTACGGCCTCGTCCTGAAGCCCCGCACCAAGTACACCCTCGAGATCACGAACGGGCTCGAGGACACCTACGATCAGACGCTGCAGGGCTCCGCCAAGTGGACCTTCAACACAGGCGACTACGAGCCCGTGCTGAACGCTCCTGCAGGCTTGAAGCTGGTGGCCTCGAACAACCCGCCCCAGCTGCCCTACAAGCACCTCAACGCATCCAGCGTGGACATCTCCGTGGCGCCCATGACGCTGGCGGACCTCGGTCAGCCCGAGGAGTGGTACGACGCCGTGGGCCGCGTCACGGCCCGAGACGCCGAGCGCCGCACGGGGGAGGGCGTCATCACCCCCAACAACTCGCAGCTGGGTGACACCGATCTCGCGCCGCTGCTCGACGCCGACGGCTTCGGGTGGATCGCCACGCGCTTCTCGGCACCCAACATCCGCGACTGGGAAGGGGACATCGTCCAGACCCGCGGCTTGATGGTGGTCACCGACCTGAGCGGCACCATGAAGATCGGTCCCGGGGCGACGGACGTCTGGGTCACCTCGCTGTCGCAGGGCACCCCCCTGCAAGACGTGACGGTGGAGGTCTACGCCGGGACGCGTCGAATCGGGTCGTCCAAGACCGACGCCCAGGGGCTGGCCCGCGTGTCGGGAGCTCCCACGGCGGACTGGGTGCGGTGGGAGGAGGAGATCTGGGCGGTGCTCCGCAAGGGCACGGATCGCTCGCTGGTGCGGCTGCAGTGGAACGACGGACTGTCGCCCTACAACTTCAACATCTGGAGTAGCTTCGAGGCCTCCGGCAGCCGGGTGGCGGCCCACGGCTACACCGACCGTGGCGTGTATCGGCCCGGAGATCCGGTGTACGCCCGGATCACCTTCCGCGACAAGAACGCCACGGGTCTCGACATTCCGCGGGGCTCGGTGGAGTGGAGCCTCGACGATCCGGAGGGGGAGACGGTCAGCAGCGGCAAGGGGTCACTGGACGCGCGTGGCGGCTACGCCCTGAAGACCGAGCTGCCGAAGAACGGCGCACTGGGGGACTACTACCTGCGCATCTCGGGCAGCGGCCAGGGCTGGTCGCGCTCGGAGTACCTCACGGTGATGGCGCGGGCCTATCGTCCGCCGGCCTTCCGAGTCGAGGTGAGCGGACCCGAACAGGCCGTGGCCGGGGAGTCCTTCGAGGTCGTGGCCGACGCGCGGTACCTGTTCGGCGCCTCGCTGAGCAAGGGCGAGGCGAGCTGGTCGTCGTGGTCCGAGCCGCGAACCTTCGAGCCGGACGGCTGGGACGGCTGGTCCTTCGGGCCCGAGGTGGCCTGGTGGGACGACGAGACAGAGGCCTGGGACGACGAAGCGGCGGGCCTGATGGGCTCCTCCGTGGCGCCCCTGCAGGACGGGCGCGCCACCTACTCCCTGACGGCGCCCAAGGACGCGGGTCAGGCCCGCGGTGTGTTCGTGGAGGCCTATGTCTCCGACGTGGACCGGCAGGCCATCGCCAACCGTACCGAGGTCTTGGTGCATCCCGCGAAGTACTACGTGGGCGTTCGGGCAAAGGAGCGACTGCCCACGGCCGGAGAGGAGAGCACCTTCGAGGTGGTGGCCGTGGACTTCGACGGCAAGGCCCGCTCGGGGGCGTCGCTGCAGGCGCGCGTGATCCGGCGGACCTGGGACAGTGTGCGAGAGCGCGGGATGGACGGCCAGTGGCGCTGGGTGACCACCAAGAGCGACGAGGAGGTCATGAGCAAGGGGCTGACCTCGGGATCGAGCGGCTCCTCCGTGACGTTCACCCCGAAGACGGCGGGCTACTACGTGCTCGAGGTGCGCTCGAGGGACGACGCTGGCAACGAGGTGGTGAGCGCGGACTCCGTCTACGTGGTGGGCTCGGGCTTCGTGGGCTGGGGCCGTCGTGACGACAACAAGCTCGAGCTGGTACCCGACAAGGCGAGCTACGCGCCGGGCTCCGTGGCGCGCATCCTGGTGAAGACCCCCGTGGAGAACCTGCGGGCGCTGGTCACCGCCGAGCGCGAGGGCGTGCTCTTCAAGAAGGTGGTGGAGCTCAAGGGCACGGCGACCACGGTGGAGGTGCCCATCGAGGAGGCGTATCGACCCAACGTGTTCGTGAGCGTGGTGGCCGTGCAGGGAGCAGGGCCGCAGGATGCCCCCGACAAGGGACGTCCGCAGGTGTTCATGGGCATGACGGAGCTCGAGGTGGACGCCGAGGGTGAGCACCTGGCGGTCACCGTGACCCCTCAGGCCGAAGAGTACCGGCCCCGCGACACGGTCTCCGTGTCGGTGAAGGTGGAGCAGAACGGAGCGCCCGTCTCGGGTGCTGGGGTCAGCCTGTATGCGGTGGACGAGGCGATCCTGAGCCTGACCGCCTACCAGACGCCCGATCCCCACGGCGTGATGTACGCCCACCGCGGCTTGTCGGTGCTCACCGCAGACGGACGGGTGGCGGCCCTCGATCGAGCTCCGTTCCTCACCAAGGGGGCGGCGGCCGGAGGAGACGGCGGGGAAGGATCGGCCACGGGCCCCGAGAATCGGTCGAAGTTCCTCACCACCATCACCTGGCAGCCCGATCTGAAGACGGCGGACGACGGTACCGTGACCGCCACCTTCCAACTGCCCGACAACCTCACCACCTTTCGCGTGATGGCCGTGGCCGATGCCGGCTCCACCGCCTTCGGCTCCGCAGACAAGGAGATCCGCGTGAGCCGCCCGCTGATGGTGCGGCCTGCGCTGCCGCGGGGGCTGCGCTCGGGCGACGTGGCCTTCGCGGGCGTGGTGGTGCACAACAACTTCGTGCGCGACCGGCACGTGGAGGTGGCCGCCAAGGTGGATGGTCCGGTGGAGCTCACCGGCTCACCGGTCACCATCCGGATCCCTGCCAACGAGTCGGTGGAGGTGCCCTTCACCCTGCGTGCACTGGAGGCGGGGGAGGCGAAGTTCACCTTCGAGGTGGTCTCTGGGCCCGATCGTGACGGTGTGGAGTGGTCGATTCCGGTGGCGCGCGACGTGCTGCTGGAGACCGTGGCCACGGCGGGTGCCGTGCCTGCGGGGCTGAAGGGCATCGAGCAGATCGCGAGGCCCGACAACGCGCTGCAGTCCTACGGCGGGCTCCAGGTGGATCTGGCGAGCACGGCCCTGATCGGGTCGGGGGCGGGGCTGGACTACCTGCTGGACTATCCCCACGGCTGCGTGGAGCAGAAGACCAGTCGGGCCCTGGCCAGCTTGATGGGCATCTCCATCCGCGAGCGGGCAGGCATCGAGGTCCCTGAGGCCAACCTGCGCGCCAACGTGGAGGGCGTGCTGCGGGAGATGGACACGTTCCAGACCGCAGACGGAGGCTTCGGCTACTGGCGCGGGTCCCAGCGCGGCCATGCCCTGGCCACGTCCTACGTGCTCGAGCTGATGGGACACGCGAAGGAGCGCGGCTTCAAGGTGGACCAAGAGTCGCTGGACGACGCAGTCGACTTCCTGCGCTCCTACCTGTCCAGACGCGGCCAGTCCGCACACCCGCTGCTGGACCAGGCGACCCAGGCCCGTGCCGCGCTGGCGCTGGCGCTGGTGGGGCAAGGCGATGCCGGGCTGAACCAGCGGCTGTACAACAAGCGCCGCGACCTTCCCGTCTTCGCCATCGGCGGCCTGCTGCAGGCCATCGTCCGCACCACGGGGGCCGATGGGCGCACGCGGGAGCTCGAGCGAGTGATCGCGTCGCGCACCACCATCGAGGCAGCGTCGGCGTCGGTCAAGGAGAACGACTCGGGCACCTGGGCCCGCATGTGGGCCAGCGACGATCTGTCCACGGCGTCGGCCCTCGAGGCGCTGATGGCCACCAACCCCGAGCATCCGCTGGGGCCGAAGTACGCGCTGCACCTCGCGTCGTCTCGCCGCACGGGCCACTGGGCCAACACCCGGGCCACCGCGGGGGCGCTGGCGGCGCTGGCGGCGTACGCCGATGCCCGGGAGACTCAGGGCGATGCGGTGGGCGCGTCCGTCTCGCTGGCGGGGCAGTCGCTCATGGCCGAGTCCATCGCCATGCCAGGGTCCACGGCGCTCGAGGTGCCCATGACGGACGTGCAGAACGGCCCGCTGTACGTGGAGGCCCAGGACGGGCTGCTCTACTACATGGCGCGCATGGTCTACGCGCCCAAGGATCCGGTGCCGCGCGACGAGGGCTTCACCATCACGCGGAGCATGGAGCTCATCGACGGCGGGAACGGATCGAACCAGGTGGTGGCGGGCGCCAACATCCGGGTCACCCTCACGGTGGTGACGCCCGTGGTTCGCCACGACGTGGCGGTGCTCGACCGGATCCCGGCGGGCCTCGAGCCCATGGACACGAGCTTCGCCACCACGCGCCGCGCGCCCCAGGAGCAGCCCGAAGAAGAGGGTGACGGCGGCACGGTGGAGCTGCCCGACTACGGCGGCAGCTGGGTGTACGACCACTACGAGATCGACGACACCGAGGTGAAGCTGTACGCCGACTACATGCCGCCTGGGGTGCACACCTTCCGCTACATGGTGCGTGCCACCACCCCCGGCACCTACGCGCACCCGCCTGCCTCCGCCGAGGAGATGTACGAGCCGGAGAACTTCGGCCGCACGTCCGGCGGCACCTTCGTGGTGGGGGCGGCCCCGTAGGGGCGGCGCGCGAGCGGGCGGGCAACCGCCGCTGGATCGCGCCGGCCGTGGCGCTGCTGGCGGGGATGGCGCTCGTCGTCGACTGGCTTCGCCCGCTGCCCGACGCCTGGTTCGCCGAGCAGGAGCACCGCCGTGTGCTCGACCGGGACGGGGGCACGCTGGCGCAGCGACCGGTGCCCGACCGGGGCCACGAGCTGTGGGTGGATCTGCCCGATGTCTCGCCACACGTGCTGGACGCGCTGCTCGCGGCCGAGGACGATCGCTTCTACGAGCATCGTGGCTTCGACGGCTGGGCCGTGGGGCGGGCGATGTGGGCCAACCTCGGCGCCGGGCGGGTGCTGGAGGGGGCGAGCACGCTGTCGCAGCAGACGGCACGGCTGCTCGCGGGTCGTCGGCGAGGGCTCGTCGGAAAGCTCCTCGAGGCCTATCGAGCGGCGAAGCTCGAGGGCTCCCTCGCCAAGGACGAGATCCTGACGTGGTACCTCAATCGCGCCTACTTCGGGCGGGGGGCCTACGGGATCGAGGCTGCCGCGCGCGTGACCTTCGACGAGGGGGCGGGCAGCCTGTCGGTGAGCGAGGCCGCGCTGCTGGTGGGTGTGCTGCCTGCTCCGTCGGTGCGTCATCCCTCGGTGGATCCGGCGGCCGCGCGCCGGGCGAGGGACCACGTGATCGAGCGCATGGTGGCCACGGGGCGCTTGTCGCGGGAGCAGGCCGATCTCGCGCTGGAGGAGCCCATCCAGGTGCGCTCCCGTCGACCTGGCGGCCTCGCGCCTCACTTCGTGGCGCGGCTGCTGGACGGGGCCTCGTCGCAGACGGGGGCCGAGGTGCACACCACACTGGATTCACGGCTGCAGCGGGACGTGGAGGAGCTGGTCACCAAGCGGATGGCGGCGCTGGGTGGGCGGGAGGTGGATCACGCGGCCGTGGTGGTGGTGCACGTGCCCAGCAGCGAGGTGCGCGCCTGGGTGGGATCGGCGGACTTCGGAGCGGACGACGGCCAGGTGGACGGGGCTCGCGCCCTCCGCAGCCCCGGCAGCGCGCTCAAGCCCTTCATCTACGGAATGGCCTTCGAGGCTGGCTGGCGGCCTTCCGATGTGGTGAACGACGCCGAGACGCGGTTCTCCACGGACCACGGCACCTGGGCGCCGTCCAACTACGACGGGGTCTTCCGAGGGTCGGTGCGGCTCCGTGAGGCGCTCGCCGGCTCCTACAACGTGCCGGCGGTGGTGTTGCTGGAGCACGTGGGGGTGGCCACCGTGCAGGCGCGGCTGCAGGCCATCGGGATCGCGCTGCCGGAGCCGGCGGGTCACTACGGCCTGGGGCTCGCCCTGGGGGATGCGGGCGTCACGCTGGAGGCACTCACGGCGGCCTACGCAGGCCTGGCGAGGGGAGGCGAGTATCGACCCCTCGTGAGCACGGTGGCGGCGTCAGCGCCACCCGAGGCGCGGCCGCTGCGGTTCCTGTCGCGTCGTGCGGCGTTCCTGGTGAGCGACGTGCTCTCGGATCCGGTGGCTCGGGTGCCCACCTTCGGCCGTCGCTCGGTGCTGGCCCGTCCGTACCGCGCCTCGGTGAAGACGGGGACCAGCACGGCGTTCCGAGACAACTGGACCCTGGGCTACACGCAGGAGTGGGCCGTGGGGGTCTGGGTGGGCAACTTCGACGGCAGGCCGATGGGCGAGGTCAGCGGCGTGACGGGTGCGGGACCGCTGTGGGCGGCCGTCATGGACCGCGTGACCGACGGGCAGGCAGCGCCGCTGCCGGTTCCCGACGCCCTGGTGCGGCGTACCACCTGCGCCACTACGGGCGGTGCAGCCGTGCCGCGCTGCCTGCACACGGTGGACGACTTCGCCCCGGCGGACGAGCCCGAGCGCCCTGTGTGCCAGCTGCACGGCGACGCGATCGCCTCCCCGGGCACGGGGGGCATCGCCTACCCCGCGTCGGGTGCGGTGCTCTACATCGATCCGCGCATGCCCGTGGAGGCTCAGCGCATTCCGCTGCGCGCCGTGGTTCCAGCAGGAGCCGAGCGCCTGGCCTGGTTCGCGGAGGAGGCTCTGGTGGACGAGGTGGCAGCGGGTACCACGGTACTCTGGCAGCCCCCCCGCGGCGGGGTGTGGACGCTGTCGCTGCGGGTGGACGGAGAGCTGGCCGGTAGCGTCGCCGTAGACGTGCGAGGGGCCGTCGCGTCCCCATGAAGAATGCGCTACCTTAGGGACCTTCGGTTGGCAGTACCGCCAATCTCCGCTCCGGTGTTGTGGCCCTGTCGCCCTTCGCCGACGGAGGTGCTCCACAGGTGACGTGGCGGGTAGCTGCCAGCGTCACCCATGGAGGGATCAGTGTCGCTGCGCCGGTTCGAGTTTGTTCAAGGCAACCAAGCCAAGTTCTGGGAGGTCACCCGCAGGGGAGCCACCCTCACCGTTCGATCCGGCCGGATCGGCGGGAGCAGCAAGGAAGCTCGGACCAAGCAGCTCGACGACTACATGGCGGCAGAGCGGGAGTTCGACCGTCTGATCCGCGACAAGCTGCGCCGCGGCTACGTGGAGGTGGCCCAGGCCAGTGAGCCCGAGCAGCCCATGCCGGATCGACTGCTCGTGCTCAAGGCGCTCGATGGCGAGGACACCTTGGAGATGAAGCCCGCGGCCACCCGCTACATCGTGTGGCGGATGGTGGAGGTGGGCGTGATGGACAAGCAGGAGGAGCCGCCCGATCTGCAGCGGTGGCTGTACCGCGCCACGCGCCGCATGCGCATGGAGGAGGTGCCCGACGACTCGCACCCCGAGGCGGAGGCCTTCTGGGCGCTGTACGACGATCTGTCGGAGCCCGATCGTCGGCAGGAGAGCCGCCAGCACGGAGTGGTGGGCGCCTACAAGCTGTCCATCGGCACCGACTGGATCATCACGCCCAAGGAAGCCGCGGTGCTCGCCGAGGCGTCGCGCTCCCGCACGCCGCGCCGCCACAAGGTGAGCGCGAACCAGCAGAGCTGGCTCGAGGACTGGATCGCCTTCAACGACAAGGCGGCGGATGCGGCGGGCTACGTGGTGGAGTGCCTGGAGGAGACGGCCTGACAATCGCGATGGCCAGCAGCTCTCGGTTGTGACCATCCACGATGCGAGCCAGCTCACCGGCTGGCAGTCGTCGGGCACGCTGGCCGAGGGGGAGTACGAGCGCGAGCCCCAGTCCCCCTGTGACAGCGGCCGCTGTGCGCCATGCATCGCGGCCATGTCGTCCCGTGGTGGCGCTCGCCGCGAGGAGCGTGAGGCTGGCTGCGGCAAGCGCCACGCGGCCCACGTTGGCATGGCGTATGGCGCGGGCCCGCTCGGCGTGCCCCGTGTGGGCCAGCAGCTGGGGCAGGGTGGCCCGCTGCTCTCCCAGACCGATCCGATAGCTGCGGGCGCGATCGGCGCTCCGACTGCGGGGATCGAGACCCTCTTCGACGAAGATCCCCTCGGAGGCCAGCGGGCACGGAGGTGGCTGGGCAGCGGCCATGGCTGCGAGCAGCGCGGTGATCATGCTTCCCTCCCAATGGAGAGGCGTGATGCACCTCGCACGCCGGCGGTTGGCGGGGTTCGCCCGTGGCGAGCGACGGAAGGCGACGACGGCCGATACTTGCAAGTAGAGGTCTGCGGCGGCGGATGGACGTTCGTCGGTGACGGCCGTCAGTCGCGCGCCACTACTCCCAGAGGCGGGCGATCAGGCAGGTGGCGTTGTCGCCGCCCCCGCCACGGTTGGCCAGGCCCACGAGCTGCCTCGCGGCTTCGTCGGGATCGTCCACCGATCCCACAGCGGCCAGGATGGAGGCCACCTCGGGGTGGGTGTCGCCCACGTAGTCGGTGACGCCATCGGAGCAGATCGCGAGGCTCTCGCCGGCCAGCAGCGTGAACGACGTGTGGTGCGCCGAGAGCGCCTCGGGCCGCATCATGTCGTTGAAGTGCCCGAGGTAGCCCACCAGTGCGAACCCCGCGGGGTCCCAGCTGTCGATGTAGTTGAGGTGCCAGGCGCGCAGGCGCTCGCCGGCTTGGTTCTCGTCGGCGGTGAGCAGCGAGGCGCCATAGGGGCCCACCAGGTACGATCGGCTGTCTCCGAGCCACGCCAGGCTGACCCAGTTGCCGTGGACCACCGCCACGGTGCAGGTGGTGCCCATGGGCACGCGGCCGTCGAGGTTGCCCCCGGCGAACCGCAGCGCCGCCTCGCACACGGCCGTGTTGGCCATGCGCAGTGCGCGGTCGAGGAAGTCCGACAGGTCGCGCGGGCCGGCGTTGGTGAGGCGAGGCAGGGCCTGCTCCCACAGGTTGGCGATCACGTGACACGCGATGGAGGCCGCCACGTCGCCCGAGCCCGCGTTGGCGGTGCTGATCCCGTCGCACACCACCAGCAGCGACAGCGGGCCCTTGGTGGCGAGGAACAGGGCGTCCTGGTTGGTCTGAGTGAGCAGCACCTTCATGCGGCCCACGTGAGAGTCGTAGCCGATGCGCAGCCGCACGGACGGGTTGCGCGCGGCGTAGGTGCGGCTCTCCTCCGTGACGGCGGCGGTCTGCCAGCGGGCCAGCCACTCGAGACCATCGCGAGGACGCTTGGCGGGATCGGGATGCAGCCCCGCATCGAGGGGTGCGAGGGCCGAGGGGGGCAGCAGCGGAACGGCGGTGCGCAGGTAGGGGATGGCGCGCGAGGCGGGCAGGGTACGCGGCCACCGACGCCCGAGCAGGGCTTCCAGCAGCAGCACGCTCGCCGCGTAGACGTCGGAGGCGGGGCTCGGCTCCTCTGCGGGTGGACGCGGGCAGCTGTCATCGTCGCGCTCGGAGGGCTCCACCTCCATGGTCTCGTTGGGGAGCACCTTCACGGTGACGGCGGTGGGATTGACCACCCGTCCCTCCTTGTGGTGCACCGCCAGGGCTCGCGCGATCCCCAGGCCGAGTCCCAGGAGGCTCGAGCCCGCGCGCGCGGGAAGGTTGGCCAGCGGCAGCGGCTGGGCCACCACGTCGGACAGATCGATCTCGGCCGTGTGGGGGGTGTCCTCGACCCGCTCGTCGTACTCGGCCATCGGATCCTTGGCCTCGACCTCCTGGAACCCGTTCCGGAACCAGTGCGCCGCGGCGGGGTGCTCACCCTCGATGCGATCCGCCATCTTGGTGGGCTCCACCAGGGCGATGGCCAGCGCCTCGCCCCCGAGCCACTGCGCCGTCTTCGGGTCGGGGCTGTCGAGGCAGATCTCGAGCAGGTCGAGGGACAGCTCCTCGGCCCGCTTGGGAGGCAGGGCGGCGAACGTCGAGCGCAGCAGGCGGCGGCCGTCCGTGAGCCCTGCGTGCTCTGCCAGGATCTCCAGGATCCCGGGGCTGGGCCACCGGGCCAGTGCTGCGAGCAGTCGGCCCTCGTCGTCGAGCGGTCCCGACTCCGGCACGTCGGCCATGGCGAGGTCCACCAGGGCCTCGTGGACGTCCGCCGAGACGTCCTCCGCCGACCAGCCCGCGCGACGGATCCCGTGAATGATTCCGTCGATCGAGTCCTTTCCGGCGGCGAGCAAGCCACGGAGCACGTCGTCGGCTGAGGTATTGCGCAGAGCGGCCATTGCCAGATCCTTGACCTGGGTTCCGCCGGTTCGCCAGGCCAGCACGACTTGCTCCAAGAAGAAAGCCTCGTCGTCGAGCTCGGAGCGATGGGCCAGCGCGAGATCCAGGCGCCGTCCTGGAGCGAGCATGGGGTTCTCGAGTCGAGCCCGGGGACCCTCTCCGACGTCGTCGGTGCGCAAGGCGATCCCGTCGCTGTCGGTGTGGAACCGGAGATCCTCGGACAGACCGGACTGCAGCGCCTGCCACCAGTGGGCGAAGGCAGGCGCCGTCATGAGCTCCCGGCCGACGATCCACTCCTTGAGGTCCTGCTCCCGCTGGGGACCGTGCAGATCCGACAGCAGCAGGGCGAGTCCCTGACCCGGGTTCTCCTGCAGCAGCTGCTGCAGCTCCTCGGGTTCGTGGGTGGCGCGATGGAAGAAGCCCTCGTCGCTGCAGCGGGCGTACACGCGAAGCACGACGTCGTGCCCCACGCGCACAGGGAGGTTGTCTCCCTTGCTCTCCCACTCCAGCTGCACGCCGTCTGACTCGACGTCGCGCACGCGGGCGAAACCGAACGCTGAATGGTAGAGCACGGCGCCGGGGTTGATTTCGCCGATGTCCCGGATCGGATTCATAGCGGCGCACCGTAACCCAGGAATGGACGGTGTTCGCTGTGGACAGGGTTCAATCGAGGGTACACGGGAGGGTTCGGTGGAGGTTCGCGATCCGATTCACGGCGCGATCGCGCTGTCACCAGCCGAGACCACGGTGGTGGACGACCCCTGGATCCAGCGCCTGAGGTCGATCCGCCAGACGGGGTTCAGCCAGATGGCGTTCCCGGGCGCGACCCACACCCGGTACGTGCACAGCCTCGGCGTGATGCACATGGCGGGGCTGGCCTTCGACTCGGCTCTGCAGGGCTGGTCCTTCGATCACCCCACGGCGAGGGATCGCCTGCGTCGCTGCGTGCGGATCGCGGCGCTGTGCCACGATCTGGGACACGCGCCGTTCAGCCACTGCATGGAGTTCTCCATGCCAGCGGTGGGCACGCTGCCCATCAGCTGGCTCGAGGTGGATGCCACGCGCACGGCGAGCCACGAGGACTACACGATCGCCATCCTGGAGTCGTCGAGCCTGCGGCAGACCATCGAGGCGAACCACGACTTCACGGCGCGGCACGTGGCCTCCCTGATCCGACCGGAGATCCACCCGGGCGACGACTTCTTCGTGGACGGGGGCCTGGACCACCGCCGGCTCCTGTCGCAGATCGTGAGCTCCGAGCTGGACGTGGATCGCCTGGACTACCTGCCGCGCGACGCCTCCGCCACGGGGGTCCGGTACGGCCAGGTGGACACCAACTGGCTGCTGGCCAACCTGGCCACGTGGGTGGCGGACGGACGGGTGAACCTGGCCCTGGAGGGGCGCGCGGTCTACGCCTTCGACCACTTCCTGCTGGCCCGACACCACATGTTCCTGATGGTGTACTTCCACCACAAGTCGGTGATCTACGAGGAGCTGCTGCGCCGCTACATCGACAGCGAGGGCTGCCCCTGGCAGCTGCCCTCGGATCTCGACGAGTACCTGCACACGGACGACGTGGCGGTGGTGGCGCACCTGAGGGCCAGCGACGATCCGTGGGCGCGACGGGTGGCGGAGTATCGACCCTTCCGGCGCGTGCTGGAGCGTCACGGCACGGCGAGGAGCGCGGACCTCACCACGGAGGCAGAGCTGCTGCGGGAGGCGGGGCTGGACGTGGTGGCGGCGGCGAGCACGGGGAGGTTGTCGCGCTATGCGCAGATCGGGGCGAAGCGGCGCTCGGCACCGGAGATCTACGTGCTGGAGCGCACACCGGGGCTTCCCGTGGAGCGGGTGCGGCCCCTGAGCGAGGCGAGCGAGGTGTTCACTCGCTACGCCGAGGAGCGGGTGATCACGCGGCTGTACGTGCCCCCCGACGAGGCGGAGGTGGCGCGCAGCCTGCTGGGCTGAAGCCTGTGGGCTCCGAGGAGGGGGGCGCACGAGCGTGCAGCTCAGGGATCGCTGTCCAGGGAGGTGGAGCGCGCCTGGGGGATCCGGTACCGCTCCAAGATCCTCGCCTGGTTCTGCGCGACCTGCTCGCTGTCGAACACCAGCCGCCCACCCCACGACGTCTCGAAGGTCACCAAGCCCTCGGCGGCGTCGACGATCTCGGCCAGGTGGGCGAGATCGCGCGGGAGCACGCCGTTCACTGCGGTGACGAGCTCGTGGTAGCGGGCGCGGAACCCGATGGTCAGCTCGTCCGCGAGCACCTGCGACAGCAGGATCCGCTCCCGGCAGTCCACGGTGCGCACCCCCAGGGTGTACTGCTCGAGTAGCTCCGCCGGCGCGTTCTGCCACCAGCGGTCCCAGGTGCGCAGCACGTCGCGCGTGAGGGGCTGGAACACCAACCCACCCCACACCACGTAGCGAGGGTGGCGGTCGTGGGTGTTGTAGGGCACCAGGCGACGGTGAGCCTTGAGCTCCATCGACACGGAGTGCTGCGTGCCGTCGCGCAGGATCAGCGCCGAGAGCCGGTCGCCGACGAAGTGCTCTCCGAGCACGGCCTCGAACCGCGTGCGGATCCGATCGGCGTAGCGGATGGTGCCGTTGGCTGCGATGGGGTGGCCACCGATCTCCAGCAGCACATCGCCCACCCGCAGTACTCCGTGGGCGGAGCCACCGTAGTGGACCTGGCGCACGAGCACGCCGATGCCGGGCTCGGTCAGCCCCAGGGATCGCCGTAGCGTGGGGTTCTCGCCGCTCTGCGTCTCGATGGACAGGCTCGGCACGTCGACGGTCTTGCTCTGCTCCACCCCCTTCAGGAACTGGCGGACGAGCACGGTGGGAACGACCTCCCCGATGTTCTCGGCGTCGGTGAGGCTCTGGAACGCGATGCCGACCACCTCGCCGTCGCAGAACACGGGTCCGCCCGAGTTGCCGTCGTTGATGGCTGCGTCCACGGTGACGGCCAGGAGCCGCCGCTGCGAGTGGGTGTAGCGCTGCACCTCGATGCGGCTCACCACACCCGCCGTGACCGACACCTCCTCGCCGCCCACCGGAAAGCCGAGCACGCTGACCTGATCGCGCAGCTGGGGGAGCCCCTCGCGGAGCGTGGCCGGGGCGGTGGTGTCGCCGAACCGCGAATCGTCCACGGCGAGCAAGGCGAGGTCGGCGTCGTGGCAGACCCCGATCACGCGGGAGGTGTACCGCGTGGGGTCCCTCACGGTCTGGACCTGCACGAAGGTGGCGTCGGCCACCACGTGGGCGCCCGTCAGCACTCGACCGGGCGCGATGACCACGCCCGAGCCGTTGCCGGAGCGCGGCGTCTTCGACTGCCAGGGGGCGTCGTGATCAGGACGAAGGCAGGTGGCGTCGATGCGCACCACCGAGGGTTCGAACAAGGCTGTGCTCCTACGAGGGGCGAAGGGACGCCAACGATGCACGGACGTCGGATTCCGCTCGAAGCCATAGCTCCGTGGAGCGACCTTCGGGTCGACCTTCCTCGATCCACAGCCGGTAGGCCCGGTCCTCCACCAGCTCGTGGGGAAGCTCGGATGCGGCCTCGATCCTCGGGCGAGCGGGCAGCGGCGGTGGGTGGGAGCTGTCCGATCGCTGCGCGAGCAGCCGGGCGAGCTCCGCCTCGCGGGCCTCGAGCTCGGCCTGCGTTCGCGCGTGGGCCTTCCGCAGATCCTGCAGCATGGCGTCCTGCTCGCGCAGGGCGACGTGCGTGGCGCGCCTGGCGTCGTGGAGGCTGGCGAGCTCGCGGCGATGGCGATGCCCCTCGGCCTCCTGGGCGCGCTGTAGCTCCAGGATCTGACCCCGTAGCGACGCGCGCTCCTCGTCGAGCAGACGGCGGCTGGCGAGGAGCTGATGCTCCAGCTCCCTACGGGCGGACACGTGCTCCCCGTCTACGTTCTGGTGGGCCACCTGGACGGTGAGGTGCTCTGCCTCGAGCTGGAGGGTCTTGGCGCGCAGATCCTTGATGCGCTCCTCGAGGGTGGTCACGTGAGCGGTGAGCCGCGCGTTGTCGGTCTGGAGGTGGTGCAGCCGGTCCGAGTCGGCCCTGGCCCGGGCCTCCAGCTCCCCGTGCTCGCGACGGAGCTCCACCAGCGCCGCCCGGTCGGTCTCGAGGCGCAGGATCTTGTCCTCCAGGGCTCGCTCTCGGCCTTGCAAGCGGGCCAGCTCGGAGTCGTGGAGGTTCACGGTGGAGGCGAAGTTCTGGGCCTGCACGTCGCGATCGGCCTGAGCGTGCTGCAGATCCTCCTGCACCTTGTCGTAGCGGATCCGCAGGGTGGACAGCTCGCTGTCCTGGTCGTCGTGATCCCCCTGCAGCGTGGACACGCGACCCCTGAGGGTGGCGATCTCCGACAGCAGGCGCTCCCGATGGCCCGCGTCGGCGTCGGCCAGTCGCCTGGCGAGCGCCACGTAGACCATCAGGCCCCCGATGGCGGCCGACATCAGCAGCAGGCTCAGCATGTGCCAGATCAGGTAGGTCATGGGACGATCACCTGGAACTCGATGCGTCGATTGTGGGCCCGCCCACGCGCGGTGCGGTTGGTGTCGCGAGGCAGCGTGGCGCCGAAGCCTACGGGGTGCAACCGGCTCGGATCCACCCCCAGCTCCTGCAGCTGCGCGACCACGGCGTCCGCGCGCCGCTGGCTCAGGAACCGGTTGAAGGCGGGGGGGCCACGGCTGTCGGTGTGCCCCCCGATCTGCACCTGGAGATCCGGGGTCTCGGCCAGCGCGCTCGCCACGTCCACCAGCGCGGCGCGCCCTTGGTGGGAGAGCCAGTGGCTGTCGGTCTGGAAGGTGACCTCGGATCGGCTCATGATCCGCTGCAGCTCCTCCGACAGGGCGGCCGCGGCGGCGGCGGGGGACGGCGCCTGGGACGTGCCGGCGACGGGTCGAACGGGCTCGGAGCGATCCAGCTTGCTGGTCACGGTGCGCACACCCCACACCGACTCCACCGCGTCGACCCAGTGGGCCGCCTCGGCGGCTGAGGTCGCCGTGCCCGTGAGCACCACCTCTCGGCCGTCCACCTGGGCGGTGGCGGCAGCACCCATCGACTCGAGCTGGTGATCCACGGCGCGCTGCAGATCTGCCTCGATGGCGGGAGCCCGAAACCAGAGCGCGAAGACGCACAGCACGATGAGGCCGAGGGTTGCGGTGGTGACCGGGGTGTTCATGCGATCTCCCGAGATTGCCACGATAGCCGAGGAACAGGCCCGGACTTGTCCGGCATCACCTGCGGGTGCTACGACCTCACATGATCTGGTGGGCTTGGATCGCGTGTACGTCTTCGGGGCCGGGCTCGGAGCCTCTCCGCGTGCTCGATCTGCAGATCACCCAGCCCACCGAGTCGGCTCCGCTGGTCCGGCGGCTCCGGGCGGTGCTGTCCCGCCCTGCGCGCTTGCACGTGCGACGCACCGACGCAGACCACGAGGTGGTCACCGAGGTCGCCGCGAGTGCTCAGCACGATCACCTGCTCCTCGGCTGGCGGCCAGGCAGGGACTACACCGTCACCATCGAGGCGGTGGCGAGCGACGGTGCGGTGGCCACGCGGGAACGCACGGTGCGCACGGAGCCTCTGCCCGACGCGTTCCCCGAGGTGGAGGTCACGGTGGTGGATCCGGAGCGCATGGCGCCGGGGGACACCCTGACCACCATCCGTCCTTTCGTCCGCCGTGGTGCGGTCGCCGAGCACGAGTACGTGGTGGTGTTCGACGAGGAAGGCGAGGTGGTCTGGCTGTGGAGCTCGCCGAGCTACGTGCAGGACGCTCGCGAGATCCCCGAGGGCCTCCAGATCGTGGCTGGCTCCGACGATCCGCACGTGGCCTGGATCGGATGGGACGGCTCGCTGCTGCGTCGCTGGACGATCAACGGCGACGTGGGCACTCGGGTGCAGACCGAGCTCGGGGGCGTGTTCCACCACGACGCGGTGCGCATGTCGACGGAGCCGGTGTCACTGTGGTCGCTGGGGCGCGGGCCCCGGGTGGTGGAGGACTTCGCTGCCAGCTACGACAACCCGCTCATGGTGCGCACCGCCACGGTGGCCAGCGACTACGTGGTGCACCACGAGCTCGACGGGACCGTGCTGCACGAGATCGAGCTGGCGTCGCTGCTGCCCCTCGAGCGCATCGGCTACGACTCGCTGCGCGAGACCACCGACGGCTGGGTGGACTGGGCCCACGCCAACGCGGTGTTGCCCCACGGCGGCGACGTGATCGTGTCGATGCGCCACCAGGACGCGCTGGTCTCCATCGATCCTGCGGGACCCTCCGTTCGCTGGATCCTGGGCAACCACGACAACTGGCCCGAGGACCTGCAGGACCGTCTCCTCACTCCCATCGGGGAGGTTCGCTGGCCGTGGCACGCCCACGCACCGATGGTGGGGCCCCCTGCGCCGGATGGCCAGCTGCGCCTGGTGCTGTTCGACAACGGCAACCACCAGGCGGCTCCCTTCACCGGGCAGCCTCCGCTTCCCGACTCCGAGGTGAGGAGCCGGGTGGTGAGCTACCTCGTCGACGGGGACGCCGGGACCGTGCGGACCGAGTGGTCCTACGACTGGAGCACCGTGGCGGGTGGCCCCTTGTTCAGCGGC
Organism: Myxococcales bacterium; assembly: GCA_019634415.1. Lineage (GTDB taxonomy): Bacteria > Myxococcota_A > UBA796 > UBA796 > DRPG01. The sequence continues at coordinate 20,329 of JAHQVJ010000208.1, forward strand.
AGCCTGGGGGATGCGGACTGGTTGCCCACGGGCACCGTGCTCGCCACGTGGGGGTCGCTGCGCCGGCTGCCGGATGGTCGCCTCAACGAGGACGCGGGGCTGTCGAAGCGGTCCGCGCGGCTGGTGGAGTTCGACCCGGTGAGCGGCGAGGACGTGTGGCACCTGTACCTGTTCGACCTCGCCGAGAACCGAGTCGACGGGTGGACGACCTACCGCGCCGACCGAATCACCTCGCTGGTGGAGCGCCCAGTTCGCTGAGGCGCGTGGTACATCCCAGGCCCACAGGTCGGGAGCCCATCGTGGAAGTGAAGATCCGTGCGGTGTCGCTGGGGCCCGAGGGGCCGACGATCGTGCAACGTGCCCTGCGCCAGCCGGGCCCCGACGAGATCGTGATGCGCGTGCAGCGCTTCTCCTTGAACGCGGGAGAGTGCCATCCTCCCGCGGCGCCGCGCTTCAACGGCTGGGACGTGGCGGGCGTGGTGGAGCAGGCCGCGAATGCCGGAGGACCCCCGGTGGGGGCGCGGGTGGTGGGCTTCTGCCGAGCGAGGGAGGGCTGGGCGGAGCGTGTGGTGATGCCGATCTCCGACGTGGCAGCGCTGCCCGACGAGGTGTCGGTGGAGGTGGCTGCGGCGCTGCCGGTGGCTGCCGGCACGGCGCTGGCCACCATCGACGCGGCGGGCGGCGGACTGCTGGGATCGAAGGTGTTGGTCAGCGGGGTCACGGGGGGCGTGGGGGGCTTCGCCACACAGCTCGCCCGTGCCGCGGGCTGCCACGTGACGGCGCTGGTGCGACGCAGCGAGCAGGTGGCCTATGCCGAGGGGCTCGGCGCCCACGAGGTGGTGGTGACCACCGATGGCTCGGAGCTGGCTGGGCACGGTCCCTTCCGGCTCGTCTCCACGGCGGTGGGGGGATCGCTGCTCACGGCGTCGCTGGCCTGCCTGAGCCACGACGGTGTGGCGGTGATCTACGCCAGCGCGGGCGGGGGAGAGGCCCACTTCGGGTCCCTCATCGGCAAGGGGCGCGCCACGCTGCGCGGCGTGAACCTGTACGCCGTGTCCCAGGTGGAGCCGCCCAGCCACTGGCTGGCTCGGCTGTTGCACCTGGTGGTGGCGGGCAAGCTCGCTGCCGAGGTGGTGGATCTCGGCAGCTGGGAGACCCTGGCGTCGGGTATCGAGAAGCTCCGGAGCCGCGGCTACCACGGCAAGGGAATCGTCTCGGTGGGATGAGCTCGCTCGGTGCCCACCGTGGCCGATCGGCGATGGCGTCGGGTATGAACGAGGGGTGATCTGGTTCATCCTGGCGTCGGCTTGTACTCGCACCGAACCTTGCCCGGAGCTGTCGACGCCCCACGCGCGGGCGCCGCTGGTGCGGCGACTGGTGGCGGACCGCGGCAGATCGGAGGCGCTGCACGCGCGCTGGTCGGACGGTGAGCACGAGGTGGAAGTGACCTTCCCAGCCGCCGAGGTGCACGACCGCCTGCTGCTGGGGTTCCGGCCGGGCCGCGAGTACGTGCTGGAGCTGTCGGATCCGGATCGCAGCCGCGGGCCCTGGGCGAGCTGTCCGGTGGTCACCGAGGCGCTGCCGGAGCACTTCCCCGACGTGGAGCTGACGGTGCCGGATCCGGCGCGGGTGGCGGAGGGGCACACGCTCGTGTCGATGCGGGTGGCGGACAACGGCAACACGCCGTCGCCGGACGAGGTGGCGGCCATCTACGACGAAGCGGGTGAGGTGATCTGGTACCTGACCCTGGACGAGCTGCTGCAGGACGTCCGCGTGGTGCCGGGCGGTGTGCTCACCCTGGTGGGCACGGGCGCGCTGAACCCTCCGTCGCCGGCCTCGCTGGTGCGGTTCGCCTGGGATGGCGAGCAGGTGGGGCAGTGGCAGGCGGAGCCGGGCGCTGGCACGTCGCTGGACACCACTTGGGGCGGCAACCTGCACCACGACGCGCTGCTCGCCGACGATGGTCGCTACTGGGCCCTGGGGCGCGGACCGGTCACCGTGCCCGACTACCCCCAGGACTACGACGACCCCGAGGACGTGGACGACGAGCTTGTCGCCTACGACTACGTGGTGGCGTTCGACGATGCGGGGCAGGTGCTGTCGGAGCTGGCGGTGGCGGAGCTGGTGCCGCCCACGCGGGTGGGCCACGACTCCATCGACAAGACCACGCAGGAGGGCTGGCGGGACTGGGCCCACGCCAACGCGCTCGACGTGGACGGCGACCAGATGATCCTGTCGCTGCGCAACCAAGACGCGGTGATCGCCTACGATCCGTCCACCGCCGAGGTGAACTGGATCCTGGGCAACCACGACAACTGGCCCGTGGAGCTGCAGGACGCCCTGCTGATGCCGACGGACGCGGGCATGCCGTGGTTCTGGCACCAGCACGCGCCGATGATGGGGCCAGACCTCGCCGACGGCCGTCGCCAGCTGGTGTTGTTCGACAACGGCACCCACGGCACCGCCCCCTTCAGCGGGGAGGAGCCCGTGTCCACGCCGCAGGATCTGACGAGCCGGGTGGTGGCCTACGCCATCGACGAGCAGGCGCTGTCGGTCGAGGAGCTGTGGTCCGTGGACCGCGTGGCGGGGGGCGAGCTGTACTGCCGGGCGGTGGGGGATGCGGACTGGCTGCCGAACGGCAACGTGCTCACCACCTGGGGCATGGTGGATCGGCTGCCGACGGGGCAGTCGAACGTGGCTGCGGGCCTGGGGACGTTCTCGGTGCGGGTGGTGGAGATCGATCCGAGGGACCTGTCGGAGGTCTGGCACCTGTACCTGTCGGCACCGCGGGCGCAGACCCAGTGGGGCTGGTCGGCCTATCGGGCGGATCGGATCGCACCGCTGACGGAACACATGCGGAAGTAGGCCGAAGCGGGCGCCATCGCCGCTTCGACAACCGGACCTTGCGGCGGTCTTCACTCAGGATCAACAGGGCAGCTGTCAACCGGCTGACGGTGGAGCTGCGCTCTGAAGGCTCCGAGCTTCCCTCCACCGGGGTGGATGGGCCCGAGTAGACTCGCGGTTCTGTCTGGAGACTTCACCCATGCGGGAACTTCACCGGCTCGTGGTGTCCCTCTTCGTGTCGCCGGCGGACCTCGAGCAGCACGTTCGCTTGGGGCGGGGCGGAGCGGCTCTGTACGCCGAGCTGCCCACGGCCTCCCTGTCGGAGGTGGCCTTCCGCTGGCTCATGCTGCTCCAGGCGCGCGGCCAGCTGGACCAGAACTTCGTGAACGATCTGGTTCGTGTGCGTCCTCATCGGCAAGAAGACATCGAGGAGGCCTGGCGGCGTCATCGCGGATCGGAGTCGACGGTGCCCGAGGCGCCTTCCCGAGGGTCTTCCACCGTCCCGCTCCGACAGGGGGCGGGCGGGCCGCCCAGGGTCTTCATCAGCTACGCTCACGAGTCCGAAGCTCGTCGCAAGCAGGTGTTGGACCTGGCGCAGCGGCTCCGTGGCGACGGCGTGGATGCCTGGATCGATCGCTTCGAGCCTCATCAGTCGGACTGGGCGCTGTGGATGCGGCGCGAGCTCGAGCGAGCAGACGTCGTGCTGTGCGCCTGCTCGGCCGTCTGGCGCCATCGCTACGACGCCGAGTCCGACGACGGCTCCGACACGGGGGTGCGGTACGAGGGGCGGATCCTGCGAACGTTCGTGACGGCGGCCCGCGGTGACGCACACAAGATCGTGGCCGTTGGGTTCTCGACCACCGACCTGGAGCACGGCACGCCGCGAGACCTCGCCAACGCCAGGACCTATCTGCTGCCTGATCGCTACCCGGATCTGCTCGGCGTGCTCCTCGATCGACCCGCCGTCGCGCCAGCACCCTTGGGTGGGGGTGCCGGCACGGCGGTGACGCCCGAGCAGGTTCGATCCGAGGGAACGCGTGCACAGGTGGGCCCAGAAGGTGTGGGTCGAGCAGCCGACGAGGCCATCGAGCGGCTCCGACAGCTCCTGCAGCGCTCCGATCCGATTCGTGCCAAGCTCGCCGAGCGCTTCGACACGGAGCCGTGCGTGGCCACGGCGCTGACGCGGAGAGGCATCGCGACGCTGCGCGCGTTTCGCGCGGTGGTTCGTGATGCGGAGAGCCGTCCCGAGGTCTACGGGTCGCGGCAGGAGGTGGCGCATCAGCTGCGCGAGCTGGCTCGGTGCGCGCTGCCCTGGACGGAGGAGTGGCGTGACGCGGTGCTCGGATCGGAGGGGACGCGTCTCGTGGCGCGGGACGTCTCCGATGTGGTCATCGACTTCGTGGTGAGTCGCATGGTGGCGGCTCCGGCTCGGCCCGTGAGGCACGTCGACTCGGGCGAGCTGCGGGGGGAAGGCCACATCGAGCTCGACGTGGTGGCTTCGCTGTCCGATGGTTCCTTCACGCAGCCCGATCCGACGGTGGTGGACGTGGCCGTGCTGATCGCCGACTACCTCGACCACCCGGTGCCCCGCGATGCCACGGGACGACCCCAGCCTGACCGGCTCCTGCAGGAGGTGGACGAGCTGCTGGTGTCGTTGGTGGATCCCGAGGAGGACTTCGAGGAGCGCGAGCACGTGTTCCTCGTGTCGCGCGACTCAGAGGGGCGGGCCGAGCTGCTCGCCGCCTTGGCCTCGGCACTACCGAGCCTGTGGCAGGTGCGCTTGGCCAAGCATGA
>JAHQVJ010000209.1 GCA_019634415.1 Myxococcales bacterium
CACCGAGGGGGGGCGGATCAGCCTACGGGTTCGCGCCCAGGCCGATCAGGTGGCCATCGAGGTGTCCGACAACGGGGTGGGGATTCGCGAGGACCGCCTCGCGGACATCTTCCTGCCCTTCGTGCAGCTCAGGAAGGAGGCACCGTCGGGGGGCGTGGGGCTCGGGCTCGCGCTGTGCCTGCGCCTGGCCGAGCGCATGGGAGGGCGCATCGACGTGGTCAGCCGCCTGGGAGAGGGCTCCACGTTCACCCTGTGGTTGCGCGCCGCTTCGCGATCGGGAGCCCGGCCCGTCGTCGAGCCCTCCGAGGCGCAGGCGCCGCCGCCGTAACGGTGCCGAGGGCGGGTAGACTAGGCGGTACCACGATGGGGGACCAGTGGGCCGAGTGGCGAAGTGCGTGTGGGCTGCGGCCCTTCTGACGGCGTGTGCCGGAGAGCTGTCCGAGGCGGAGCCCGCCCCCGAGGAGAGCCCCGATGGCCCAGGGTTCGCGGTGCTGGAGCTGTACACGTCGGAGGGGTGCAACGCCTGTCCCCGGGCCGAGTACCACCTCAACCTCATCGAGGACGACTACGACGACCAGCCGGTGCTTCCGATGGCCTGGCACATCGACTACTGGGACTACCTGGGCTGGAGGGATCCCTATGGCGATCCCCGGTACACGGAGCGCCAGGAGGACTACAAGGAGGCGCTCGGCACCACGCGTCGCTACACGCCGCAGGCGATCGTGAACGGGCAGACCCACTTCGTGGGCTCGGTGCGGCGCGCGGCCGACGAGCACATCGCTGCGGCCTTGGAGCGTGGCTCCTACGCCGAGGTCCTGCTGACGTTGACCCCAGCCGAGGACGAGGTGCACGTGGCCTACGACGTGATCGGAGGGCGAGAGGCCGACGAGCTGCACGTGGTGCTCGTGCAGTCCGGGCTTGCCAACACGCCGGATGCCGGCGAGAACCGCGGGGTGCTGCTGGAGCACGACAACGTGGTGCGCCGATGGTCGCGGGTCGTGGCGGGGTCGGGGGAGCTGTCCCTGCAGTTCCCCGCGGACGGTCCCCGCGACTTCGACGTGCTGGCCTGGGTGCAGGACGAGGACACCAAGCGCATGGGCGGCGCTACCAAGGCCACCGTGGAGACCACGCCATGAGGTGGTGGGCCGCAGCGGTCCTGTGGGCGGGCTGTAGCGGTGCGCCGACGTCGTCCGTGGACGTGGAGCCGGTGGACACGGGCCACGAGGCGCTGCCCACCATGACGGGCCCGACGGGGTCGGTGAGTGGCTGGGTGCGGGACGCCGAGGGCGTGCCGCTGAAGGGCGCGAAGGTGTCGATGTGCGCCGAGATCTGCATCACCACGGACTCCGACGCCGACGGCGCCTTCGAGATCGGGGTGCTGCCGGTGGTGCCCCACGCCTTCCACGTGCGCGTGGTGGACGATCTGCAGCTGGCGTCGCCCATGGTACCGGTCCAGGTGATCGAGGGCGAGGAGCAGCTGTTCGACGTGGTGGTGCCGCGCATGTCCGATGCGGTGGCCCTGCCCCTGAAGGCGTCCGAGCTGCAGCCCACCGCGGGGCTGCACGTCACTGCGGCGCTTGGGCACCTCACCTCGGTCTTCGGAGAGGCGCCCGAGTCCATCGCAGCGCTGCAGGTGCCCGAGGCCCAGTGGCCTCCGCTACAGGATCTCGAGGGCACGGTGCGGGCGGTGTTCTACCTGACCCCCTACGACGCCGAGGCCGAGCCTGCGCTGGCCTTCCGGATCGACGTCGAGGCGGGGGTGGCGACGGACCGATCGCTGCAGGCCTGGGTGGCCGGCTACTCGGAGCAGCGCTGGCTCGACGCCGGACGCCTCGAGCCCGGCGTGGGGGGCCTGGAGGGTGGGTCGCTGCCCCTGCTCACCACCTTGGTGCTGGTGGAGCCGGAGTAGCGGCTACCAGCTCTCCACGTGTGGCCGGACCTCCAGCTCGAAGGTCCAGGCAGACCGGGGCTGGCGGGCCAGGTGCAGCGCGGTCGTGGCGATGTCTGCTGGTGCCAGCATCGTCTCGGGGGGACGATCTGTGTCCGCCGGCCGGATCCCACCGTCCACCACCACCAACGCCACGTGGATTCCCTCCGGCCACAGCTGCCGGGCCAAGCTCTGACACAGGCTGCGCTGAGCCGCCTTGCCCGCCGCGAAGGCCGTGGTGAAGGGCTTGCCGCGACGCGATGCCGTGGCCCCCGTCACGACGAGGTTGCCCTCGCCCGCCGCGCGCATGTCGCCCACCACCTCCTTGGCGGCCACGAACAAGCCCAGGGCGTTGGTGCGCCAGGCCAGCTCCATGCCCGCCACGTCCACCTTGTCGAGGTCGCCGAAGACCCCAGAGCCCACGTTCCACAGCAGCGTGTGCACGGGACCCAGCTGCTCGCGCACCGTGGCGAAGGCTTGGCGGATGGCGTCGTTGTCGGTGGCGTCGCAGGGCACGGCCAGTCCCCCGATGTCGTCGGCCAAGGCGCGCACCTTGTCGACCGAGCGCGCCATCACCGCCACCCGCCATCCCTCGCGCGCAAAGGTCCGCGCCAGCGCCTCGCCCAGCCCCGGCCCCACGCCCACCACCACGCACACCTTGGCATCCGACATTTCGACCTCCGTTCTCGGCCTCCTACCCCCCGGACAGGCAGGTGACGAATCACCCGAATGGCAGCATGGGGGGAGCATGTCCCACCGCCGTCGCCTCGCGCGAATGCACCGCCATCGTCGTCGTCCCCCTCGGCTCCTGGAGCCGAGGCGGGTGCAGGACGAGCTGCACCAGACCAGCTGGCAGCTCGAGCAGGCCAGTGTGCTGCCTCGGATCCACGCCATGTGGCTCTTCGCTGCCGCGTGGCTGGTGCTCGCCCAGTCCGGGAGCCTGGCGTACCTCGCCCCGCTGATGATCACCTCGATGCTGCTCTACGCAGGGGTGCGCTGGGCGCTCACGCCGAAGGCCAGCGTGCAGGCCAGCCTGCATCGCCTCCGCATCCGCGTGTGGGGCCTGTGGGGAAGCACGCTGGACGTGGACGTGCCGTGGGAGGAGGTTCGCCGGCTGCATCTGGCCGGTCACGACCGGCACCTGTGGGTGGAGCGCACCGACGGCGCGTTCCACAAGGTGCTCGATGGTCGGCCTGCGCACCTGCGCTACCTGCGAGCCGAGCTCGGTCGCCGCGCTGCTGCGGTGACCCCCTTGAGCCCAGACGAGCGAGACCGCGCCGAGCAGGCCATCGCCCAGCTCGACGCGGTGGGTCACGCGCGCTCGGTCACGGGCTGAGTGAGAGGCTCGGGCTTCGCCAGGCGAATCGCCTCGACCGGGCAGAGATCTGCTGCTTGCTGACAGAGGACCCACTGTGGGTGCGTGGTGGGTTGGGCCACCACCTCCGCTCGTCCCTCGTCGTCCAGATCGAAGTGCTCCGGTGCGTGGGCCACGCAGGCGGAGCAGCAGATGCAGTCGTCGTTCACCCAGACCATCGATGCCTCCGTTGTCTGGCGAGGCTTTCGCATGCTGTGGTGCGTGAGGTATCCAAGATGTTCCTGCCGTCACATTTGGATGCCCCATGGATCTGGAGCAGCTGTCTGCCAACCTGTCGCGCAACGTGAGGCGGCTTCGCTCGCTGCGGGGCTTCACCCAGGCGCGGCTGTCGGAGATGTCGGGCGTGCCCCGTCCCACCATCGCCAAGCTGGAGTCCGGATCGCCCAACCCCACGCTGTCGGTGCTGGCGAGGCTGGCCCATGCCCTGCGGGTGACGCTGGAGGAGCTGCTGGCGGCGCCGCCGTCGCTGGGACGGCTGTACACAGCCGAGGAGCTGCCGACGCGCAAGGAGCGTGGCGTGGAGCTGAGGCAGCTCATTCCCCAGGCGATCCCCGGAGTCACGCTGGAGCGGATGGCCTTCGCGCCCGGGGCGCGGCTGTCGGGAGCGCCGCATCCGCCGGGCTCCTGGGAGTACCTGGCGGTGGAGCGAGGGCGGATCCAGCTCACCACGCCCGACGAGCGGTGGACGCTGCGAGCGGGTGAGGTGGTGCACTACCGGGGCGACGCGACCCACGGCTACCACAACCCCGACAGCACGCCGGCGCTGGCCTTCACCTTGATCCTGCCGGGGGGCCTGCCGCGCTGATCGCAAAACTGCGCGGCCCTTGCGTAGGAAGGGTGTCTCACCGACCGAGGAGCTGCGATGGAGCAACTTGTGTCGCGGGGCGCGCTGCGATGGGTGGTGCGTGCTGCGCTGAAACGAGGCGTGCCGCCCGCCGATGCCGAGGACATCGCGGTCCAGGCCTACGAGCGCGCGGCGTCGCGCTTCGATCCGGCGCGCGGCGGCTTCGATGCGTTCTATCGGAGGGTGGCGCAGTCGCAGATCGCCCAGTGGTGGCGCGAGTGCTGCCGGCGCGCGGTGCCGCTGTTCACCGAGCCCACGGCGGTGGCTCCCACGGTGCGGCTGGAGGAGGTGGCGCACAACCAGCAGCGACTGCTGGACGCACTCGACGCTGACGAGCGGCGTCTGTTCGCGGCCTGGGCGCTGCAGAAGCACCTTCCCCAGGGGCAGATGACGGCCGAGCGTGCGGCGGAAACCCTCGGCATCACGGTGGCGGAGTTCAACAACGGCAAGCGACGGCTCGCGGCCACGGTTCGGCGGCTGGCCGACGAGTGGGGGCTGCAGCCCCGCGACTTCTTCTCTTGTGGCGAGGGCGAGGGCCCGCGGCGGAGGGCACGTGCACGACGATGACCTGGATGTCTGGTTGAGCGGGCAGCGTCAGGAGGGCCCGCTGGTGAAGGCGATGGAGGCGCTCCTCGACGAGGGGTTGGCGGTTCAGGACGCGGTGGTGGAGGACGTGACGCGTCGTGCACAGCGTCGGCTCCCGAGACGTCGGCGCCGTTGGCCCATCGCGGTGGGGGTGGCCCTGGCGGCGGCTGCTGCGGGGTTGATGGTGCGCGGGTGGACGCCGCAGGATCCGGAGGTGAGCTGGGCGGTGGATCCATCCGCGGCACAGCTCGATCCGGTGCGGGCCGAGGCAGCGACGGTCAATCCGAGCGACCGCGCTGCACGGTGGCTGCAGGAGGGACACGCCCGGGATGCGGAGCTGCTCTACCGGCTGCTGCTCGCCCAGCGGCCGACGGGTCCCGCTGCAGCGGCGCAGCAGCTGGGGCTCATCGAGGCCCTGCGCCAGCAGCAGGACGAGGCAGGCGCCTTCGCCGCCACGATGGAGCTGGCGGAGCGCTACGGGCCGGGCACGCCCTGGCACGACCGATTCGGCGACGACGCGCTGGGCACCGAGCTGTCGCGGGCGCTTCGCCGCGCTGCGGTGGATGCCCACGCCCGAGGGAAGGCAGAGGAAGACCCCGCCATCCTGGATCGGGCGGGGGTGGCGTACGAGCTGTACCTGTCGGACGCGCTGGAGCCCGAGCAGGAAGGGCCCGTGCGGTACGCCTACGGCGAGCTGCTGTACAAGCGCGAGCGCTTCGACGAGGCCTTCGAGCAGTATCGAGCGGTGGCGGAGGACCACCCCGACTCGGCGCAGGCGGAGTTCTGCGCGCAGTCCGCGGTGTACGCGGCCGAGAAGATGGTGGAGGCTTCCGAGGGGGACCCGGTCTGGGGGGAGCGCATGGTGCAGGCGGCGGACGCCTACGTGGACCGCTACGGCGACACGCGCCAGGGCTTCGCGTTTCGATATCGTGCGGCCTACCAGGTCTTCCAGTCGGATCCGTCGAGCTCCGTGGAGCGCTTCGACGCGGTGGTGCGCGCAGATCCGGACTCCGCCGAGGCGGCCTTCGGGGCGCGGCTGGCGGTGGACGCGTTGATGGCGGCGGAGGACCACGAGACCATCGCGGAGCGTGTGGCGGAGTGGCTCGATCTGGGGGTGGCGCAGGGACGCGAGCAGCGCGCGGAGCTGGAGACGATGGGCGCGTGGGCGGCCTACCAGCTCGCGGTGTCGGCCGTGGCGGAGGGAGAGGATCCCGAGACGGTCTGGGCGGCCTACCAGGAGGACTGGCCCGGGGGCCAGCCTCCGCCGTGAGCCTGGGCGGGGTCACGGGCCGCGTTGGCGCTCGCGGGGAGGGCCTTCTGGGCAGAGATGGCGGCGGCCAGCGCGCTGTTCGCTGCCTTGGCCAGCGCCGGATCGGCGCTCGCCATGCCCTGCACCAGCTCCGAGGTGCGCTCCAGCTGCGCCGCGGTCTCGTGGTCTGCCACGGCTCGCGCTGCGGCCTCGCCGAAGGCCGTGGCCGAGGCACCGATACCCATGACGATGGGGCCCGAGTCGATGTCGGCCGGTCCATCGACGCCCGCGGGCCACTCCCGCATGCCCGCCATCGGACCGACCTGTGCCAGGAACTGCGGCAGCCCTCGCTGCCACAGCGTCTGCGCGGCGCGGGGTGCCAGCGGCGCCAGGTAGCGCACCAGGAACGACAGGGAGCTTCCCCGCGGGATCGCGGCATCGGCCACGCTGCCCGTGATCTCGGTGGGGGGCAGCGATCCGTCGGCGGGTAGGGCGGTGACCAGGAACCGCTCCAGGGGCTCCCGGGACCGCTGCGTGCCGTGGGCGCGGTCGAACAGGTGGATGGCGTGTAGCGTGGCGGCCTGGTCCGTGGGCCAGCGAGCGTGGCTCGTGGGGAACGATCGGGCGACGCCCGAGGGATGCGCCAGGGACTGCGCGACGAGCTGGTCCACCACCCGTCGATGGAGCGCCAGGTCGCACAGGTACGGCGAGGCGGCGTCCCGGGCGCCGAGCACGATGCCCAGGTGCGACAGGGCGAGACCATGGTGCTGCAGAGCGGCGTCGGAAGCCGTGGCGATGTCGGGCAGCTTCGACATGCGCGGATGCAGCGCGGCCTCGGCCATCCGAGCCACGCAGTGCTGCCCCTCCACCAGGGTCATCTCCCCCATGCGTGTGCGGCCGACGCAGGCCTCTGCTGCGTGGGACAGGGCGATCATGCGGAACCCGGCTGGGGTGTTCCGGTCCTCGAGGAGGGTGACGGCAGGATCGGACACGAGGGTGTCGAAATCGACTCCGTGGGCCACGACGGCGAACATCAGGACTGTCGGCATGTCCCCAACGTAGTGGGGCCCTGCACAGGATCTGTGCAGGGCCCCAGCAGCTATCCGGCCTCGGCTAGCACTCGCCGGCGCGCACCTTGAGGGCCAGCGTGTTGTCGCTGCCCGGCATCACGCGCAGCGTGACGTTCTCCGTCTTCTTGTCGACGCAGAACTCCTTGCCGAACTCGGCGGTCTCCTCGGTGACCACGGGCTCGGGCGGGCCGCGCTTCATGGCCTTCTTCTCCATGGCGCCCTCTTCGGCGGCCGGAGCGGCCTCCTCGTCGCCGCCCTCGGAGCGCATCATGGACTTCTTCTCCACGGCGCCCTCTTCGGCAGCGGGCTCGGGCTCGGGCTCCGGCGCGGGGGCCGGCATGCTGTGGACCTTGTAGGTCATCTTCGCGCCCATGTACTTGCCCGTGGGCACGTCCGCGGACGCCAACGCCACGGCGGCACCCTGCTCGAGCATGGCGGGCGAGCCGCTCACGTCGACGGAGACCCAGCCGTCCTTCTCGTGGTTGAGCATCAGGGACACTGGCTCGATCTTCACGTCGCCGCTGGGGGCTTCCTTGGCCACCATCGACAGCGCCACAGGTGCGGTCTTCGCGCCACAGCCCATCGCCGCGGTGAACGCGGCGGCGATCAGAACATTGCGGAACATGTACATCCTCCCTTCGACCGGATCGGTCCCGGCCTAGGCCGGCGCACTTAACGCGTGGGGAGGTGACATCCTTCCCTCATCGGAGACAAACGGGGAACACTCACGGGGACCACTTCAGACCGATGCCGGCGGACCAGCCGCGCTGGATCTCGTCGATCACCTCGTCGCCCTGGAGGTTCACGGCCGCTGGATTGAGCACGTTGCCCGCCTTCAGCGTCAGCGTGAGCTGCTCACCGAGTGACTTCTTCGCGACCACGTCGACCAGGTTGACCGGCAGCTCGAAGGTGTCGGGGGAGCCCTGGGCACCCACCTCGGTGATGCGGCGGCCGATCACGTTGTAGAGCAGCGTGAACTGATCCTTGTTGTCGGGGTGATCCCAGCCCAGCTGCAGGTTCAGTGCGTAGGGACTCTGGCCCTGCAGCGCTCGCTCCGACGACGTCTGCACCTGGCCCGGACCTAGCTCCCCCAGCCGGATCTCGGAGCGGATGAGGGCGAGGTTGCCGGCGGTGTAGAAGTTGGCGGGCAGCGCCTTGCGGAACTCGAACTCCACCCCGATGTTGTCGGCGGCCAGGGCGTTCTGCCAGGTGACGGAGAACTGAGCGCTGGCCACCACCACCGTCTCCACCGGATCCGTCAGGCGCTTGTAGAAGGCGCTGATGGAGGCCACCTCTCCGGCGCTGGGGAACCATTCGAGGCGGGCATCGTAGTGATCGAGACGCGCCCTGCGGAGGTTCGGGTTGCCGAAGGTCTGCCGTCCGCCGGTCACGTCGTTGAACGTGGCCTCGGACATCTCGCGGAACTCGGGCCGGCTCACGGTACGGGCGGCGCCCAGGCGGAGCTGCACGTTCTTCATGGGGACGAGGGTGAGCGCTCCGCCTGGCAGCAGATCGGTGGTCTGCAGCTCGGCGTCGACGGGCACGGCGTCGGGGTTGAACAGCTCGAAGGTGCTCACGCGCTGCTCGCTGCGCTCCAGCCGGGCCCCTGCCATCACCCGCAGCCAGTACGTCACGGGAACGTCGATCAGGCCGTAGGCGGCTTGGATGGTCTGGCTGGCGGTGTAGTTGTCGGTGGCGCGGGTGAACTCCTCGAGCTGGAACCCGTCGGGGCTGATGTTCTCGGGCTGGAAGATGGTCTCCATGTCCCGCGTGATCACGTCGGGATCGCGCGCGGTGTCACCCACGTCGAAGAACTTGAAGCGGCGGGTGTCCACCTCCCGGCTCCGGGTCATGAGCATGCCACCGGCCCCGATCCGAGGGGACTCCTCCTCGGCGTCTGGGTTGAGGCGGAAGGTGGCGTCGACGCCGATCTCCCGGAACTGCTCCCGGCTGTCGGAGAAGAAGCGCTGGTTGCCCTCGGGACGGTCGGACAGGCGCCAGATGTCGGTGCCGTCCTCGTTGTCGAAGCGGTACTCGCGTCGATCGGGCTCTCGCCGCCCCGCGCCTGCGACCGCCCCGCGCCAGTCCAGCTTCACTCCACCGAAGTCGTGGGTGCCGAGCAGCTGGTGGTAGAGGATCTGCCGCTCCACCCAGCGCAGGCGGGTGATGCGGATGTCCTCGCCGACGTCGGCGTTGAAGCCCTGGTATTCGCGGGTCATGTCGTCGGACGAGCGGTTGATCATGCCCACGTAGCGCACGACCTGGTCGCCCGACAGCGACTCCACGCCACCGGTCCAGAACCCGCCGAGGGTGATCTCGTTGACGGCTTGATCGAAGCGGTAGCGGTTCTGCACCTCGAGGGCGCCCTCTTGACCGACGGCCAGGTAGGTGCGCTGGAACTGCAGGGCCTGCCAGGAGTTGCCGTAGGTCAGAGCGCCGACGAGGCCGACGTTCACGTTGCCGATCTGCCCACCGTGACCCAGCGACATCCCCGCGCCGAAGTTGGGCGGGAGCTGCTCGCGGCGGGTGTTCCAGACGTTGGGCATGGCCCGGCCGAAGGCCTGCAGCTCCTCGGCGGAGTAGCCACGATCGCTGAAGCGGTCGCCCAGGGCCAATGCCTCGTCGTTGGAGGCCTCGGCCACGATGGGTGGCAGGTCGCGGGAGCTGCCGGACATGCCGAGCCAGTCCGTGGCACCTCCCTGGTAGCCGAGTCCGTCGGTGAAGGTGGTGCCGTGGCGGTACGCGCCCGACACCGACAGGCCCATCACGAACTCCTTGGGAGGACGGATGGTGCGTAGCTGAACGACCCCACCGCCGAACTCTCCGGGCATGTCGGGGGACCAGGTCTTCTGGATCACCACGCTCTCGAGGATGGACGAGGGGAACAGGTCCAGGGGAACGACGCGCAGCTCGGGCTCCGGAGAGGGGAGCATGCTGCCGTTGAAGAGGCTGGAGCTGTAGCGGTCGCCCATGCCGCGCACGAAGACGTACTTGCCTCCCACCACGGTGAGTCCCACCACGCGCCGTAGCGCTGCGGCGGCGTCGCCGTCTCCCGAGCGCGACATCTCCTCGGCCCCGAGCACGTCGGCGACGCTCGCGGACTCGCGGCGCTCGTCGAGCAGGCTCGCCACACTGCCCTCGATGTAGGGGGCCGAGATGGTGAAGCTGTCGAGCGCGAGCTTGGCGGGCTGCAGTGTGACGTCGATGGAGGTGGTGTCGCCCTCGGGCACCTCGACGCCATCGAGGGTCGTGGTGGCGTAGCCGTTGCGCAGCACCGACAGGTCGTGGGTGCCGCTGGGCAGCTCCAGGGTGAAGCGGCCATCGGCATCGGTGGTGGCGGTGGCGTCTTGGCCGCGCACGTACACCCGGGCACTGGGCACGGGCTTGCCGTCCACGTCCACCACCCGCGCCGTCAGGGTGCCCGGGGCGCCCGTCGGAGCGTCGATCACGATCTGCTCGAGATCGGGGGCTTGGATCAGGGCGGTGGGCACCGCCGCGCGGGAGAACGTGACCAGGATCTCGGTGACCTCGCCGGCACCCACGGCGACCTGCAGCAGCTGGCCGGAGGTGTAGGTGGGGGCGGTCAACCGCACGTCGTAGGTGCCGTGGGGCAGCTCCAGCGCAAAGGCGCCGCCTGCATCGGAGACGGCCACCTGGTCGCCCACGGTGATGCGTGCGCCGGCGATGGGGGCTCCGGTGCCCTTCTCGAAGGCGATTCCCGACAGCACCCCCTGCGCCTCGGCGGCGACCGCGGGGGGCGAGTTCGAGACGAGCGCTGCCAGCAGCAGGGGTGTCATGGCGTGTTGCGTTCCTGGGCCATGGCCTCGCGCAGGGCGGTGGCCTGGCGGAAGAGGTTCGGATCGCGCAGGCCGCGGAGAAGCTCCTCGGCTCGCGTGTAGGCGCCGTTCTGGAAGTGGGCGTACGCGAGCGCGTAGGCGACCTGCTCCTCGTCGCGCAGCACGCCCAGGCGCGACAGGCGAGCGTGCAGTGCTGCGGCCTGGGTGAAGTTCTGATTCTCGAGCATGAGCCCCAGGCGCTGGCGCACCTTCACCACGTCGTCCACCACGGTGCCGTTGAGGTACAGGGCGCGATCGATGTGCCCCGCCCGGCGAAAGCACTCGGCGGCCTCCGAGGCGTAGCGGTTGTCGCTGACGGAGGCCTCCTGCAGCATCTCCCCACAGCAAAGGGGCAGATCCGCTTCGAGGCAGGCGCTGGCGAGGGCGACCTTGGCGTCCACCGACTCGGGGAAGCGCAGGCGCGTGTCCTCGAGCCACACGAGCGCCTCCTGAAGGGCACCGGCGCGGCGGATCCGGTCGCCGATGGCCACCCAGGTGGTGGCGCTGGCGTCGATCTGAGGGAGCAGCTCGGCGCCCAGATCGAGCACCTCACGGGTGAGCCCGAGCTCGATCAGCAGCGCGAGCTGGTCCTCGATGAGGCCCGGGTGCTCCGGGAACCGCTCGCGCCCGTCGATCAGGGCATCGTAGCCGTCGTCGTGCTCGCCGAGGCTGCGGTGGGCCCGGCTGCGCAGCTGCCAGGAGCCTGCGAGCCCCTGGCCTGCCTCTCCGGCTTGGTCGAGGGCCGTGATGGCGTCGCGGTAGGCCTCGAGCCCCATGTGGGCCTGAGCCCGGTAGACGTGCACCAGCGGCTCCGCTCCTTCCTCGAGGGCGGCGTCGAAGGCGTCCAGCGCCGTCTGGTACTGCGACAGGTTCAGCGCCACGAGGCCCGTCAGGCTGTGGAACCGCATCTCGTCGCCCTTGGGCGGGGCGTCCACCTCTTCGAGCACGGCAGCGGCGCGATCCCAGTGACCGTCCGTCACGAGGCGAGCGGCGATGGCCACGCGGTCGAGCTCGGGGCCCTCCTGCTTGCGCGGGCCCCCCAGGGCCACGGCCGCCATACACATCAAGACGGGCACGCCCAGGAACGGCCATGCGCGTCGCATCAGCGTTCCAGCTCGAACCTGAGGGTGAACTCCACACCGGTCACGGGAACCGCCTGCCCCTGGTAGGTGGCCGGCGAGAAGCGCCACATCTTGATGGATCGCATGGCGGCGTCTTCGAAGGGGCCGTAGCCGGGCGGCTCCACCTTCACGGTGCGCGCGTCGGTCAGTGTGCCGCGCCCATCGAACGACAGCGACATCGTGACGTAGCCGGTGATGCCCTTGGAGCGGGCCTGGGGCGGATACTGCACGCCGTCACGGTGGGTGGGGCTGGGCAGGCTGTCCACCGAGTCGGCCGACATCACCACGTTGCTGGCGTCGCCCAGCAGGGCACCGGCGCCGTCCGACAGGTCGATGGCGGAGCCTGCCCACAGGCCGACGTCGACGCCACCCACGGCGGACGACAGCATGGGCGTGGGGGGAGGCGGTGTCTTCGGCGTGCGCGGCTTCGGCTTCGGGCGCACCTTCTTGTTGGGCGGCTGCTTGCGCTTCTCGGGCACGTCGAAGTCCACCCCGCGCTTGGCGGGGGGCTCCTTGAGCGACCGGTCCACGGCGTTCATGGAGACCACCAGGCCCAGCACCATCGAGGTGCCCACCAGGCTCGAAAACAGTCCAGACGCAATCTGCAGGCTCGATGCCACCTAGGCCTCCCGGTCCGTCACGACGCCCACGTCGGTGGCACCGGCCAGTCGGCACTGGTCCACCACCTCGATGAGCTTCTGGGCTTCCACGTTGCGATCGGCGATCACCAGCACGCCGGCGCCCGATCCGTCCCGGAGGAAGTCGCGCACGCGCGACTGCACCATCCAGGGCTTCACCGGGGCGTCGTCGATGTGAACGCCCCCCTCCCGATCGAGGTAGACCCGCAGCGACTCTGCGTTGGTCTTCGCCCCGCTCTTGGCGCTGGGGCGATCGATGGCGATCTGAGCGTCCTTGATGAACGTGGTGCTCACCATGAAGAAGATGAGCAGGATGAAGACGACATCGATCAGAGGGGAGATGTCGATGTCGCCCTTCTGTTCGCGCCGGCGTCGCTTGAGCGCCATGTCGACTCCGATGAGGATGGCATAGGAGCCCGCCGATCGCCTCGTGTCCATGCTTGTCGCGGCAGTGCAGCGAGACTGTCACGGTGGCGTCACGCGGGAGGGGAGACTCCGGGCAGGGAGCGCTCTCGCAGCAGATCGCCGAGGCGATCCAGCTCGTCTTCGAGTCGGGTCTGACGCTGCTCCAGCAGCCGGCCCACCAACAGGCCGGGGATGGCCACCGACAGACCCATCTGGGTGGACACCAGCGCCACGCTGATCCCGCCCGCCACACCGCTGCCCGCCGCTCGGGCGAACAGGGTGCTGGTGGTGAGCGCGTCGAAGGTGCTGATCATGCCCGTCACCGTGCCCAGCAGCCCCACGAGGGGTGCCGTGGCGGCGATGCTCTGGATCAGGCCGCGGTAGCGCCCCACCTGGATGTACAGGTCCGACAGCGCCTCGGTGATGCGGCCGGGCGTGCGGTGGGACGGTGGGAGCGCCAGCGTGCGGGTGAGGGCTTCGCCGATCACGCCGCGCTCGTGCCCCTGGCCTTGGAGAAAGGCGTCCACCAGCTGACCCAGGGGGCGGGTGTCGCCGCGGCGGAGCGACACCATGCGGTCGCCCACGGCGTACCAGAGCAGGAACGCACTGGGTACCAGCCACCACATCACGAACCCGCCTTGGGTCATGAGCTCGCGGACGGGCGACAGCGCGTCAGCCATGGGTGGGGGCCTGCAGGGGTGCGGCGGGAGCACCCACGTGGGTGGGTTCCTCGCCGGTGTCGACGGGCGGATCGGCTCGGTTGATCACCGCCAGGGCGGCGGTCTCGAGTCCCGACAGCAGGCCCTCGGCGCGCTGGTTCAACAGGTTGCCCACGAGCAGCATGGGGATGGCCACGACGAGACCGAGCTGCGTGGTCACCAGCGCCTCTGAGATCCCGCCCGAGAGCATGCGCGGATCGCCCGTGCCGAACTCGGTGATGATCTCGAAGGTGCCGATCATGCCGGTGACGGTGCCCAGCAGCCCCAGCAGCGGTGCCACCGCGGCGATCACGATGATGGCGGTGCCGAAGCGCTCGATGGGGGGAGTCTGCAGCAGGATCGCCTCCGACGCGCGGTCCTCGAGGCGCTTGGTGTCCTTGGGCCCGAGGGGTAGCATCGCGGCCATCACCTGCGGCGCCGCACCCGGCGCGGACGAGGCCACGGACACAGCCTCGCCCCAGGCGCCTCGATCGAGTAGCTCCAGCACGTGGCCGACGGCCGGCCCGCCTCGGCCTGCCAGGTACAGCCCCACCGCGCGGAAGCCTGCGAGCACCACGCCCGCCAGCCCCAGCAGCACGATCACCACCCCCACGATGCCGCCTGCCTCGATGGTGGAGGCGAGCGTCTTCGGGGGGGTCTCCTCCACGCGCTTGGTGGTGTCCTCGAAGACGAACAGACCCACGGGGTTCGGACGCCCGCCCTCGGCGATGCCGGTGGCGATGTGGGCCGCCTCGCCGTTGCGCAGCTGCAGGTTGCCCTCGCCCACGGGAATCAGCGCGCCGGACTTCTCGCCCACGCCGTAGGCGGCCACCCGCCCGACGCGCACGATCTCGCCCTGCACCTTCGAGCCGTCGGTGAGGAAGTAGGTGCCCGGAGCCTTGGTCACCACGCCTCCAGCGGCGATGTAGGCGGCACCGGCCTCGTAGGCCTGCTTCAGCACCGCGGCCTGCTGGGTGGTGTCCACGGCCTCTGCAAGCTCCATGTCCAGCGAGGAGCCTGCCTGGAACAGGGTGGCGTCCACCAGCTCCTGCGCCTCGTGCACCCCGTCTGCATCGCGGACGGCAGCGGACAGCAGCTCCTCCTGCTCGGCCACGCGGGCCTGGATCGCCAGCAGCTGGGCTTGCAGCTTGCTGATCTCGCCTTCCGTGGACACCACGCGGCTCCGGGTCTCGGAGTCGAGCTGGGTGAGGCGGCTCTGCAGCGTGCTCTTCTCGGCCTGTAGGTAGGCGAACTCCCGCTGGTAGGCCACCTCGAGCTCGGATTGTTGGGCGCTGGCCGGTGTGGCCGCCATCGCGATGAGCAAGGCAATCATCTACTGAAGCTCCGGCAAGACGTTGGGGACCTCGAACCAGCCCACGCGGATCTGCTTCTCGAGGGCATCGAAGACCTCCAGGATGCGCCGGTCGTCGGCACGGTCCGTGGCGCGCACCCAGGCCCAGCCTCCGCTGCTGCGCTCGGCCCAGCCGGTACCGCCGTCGGGGGCTCGGAAGAACAGCGACACCATGCCGACCTTGGCCACGTCCACGAGGACCTCTTGGCCATCCAGCAGGATGGTCTGTCGGTCCATGGCGTTCTCGCGGCCCAGCCGGATCTCGTCCTCGTACAGCGTCCAGAGGCGGTTCGCGGCCTTGTGGGCAGGCAGGGTGCCGGCCGTCAGCGCGTTCATGATCTCGTCCACGGCGGCCAGCCGCTCGGAGACGCGGAAGGGGATGCCGCCCTCGATGACGGGCTTGATGGCCACGGCCCCCGCCTCGATGGAGGGGATCAGCACGTCGGTGGCAGCGCCCTCGTCGGAGGCGACCGCGCGCTCCTTGTCGATCTCGATGGCGAGCTGCTGCAGCCGCAGCTCCTCCTGCCGGATCTTCAGCTCGAGGTCGGTGCGTGCCGCCTCCAGGGCCTGCAGCCGGGTGCGCATGTCGCCCTTGTTCATGGTCACTTCGTGCTGAAGTGCCTCGACCTCGCTTCGCAGCTCGGAGAGCCGCTCCGCTCGACCGTCCTCCTGGCTGTGGGCCACCGTTGTGCCCAGCAACCCCAGAGCTACCCACGCCGTCATCGCGACCTCCGTAAATTGGGGAAACGCCAGGGCCTCATTGGACCCTGGCGCTTCGTCGAACCCGTTGGTTCAGCCTAGTTGTCGGGGTAGGCGGTCCAGCCAGCGGTCCAGTCGTCGGCGCCCACGCCACCGCGGATGCCGCTCGGATCCTCGAGGCCCGGAGGCTGCACGCCGCCCGTCTCCGAGGAGGTGAAGTCGGGAGCGCCCTGATCGAAGGCGTCGCCGTTCATCGTGATGGTGCCGGTCTCGTTGCCGGTGCCCGCCAGGAACCACTTCTCGAGGTCCGCCGGATCGGCGTCGTTGACCTTGTCGTCGTCGAAGTCCTGATCGTCGACCTTGAAGTTGGTGACGCAGTCGAGCTTGATGTTCTGCAGGTCGATGTTGCCGGCGATGCCCTCGTCCCAGGTGGCGAGGTCGTCGATGTCGAGGCAGGCATCGTTGAAGCCGAGCACCAGCGCGTTCCAGATGGTGGCGGCGGTGCCCTCGCGGAGCAGGATGCCGATGTCGGAGTCGCCGTTGTCGGGCGAGCCCACGATGGTCAGGTTGGCCAGCGTGGGGTTCGAGCGCGGGGTGGCGCCGTTGTTGTCGCCGTTGTTGTCGGCCTCGATGCCCTGGTCGCCCGCGTCGTCCTTGCCCTGGAGCACGACCCACTGCGAGCTTCCGTTCCAGCCGTCCGTCCAGTCGAGCAGATCGTCGCCGACCTGGCTGACCACGATGTGGTTGGCGCTGACGCTGCCGCCGTAGAACTCGACGCCGTCGTCGTCGTTGCGGTGCACCTGGATGTAGTCCACCTCGGTGCCCGATCCGACGCCCTGGAAGGCGATGCCGTTCAGCTCGTTGTCGGGGGAGAGCAGGGTGCCCGCGAACTCCACGCGCACGTAGTTGATCACGCCGCTGTCGTCGGCGGAGTCGGTGCCACCGTAGAAGCCGGTGCCGCCCTCACCGAAGGCCTCGTCGCCGTTGTTGAGGGGCGCGTTGCCGTTGATGATGAGCCCGCCCCAGTCGCCGGCGGCGCGGGAGCCGTCGTTCTGCGAGGAGGTGAACACGATGGGCGCATCGGAGGTGCCCTCGGCCATGATCTTCGAGTTGCGGCGGATGACCAGCATGCCGTCGGTCGCGCTCTCGCCGAAGATGGTGGTGCCGGGCTCGATGGTGAGCACGGTCTCGTTGTCGTCGTCGCCCACGAACACGCCGCCGCGCAGCAGCCACTGCTGGTCGGCGGTGAAGGTGGTGTCCTCGAGGATGGTGCCGCTGACGATGCAGACGCCGCCTTCGCAGATGATGTCTTCGGTGACGTTGCCGGTGTCTTCGGTGGTGTCGGTGTCCGTCTTGTCGGTGTCGGTGTCTCCCGTGCAGCCGATGATGGCGAGCGCGGAGAGAATCGTGAGATGACGCGTCATGGCTCCTCCAGCCTGTTGCCTCAAGTCTCTGAGGAGGGCCAAAGTAGGCCTTGCGCGTGTCACCGCCGGGTCGTTCCAAGAAACGCTGGCGACATCACGGTGCCAACTGTGTCGGGACTGTGAGGACGTCGTTGCTCGGTGTGCCGTCGGGAGGCTCGGGTCGACTCGAGCCTCTGCGCCGGCACGTGTCATCCTGGCCAGACGCTGCGCTCTCCTCGGTGATCGAGGGGTGCGGCTTCGTCATCGATGGGGCTCGACCGTTTCGTGCACATCCGCCTGACACGCGCGGGCGACGGAGATGTGTCATCACAGTGTCGGGCCGGTGGAGTTGAGAAGACGGGATCCCGACCAGTGGCGCTGTCGCTACTCCAAGAACCAGGGCGTGGCGGTCTCGTCCTGACTGAAGAACGCCTCGAGCATCGAGCCCACCTTGCTGCGCACGCCCGGTCCGGGGTGGATGCCGTCGTTGGTGCTGAAGTCGTCGCAGGCGTACTCGAGGCCGTCCGCGGGCTCCTGGCGACCAGCAATGCCACCGGCGACCCCGTCGGGTCCCAAGCCGTCGGACCAAAGGTAGGGGCCCCAGGACAGCCACGGAAAGTCTGCGTCGAGCGACAGCTCGGGATCCGACCCGGTGATCTGGTCCTCGATCAGCCACTTCACCACGAAGGCCGTCTGGTGGGCGTAGGGCTCGGGGTTGTTGTTGCGGGTGCCGTAGCCGGCGTAGGCACGGCTCGACAGGTAGATCAGCTTCAGGTGGGGCACGCGGTCGCGCAGGTTGATCAGCGTGGCCCGCAGGTCGGACTCGAACACCTCGGCGGCCGACTCGAAGTCTCCGCTGGGACCGCGCTCGGCGTGCAGCACCCACGCGATTTGCACGGTGTCGAGGCTGCAGCCGTCCGCCTCGAGCTGGCGCTCCATGCGATCCCACACGGTGTGGTCGGGATCGGCGGTGGTGTCGACGGGGTGGCTGCCCACGGCTCCGTTGGCGAGCACGAGGTCGGGATTCAGACCCTCGATGCTGGGCGCCACCTCGCCAGCGAAGGTGCTCCACTTCTGTCCGGTGTTGGACATGCCCACGCTCATCATGCAGACCGTGCCGTCGATGGGCTCGATGGCCTCGGCGATGGCCACGCCTGCGGCGGTGTGTGTGGCCGGCCGCGTGTTGGCGCCGCCTGGGTACAGGCCACCCTGGGCCACACCCAGGTAGGTGCCGGATCCGATGTCGGTCAGGGGCACGAAGCCCGTGGTCACCCGCTCGCAGGCAGGCCCCTCCTGGCCGGGAACGGGCCGCTCGCCCACCTCGTAGGGCACGCAGTCCCACGGGCAGAGGTCCGTGTCTTCGGTGTCCTGGCAGATCCGATCGCCACACATCGTGTCGATGCCGGCCAGCTCACCGGGCTCGGTGGGGTCGGGCGCGGAGGGGAGGGACGAGGTGGGCTCGGATGGGGTGGGCTCGGTCTGGAGGCCGAGGGACGGGCTCGCACAGGCCGCGAGCAGGGCGAAGGAGAGGAGGTGGGTCGCGTTCATGGAGTCCGCCCAGGGTCAGCGTTTGCATTGCGTCACCTTGGCCCATGTGGGCAGACCGCCAGATCTTACGCGCTCGTGCTCTCTCGCCTTCGCTTGGCGAGGAGCCCTGCTGCGAGCAGCCAGGCCCAGCCTGCGGGAGCGGCCGCGCCGTCGCAGCCGCAGCCGCCCTCGGGCTCCACCGGGGGAGGCTCGTCGGGTCCGCAGTCCTCCACGGTGGCGTCGCAGTCGTCGCAGGCGTCCCCCAGTCCGTCTTCGTCGGTGTCGAGCTGCTCGGGATCGGTGACGTTCACGCACAGGTCGCAGGCGTCGCCCACGCCGTCGTCGTCGAGATCGGACTGGTCCTCGTTGGCCAGGATTCCGCAGTTGTCGCACGTGTCGCCGACACCGTCGCCGTCGCCGTCGACCTGATCCGCGTTGGCGGCCTCCGCACAGTTGTCGCAGCCGTCGGGCACCCCGTCCTCGTCGTCGTCGGTGTCTTCGAGACCCACACTGGCCTCGTCGGGGCACAGGTCCACCACGTCGCCCACACCGTCGCCGTCGCGGTCGGCCTGGTCGGGGTTGAAGACGTCGGGGGCGTTGTCGCACAGGTCGCCGACGCCGTCCTCGTCTTCGTCTTCCTGCTCGGGGTTGCAGTCCGCTGGGCAGTTGTCGCACACGTCGCCCACGCCGTCGCCGACCCCGGTGGTGACGCAGACGTCGGTGTCGGTGGCGGTGGGGTCTGCGGTGCCCGGACAGTTGTCGCAGACGTCGCCGAGTCCGTCCCCGTCCCCGTCGAGCTGCCGGGGGTTGCGGTTGCAGGGACAGTTGTCGCAGGCGTCTCCGATTCCGTCGAGGCCGCCCTCCTCGGTGCAGCCGGCTGCCTCGATCTGGTCGGGGTTGTCGAGGAACAGGCAGTTGTCGCACAGATCACCGACTCCGTCGGCGTCCTGGTCGTACTGGTCGGGGTTGAAGTGCAGGGGGCAGTTGTCGCAGTCCAGGGTGATGCTCTGGGCCACGATTCCCTTCTCGTCCTCGATCTCCACGAGCCCCACGGTGCGGTCGGCCTTCCGCACCGGATCGGTCACCACCTCGCCGAGGGACAGCCCCACCAAGCCGTCCGCACGCCGGCTGTGCATCGGCGTGTCCACGTCGTCGAGCACGAGCCAGTAGGTGCCGCCGTGGTCGAGGGTCTCGACGTAGCCGTCGGCCAGCACGCTGGGGGTGGAGGTCAGTGGATCGACGCGATCGCCCACCACTCCCACCTGCTCACGGGTGTCGGCGACCTTGTCGCCATCGGTGTCGATCCACTCGCCGTAGACAGGGGTGTCGAGGGCGAGCAGCCCCTCCGCCAGCGCGTCCACCCCGTTGCAGTTGAGGTCCTGCTCCACCGTGTCGTTGAGCAGCGTGCCCTTCTGGCGCTCGTACCCCACGGCCCACAGCGCCGTCTGCACCACCAGGCGCGCGCCGTCTCCGGTGAAGCGAGCGGTGTGCAGGTTGAGGGCGGCCACGGGGCCTGCGGCCTTGGTGCCCTCGCGCACCACGGCCAGTGGCACGCCGTCGGCCCACTCGGCGGTCACCGACACGCCGGATCGGGCGGCCGTGTTGGTGATGCGCCAGTCGCCCGAGAACCGGTTGAAGCCGTACACGCTCGGGTGGCCTGGCACGAAGGGCAGGCCCGTCAGCCACTGGTGCCCGGGTGCCTGCAGCCCGTCCATCGCATCGATCGGTGTGCCCACGCTGATGGTGGCAGGCAGGTACTGCGACTCCAGGCGGCCCCCCACGGCCGTGCCGTTGGCGAAGGCGCCCCCCACCACCACCACGCCCGCACCGGTCTCGACGTAGTCGGCCAGTCGGTCGCCCAGGAGCACGGGATCGGCGAAGGCCGCCGTGGAGGCCACGATGACGCCGTCGTAGCCCTTGAGCTGGGCGAGGCTCGGGGTGGTCAGCGAGCCGTCGTAGTCCTCCACCGTGCTGAATGCCTGCAGCCCTACGACGTTGTCGACGAATGCGACCCGCTCGGCCTGGGTGTCCATGGACCCCACCACCAGTAGGCTCTGAGCTTGGGCGGGGGAGGTGACCAAGAGGGGGTACAGCCACATGGCGATGACTCCTTGGGTCGCGCATGGTGCCATGCCCGACGGTTGCATCGCCAGGATCATCAGGCCTCTGCCGTGAGCTCCAGGGTGATGCCGCCCAGTCGACCCGCCACGAAGTTGTACAGCGCCGCCGTGAGGAGGCCGAAGACGAACCCCAGCACTCCCGTACATCGCTGCGGGACCTACGTGGAAAGCGGCTCGACAATTCCGCATGGGAGGGCAGCGATCCGAGGAGCGCGGCGGAGGCAGTGATGGCCGCTCCGGAGCTCGATCGATGACGTGGCTCGCTGTGATCGGAGTACTGGGGTGCTCGTCGGGGCAGTCGGTTGCCATCGGCGACAGCTTGCCGACAGCCGATCTGGCTGACATCCGCGCGGAGCCCATCCAACCCCTGGAGGTCCCTGCGCTGGACGCGGCGATGGTGGAGCTGGGAGCCCTTCTGTTCCACGACCGTCGACTGTCGGCGGACGACAGCCTCTCCTGCGCGTCGTGCCACGAGATCGCCGCGGGGGGCGACGACGGCAAGCCCCGCTCCGTGGGGATCGGTGGTCAGCTCGGCGGGATCAACGCGCCCACGGTGCTCAACAGCGCGTTGAACATCGCGCAGTTCTGGGACGGACGCGCCAAGACCCTGGAGGAGCAGATCGACGGTCCGCTCACGGCCACGAACGAGCTGGGCTCCACCTGGCCCGACGTGTTGGGCAAGCTGTCGAAGGACGTGGCCCTCGTGGGGCGCTTCGACGCCGTCTTCGTCGACGGGATGACGGCGACCAACGTGCGCCGGGCCATCGCCACCTTCGAGCGCTCCCTGGTGACGGTGGACAGCCCCTTCGACCGCTGGCTGCGCGGCGACGAGGGGGCGCTGCCCGCCGACGCCCTTCGCGGCTACGAGCTGTTCAAGGAGCACGGCTGCATCTCCTGTCACCAGGGCCGCAACGTGGGCGGCAACATGTACCAGACCTTCGGGGTGATGGGTGACTACTTCGCAGACCGGGGAGATCTGACGGACGCCGATCTGGGGCGGTTCGCCGTGACGGGACGCCCAGAGGACAAGCACCGCTTTCGCGTTCCGCCGCTGCGCAATGTGGCGTTGACCGCGCCCTACTTCCACGACGGTAGCGCCGCGACGCTGCCCGACGCCGTGCGGGTCATGGCCCGCTATCAGCTCGGTCGTCGGGTGGCAGACGAGGACGTGACCTACATCGTGGCGTTTCTTCGGAGCCTGACGGGCGAGCTCCCCAGCGTGGAGCCGCACCACCTGTGAGGTCCGTCACCCTACGGTTGGTGGTGGTGGCGTCCGTCGTCATCATGGTTGGCCTCGCCACCTCGGCGTGGCTCGGTCGGGATCGAGGGCGAGCCGAGCACGACGCGGTGCTGCAGTCCGTGCAGCGAGCCCAGTACCTGCACCACCAGCTCAAGCAGCTCGTGCTGGCGTCGAGGTTCGGTCTGCTGCGGCGCTACGATCCGCTGGTCTCTGCCGTGGCCGAGCTCGAGCAGGAGGTGGTGCAGCTGCAGCACCTCACAGCTGACGTGGTGGCGTACGAACCGGAGCTCGAGGGCCAGGTCGCAGCGCTGAAGGAGGCGGCCCACACTCAGTCACTGCAGGTGGATCGCTTCAAGAGCAGCAACGCCATCCTGCGCAACTCGCTGTCCTATCTGCCCGTGTCGCTGCGAGCGCTACAGCAGTCCGAGGCCTCCAGCGCGTCGCAGATTCGGGCAGAAGGCATCGTGCGGCTGGTGCTGACCTACGATGCCAACAGCTCGGACCCCTCCTACAAGGCCGAGCTGCTCCGGTCCGTCGACCTGGGGGAGCGGGAGGGCGGCGCGCTGTCGGGGGATGCGGCCGAGGAGTGGACGCTGCTGCTCCGCCACGCGCGCATGGTGGTCGAGCAGCACGAGATCTCCGACCCCTTGCTGGACGCCATCGTGGACAGTCGCCTCGATCAGGGGCTGGGTCAGGTGTGGGCGACCTACCGGCTGGCCCACGAGCGATCGCTTTGGTTGGCACGTCGCGCGCGGCTGGGCGTCTTGCTCTTCTCGGGGCTGCTCGCGCTGCTGCTGCTCGCGGTGGTGGCGGGCCTGGTGGACCTGTACCGGACCCTGGATCGCCGGGTGCGCGACCGCACGGCGGCCCTGGACCTCAAGAGCAGGCAGCTCGTCGTCTCCAGCGGGCAGATGCGTCGCATCCTCGACAACGTGGCCCACGGTCTGGCCATGGTGGATCCAGACGGCGTGGTGCTCGATCACCGCTCCCGGAAGGCGGACGACTGGTTGGGGACCCCCGAGCCGGGCGCCACCTTGTGGGCATGGCTGGGCCACAACGACCCGAGTGCGGCGGCCTGGCTCGAGGTGGGGTGGATGCAGCTGGTCGACGGGCTGATGCCTCCGGAAGCAGCGCTGGCGCAGCTGCCCGCGCGGGCTGTCGCGGAGGGGCGGTCCCTGGGGCTGACCTACCAGCAGGTTGGCGACGAGGGCGTGCTGGTGGTGTTCGAGGACATCACCGCAGCACTGGCCCAGGCGAAGCTGGAGGCGGAGCGCAAGGAGGCCATGGTGCTGTTCGAGCGCCTGACCGAGGATCGAGAGGGGTTCCTGGAGTTCGTGCGCGAGGGGGGGCGCATGGTGCGCAGCATCCGACGGACCAGTGAGCGGGCTGCTCTGCAGCGTGTGCTGCACACCCTGAAGGGCAACAGCGCCGTGATGGGCCTGACGGCCATCGCGGAG
The DNA here is from genome assembly GCA_019634415.1 of Myxococcales bacterium. GTDB lineage: Bacteria > Myxococcota_A > UBA796 > UBA796 > DRPG01. Next base: position 23,546 of record JAHQVJ010000209.1, read on the forward strand.
CGATGCCACGTGCTCGAGACGCGCCTGCTGGACGACGAGGCGCTGGAAGCCACCGATCTGTTGCGGCTCGAGGACGCTTGGGACGGCACCGTGATGCGGATGCGGCCCTTCCTGCTGGAGGAGCGGCGGCCGTTGCACGTCTACGAGGAGGACGTGGGGGCGCTGGTACGCGAGCTCCGTGCGGGAGCGCCACCTGCGGATCTCGTGGCGCGGATCTCCTCCTGGGCGATGGAGCCCACGCGGATTCGGCTCGAGCGGATGGCCAGTCAGGCGGAGCGGATGGCGGGCCCCCTCGGCAAGCGGCTGGAGATCGAGGTGAACGACTCGGGACTGCGCACCCGGGGGGCCACCTGGGCGCCCGTGTGGGCATCCTTCGTGCACCTGCTTCGCAACGCGATGGACCACGGCATCGAGCTGCCCGGTGAGCGTACGCGCCTCGGAAAGCCCGCGGCGGGTCGGCTGCTCCTCACCACGCGGCGAGTGGACGACTGGTTCGACATCGTGGTGTCCGACGACGGCCGAGGCATCCACTGGGACAAGCTCCGGCAGCGCGCCGCTGCGATGGGCCTACAGGTCGAGACGCTCGACGACGCGGAGTTGCTGTTCGCCAACGGTCTGTCTTCCAAGGACGAGACCACCCGGATGTCGGGCCGTGGCACGGGCATGGCGGCACTGCAGGAGGCGGTGGCCAGCTTGGGAGGGGTCGTGACGGTCACCTCCACCCCTGGGCAGGGCACCGAGTTCCGCTGCCGCTTCCCAGCAGCGGCGATGGGGGGGCCAGGTGCCCTCGAGCGAGACGAATTCCAAGAACAGAACCCCATCTCGGAGGAAGCATGAACGTTGCTCAACGCGCTCAGGGCGAGGGCGAGCCCGGCGGTGCTAGCCCTCGGCGATTGCTGCTGGTCACCAAGGAGGTGCCGGTCCTCGCTCCATCGAACACGCCCATAACGGAGCTCGCTGGCTATGACGTGCGGGTGGCGCGCTCCTCCGGAGAGGCGCTGCGCGCGCTGTGTGCCGACGAGTTTGCGGCCGTGGTGTGTGCGCTGGGAGATCCGCGTCTGGACGCTGCCGTGCTGAAGGCCTGTCGCGCCAGGCGAGCCACGGTTCCGCGAATCTTGGTGCTCGGGCACGACGACCTCGGCAGGGCGCTGGATGCGGGGCAGTCGGCGCATCACGTGGTCGCGGAGCCCCTGAGCGGACCTGGCCTCGAGCAGGTGCTGGATCGCTGCACGGGGGGCATCGGGTGCATCCCCATCTCGCGGCTGCGCTCGGTGCTGCCTCACGACGTGCAGCTGCCGAGCATGCCGGGCTCGGCCTCGGAGCTGCTGGCGGCCCTGGAGGACGAGAGCAAGGATCTGTCGCACATCGTGGACATCCTGGAGGCCGATCCGGCCCTGGCCGTGAGCACGCTGCGGCTCGCGAACTCGCCGTACTTCATGCTCACTCGTGAGGTGTCGTCGCTGAAGCACGCAGCCGCGCTGCTGGGCACGAACGCGCTGCGCGCCGTAGCCCTGGCAGGCCTGTGCTTCTCGTCGGTGTCGGGCATCGACTCCGTGCTCATCGAGCGCGTTCGCCACCGTGGTCTTGCCGCTGCGCAGCTCGTGCGGACGGTGGCGGGGGCGCATGCCGACGACGCGCTGACGTCGGCCATCCTCCAGGACATCGGGCAGCTGGTGCTGTGCCAGGCCGGTCCCACCGCCTATGCCCAGCTGCTGCAGGCATCGGAGGCACAGAGCCTGCCCATCGAGCAGCTCGAGCTCCAGCAGCTCGAGATCACACACGCCGAGGTGGGGGCGGCGCTGCTGGCTCACTGGGGCATGCCCGACCGCACCATCCGCAGCGTGGCCTTCAGCCATCTCGCGTATCCGCTGCCAGCTCGAGGACTCGATCAGACCGCGGTGCTCTTCGTCGTCGGTGCGCTGATGGCCGAGGTGGAGCTGTGTGCCGTTCAGGATCGGCTGCTCCATCCCGATTGGTTGGAGCGCATGGGCATCAGCGAGGCTCAGGTGGACGAGTGGCGCGCTGCTGCCGCTGATCTCAGCATCCACATGCCAGCGATGTAGGGAGGCTGCATGAGCCACGTGGTGATGATCGTCGACGACTCGCGCATGATTCGGATGCAGGTCTGTCGGGCGCTGCAGGGACAGGGCTTCCGCACGGTGGAGGCGGCAGATGGCCAAGATGCCTGGGAAAAGCTGACTCGAGGTGAGCCCATCGACGTGATGGTCTGCGATGTGAACATGCCTCGCATGAACGGCATCGAGCTGCTGGAGAAGCTCCGGAGCCCGGGAGGGTTCGAGGATCTGCCCGTGGTGATGCTCACGACGGAGGGGGACCCGGACATCGTGCGCCGCGCTCGGAGCCTGGGGGCCAAGGGGTGGCTGGTCAAGCCGTTCCAGGCCGAGCTGCTCGTGGCGACCGTGCAGCGAATGATAGGGGTGGTCGTCTCGTGAGGGTGGCCATCGCCCACTCCAACCCCAAGGTCCGCGAGCGGATCGCGGGCCTGATCAGCCCGCAGGGGCACGTGGTACGGGCGCTGACGGACTGCTCCTGGATCCTGGACAACCTCGACGGTCCGAGGCGTCCGGACGTGGCCGTGGTGGAGCTCACGGCCCGTGCGGGCCTGGACGATGCCGTGCGCACCCTGTGCAGAGCGCAGCCTCACGTCTATGTGATCGCGGTGGTGCCCGATCTGAAGGCAACCTTCGTGCAGACCGCCTACGAGGCAGGTGTGGACGACGTGATGTCGGCGCGGGCCTCCGGCGTGGAGGTCGCGGGTCGGGTGGGCGCGCTCACCCGGATCCGTCGCTGGGTGGGCAGCATGGGGGTGGGGTTCGCCTCGTCGGACGAAGGGTTCGACCTGGCTGCCCTCGGCGTGTGGAACGACCTGCCCTCCCTGTTGAGTAGCGAGTTCTCCCAGATGCTTGGTGTGAAACTGGAAATTCGCACTGTGGACGTGCTTCCGACCCTGGCTCAGTCCGCAGAGATTCAGCTCACGCTGGCCTCCGAGACGTCCACGGCGTCGGTGGGCATCGGGCTCGAGGAGTCGGGGGCGCCTGGCTTCGGGCGAGCGGTGTTCGGGGAGGAGGTCCTCGCGGACGTGCTGGCGGACGCGATCCGGGAGTTCGCCAACGGGGCCGGGGGCGCCATCAAGCGCGGTGCGCTGACGGAGGGCTACACGTTCTCGCTGGGCTTGCCCAAGATGGTTCCTCCTCCCTCGTTGCCCGACGACTCGCAGGTCTTCGAGCTGCACCACGAGGATCTGCACCTGTGGGTGTGGGCGAGCGGAGGGGCCGCGAAGCCGTCGCGGGTGGCGGCGTCGCTGCTCAAGGAAGGCATGGTGCTGGCGCGGGAGATCCGCACCCAGTCCGGCACCTTGTTGGTGACGGCCGGAAGCGTGGTCACGGAGCGAACGGTGGCACGGCTGGTGCGGGTGGTGGGACCCACCGCACTGGTGGACGTGCTCTGCGCTGCGTAGGGGTCTTCCGGAGGATCACTGGATGGCCGAGCGAACCCGCGCCGACAGCGCCTCGCTCACCACCACGGCCACCAGGATCGCGAGCAGGATGGTCGCCACGCGCGACCACTGCAGCGCTTGCATGGCTGCGTTCAGCTGCAGCCCGATCCCGCCAGCTCCCACGAAGCCGAGCACGGTGGACTGCCGCACGTTGATGTCCCAGCGGAAGATCGACAGACCCGCGAAGGCAGGGGCCACCTGGGGCACGATGCCGTACAGCCAGATCTGGGGAGTGGGGGCTCCCGTGGAGGTGAGGGCCTGTACGGGCGTGTCGTCGATCTCCTCGATGGCCTCGTAGGTGAGCTTGGCCACGAAGCCCACCGACCGCAGGGCGATGGCCAGGATCCCCGCCAGGGTACCGGGCCCCACGATCACCACGAGGATCAGCGCCCAGATCAGCACGTTCACGGAGCGCGAGGCGACGATCAGGAGCAAGGCGAGGGGCCTGGCGATCCGCGGGCTGGGCGTGGTGTTGTGGGCGGCGCACACCGCCACCGGCACCCCGAGCACGAGGGCCAGGGCCGTGCCGAGGGTGGCGATGTTCAGGGTGTCGAGCAGGGGCCGCGCGAGCTCGCCGAGGAAGGCCAGATCCGGTGGGAACATGCGCGAGGCGATGTCGGCCCCGGCGCGGGGCGCGTCGACGACGAAGGCCCACTGCGTCTGCTGGGCGATCTGCTGCCAGGCAACGGCGAACAGAGCTGCGCCGACGACCCAGGCGAGGGTGCGGAGCCCGAGCTGTGCCGGGGTGCGTCGTTGCCAGGTCCTCACTGCACGCGCCTCCGGATGGCGCCCGACGATGCCTCCACCACCAGCACGATGGCGATGATCACGAGCAGGATCGCCGCGGCGGAGTCGTACTCGTAGCGATCGAAGGCCGTGTTCAGCGTGGCGCCGATCCCGCCGCCGCCCACGATGCCCACGATGGCGCTCTCGCGGAAGTTGATGTCGAGCCGGTACAGGGCGAGGCCCACGAAGCGCGGGATGATCTGGGGCCACACCCCCCAGGCGAGCCACGAGGCGAACCCTGCACCCGTGGCGCGAATCGCCTCGGCGGGAGCGGGATCGAGGTCTTCGATGTCCTCGGCGAGCAGCTTCGCGAAGAACCCCACGGTGGCCACCACCAGTGTGACGAAGCCCGCGAAGGGCCCGAACCCGAACAGCGCCACGGCGAACACCGCCAGGATCACCTCCTGGAAGCTGCGCGTGATGGCGATGAGGGCGCGGCAGGCGGCGTACAGCGGGCGTGGCGAGAGGTTGCTCGAGGCGCCCAGGGCCACGGGCACGCTGACGGCCACACCCACCACCGTGCTGGCCACGGTCATCCAGAGGCTCTCGAGCACGCCGTCGACGATGGCGTCGGAGCGGGTGACGAAGTCGGGTGGGGTGAACCCGGCGAGCAGCTGCTGGCCTCGGGTGAGGCCCTGGAGCAGCCGCGGCACGTCGATCTGCAGCGTGCCCAGGACCACGGCCAGGTAGCCGGCCACCGCGATGGCGAGCACGGCGCGCACGCCTCGATGGGCGATCAGACGGGGGGGCTGCCACGTGCGCTGGGTCACCCCTGGGCCTCCGCGAGCTCCGATGCTCCGTACACGTGGGTCAGCTCGGGCTCGCCGAGGGCGTCGGGGGGGCCCTCGAAGACCACCCGTCCATCGCGTAGTCCCACGATGCGGGGGCAGAACTGCCGGGCAAGCTGCACGTCGTGGATGTTCACCACGGCCCCCAGGCCCCCTTCGCCGCACAGCTCCGTGATGAGCTGCATGATCTGGCGGCCGGTCTTCGGATCCAGACTCGCGGTGGGCTCGTCCACCAGGAGCAAGGCAGGGTCCTGGATCAGGGCGCGGGCGATGCCGACCCGCTGCCGCTGGCCACCCGACAGGGCGTCGGCGCGCTTGTTCTCCATGCCCGTCAGTCCCACGCGATCGAGCAGCTCGAAGGCGCGCTGTACGTCGGTGTCGGGGAAGCGCCGGAGCAGGGCGGGCCAGAACCCGACGGAGGCCAGCCGCCCGGACAGCACGTTCTCCATCACCGTGAGGCGGTCCACCAGGGCGTGCTCCTGGAAGATCATGCCCATGCGACGTCGTGCTCCGCGAAGCTGTCTGCCTCGCAGGGGGCCGAGATCGGTGCCTTGCAGGGCGATGGTGCCGCCCGTGGGCTCCACCAGCCGGTTCACGCAGCGGATCAGCGTGCTCTTTCCCGCACCCGAGGGCCCGATCAGGGCCACCACCTCCGAGGGCTGCAGCACCAGGTCCACCCCGTTCAGGGCGACGTCGCCAGTGGGGTAGCGCTTGTGCAGTCCCCGGATCTCGAGCAGGGGCGTCACCGGCAGGCGTAGGTGACGTCGTTCGCGGCGTCGATGGTGCGCACGATGGCCCAGTCTTCGTCGTAGGAGATGGGCACGAACTTGTCTTCCTTGTCGAACTCTCGGGCGAGCGCCGAGCCCTCCCAAGGGAAGGTGAAGAAGGCCTTCTTGATGTCGCCGACCAGCTGTGGGTGCAGGTTGTGGGCGTGTCCGTAGGCAGTGGTGGGGAAGGTCTGCGAGGTGTACACGCGGTGGACGTCGTCCTCCGACACCGCCCCGCGCGCGATCATGCGCTCGAGCACGGAGTTGGCGATGGCGGCGGCGTCGTAGTCGCGGTTCACCACCCCGAGGATCGAGGCGTCGTGCTTGCCGGAGAAAGCGGGGGTGTAGTCGGTGCCGCGCTTCAGGCCGAACTCCGTGAGGAGGATGGCGGAAGGCGCCTTGTAGCCGGAGTTGGAGGTGGGCGAGCTGAAGGCCAGGGTGCGTCCTTTCAGATCGGCCACGGTGGCGATGCCACTGTCGGGGTGGGTGATGATCTCCATCTCGTAGCCGTAGCTGTCGTCGGCGGCGGCCATCATGGCGAAGGGCACGAAGCCCGAGCAGTTGACGGCCACGGGGGTGCCGCCGGTGTTCACGCCGGCGATGTGCAGGCGGCCTGCGCGCATGGCCTCGTACTGGGCTGCATAGGACTGCACGGGGAAGAAGGTGACCTTGCGGCCGGTGACCTCGGCGAGGTGGGCGACGAAGCCGTCCCACACCTTCTGGTAGACCGCCGGATCCTCCACGGGGGTGTAGGAGAAGATCAGCGTGTCGGGCTCCACCCGGTTCGCGGGAACGTCTGCCAGCAGATCGCCGTCGGCATCGCAGTACGCCTCGTCGAGGGTGCCGCGGCTCGGGCAGGGCGGCTCCTCGACGGCGGGGGTGGAGGAGAACAAGCCGCAGCCACAGCCGAACCACGCACCGACGAGCCCCGCGAGCATCGCGTCCCTCCCTACAGCGGCCTCACATTAGAGGATCGACGCGATGCCGTCGAGCAGGCGCTGGGCGTCCATGCCCTCCGGAGGCACGTGCACGAAGCCGACGGGCACGTCCAGCGCGAGGGTGACGCGGTACAGCCAGGCGTTGCAGACGTAGCGCCCCGCGTCGTCGGAGATCCGGGCACCCAAGGCACTGGACAGGCGCTGGACGTCCAGGGAAGCGGGGACCACCTCCGGACCGTCGAGCAGCGAGGACTGCGCTCCGTCCACGTCGGGGGTCTGGGCGGACACTCGCTGTCCCACCCGCTCCACGCACACCTCGGTGCGCCGGGCCACGCCCAGACCGACCACCAGCACGGCCTGCTCCTCGCGAGCGAGGCGGATCGCCTCGTCGGGTCCTCGCGCGAAGGACACGGGCAGCACTCGGCCCACCACGGAACGACCGGCCACGGTGCAGCCGTCCACTGCCCTCGCCAGGGCAGCAGACGGGTTGTCGGTCACGTCGAGGAAGGGGCCGAAGCCGGTCACGAGCACGCTCATCGCGTGAAGCCTCCGATCATCTCGATGTGCCCGGTCTGGGGAAACAGGTCCACGGTGTACAGGTCCGTCAGCCGCCATCCGCCCTCGCGCAGGATCGCAGCATCTCGCCCCAGCGACGCGGGGTTGCAGGCCACGTAGGTCAGCGACGCGGGCGTCTGCGCTGCCAGGGTGCGCGCCACCTTGGGGTGCAGGCCGGCCCGAGGTGGATCCACCACCACGTGCACGTCTGCTCCGTCCTGCAGCTCGTGCAGCGCATCTTCGACCTTGGCACAGGTGAACGTGGCCTCCACCCCGTTGCGCTCGGCGTTGGCGCGGGCATCCAGCACCGCGGCCTGTCGCTCCTCGAGTCCCACCACGCGATCGAAGTGGCTCGCGAGGAACAGGCCGATGGAGCCTGCGCCGCAGTACAGATCGAGCAAGGTGCCGCCAGCGGGGGTGCCGTTCGCTCCGAGCGCCTCGGCGAGGGTCTCGTAGAGCACCACGCATCCAGCAGTGTTGGTCTGCAGGAACGACTCCGGGCCCACCTTCACGCTCACCGGACCGAGGCGCTCCACCAGGTGGTCACGCCCCCAGGTGCGCGCCACGTCGCCGCAGGCCACGTCCGCCAGCCCGTCG
>JAHQVJ010000210.1 GCA_019634415.1 Myxococcales bacterium
ATCTACGTCGCCGACGGTCCCATGTGGACGTCGGCCGGCGTCACGGCGGGCATGGATCTGGCGCTGGCCCTGGTGGAGCGCGACCACGGGCGACGCGTGGCCCTGCGCATCGCGAGGAACCTGGTGATGCAGGCCAAGCGCGGTGGCGGCCAGTCGCAGTTCAGCGCGCAGCTGCGCGCCCAGGTCCGCGACGCTCAGTCCACCTTCGACGCGCTACACGGCTGGGTGTCCGACAACCTCACCGCGGATCTGCGCGTGGAGTCGCTGGCGAAGCGAATGGCGATGTCGCCGCGTACCTTTCACCGCAGCCACGTGGCGGCCACGGGGATCACGCCGGCCCGCATGGTGCGCCGCCTACGGGTGGACGCCGCTCGCCGCCTGCTGGAGGGCACGGACCAGCCGGTGAAGGCAATCGCGGCCAGCTGCGGCTTCGGCACGGAGGAGCAGATGCGCCGCTCGTTCCACGCAGAGCTGAAGCTGTCTCCCTCGGCCTACCGCGACAAGTGGTGCTGGGCGCGAGGCTGATCAGACTCGTGCCAGCTGCGCTGCCACTGTACTGATTGGCTGCGAACTGCGTTCGCAGCTGATCAGATGCACACATCCTCTAGCTCGGACGGATCGACCTCGATTTCACAGTCACCGGGCAGGGGCGGATCTGGGCACTCTCCCACCTGGCACTGGATGTAGACCTGCTCGGTGCCTACCTCCACGCACTGCAGCTCGGGGGGAGATCCCCCCGTGGCCTGGTACTCGTAGTCGGTCTTCTGGCAGTCCTTGCAGCAGAAGGTATCGGAGGTGTGGCCCACAGCAGGGGCGGACACCTCTTCCACGATGTCGGGGCAGCTCGCGTTGTTGGGGTCGAACGGAGACCCGGGAGGCGTCGGCACGGGAGGAGCCATCTCCCCTCCGCACGGGGGCTGCATGGCCACGCAGTCCGTGTAGCCACCGTAGTCGAACTCTACGTCGTAGACCACACAGCCTTCCTGCCCAGGCAGCGCGTTCCACCAGCGTTTTTGGGTACGCACCGCAGGGCAACACATCCAACCATAGATGCCGACGTCGACCTCGACCTTGTCGGTCTCGCACTCGTACTCGGCCTCACACTCCGCTCCGATCGTCTGCGCAATCGCCGTCGTCGACATGCACCACACCACACCCGCACCAAGCAGGAATCGCACCTTCATCATCCACTCCAAGCAACGTGCAGCCACCACTGCGATGGCTGACGCAATGGGTAACGAGTCAGGCCTGGACCGCCTTCTGCACGACTACACTGTGCATCTTTCACAGGTGCACAGATTCGACACAGTAACGCTGCAACACGGACGTCGGCCGCCGTCAGGGACCCGTCACCAGCCGCCTCGGCAGGTACAGCTCGGCAGGCAGCTCCGGATCCCACGTCCGGTACACCACCCCGTCCAGGCGACGGCGCCAGATCTCCTCGGTGAAGGTGGCCTCGCTGTAGAGCACCTGGATCATCGCGCCATCTGCATCCAGCGCCGTTGCCCACAGATACGTCAGCCCAGGCGGAAGGGACTCGTACTCCCCCACCTTCGTGGCGCTGGCCTCGTCCGAGTCCACCAGCCACAGCTCATCGCCGACGGCAGCCCAGAAGCCTCCCTTCACCACTCGACCCGCCGACGCGCCGTAGAGCGCGGGCCAGCCCTTCACCGCCACACGCTCGCCGGTGACGAAGTCCATCAGCTCACCCGACACCAGGTCCAACGCCAGGTCGCCGTCCCCATAGATGGGTCGAAGACTGGTGTTGCCCGGCACCTCACGGCCCTGATCGTCGAACCAGCCGCCCGAGGAGCACTGCACGACGAGGCGGCCCGAGGGCGACAGGGTGAAGTCGTCGGTGGATCCGAGGCCGAGGTCGCCACAGGGCGCCCCGACCACCACGTCGTTCTCCAGCCACTCCTCCACCAGCGTGGTGCCGTCTCCCGGGCTCGTGGGGCAGTCGTCGCAGGTCAACCTGCGGAGCACGCCGTCCGTGGCCAGGTAGTGGATCGCTCCCTCTGGGCCGATCACAGGTTCGTTCAGCACGAACAGCTCACACTGATCGAGACCTCGCGCCACGGTGTCCAGGTCGGACCAGTGCGCCAGCGCCAGGTGGCAGAAGCCCTTGCCGATGTTGCCGTAGGCGTAGACCTGGCCAGGCGACAGCACGCCGCTGATCACGTCGCCCGTGACGATGGGATCGGGCAGCGCCTCCACGGTGGTCTCGGCCACGCTGGCGGAGCTGCCGTTGTGCACGGTGACGGCGAGACGGTAGCTGCCCACTTGGTCGGGTGTGAACGACAGCTCGGGCCCCGAGCTCGATACCGCCAGGGTGCTGCCGGCCGGCGCCACGAGGAGCGCCCAGTCGAAGACGAGGCGTGCGTTGTCGGGATCACTGCTCCCCGCCGCAGACAGCGTGGCGGGTCGCGACACCGCCACCACGGGGGAGCCCTCGATCTGCACGGAGGGCACGTTGCCCGACCCCGCCAAGATCACCGACGACGCCGTCACCCGATTCTCCCCGTCCGACACCATCAGGTCGATCACGTAGGGACCCACCCGGTCGGGCGTGAAGGTCAGGGCCTCCACCCGAGGGTCGTCGATCTCGAACCAGCTCAAGGGAGGCTGCAGCCGCACCAGCCACACGTACGTCAGCGCATCTCCCTCGGGATCCGACACCACTGGCTGAAGCGTGACCGCCTCACCGACCAGGACGTCGACGTCGGCCAGCTCCACCACGGGAGGCAGGTTCCGAGGAGGCTCCTGTGGTTCGGTGGAGGTCTCCGACCCAGGCCCCGAGCACGCGACCCAGCACCCCAACAACGACCAACGCATCACGACCCCTTCACATCGAGCGGCACTCACGGTCCCGAGACCAGGTAGCTGGGCCAGGCCAGCCAGTTGTCCGGATCGACGACGGCACGCACGTCGCTCCCCCCGTCGAGGCGGCGACGACGAATCTGATACCGATCCTCATCGAAATCGTAGGTCCGCTGAATCCAGGACCCCTCCGCGTCCAGGGCCACCACCGACGTTCCGAACTCGTTGTCCGGCAACACCGGGTAGGCTTCCACGAAGGTCATCTTCGCCGTGCCGATATCCACGAGCCAAAGCTCCTCGAAGGGAGTGGCCACGTGAAAGCCCCCGCTCGTCGTCCGGACCGCCCTCGGAGACGGGAACGTCCGCCCTTTGATCTGGACGAACGTCACGTCCTCACTGGCGACGTCGTACAGCGACAGATCGGACAACAACACCACGTCGCCGTCGAACGACAGCGGCGTACCGGGAATCACCTCCCCCGTACCGCGCACGCGCCACTCGTCGCTGCACCACAGCAGCATGCTGCCATCGGCGCCCGGCAGGAAGTTGCTCGGTCGATCGAAGGCCCCTCCGTCGCACGGCGCCGTGTCGATCACCACGTCGTTGGCGGACAGATCCCCCTCGAGCTTGTGGCCCTCCACCCACTTGGGGCAGCCATCGCACACCAGCTCGCGCAGGATCCCGTCCTGCAGGTAGAGCACAACCCCCGTGTGGTCCATCCGCACCTGCAGGGCGCCCTGACACTCGTCCATCGCTCCCATCGCCGTGTCGAGGTCCGACCAGTGCGCCAGGCCGATCTGGCAGGCATCGGACACGAGCCCCACCGCGTAGACCTGGTCCGCGAGCAGCTCCCCTGCCGCCACGTCCCCCGGCTCCACACGCTCGGGCAGAGCCTCGATCACCACCTCGTCGGGAGCGCTGGCGAGACTGCCGTCGTGCACGACGAGCTCGAGTCGGAACTCCCCCTCCACATCCGCCACGAAGGGGGTGACCGGCTCGAAGCTGCGGAAGTCGAGGGTGCTGGCCGCAGGCGCGGAGGTGAGCCGCCAGTCGTAGTAGACCAGCTCCTGCTCCTCGTCCGCGGCCTGACTCTCGCGCGCATCGAGGAGGGTGGCGGCTCCCGCGACCACCAGCTGGTCGGGACCGCCGAACGCAACGGGGCGCTTCGTTCCGCCCAGCAGCGTCACCACGCCCGTGACCGAAGTCACAGCCTCTCCGTCGGACACCGCGAGGTCGATGACGTAGCTACCCAACTTGTCAGGAAGGAAGCTGATCTCCGAAGCGGCCGGTTCGTGGATGGCCACCTCACTCAAGGGCGGCGCGACGAGCAGGGTCCAGGTGAAGACCAGCTCGTCTCCGTCTAGATCCGACACAGTGGGCCGCAACGTAGCGACTTCGTCTGGCAGCAGGGTCAGATCGCGCAGCTCCACCACGGGTGCCTCGTTCGGAACGGCGGGAAGCGCCGTGACGACGCTCGGCTCGCCGCCACATGCCATGAGCACGCACCCCAACCCGACCCAACGCATCGCATACTCCCAAAAAGGAGCCGTACTCTACCATCGAGGTAGGGAATGCCGCTGGTGCGCTCGGGCCGTCAGGGCAGCGCCTCCTCGTCCACGAGCACGACGCCACAGCTGAACGTCTCGTAGCCGAGATCCAAGGCCAGCTCACGATAGTGTTCGCAGTGCTCCTTGGTGCCACAACGCTCGTCCACACAGGGCACCGCGGCAGGGGGCTGCAGCTCCCCTGCACCGTCGGGCCAGGCTGGCAGACCCGACATCAAGAACTGGGGGGACCGGAGCAACGCCGCGCAGTAGTCGCGGAGTGACTGCACCCCCGAGCTGGCGTCCGCGCTCCAGTCCACGCCGAAGGCCTCCTGGATGACGACCCCCTCCTCCCCGTCGTAGTCGATGTGGTGATCGGTGGTCAGGCGGCCCTTCAGCGCCTCCATCGCCTCGGCCATGTCCAGCCCGTGCTCCGGATCGGAGAGCACGTCGATGTAATCCTCGCCCGGCCCAGGATTCTGGCACCGGTCCACCTCCAGCTCCCAAGCCAGCAGCGCTGTGATGCCGAGATCCTCCGAGCCTCGGTCGTTCCAGTTCACTCGCCCGCCGATCTCCTTGTAGAAGTCGATGTCGATGTAGCTGTCGGCGTCGTCGGTGGGGTACAGCGGCGGCTCGGGCCAGAACAAGGCGTGGTGGAGCTGGAGCAACAGCGACGGCACGGGCCAGCGATGCACCACGTCGCCCTGCCCGTTGGCATCGTCCATCGGAGCCATGGTGATGGACGGACCGTTCCCCTCGACGTTGGCCCAGGGCTCGAACACCATCGGCAGCACGTAGGCGGGGCCGTCGGCGTCGTCGGGTGCCAGGCCGTTCATGTAGTCGGACAGCGCGACCCGCTTGATGACCTCCCGCAGCGACCAGTCGTGGGCGACGAAGCTCGCGGTCAGCGTGCGCAGCTCGTCCGACGCCGCCTTCGTCCTCGGGAACCGATGGTCGATGGTGAGGCTGGCCCCCGTCATGTGCTCGAAGATGTTGTTGACGACGGACTGGGCAGTCAGGTGAGCCACGGCTGCCGCTCGCTGCACGTAGAACTTGTTGTGGTAGTGGTCGAGATCTGTGCGCATGTGCTCCACGATGGCGTTCGCCACAGCCTCGTCTCCTTCAGGCCGCATGTCTCCTGCGGGGGATCCGTTCACGACGATGTCGAACACTCGCTGCGGCGTCATCTCGTAGATGTGCGCCTCGAGGTTCTTGGGGGCAGTGGGCGCGACGTCCGAGCCCGGTGCATGGCAGCCACCGACGCAGCCGTCCCAGGTCGCCTGAGGCTGAGGCCCGCCCTTGGCCAGCTCCACCTGGGGCACCGGCGATCCCTCCACCGGAATCATCCCCTGCGCCAGGTGGGAGACCCCCACTCCGAACATGTCGGCAAGCTGCAAGGGCCCGAGCTGCGTTCCCCAGATGCCCCCGAGCGTGGCGAATCCTCCATCGTCCAGATCGGCCACGAGGGAGCGCCGCACGTCGCCAGAGTAGGACTGATACACACAAGACTCGTGCATCCCCCACGGAAGGACCCCGTTCGGTGACTCCAGCCAGGCGTCCCCCCGGAAGAAGCCAGCGATGTTGTCGTAGGCACGCAGGTTGCCGGTCTCCGGATCCACGCCGCCTCCGTCTCCACCATACTGAAATCCCTCATCGGCCTCCCAGGAGAACGCAGTTCCCTCCAGATCCACCGCGTCGAATGCCGGGAAGTACCGATCCCAGTGGTTGTTCCGGGGAGAGGGATTGGTGGTGGAGTAGTGGGTGGTGTGGCACTGCACACAGGACGGATCCCGATCGATCCATCCATCCATGAACTTGCCTGCCGTGATCCCGCGCGAGAAGTTCATCGTGGCCAACGGGATCAAGCCTGCGCGGTACAGCACGTCGAGACGGTCTTCTCGGAGTGCCGCACGCGCCACGTCGGCCATGGTGAACGAGTTGCAGGGCTCGATGGCCAGAGGCAGATCGGGCGCCTCTGTGTGGGATACACCGTCGAGCTGTCCCGTATACGTGATGTCGAGGTACTCGAACCCTCCCGGGTCGATTCCCCACATCGGGGACACGACGGCCGGGCCAGGCTGGTTGCCCGAGCCCGCGAGGAGGGTGTCACGGCTGAAGCGCTCCTGCAGCTCGATCGCATCGTACGCGAGCGCACCCACGGTTCGCGTGGCGCCAGCAGACAAGAGGATGGAGTCGGGATTCGGAGGCTCGGAGGGAGGGCAGAAGCGCTCGCGCGTGCTGGAGCTGACCAGATGCGCCACGAGATCGTCGTCGTAGTACCCGTGCAGCACCTCCTCCTCGAAGCAGGTGGTGTCCAGCGCCATCTCTCCGAAGGATAAGCCACCCCGCTCCTTGGCGACGTGCTGGTCCTCGAACAGCAGCCGCGTCCAGTAGGGCACGAACTCGGGCTGGGCCATCAGCACGTCCACCACGGCCTCACGCCCACGCAAGCTCGCCAGACGCCTCAGGGCGGCGACCTCTCCGTGGGAGTAGGGCCGCCGTCCCAGGATGGCGACCGTGGCCCAAGCGATGAAGGCGTCGTTGCCTGCGTCGTCGGGGAGGTGCTTGGTGCCACAGCCACTCGTCGACAGCGACACGGCGATCAGGACCGTCAGTACGGATCGGCGCATGGCGCCTCCTAGATGGGAAGGGTGCAGTCGTCGCCGAGCACCTTGGTGGCCAGCGCCGCGGGCTCGGCGATGCCGAAGGTGCTGGCGTCCAACCCTGCGGCGAGGGTCAGCGCGTCGTGCAGCTCGGTGGGCGTGACGTGGTCGTCCGGGCTCGCAAATCCATCGTCGCCCGCCTCGCTCCCGAACAGCATGCGACCGGCGAGTCCTCTGCTGGCCACGGGCCCACCCAGAATCATGGCTGCGTAGCCAGCCGCATGATGCTGCGAGCCACCGCTGTCGAGACGACGCCCGAACTCGGACCAGATCACGACCAGGGTCGACGACAGGTCCAGCGAACCCATCGACGCCTCGTACCGAATGGCATCACACACACTCCACAGCACGCCGTTGTGCCGTCGCGCGTGGCGCTCGAGCTCGCCGCTGTAGCCGCTGTGGGTGTCGAGCGCCGGATCCAGGCCCCCCACCACGATGGCGTGCCGGGCTCCGCTGGCCAGCAAGTGAGAACCCATGTGGATGCCCGTGGCCAGTCCGTTCTCCAGCTCGTCGGGGTTACCCGGCACGGCCAGGGCCGGTCCGGCATCGAGCACCCCGTGCACGGACTGCCAGCCCTGCAGTCGATTCAGGCTGTCCTGGAGCTGGTCGAAGTGGGGTGCCCTCACCCGTCCGTCGGCGTGGGTCAGGCGTCGATCGTACTGGCGTGCGTACATCTGACTGACGGGGTCGATGTGATCTCGGTCGCTGCGCGCCAAGCGGTCCACGACGGCATCGGAGCCGACCGGCAGCAGGAACGGACGGTACTGCGCGCCGAGCTGCCCCGAGGCGGCCGCCATGGCCGCGATCCGCCCCACGCTGGTGGCGCTCAGAACCCAGGACGCCGGGGTCGATGTGTCCCCGGACTCGGCCTGGATACGCGCACCCAGGGAGGTCCCCTCGGGTTGCCCCACCTGGGCCCCCGTCAGGGCGAAGGAGCTCGCCAGGGTGTGGGCCGTGAAGTCGCCCCTCATCACGAGCAGGCGCGTCTGGTCCAACACACCCAGATCGTCTAGTGGCTGGGCCCCTGCCCCCAGGTAGACATCGTGATCGAGTCCCGCGAGCTCGTCTGCGTAGGCGAACGGTGTACGGACCGCACCAGCGGGCTCGGACCCCAGCGCGGACATGTCGGGCTCCACCCGGATGGGGTCGGGCAGACCAGGCCGGTCGTCGACGTACAGCGTGTCGCGATGGGAGATCCCCCCGAACAGGAACACCTGCAGGATGTCGTACCCGCATGAAGCGCTCGGCCGGGCGCGGGCCGGGGGGGAAACCCCGGCGGTGAGACCGGCCCCCAGGCCCGCAAGAAACTGACGACGCGAGGTCATGCGCCCCCCCCAAGCAACGACAACCAGGGAGCACAGCTGCACGCCCCGTCCGCCGACAGCTGCCCGCACAGCCAGGTCAGCTCGGCTTCACCAGGCAACACATCCACGTCTGCAGCGAACGGATCGCCGGAGCCCAACACCACGAGGGACTCGGCCACCTCTTCGCCGGTGCGATCGAAGTAGAAGAGCCGACCGGGATCGATGTCGGTACACCCCTCGTCGTCGCACCACTCCACCGCTCGGATCGTGTTGTCCAGAGTGAAGTGCAGCGAGGCCTCGGGGCAGTTCGCCTCTCGATCCGCCAGCGTGATCTCCAAGATGATCGCAGCATCCACCCGGTCGACCAAGAAGCGCGGCTCGGCACGCGGCTCCTCGGAGGTGGACTCCTCCTCCTCGGGCGGAGCCGAGCCAGAGGGATCGGACCACGTGATCAACGTCTCGTCGCAGGTGCCCCCCTGCTCCGGCGGATCTCTCCGCACCGAAGCGGCACACCCGGCCATCAGGGCCGCGGAAACAATCACGGAACCTCCACTTCCGAGGGCGACCAGGTGGCCTGCATCGACCTCGCCATCAGCCTAGGCGGCGTTCGTTCCCGTGAGGTTCCCAGGGCGTGTCAGGATGTTTCGACGAGGGCAGACTACATGGAGGCATGGCAGAGCCCGACAGTGTCATCACACTGGAGGCTGGTCAGGTGGACCTGCAGCTCGCATGCTTGAGGGGCGCCTCCGGCCCAGTGCCCCTCACCGCACGAGAGTGCAGGTTGCTCGAATACTTATCTGAACGCCCAGGCGAGGTCGTGGATCGAGAGATCCTTCATCGGGAGGTCTGGGGGCAGTCCGAGCAGGTGGTCAGCCGGGCAGTGGACTCCACCATGTCGCGCCTTCGCTCCAAGGTGGAGCTGGACTCGCGGAGGCCCCGCCACCTGATCACGGTGCACGGCGAAGGCTACCGCTTCGTGCCGCTGCAGCGGGTCACGGGCGTGAAGCCCGACCCCGTGCCGGGCCCCGTACACGCTGGTGACCTCGTGCTGGATCTGGCCGCCGCCACGATCACGAACAGCGATGGGATCGAGCGCCTGACCGCGGTGGAGTGCAGGCTGTTGGAGTTCCTGCTGGCACGACCAGGGACCCTGGTGGATCGGCCCACGCTCCTGCGTCGCTGCTGGGACGGCGAGGGAAGCCCCCGCGCGCTACACAATGCGCTGCATCGCCTGCGGGCCAAGCTCGGAGGTGATCAGCTGCAGAGCGTGCGGGGCCGCGGGGTGCGCCTCGTGCTCGAGCTAAACCCCCAGACCAACCTGACCGAGCCCGTCCATCCCCTGCTGGGTCGACAGACGGAGCTGGCTCGCCTCGACGAGCTGTGTCGAGAGTGCACGCTGGTGACGCTGCTTGGCACAGCGGGCGTGGGGAAGACACGCCTCGCCACGCAGCTCGCCTGGCAGCAGCGCAGCCAATGGCCGGGCGGCGTATGGTTCGTGCCGGTGGCCCCTGCCCACGACGTGCTGGGCATGTGCCGTCAGGTCGCCGCCACGCTCCAGGTGCCCCTGCGAGACTCCGACCCCGTCGCGGCGCTGACGCGAGTGCTCACCGGGCGAGGCCCCCTGCTGTTGGTGCTCGACAACCTGGAACAGCTCGGCGAACAGGCGGGCGACGCGGTGGAGCAGTGGACGTCCACCGGCTCCGGAGCGACCTGCCTGGTGACGAGCCGTGAGCCGCTTCGACTCGATCACGAGCATCGCCTCACCCTGCGTCCCCTCCCCCAGGCCGACGCCGAGGCCCTGTTCGTGACCCGCGCGCAGCAACTGCAGGCCACGCAGGGCAGCCACGACCCCGCGGCGGTCACGGCGCTGGTGCACGGCCTGGACTGCCTTCCCTTGGCGATCGAGCTCGCTGCGGCGCGCACGTCGGTGCTCTCGGTGGGCCAGATCCTGGAGCACCTCGACGCTCGCTTCGAGCTGCTCCGGGGTCACGGATCCCGACCCGCGCTGGAGTCCTCGCTCGCCTCCTCCTGGGAGCTACTGACACCACCCGAGCAGCGAGCGTGGGCCCAGCTGTCGGTGTTCGAGAGCTCCTTCGACGTGGAGGCGGCCGCCGCAGTGGTGGACGACCCGAATCCACTGTCGACGCTGGACCTGCTGCAGTCCTTCGTCGAGAAGCACCTGATCACGGTGTCGCCCGGACCGAGCGAGGTGACCTACTCGATGCTCCAGTCGCTCCAGGCCTTCGGAGGGGCCCGACTGACAGAGCTGGGGGAAGAAGCCAGGGCACACAGACGACACGTCCTGTGGCATGCACAGCTCGGCTCCGACGAAGTGCTGGACAACTTGTACGGCCCGCAGTCGGACGCATGGTTCGCGAAAGCGCGGCGGGCCTATCCCGATCTGGTCGCGGCGGTCCGTAGAGGCCAGGAGCTCGGACTCCCCGACCCCGCCGCCCGATGCGCCGTGGTCGCGATCCTCGCCCGCAACAACACGGGAGTGCAGCAAGAGCTCGCAGCCTTGGGGGAGCAGGCAGACGTGAGCGGGCTGCGCGACGGGACCTCGGCGTGGCTGTGGGTGGCGCGAGCGCGATGCCTGAAAGACACGGGGTATCGCGCCGAAGCGACCACCTTCGCGAAGAAGGCGCTGGCAGCCGCCGCCTCCCCAGCATGCGCCATCTTCGCAGCCGTGGTCCATTCGAACTGCGGCCTCGCCATGGACTCCACTGCAGCGATTGCAGTCGGGCGACGTGCGGTGCAGATGGCCCGCGATCAGGGTCATGCAGGGTGGATCGCCTGGGCCTTGGGACGCCTGGGCTCGGCCCTGTACTACTCGGGCGATGCCGAGCAGGCCGAGAGCGCCTGGGAGGAGGCCGCGCAGCTGTTTCGTTCAGTCGGCGACGAGAAGCGCGCGCTGGGTATGCTCGGACACCAAGCCAACCTCCTGCTGTCGCTGGGAGCGAACGCCGCCGCTCAGGCGGCCTACGAGGAGGCGCTCGAGAACATCCAGGAGCCCAACAGGCAGATCGATCGCGCAACACTCATGGGCAACCTGGCCAACCTCCACGCCGGCGAAGGACGCCTTCGCGAGGCCCGTGCACTGTATCGCTCCGCCATTCGGCTCCAGCGGCAGGCGGGACAAGACGATGCGGCAGGCATCACCTACACCAACTGGGCGTATGCACTGGCGCTGCACGACGAGGACGCTGAGGCCAGGCGCATGCTGCAGTACGCCCTAGGGCTACTCGATCCGTCCAACAGGATGGCACGGGGCCACACCCTGACGACCCTTGCTGATCTCGAGCGCAAGGCGGGCGCTCTGGGACGGTCCCGCCAGCACCTCGCGGAGGCCAGGCGCCTACTCGGGGACAAGTCGTTCGCCTTCGCGCGGATCTTCACGTTGTGCGCATCGAGCCAGCTCGCCACGGCCGAAGGCGACCACGAGGCAGCCCAACGATGGCTGGAAGACGCCGAGGCGCTGGCCGAGCAGTGCGGCGTGGAACCCGAGTCCGCCTCTCAGGCCCGCATCGACACCGCTCGTCGCGCCCTGCGCGCCGTCGAGGACGGCCTTCAGACCACGCCGTAGCTCGCCAGGTGTCCTGAACGCAGCGTCGGGTACAGTGCCCTCTGTGCCAAAGGGGAGCGCCGCATGCACACCGTGTGGATCCAAGGGCTCGTCCTCGCCACCGGATGCCTCGGTGGGTCCGAGCTCGAGCGTTGCGACGGCCTCGACAACGACGGCAACGGCGTGGTCGACGACATCGCTGCAGGGCCCGACACCTGGTTCGCCGACCTGGACGGCGACGGATTCGGAGATGTAGGCGCGCCACGATGCCCCGAAGCCACCGACGCGGTGACCAACGACGAAGACTGCGACGACGCCTCCGTGGCGGTCCGTCCCGGACGATCGGAGATCTGCGCCCCAGGACCCGCGCGAGACGACGACTGTGACCCCCTGACGGCAGATCCCGTCGCGAGCGTGGGAGACCTGCCGTTCGACGGGCTGGCCGATGCCCTCGCGGCGGACGTGCCCGGAGAGCGGGTGGTGGTGGTGTGCGACGGCAACGAGCTGGTGGCGCCGGCCCTGTCGGTGGCGGGTACCGTCACGGTGCGGTCGGCGAGTGGGGATCCCGCCGCGGTGACCCTGACGAGCGATGGGGGCGCGTTGTTCGAGCTCACCAACGGCCGCTCCGATCTCACCCTGCAGGGCGTGTCCGTGCAGGGAGGAGTGGGCGAGATCGGGGGCGCTGTGACCGGGGGCCGCCTCGACGGAGCGGACGTCACGTTGTGGGGCGCGGTCACCCTGCGGGCGGTGCGGGCCTCCGACCACCAAGCGACACACGGCGGAGTCGTGGCTGCCGAGCGTGTGACCGTGGCCGACAGCGAGCTCGTCGGTAACCACGCGACCGAAACGGGAGGCGCCATCCACGCCCGCGATGTGGCGCTGACGGGGTCGGTGCTGGAGGATGGAAGCGCCCGCGCCGGCGGCGCGGTGTGGGCAGCAGGCAGCGTCGTCAGCACGGCGACTCGGTTCGAGGGCAACGTGGCCACGGAGCGCGGGGGCGCGGTCCTGGCGAATACCACGAGCTCGTTCGCTGACGCGACGTTTCGAAACAACCACGCTGCCCGAGGCGGCGCCCTGGCGTTGGTCAACCCGGCGATGCTCCCAGACCAGCAGCTGATGCTGAACGACAGCACCGTCGAAGGCAACACCGCCGACGAGTGGGGCGGCGCACTGCTGCTGGATGCGCTGGTCCTCGTCGACGCCACGGGGACCGTGCTGTCGTCCAACGTGGCCCGGACCGGCGGCGGTGGCGGCGGCTGGGGAGGTGCGGTCAACCTCACCGTGGTTCCCGCCGTGGGGGACCTGACCTGGCTGGGGGGCACCTTCCGCGACAACGCCGCGGGTGCCTCCGGGGGCGGACTCCTCGCCAGCTGCGACGGAGAGGCCAACATGCGGCTGACGGCGCTCACCCTCGTCGACAACGAGGCGGCGGACGGAGCGGGGCTCTACGTCAACACCGCCTGTACGGCGTCCATCGCGGACGCGACGCTGTCGGGCAACGTTGCCAGCGGAGCGGGGGGCGGCCTGTTCCTCGGATCGGGCGCGCAGGTGGACATGGTCGACAGCTCCCTCACGGGCCACCGTGCCGAGCTCGCGGCAGCGGCGTTCCTGGCGGGGAGCACCCACCTTTCGCTGCTGGACTCCGAGGTGCTGCGCAACGACGCATCGGACGAAGACTCGGGGGCGATCCACCTCGTGGACCTCCCCATCGTCTCGCCCTCGCTGCAGGTGTCGAACACGGACTTCGGCGAGAAGGGCCCCGACGACAACGGATGGTTCGACGTGGTCATGGGCGCCCTCGATCCCGACGCCGTCGGCTACCGGTGGGAGCACGGAGCAGGAGACGACGCGAGCTTCCTCTGTGACCTCGAGGGCTGCCGCTGAGCCGCTGGGTCACGGCTTCTCGGGATCCGACTCGTACGCGTCGTCGTGCACCGCCAGCACGGCCCGGCCACTGGGATCGGCGTTCGCGGCGAAGCTGGCATCCCACTGCAGCGCCCGAGGCGTGCTGCAGGCGATGCTGTCCTGGTTGGGCACGGTGGCGGCGGCCGCAGGCACCGGGAAGTGGGCCTCGAACATCTCCCGATACAGGTACGCCTCCTTGGTCTGGGGCGTGCCGATCACGAAGCGGTGGCCTGCCTCGCGCAGCTGCGCGTCGCTCACCCGCTGCTCGGCCAGCTCCTTCAGCGCGTCGATCCAGCCGTAGCCCACACCATCGCTGAACTGCTCCTTCTGGCGCCACAGCACCTCGTCGGGGATCCAGCCCTCGAAGGCGCGCCGCAGCAGCTCCTTCTCGATGCCGCGCTGCCCCACCATGCGATGCCGCGCGGGGATCTGCATGGCGTGGTCCACGAAGGCGCTGTCGAGGAACGGCACCCGGGCCTCCACACCCCAGGCGGCCATGGCCTTGTTGGCGCGGTTGCAGTCGTACAGGTGCAGCTGCGACAGCTTGTCCACCGTCTCCTCGTGGAAGGAGCGTGGATCGGGCGCCTTGTGGAAGTACAGGTAGCCCCCGAACAGCTCGTCGCTCCCCTCCCCCGAGAGCACCATCTTGATGCCCATGGCCCGGATCCGTCGCGCCATCAGGTACATGGGCGTGCCGGCCCGGATGGTGGTGACGTCGTAGGTCTCGAGGTGGTACACGACGTCGGACAGGGCGTCCAGCCCCTCCTGGATGGTGTAGGTGAAGCCGTGGTGAACGGTGCCCAGGGCATCCGCCACCACCTGCGCGGCCGCCAGATCGGGGGAGTCGTCGAGCCCGATGCTGAAGCTGTGCAGCCGCGGGTACCAGGCCTCCTCGGCGTCGGAGGCCTCCACGCGCTGGCGGGCGTAGCGGGCCGCGACGGCGCTCACCACGGAGCTGTCGAGCCCGCCCGACAGCAGCACCCCGTAGGGCACGTCCGACATGAGGTGCCGCCGCACGCTCGCACAGAGCGCCTCGCGCAGAGCGTCGGGATCGGCAGGCGCGTCGGGTACCTGGTCGAACTGCCGCCACGCACGCTCGTGCCACCGCCGGGGAGCCTCGTCGGCCTGGGTCTGCAGGTGGCCGGGCGGAAAGGCCTGGATGGCGTCGCAGCGGCCCACCAGCGCCTTGAGCTCGGAGCTCACCACCAGCGTGCCACGCTCGTCGCGGCCCACGTACAGGGGAATGATCCCCGCGGCATCTCGCGCGATGAGCCAGTCGCCCGTCTGCGTGTCGACGAGCACGAAGGCGAACATGCCCAGCAGCTGGTCGAGGAAGGCTTCTCCGTGGCGCGCGTACAGGGGAAGCAGCACCTCGCAGTCGCTGCCGGTGAGAAAGCGCCACTCGCTGTGCTCGGCACGCAGCGACCGGTGGTTGTAGATCTCCCCGTTCACGGCCAGCACGTAGCGGCCATCGGGGCTCTTCAGGGGCTGCTCGCCGCTGGTGGGGTCCACGATGGCGAGTCGCTCGTGGGCGATGGCCACCCGGCCGTCGCTGTGGGCTCCCGACCAGTCCGGACCCCGGTGCCGCATGGTGCGGGCCCCCGCAAGGGCGAGGCCGCGCGCGTCGTCGGCGTCACGCCCGTGGTCCAACATCGCAAAGATGGCACACATGGGGCACCTCCTGATCGACAACGGCGAGTGTGCTGCATTCTTTAGAACCGGCTGTACGGTACGCTGCCGGTTCGGAGGGCCCCCGTCCATGCAATCGAACCTCAACGAGCTCCAGCTGGCCTTCGCTTACGGCCACATGCTCGACGTGATCGGCTCCGACACCGTGGTGGATCCGTCCGAGCTGTCGTTCCTGCGCGGCACCTTCCCCGACGAGCTGCTGCGCACCTGTGGCTTCCTGGATCCGGAGGGCCGCTTCACCCAGCGCTTCGTGCAGGCCCGGGAGGAAGCGGGTCGGAGCCTGCCCTCCCGGCTCACCCAGGGACAGAAGCTCGCGCTGGTGGAGCTCCTCGTGGGGGCGGCCGCTTCCGATGGTGTGCTGGCGGCCGAGGAGGCCGACGCGCTGCACGCCGCAGCGAGGAGCCTGGGTCTGGGCGACGAGGCGTGGCAGTCCCACTTCGATCAGCTCGTCGCCTCGGGCCGCGTGCGACGAGACGAGACGGGAATCGACTGACGGACAGCCCCTATCGCACGCGGAAGACGAACTCCGTGGCGCCCACCTGGATGGTCTCTCCCCCCCGCAGCGGCTGCTCCGCGCCGATCCGCTGCTGGTTCACCATCGTGCCCTTGGTGGACTGCAGATCCGACAGCACGAAGCCGCCGCCTGCGGGTCGCAGCACGGCATGCCGACGGCTCACGGCCGGATCGTCTCGGATCTGCACGTCGTTGCCCCGGGAACGGCCGATGGTGATCTCGTCGGCTCCCACCATCCACACCTGCTCCTGCACGGTGCCCTCCTCGTAGACCAGGAAGGCGCGGGGCGCGTCGACGTGGGACTGCTCCGCCGGATCCACCGCGATGGCGGACTCCTCGAGGTGCGCCTCCCGCACGCGGCCCTCGGCCCAGCCGAGCCAGACCTCGTCGGGCTGGGCCGGAATGTTGCCCAGATCCACCCCTGCCGCCGAGGCCGCGTTGAGCACGGCGCGCACCCGGTCGCTGTTGCCGGGAGGTTGCCCATAGGTCGGCTGGTGGGCTTCCGAGGCCGAGCGCTCGGCGTCGGCGGCGAGCATGGCGCTGGCCACCGTGAGCTCGGCGCGCGTGAGCCACTCCTCGGTGGGACGCTGAGGGAACGATCCGAGTTCGATGCCCAGCTGCGCGGACTGCTGCTGCAGCCGTTCCACGCGGTCGTCTCGCTCGGAGTCCCGACGCGCCAGGGCCTCGCGGCGCTTCTCCCGGCGCTCCTGCAGCGCCTCCTCGAGCCGCGCCTCCATGCTCGCCACCCACACGTCCGTGGGGGTCTCGGGGATCTTGCCCAGGTCCAGATCCGCGCTGTGTGCGCGCTCGAGCAGCGACTGGATGCGCAGCGACAGCTGCTTCTTCGGGGTGACCGTGCGCTGCGGAGGGGTGTCGAGGGTGTTGCGCGCCTCCTGCACGCTCGGGGGCCGGATCCCCGGGGGCAGCTCCACCCCCTTGCGCTTGGCCACCTCGAGCAGCTTCGCCTCCATCCGGTCCAGCCACGCGTCGCTGGGATCGTCGGGCACGCCCTTGGCGCGCACGTTGAGCTCCGAGGCGAACGACAGCAAGTCGCCCAGACGGGTCTGCCGGGCCTGCTGGGCCGCCCCTTGCTGCTCTCGCTTGCGCGAGATGCTCTGCAGCTGACTCTCCAGCTTGTCGAGGTAGCGAGCCGTGGGCTCGGGCGGCACGTTTCGGATCCGCACCTTGAGGGAGCGGGCCCGATCCAGCAGCGCCTCCATGCGGGCCTTCAGCGGATCGGCAGGGGCTGCACCCGCCGCCACGGCCTGCTGCTCCGCCACCGCGTTGCCCACCTGGATCGCCAGTACCTCGAGCTGCCGCTGCACCTCGTCGAGCCACTGGGCCACGGCGGCCTCGGCCCGGTCGTGCACGAAGGTCAGGCGCTCCTTGAGGATGCCCTTGTAGGCGTCGGGGTTCGTGGTCTGCCCCGCCTGCAGGCCCATCATGAGGGCCAGCGCCACGCCACCCCCCTCGATCCAGCCGGCGGTGTACTGCCCCACCACCACCTCGTGCACCCGAATGGAGCGCTCCCAGGTGGCCAGCTCGGCCTGCACCAGACCCGCCACGGCGCCGTCTCCCCAGGCAGCCGCCTCTTGCAGCGGCGCCAGCCGGAGCACCAGCCCCTCGGCCAAGCGATCGCACATCTTGCCGAGCAGGCGCCGAGTCGTGCCCAGGAAGGCCCGCGCCACCTGGTCGATCTCCTCGATGGGAGCGACGTCGTCTTGGCTCGCCCGTCCGGCGAGCTCCGAGGCGAGGGCGTTCAGCGTGGCGGACAGTGCGTGCCGCATGCCCGTGAGCTCCCGCTCCGCCTCCGCCCGGGTCTCCTGCATCCACGTGGGTGCTTGCTGTCGTAGTTCGTTCGCGTCCATAGCGGCCATCCGGGCCTGTCCCCCCGTGGCCGGATGCTACCAGAGGTCTCGGCAGCGGCTACAGCAGGGATCGTGACGGGCGCATGGATCGGCTGGTGGCTGGCATGTGGCGCTAGCCCCGAGGCGGAGGCCCCGAAGCCCCCATGGTGCAGGTGGTCATGACCTACCGACGAATCACAGCGACCATCGTGCCTGGGTGGTAGGTTCGGTCCCTGGAGGCAACCATGCGCTGGACACTGTTGGCTGGCTTGTTGACGGTTGCATGCGATTCAGACGATAGCTCGGTCGATACCTGCGATCCGAGCTCCGACCTCGACGCAGACGGTCTAGACGATTGCGCCGAGGAAGCGCTCGGTACGTCGCCTGAGAATGCCGACAGCGATGGGGACGGAGTCGACGACGGTGACGAGGTCGCCTGCGTCAGCAGCCCCCTGGATGCCGACGAGGTCTGCTACGAGTGTGGCTGGCCGCATCGCGACGAGATCGTGAGCGACCGCCAGGGCTCCGAGATCGGCGACACGCTCCGCAACGTCACGATGCCCGATCAGTGTGGCGAGCGGGTCGACCTGCACGACCTCGCAGGCGCCTACCGCATCCTCTTCATGACGACCCAGTGGTGCGCCTCCTGCGTCGAGGAAGCACGCGAGCTCAGGACGCGATCCCGACAGTTCGAGCGTGAGACATCGATCCCGTTCTCCTACGTCATCACCGTGTTCCAAGACACGATGGGAGCCCCTCCCACTCGCGACGTCGCGGCTGACTACGCCGATCACGTCGACGCACGACGGGTCGTGCCCGTGTTGGCGGACGTCGACCAGGACCTCCTCGTGGACACGCCGTACGACGGCAACGCGTTGCCCGGCAAGTGCGTACTCTCGCCCCAGATGGAGATGCTCGACTGCTACACCGGTCACGGGGATGATGCAGAGGCCTTCGCCATGATCGAAGCGCACGCGAGCAACGCGGGTACACCCTGACCCCACTCCGAGGGGATGTCGTGCCCCACTTCGGCCCGGATCATCGCAACGCCGACCTCGACCAGAGGGCATCGTGACGGTGGGATGGATCGGCTGGTGGCTGGCGTGTGGCGCCGGCCCCGAGGCGGAGGCCCCGAAGCCCCGCATGGCGCAGGTGGTCAAGCCCGCAGAGCGGGACCCGCGGTTCGCCAGCGCACGCTGCAACGACGGCACGCCGTTCGCCTACGCGATCCGCCCAGGCTCCTCCACGGACTGGGTGATCAACCTCACCGGCGGGTACTTCTGCGACGACGAGCGCGCGATGTGTGCGACGAGGAAGCGCCGGCTCACCACCACCCTGCCCGCCGCCGACGGAGGCGACTGGCCGCGGATGAAGCGGGGCGGCATCTTCGATCCCGATCCGGACCGCAACCCCACCTTCGCAGCGGCCACCCACGTGGACGCCCACTACTGCAGCTCCGATCTATGGCTGGGCACCTCCACCGAGCGCCAGCCCACCACCGGCGACCCCGATGGGGGCTGGTACTTCTCCGGACGCTCGAACGTGGCAGCGCTGTTCGCCTCGCTGGTGACGCACCAGGGGCTCGACGACGCCGATCCGCGCACCCGCGTGCTGTGGCTGGGCACCTCGGCCGGAGGCGCGGGGGTGGTGGGCAACCTGGACGCGGTGATCGCCGAGCTACCCCGCACGGCGGCGGCGGGCCGGCTCAAGGTGGTGCTGGACGCCTCCTGGGTGCCAGAGCAGCCCGAAGGCACCCCCCTGCCGAACGCAGCGCGCTGGGGCCCCGTGCACGCCGCCTGCCACGCCCAGGCCCTGCAGGCAGACACCGATCCGCGGCTGTGCATCTACGGCGAGCGATGGTGGCCCTTCGTGCAGGCCACCGAGGTACCGGTGCTGGTGCAGCTGTCGGGCCTCGACACGAGCCAGACGCCGGTGTTCGGGGTGGACACCGAGGCCGAGCGCGATGGATGGCGGCAGCGCACGCGCCGAAGCCTACAGCGCCTCCCCTGGGTGGTGAGCGGCGGCCAGCCCTACCACGTGGCGGTGATCGAGGGGCGCTTCGGCAAGGGCCCGCAGGGCCGCACGCTGCGCGACGTGGTGCGACGGTTCTGGGAAGGCGGCGAGCCCGAGCAGCTGTTCCTCCGCTATGGCGACGACGAGCCGACAGACCAATAGTTGCTCAACTCAATCATTGATCGCTACAAGCTTCTGGTGCCGCGACGGTTGGCGCAAGGGATCCTCGATGAAGGAGCAGCACCTACGCAATGACATCCCGCCCACGAGTCGGTGAAGCCTAGTTCATAGAGCCGGCCCTTGGTCGAACCCAGAGTACAGTCCAGCACTGTAGGCGCCCAAGCCCGGTGCTGTACACATCGCATCGACGATCCACGACATGTTCACCACGGCTCGGGAATTCCCGGATCCTCGGAGCGTCAGAACGTCGGTGAACTCGCCCTCCGGCGCCCCATCCAAGCACGCTCGTCGAGCGTCGACCGCAGCTTCACCTGGCCACACCTTCCATTCGAGCGCCCCAGAGGAAGCTTCTTGGCCGACCGTAGAGTTCGCGAGCCTCACCTGCGTCTCGGTGATCTCGAGGACGGCCGCAGTGCTGTCGAACAACCAGCCGTCTCCCTCGATCTGTACCCAGACCGGGATGCTGGTGGCACGCTCGGAGGCAGGCTCTCCTCCCTCGGTGCAGTAGGCTGTCCCTTCCAGGATGGGGGCGTCTCGCAATCCTCCCACCACATGCCAGTGTAGGGTCTGACCGGTTTCGCTTACGGCATAGTCGACGTCTCGCTCGGCAAGCCAGGTATCCACCTCATCCTGCGGAAGGGTTCCCGCCACGGTGAGGTCGGTGGCTGTCGTCTCGACGGAATTGTCGGCACCACAGAGCACGGGTGCCGGACTGAATCCCCGGTCGACGCCACCGCAGGCACCAAACGAAAGCAGCAGCATCAAGCTTCTCATTGTTCGTCCTCTATGGTAGCTTTTCGATGATCCAGTCCCGCTTGTCCGTCACGTGGCTGCTGACTCGACGGTTGATTACCGTATTGTACCCCGCCCACACCCCGTCGATGATGCCCGTCTCCAAGGCGCCACAGACGCCGTCGGCGCCGGCACAGTGGAACAAGGGGCCACCGCTGTGCCCTCCTCCGCCATCGTGGTTGGTTCGGATCTTGTCCGTCGGTGTCGACACCGTCCCGGCCTGATGCTGAAGCATTGTTCGGCCAGGCCACGTACCGGTCGAAGGGGGAGGACCGACGTAGTTGATCGTCTCACCACTGATGCTGGGTGCCAGGTCGGGCGCGCAAGCGGGCAGCACACCCGGCGCTCCCAAGTTTTGGAGCGAGTGGTTCTCGGTCCAGCCATCGTTCTTCTTGGAGAGCCGCATGGGATACTGGCTTGGCATGTCTTCGATCGTCAAGGGAGGCAAACGCAGGACGGCGATGTCGTCACCTGGATCCCAACTGCCTGCCCAGGCGCCATAGTTTGGATGAATCCAGGTTGTAATCGGCTCGTAACAGTCAATCACCGCATCCTGTGGTGGAGACCCGACCGGCCAGTTGTAGTTGTTGTTATTGGCGACGGCACACACCCGGATTCGCGCAGGAAACGTGTCGTCCACGCAGTGTGCAGCGGTCAATACATAGGTTCCGCAACCTGCGTCGGTGGGTGGCACCTCTTTGATGACCGTCCCACCGCACATGAAGAACCCTGGAGGACTCATCCCTTGCCAGGACTCCATGACAGATACGAAGGGCATTTGTTGCCGCAGCAGCTGGCTGCGTGCCCCAGTGATTGCCACCTCTACCCGGTCATCAGCGTCCCAGGTCCGTGTGTCGTTCGAACACGCCTTGGAACTCCACGATTCTGGCTCCCAGGTTTGTTGCACGCCGAGTTCGGCGCCAGAAAAGTCTGGCGGCGAGGCACCCACTTCTGCCTGAACCTCGGCCAGTGTAGCTCCTTCCTCCTCGAGGATTGCCTGAGTCTCGGCATCGTAGGAGATCACGCGGTTGGCGAGATAACCAGCGTCGACCGCCTCAGCCACCCAGATGCGCCCACAAGCATCGGTGACCCGACCCTGCATCAGCAGGGCCGTGGTCTGGTCCGCCACGTTGTCCTGGTAGTAGTCATAGGAAGTAGCAGGAACAGGGTCATAGTGGAAGACGCCTTGACCCTCGTATTTATATACAGTGGCGCCTGCAGCCACACGCATCGTAGGGTCGAAACCTGCGTGCGGCGCGATGGAATAAGTACCGTCCAAGTTATCGACTTCGACATTCAGAGTGGGGTCACAGTCGAAGTCCCAAGATCGGGTCAACGACCCGTATCCGTTTCCGTAGGCGCCTCCGCTCCCGCTGCAGGTTTGCGCAATCGCTCCGTTCGACCAAACCGCCACACACATCACGACTATCCAGGCACCAAGTCGTCTTGTCATCAGCTCTCCTGTCAGGCCCGTCAATCCGAACCGGCGAATTTGACGCTACACTTCTGATTGGTGTCTCGCGATATCGAAGTTTCGAATTTACACAACCAAGAGAAGTGGGCCCCATCCGTGTGAGGTTGATCTAATCTGGTGACTGAAGCACTGGGTTGTTCGGTGTGGACACCGAGACCGAGCGCGATGGATGGCGGCAGCGCACGCGCCGAAGCCTACAGCGCCTCCCCTGGGTGGTGAGCGGCGGCCAGCCCTACCACGTGGCGGTGATCGAGGGGCGCTTCGGCAAGGGCCCGCAGGGCCGCACGCTGCGAGACGTGGTGCGACGGTTCTGGGAAGGTCGCGAGCCCGAGCAGGTGTTCCTCCGCTACCACTGAAGGGCTCTACCCACCGGCGCCGGAACTCCCACAGCATGCATCCACGGGTGCTGGGCACGCACCGTCGACTGAGCCGCGCGCGCGCAGGCTAACGGTGCGAAAAGGTCACGCCAATGATGGTCGACCCGTTCGCTCGCGGCTTGGCTCGCAGTCGCCACTGCATCAGGGCCTGTCGGACCTCATCCGCAAAGGGCTCAGGACAGGCCTCCCGATCCCGCTCCTCCACGGCCTTGACACGTCCTCGATAGTCAAAGGTCACCTCCACCTTGCACCGAACGGGCTGCTGATCGCGTCGTTGCCCTGCTGGCCACGCAGGCTGTGCCCGCCGGCGAATCTTGAGTTCGCTGTGGTGGAAGACCAGCGGCTCGGCGTTGTCCTTGGTGGTGATGCCGATTGCATCTGAGGGCACGCAGACGACGACCGGATCCGCATCCTCGAATCCGCCGCTGAGGGGCGCAGCATCTTTGTCGAACAACTGCCGCAATCCAGCGCTCCAATGGTAGGTGAAGCACGTCGCACCGGCGGGCCCATCGGAGAGAACCTCGGACGGGTGGCGCACCCACCTGTGGGACACCTCGCCAGCCGTGGACCCGTCCTGCCACAGGACCGGAGTACCGGGCTCGATCAGCCATTGTCCAGGCCGGCCACTGCCACCAACACCGCCACGGATGCCACCCAGCAAGCCGCCCTCCTCCAAGGTCAAGCCCTCGGTGGGCGCCCATTCCACCCCCACACAGGCGTCCACGTGGACTGGCCGCCCACCTTGCGCGAAAGTCACGCCCACCTCCTTGTCTAGGCGCACCGGTCCATCCGTCCTCGGCGCCAACGTATGGGTCCCGAAATTCGACCGAAATGTCTCCTCCCGCGGATATCTGAGGCCGACCGACGCATCCTGTGGCAATTCGACGCGAACACGCCCGGCAATGGCCACGCCGTCCCGAACCACCACGCCAGGAAGCAGCTGGAAGGACACGCCGTCCCCATCCTGTGTGACCTCTTCCGTGAGCACAGGAACCAGGTGCTCCTTGTGCATCCACAATCGGAGGTCTAGGTACGGAGAGCGGACGACGGGGTAGCAGCCCGACCATCCCGGCTTCGTGGACAGCGCCACCCAATCGCCTTGTTCGTCCACCACGCGAGCGGAAAAGACCCAGCCAGATTCTCGCTCATCGATGGCGGACTTCAGCCGAATCGACGGAGATGACTCCGAGGGGGACCGGTGGAGGGGCGCATCCCTCCACACAAGCACCCCGTCGGGCGCGGCTGCCGCGGTCACTGCCAGGAGTCATTGCTGCCCTCCATCACGGACGACAGCGTATCGGCCCCTGTGTCGCACCAAGGTTGCACCCTGCGCCGGCATGTACCACTCACATCCCGAACTACTAGAGCTGGGTAGACGCCGCAGGTTGTAGATCTCCCCCAGCGCGTGGGTGTCGGTTAGCCCTTGGGTGCTCGCGCGGAGCGCTCGTTGTAGGGGCGGGATCAGGCGCCGCCACTCAGCACTCGACACCGACGGCCCCTGATGGAGGGGGGATGGCTGGCCATTCCCTCCTGTAGAGCGCGGGGCAGAGTGGCGGCGCAGTCCAGGACTTGCTGGAGGACTCGCCCTCCAGAGGCCGTAGGCCGTCCGGAAGTCCTGGACGGCGCCATGATGGCGCCTCCGGAAGGCCCCGCCGGCATTCTCTCGGAGACAGTCCTGCGGCGAGTACGGCCCTCATCGTTCGAACAAATAGTTGATCAACTCAATCATTGAGTGCTACAAGATTCTCGTGCCGCAACGATCGGCGCGAGGAGGTCTCGATGAACGAGCAGCAGGTGCGCAACAACGTCAAGGACGCCTATGGGCAGATCGCCAAGGCCAGCGGCGGGAGCTGCTGTGCCCCGTCGAGCGAGCACCTGGGCTACTCCGCAGACGAGCTGTCCACGCTGCCCCAGGGTGCGGACCTGGGCTTGGGCTGTGGCAACCCCAATGCCTTGGCGTCGCTGCAGCCGGGCGAGCGGGTGGTGGATCTGGGCTGCGGGGCCGGCATCGACGTGCTGCTGGCGGCCCAGGCCGTGGGCCCGCAGGGGTCGGTGATCGGCGTGGACATGACGCGGGACATGCTGGCGAAGGCACGTGCGAACGTGGTCGAGACCGAGATGGCGGACCGGGTGGACATCCGCGAGGGCCACATCGAGGCCCTACCCCTGCGCGATGGCGAGGTGGACGTGGTGATCTCCAACTGCGTGATCAACCTGAGCCCCGACAAGGCGGCGGTCTTCCGCGAGGCGTTCCGCGCGCTGAAGCCCGGCGGTCGCTTGGCGGTGAGCGACATCCTGCTCACCGGCGCGCTGCCCGACGCCGTGCGGCAGAACGCAGCCGCCTGGATCGGGTGCATCGCGGGCGCAGAGCTGGCGGACGACTACCTGGGCCACATCCGCGACGCAGGCTTCGTCGACGTGGCCTTCACGCGGCACCCGGCCGCCGAGCTGCTGACCATGGCGGAGTCCCAGGCGGCCATCCCCGACCTGGGTCTGTCCGACGACGCACGACGCACGCTGGCCGGGCAGGTGTACAGCTACTCGATCACGGCTAAGAAGCCTGCGTGACGCACCCCGATCCCTCCGCCCACGCCGTCGACGAGCTGGTGGCCCTCTGCCACCTGTTCGGCGCCCTGGAGCGTGACGCGATCTGCGGAGGCTCGGTGACGGTGCCCCAGTGCGCCACCCTGCAGGAGCTGCTCACGGGCGCCAAGGACGTCTCGACCCTGGCGGCGTCTGCGCGGGTGAGCAAGAGCGCGATGACGCGCCTGCTGGATGGCCTGGTGAAGCGGGAGCTGGTGGTGCGAGGCCGCGACGAAGACGACCGCCGCCGGGTGATCGTGGCGCTGACGGAGGCGGGCCAGGTGGAGGCCCAGCGCCTGCGTCGCTGCACCGAGGAGCTGGTGGAGGGCATCCTGCAGCAGCTGCCCGCCGAGGAGCGGGAGGGAGCAAGCCGGGCGCTGGCCTTGGTCCGACGCGCAGCGCAGGCCCTGCTCGACGACCCGCCGAGCTGCGGTCCACGGGACGTTCCCTCGGCCCGACAGTCCTGACATCGGGGCATGGGGGGTTTGATGCATCGATGGATGTGCACGTGTTGGCTGGTGGCGTGTTCGGGTAGTCCGCCAGACCCAGCGGACCAACAGACGCTCGGCGACGGCTCCGAAGGTGAGCCGTTACCCGAGACAGTGGAGGGACTCCCACTCCTGTCGCAGGAGCCCGAGGCGCAGCCATTCGCCGCGTGCGCGGGCCCCTTCGGCGAACACCTCGACGAGAAGTACCCGGACGAGACCGTCGTGGGCGTGGTGACCAAGCGCGGCACGGGAGCCGTCGAGGACTGCGCGGGCATCGCCTTCACTCGACCCGCCCCCGACGAGGCCCCGCACTGGTTCGAGCTGACGACCGACGCCGACGAGGTCTGGGTCTTCGGCTGGGCCATGCCCGCCGCTCCCGAGGCACCTGCGATCGGAACGTCGCTGCAGGTGCGCTACGTCAGCGAGCCGACGGGCTGGTACGAGCTGGTCGGGGAGGGCCACCTCGACGTGCGCACCACCGATGGCGAGCTGCTGATGTGGATCTACCGCCAGCTTCAGCCGGTGGAGGACCTGAGCACGGCGCCAGCGCCGCTGTCGGCGGGGGAGGCCTTCGGGTGGAACGCCGACAGCTGCGGGGGCTGGACCTACCACGACCTGAACGTGGACGGCACCACCGTGGACTACGGAGGCAGCACCATCGTAGGCGACCTGCTGGTGCGCCACGGCGGGCTCACTCGGCTCGTCGACGGCTTCGGAACGTCGAGCTGCGCAGACTGGTGGACGAGTCCAGACAGCGTGGTGATCCACCCGGCTGGCTGACCATCGGGTGGCGCTAGCTGCGGGTGGCCGCCGTGAACGGAGGCACACCCGGCAAGTAGGGCTCGGGATCGACCCCCATGTGGGCCAAGATCCCCGCCACCATCGTGTCGTACTTGTTGAGCACGCCCGCATCGGTCGGCCGGCCCGAGACCAGGTCCACCGGCAGGCTCTCCACGCCGTCGGTGGTGGCGCCCAGCACGGTACCGCCCGTCACGCCGGCTCCCACGAGCAGCATGGACGTGTGCGACCAGTGGTCCTTGCCGCGCTTGGAGTTGAGCCGCGGCGTGCGCGTCATCTCCGACATCAACACCACCAGCGTGTCCTGCAGCAAGTCCCCGCGGCGCAGCCCGTCGAGCAGCCGGTTGGCAGCAGTGAAGAAGAGCTGGTAGCGCTCGTGCTGCAGCACGTTGGCGTCGTGGGTGTCCCACAACGGGCCGTCCTCGGCCAGCGTGACCGTGTGACACAGGCCCGCCGAGATCAGATCCACGGCCAGATCGGCCTGTAGCGCGAGGCTCGGCTTCGAGCCGAGGCTGAGCTGCCGCGTGAGCACGTCCACGGTGCTCGGATCCAGCAGCCGAGCCCGCCGGGCGTAGGACTCCACCATGTCGTCGAGGAGGTGCTCGTTGCGGCGGTAGCCCCCCTGCTGCTCCCGTAGGGCGGCCACGCGGGTCTGCAGAAAGGCAGAGACGGCGTCGGACTCGGTGGCGCTGGGCTCGAAGGTGGGCAGCGCGTAGCCCGCGCCGTCCGGCGCCCGGAACGTGGTGGCGGGATCGAGCAGCGCCTTGAGCTGCGACGAGTGGCCGATGCGGCCGGTCTTGGCCCCGAAGGGTCCGGCGTAGCCGAGGCCCGAGAAGTCCACCGAGGCCAGGGGCAGATCCTCGGACACCCCCTTCTCCACCCCCACGATGGTGGCGAAGTCGGGGCTCGAGGCCCGCGTGGTGCCGGTGAGCATGCGGATCCGCGAGGGCTGGTGCACGATGGAGCCGGTCCAGATCCCGTTGATCACGCAGACCTGCGGCCCCCACTCCTCGAAGAAGGCGGTGACGGAGCGACGCTTGTGGTCGTTGGTCTGCACGGGGATGCCGTGGATGGTGCGCACCGCCTCGACGTCGTCGGGGTTGTCGGGGTTCTCGTCGGCCCAGGGGCCGTCCACCGCACCACGGTCCTTCGGATCCATGGCGAAGGTGACGTCCCAGCCGCCATCGGCCACCATCACCACGAGGTTGCGGGGACCACGGCCCGCGGCGCGCCCCACTCGGGCACCCAGACCGAAGGCACCAGCAGCTGCAGCACTGGAGATCAGGAAGGAGCGGCGTGAGGGCTTCATCGCCCCCGAGCCTAACATCCGACCATGCCCACCCGCTGCAGCTTCTAGATGGGGGGCGCGGTGTCGCCCGTCTCGGGGTCCGCCGGCAGCTTCCAGCGCTCGGTGATCTCCATGCCTTGCGGAGACACGCCCAACATCACCAGCTCGCCGTCGTCGACGGTGAAGTAGAAGGGGGCAGTGACCTGGTCGCCCACGTCGGGCACGTCGAAGGTGAACTCGGCGACGTCGTCGAGATCGAGGTCGATGCCCATCTCGCGGGCGCCAGACTCGGTGTCGGCGGCCACGGGGCCCTTGCCGAAGGCCAAGCTCTTCACCAGGGTGGCCTTGTTGGTCACGTCGAGGATGCGCAGCGGATCGGCGGCGGGGGCCGCGTGGAACAGGTAGTAGCGGACCTCGTCTTCCTCGACGTCGGCCACCTCTTCCTCGTAGGCGAGCACCTGCAGCGCCTTGGGATCGCCGTAGACCACCACGCTGTAGCGCCCGCCGTCCTCCACGTTGAAGGACACGTCGCCCACGGAGTCGGTGAGCTTGCCGCCGTCGGGCACCACGGTGATGGTGCGCTTGCCCACCTCCACCCGCCGGAAGGACGAGCCCTCCAGTGGGGCCAGCGCCTGCTTCGCGGGCATGTCGGACCGCGTGTCCACGTAGATGTCGACGGGGCCGGCACCAGGAGCCACGTGGATGATCCGCATGTTCCCCCGAGGCTGATCGGCGTCGGCGTCGGTGTCGGCATCCGCGTCGGCGTCGGCATCCGCGTCGGCATCGGCATCGGCCATGTCGGTGTCGGTCTCGTCCTTGTTGCCGTTGCAGGCTGCCAGTGTTGCCCACAGGGCGAAGAAGAGGGGTCTCATGCATCCTCCGACTGATACGTGCAGACCCCCAACCTACCCACCAAAGCGGTGCGCTAGCCACCGGATGGGTGCGGCACATGCCGCAACGTGTGCCTGCTCGAAGCGCTGCGGATCCGATCGGGCCAGGGCCTCGAGCCGGCCGCGGGGACGGCTGTTCACCTCGATGATCCACGGCTGGCGCGCACCATCGATCACCACGTCGACCCCGATCTCCACGAGCAAGTCTCCGCCGGGCAGCGCCCCCAGACGCTCCGCTGCCTGGTGCGCCAGCTCGGCCACGGCGTCGGCCTGGTCGGCGAAGGCCTGCTGGATGGGGACCACCTCCGCCCCGCGCGCCGCGTTCACCACCGGATCGGACCGCGATCGACGCACCACGGGCACCCGAACGGCGAAGCCTCCGCCGATCTCTCGCTGCACGAGCACCCGACACGCCACCCCGGCCCAGCCAGCAGGCGCATCCAGCGCACGCTGCAGCAGCATGGGCTCCGACTCCCCCTCCACGGCCCCTGGGCCGATGGCGGGCAGCGCATCCCCGGGAACCACCCGCTGCACCCCCCGGCCGAAGGCGCCGAAGCGTGGCTTGAGGAAGGCAGCGCCCCACTCCCGAAGCTGGGTCTCGAACTGCGCGGGATCGGCCTGCACCTCGGGCATCGGCAGGTCCCCGAGCGCCCGCTGGCAGGACAGCTTGTCGGCACACAGCTCCACCAAGGCGGGGGCATTGGCCAGCGGCACGCCCGCGAGGCCGTCGCGCAGCTCGGCGTAGGCCGCGGGCCGGGTGCGTGACGGGAAGCGGTCGAAGGCAGCGCACACCGACATCGCACTAGCCGGCTCCCAGTGCCCGGGCCGGGCCCGAGCACCCCACAGCCGTCCGTCCCTCGCATCGTGGCCGAAGACCACGACGAGCCCCTCGGCCTCGAGCATCAGGGCGGCCCGCCCGATGGGGCGGTCCTCGGGACGCCCGGGCGATCCGTCGTAGGGCGGCACCAACACCGCCACGGCCGGAAGACCCACAGCCGAAGGCGTCAGTTCGACACCTCGAGGTTGAAGGAGCCTGCGCTGCCGTCACCGCTGTCCACGACCAGGATGATGGTCTGACCGGCGAACAGCTTCAGCTGGATCTCCGAGGTCAGCGGCGTGGTGTGGCCGAGCGTGTCCTCGCTGCACACGATCTCCATGCCGAGGCAGTCGTCCTCGAGGGCGTACAGCTGGGTGTCGAAGGAGGAGCCCTCGGTGCTGAACGTGTAGGTGTCGGTCACGGGGGCGGTGAACTCGTAGGTCAGGTCCTCGCCGCCGGGCCAGTTGTAGCAGCTGCCCGACCCGTATTCGTCGCCCTCGCCCGTGTTGTCGCCCTTCACGTTGATGGGCAGCGTGCCCGTGAGCACGTCGTTGGGGCAGCCCCCGGTGCAGGCCGGATCGCCACGGCACTCGGTGTCGTCGCAGTCGGTATCGCCGTCGCCGTCCTGGTCGATGCCATCGTCGCAGATCTCGTCGCAGACGGGATCGCCGCCGCACTGAGTGTCGACGCAGTCGGTCTGTCCGTCGCCATCGTCGTCGATGCCGTTGGTGCAGTCCTCGAAGCAGTTGGCGGTGTCGAAGGCGCAGTCGGGATCGTCGCAGTCCACCAGCGTGTCGCCGTTGTTGTCGAGCCCGTCGTCGCAGATCTCGCAGCCCTTGGCGCCGATGCAGTCGGGATCCTGGCAGTCCACCAGGAACTCGTCGGCACCGCGGTCGTTGTCGATGCCGTCGTTGCAGTCGTACTCGAAGCACCAGGGGTCGGTGGCGCAGTCGGAGTCGCGGCAGTCCGCGAAGGCGTCGTTGTCGAGATCGCGCAGGTCGTCGCAGACGGTC
This sequence comes from Myxococcales bacterium, assembly GCA_019634415.1. GTDB lineage: Bacteria > Myxococcota_A > UBA796 > UBA796 > DRPG01. The sequence goes on from JAHQVJ010000210.1 coordinate 30,561, forward strand.
TCGCTGGCCTCGAGGTGGGCGACGTTGAGGGTGAACTCCCCGTGGGCGAGCCCGATGCCCTCACCGTCGATCACCGCGACCACGCTGTCGCCGGCATCGAGGTACCAAGCCACCTGGTCCCCCACGAAGGGACCGAGCCAGCCGTCGTTGCACTCGAGCTCGTTGCCCCCGCACACGTCGAGCAGACCCAGGTTGCTGCTGAACACGGTGCCCACGGTGTCGAACACGTAGCTGCCGGAGCTGGGGGCGGTGAACTCCACGGTCTGATCGGAGTGGTTGAGGACCGTGGCGCAGTCGAGGTCGTAGTCGTCGTTCTCGCCCAGGGTGCTGCCCACCACGGTGCCCACGTCGGTCATCACGTGCTCGGGGCAGGTGACCCCGCAGGCAGGCGACGTGGCAGCGCAGATGGTGTCCTGGCAGTCGATGTCGCCATCGCCGTTGTTGTCGATGTTGTCGTCGCAGATCTCCTCGCAGATCGCGTCGTCCCAACAGTCGGTGTCGTTGCAGTCGACGACGCCGTCGTTGTCGTCGTCGGTGCTGTTGGCGCAGTCGATCTCCGACTCGATGATCTCGCGGACGTGCAGCTCGTACTCGCCCTCGGTGCCGGTGTTGCCGTCCACGACGACGAGCACCTCTTCCCCAGCGTCGAGGCTGACGGTCACGGACTCGCCGCCCCCGATCAGGTCGTCGCAGGCAAGCTCGGCGCCGCCGCAGCCATCGAACACGATCAAGGCGGTGTCGAAGCCGTTGGGGATGGCGGGCAGCTCGAAGAGGAAGTCGCCGGTGAAGGGGGCCTCGAAGGTCAGGCCGTGATCCGCGGCGTTGCCCGAGGTGCAGGTGCCACTGTGATCGTTGGTCCCGCCGGTGGTGTCGCCCAGGTAGAGCGCCGGCACCTGGTTGCCGATGTCGTCGTCGATGCAGCCGCCGAACACGCCGCCGCCGGTGTCGCCGGTGCCACTGCCGCCGCCACCGGTGTCCCCACCCGTGGGGCCGTTGATGTCCTGATCGTCCGTGGGATCCAACGGGTCGGTCTTGAAGATGAGGATCTCGTCGAAGTCACCGGTGCCTCCGCCGTCGGTGTCGTCGTCGAGCGGATCGGTGCCGTAGTCGTTCACCTCCACGCCGTCGGGCAGACCGTCGTCGTCGGAGTCGTCGTCGAGGCAGTCGGTGCCGAGCGCGCCCTCCTCGGCGTTGGTCAGGCCGTCGTTGTCGGCGTCGGCCTTCGGATCGGCGCACAGACCCGTGTCGGCATCGGTGTCCGTATCGGTGTCGCTGTCGGCATCCGTGTCGGTGTCGCTGTCGGCATCCGTGTCGTCGTCGGTCGCCGTCCCCGTCCCGGGGTTGTTGATCACCTCGTCGGGCTTGATGGTCCCGATCTCACCTTCACAGGCAACCATCGCGCCCAACGCACACAACACCAGGAAACGCTCGAGGCGCACGATTCCCTCCACATCCCGCGGGCGCCAGCATAGCGAATAGGCGAGGCACGGTGCACCTTCTTTCGAACCAGAATCAGCGAGCGTTCAAGCCTGTTGCTCCCGATGCCGTTGCAAAGCCGTCGATCACGAGCACAATCTGCTGCCCGGCTGACAACGAGACCTGGATCTCGGAGTGGGTCTGGCCGATCCCCGCGTCGTCGTTGCACGCGAGCGGTGTGCCACCACAGCCATCGAGCGCGGTGAGCACCGTGTCGAAGCTCGAGCCCTTGGTGTCGAAGGTGACGGTGCCGGCCTGCGACGCGGTGTACGACACGGCCACGTCGGAGGCGGTGCTGTTGAGGCTGCAGGTGGGCGTGTAGCTGTCGGGGCGCCCCAGGGTGCTTCCCGACCACACCACGGTCTTCGCGGCGCCGACGTGCTCCGGGCAGCCCGGCAGGCACACCGCCTCGGCCGCACAGCGCGCGTCGAGGCAGTCCACGGCGCCATCCCCGTCGTCGTCGAGACCGTCGTCGCAGACCTCGGGGCAGGCGGCATCGAAGGCGCAGGCGGCGTCGGCGCAGTCCAGATCGCCGTCGACGTCGTTGTCGAGACCGTCGTCGCAGACCTCGGGGCAGGCAGCGTCGAAGGCGCAGTCGGTATCGGCGCAGTCCACGGAGCCGTCGTCGTCGAGATCGCGACCATCAGCGCAGTCGGTCTCCAGCAGCTCCAGGGGAGCGACGTTGAGGGTGTAGGCCCCCACGTCGGACAGCCCCGGCCCGTCCACCACCGCGAGCACCGGCACCCCCGCCTGCAGCTGTACGGTCACCTGGGAGGTGGGGGCGGCGTGCCCCGGGGCATCGTCGCTGCAGGCGAGCAGCGCCCCTTCGCAGCCCGCGAGCAGCGTGAGCACCGTGTCGAAGTCCGA
>JAHQVJ010000211.1 GCA_019634415.1 Myxococcales bacterium
CATCGAGAACCTGCCCACGATCCAGCTCGCCGAGGACGACGAGGAAGAGTGAGCGCGGACCCTCGCGCCATGCCGTAGCCGCCATCGGCGCGTGTCTGGCGCGTGGGCGTACGCTGTGCACATGCGTGCTGTCATCTGGACCGTGATCCTGTGGGCCACCTTGCTGGCGCTTCCCTTCGCCACCCTCGCTGCCGTGGACGTGGCCCATGGCCCGGCGGTGCACACCGCCTCCGCCGATCGCTGCACCCGTGCGTGCCACGACCGCGGCTGTGCGCACCTCGCGCAGCACGTGGACACCAGCCGTGGGGTGGCTCGGCTGGCCCGGCGGATCTACATCGCCAACATCGAGGCGCTGCGCGCTCCCGCCTTCGGCTACCGCGACACCAACCTGCTCGTCTACGTGCTCGGGCTGCCGCTGCTGTTCGCGGGCCTGCTCTTGGCCGTGCTCTGGCCACGCGGAGGCACGTCTCCGAGTCGTAGGGCCTGGATCGCGCTGGCGCTGCCGGTGGGGCTGCTCGGCGTGCTCATGGCCTACGTGGGGGCGAACGCTGGCCAGCTGTGGCTGTGGGGCGTTGGCCGGGACGCCGTGTACTGGGCGTGCACCGACTTCTGCATCCACGCCGCCAACCTCACCGGCCTCACCTACGAGGGCTTCAACTTCGTGCTCTTCGTGGTGGGTTTTCCCCTCACGACCGTTGCGCTGATCGGGCTCGCAGCTCGGCGCTGGCTGGGCCCTCGGAGGTGAACGGACACATGCCCACTTGACGCCGGGGAGGTGGCGAATAAAGAATGACTACCCAGTCACATGACTGGCCAGTCACTGGAGGGTGTCGTGGGGTTGATCAGCAACTCGCTTCGGGTTCGGGAGCTGATGGCGCAAGGGATGGACGAGCACGTGGGCGACATCGCCATCCTGAAGATGGATGCCGTGTCCATGCGGCCTCGCGCGGAGCATCGGCCGGCCATGGAGGCCGTGGCCGACTATGCCCCGGGCATGGACCTGGACTACCTGCACACGCTGCCCGAGGGCACGTTCGGGCGGGCCGTCGCGCGGTTCATGGGCGACAACGACATCCAGCCCTTCGTGTTCACCGACGAGATCACGCCGCAGATGCGTCGTCGCAACGCCTTCGGGATCCGGATCGCTCAGACCCACGATCTGATCCACGTGCTGACGGGCTTCGACACGAGCTGGCCGGGCGAGATGGGGGTCTATGCGGTGCAGTACGCCCAGCGGTGGAGCCTGTGGTCGCCCATCCTCGCCTTGGCCACGTGGCTGATCTACCCGGTGCTGACGGGCTTTGCGTTCGGCAAGCTCCTGCGCGCCTGGCGGAGGGGTGTGGCCCAGGGGCGTCGTGCGCCCTTCCTGCTCGCGCAGCGTCTCGAGGATCACTTCGAGGAGCCGCTGCAGGAGGTCCGCCAGCGTTACGGTCTGCTCGACGCCACCGCGTGAGCATGCCCAAGGCCACCTTCCTGCAGCTGCCCGACGACAAGCGCACCCGTATCGTGCAGGCCGCACTCGTCGAGTTCTCCGACCACAGCTACGACGTGGCCTCCATCAGCCGCCTGGTGTCCACGCTGGGGATCGCGAAGGGGTCGATCTACCAGTACTTCGGCGACAAGCTGGAGCTGTTCACGTGGCTGCTCGAGGAGGCGGGGCGCCGCAAGATCGCGGCGATCTCCCCGGACTCCCTCGCGACGTCGGGCGACGTGTTCGCGCGCCTGCGGGCCATGTACGGCGCAGGTCTGGAGTTCTGGCGCGCACAGCCGCGCTGGGCGAGCCTGGGCCTCCGGGTGCTGGAGCCGAGCCGGGAGCCGCGGCTCGATGCCCTGCGGCAGCGCTATGCGGCGGGTGCCCATGCCTTCGTGCGCGGCCTGCTCGCCGAGGCGCAGGGCATGGAGCAGATCCGCACCGACATGGATCTGGACGCCGCTGCCCACCTGGTCACCGCCATGCTCTCGGTGGGCATGCGGGACGCCTTCCTGGCGCGGGTGGGGCTGGCTCCGGGCACGCTGCCGGATCGACCCCTGGACGTGAGCGACGAGGATCTGCAGGTGGTGATCGACGCGGCGATGGACCTGCTGGAGGGCGGGCTCCGGCGCTGAGGGGGCGGGTCACTCGGCGGGGCCGCGCAGGCCGGTACCCAGCACCCCGGTCACCTCGTGGGCCAGGCGCTCCGCCTGATCGGGGGTGACGGGGCCCACCAGGCCGTCCACGATCATCCGCGCGAGGCCGAACACCAGCGCCTGCGCCGCCAGCACCCCCGCGGAGACGCGCAGGGTCTCGGGGGACGCCTTGCCGGGCTGGTGGGTGCCGAGCACCGCCAACGACGCCTCGCTCGCCGCCGTCAGCGCCTGCAGGGTGGGGGACTGCGCCAGGATCTCCGCCCGAGTGATGAGCCGGAAGTGTCCGGGGTGCTCGGTGGCGAAGCGGACGTAGGCCACGGCCTTGGCGCGCTCGGCCTCCACCGGGTCCGTGGACTCGGTGCCCGCGGCACCCACGACGACGCCCAGCTGCTGCGCGGCGTGCTCGGCGGCGGCCACCAGCAGCTCGTCGCGCGTGGCGAAGTGGCGGAAGGGAGCCGCCGAGGACACCCCGAGCTCCTTGGCGAGGGCGCTGACCTTGATGGCGTGGACTCCGTGCTCCGCGGCCACGGCGATCGCCGCGTCGACGAGCGCCTGACGCAGGTTCCCGTGGTGGTAGCGGCGAGCCATTGGCCGCCGATGTTAGTCCGAACTACAATGTAAGTGCTACTTACACTGGCAGGACGAGAGGAGGGCCCATGAACCGGTTGCTTGCATCGATGACGGCTTGGTTGGCGGCGTGTGGGTCGCTGTCGCCCGAGCAGGCGGAGGAGAAACTGCAGCAGGCCGTGGACGCTCAGCTGGGGAAGAAGGGCGCTCGTCACGTGGTGTTGGCGGTGGATGCACCAGACCTCGGGATCTCGGGTGCGTGGGCGTCGGGGGAGGCCACGGAGGGCGAGCCGATGGGGGTGGACACGCCCTTCCTGTCGGCCAGTGTGGGCAAGCTGTTCGTGGCGGCCGCGGCGGTGGCGCTGGAGCGCGAGGGGGTCTGGTCGCTGGACGATCCGGTGGAGCGCTGGGTGGAGCCACAGGTGCTGGCGGGGTTGCCGGTGGAGGGGGGCGACGCAGCGCTCGGCGCCGTCACGCTGCTGCAGCTGCTGGGGCATCGCTCCGGGCTGCCCGACTACTTCGAGGGCGAGTCCCGGGACGGCAGCCCCACGGTGCTGCAGCGCATGGTGGAGGCGCCAGACGAGGTGTGGACCCGCGAGGCGCTGCTGGACTACACGCGGGAACACTACGATCCGGCGGGTACCCCTGGAGCGCAGTTCGTGTACTCGGACGTGAACTACGACCTGGTGGGGCTGGCGATGGAGGGGGCCACCGGGGAGGCCTTCCACGCCGTGGTGCGTTCTCGGGTGCTCGAGCCGCTACAGCTGAGCGACACCTGGTACCACGCCTTCGAGGAGGGCCCGGCGATGGCGGACGTCTGGGTGGACGACGCGAACCTGGGCGGGGCCGCGAGCCTGTCGGTGGACCAGGCAGGGGGTGGGCTGGGCACCACGACGGCCGATCTGCAGCGGTTCCTGCGAGGGCTGGTGGCGGGGGAGCCGGCGTCCATCGCCGAGCTGGACACGACCACGGCAGACGCGATCACCCGGGGGATCGACGTGGGGCCGGGTCTGTGGCGGGTGCGTCCGCGGCGGCTGACCTACGGGCTGTCGGGGGCGCCGGATCTGGTGGGCGTGTCGGGCGCCACGGGCAGCTTCGTCTACTACGTGGAGGAGTACGACGCTGTGGTGGCGGGCACCTTCGACCAGACGGCCTGGGGAGAGAAGCACCTGCAGTTCCTGCTGTCGAAGGTGGTGCCAGTGCTGCAGCGCACGGCGATGTAGCTCGCGTTAGGTTGCTGCACGCTCGGAGGTCCGTGGTGAACACCGCTCGTTGATCGTCGTTGTCCAACGATTCCTCGATCACCGAGCGTGCCCGTGCTTCGCCTGTCCTCCGTGTCCTTTCGCTGGGACCCCAGCGTTCCCTTGATCTCGCAGCTCACCGTCGACCTCGGGCGGGGGTGGACGGGCGTGGTGGGCCCCAACGGGGCTGGCAAGACCACGCTGCTGCAGCTGCTCTGCGGCCGACTCTCCCCAGACGAGGGCATGGTGCACCGGTCCGGAGAGGCGCTGCTGTGTTCGCAGCGGGTGGAGGTGCTCGAGCCCGCCATCGAGCACTTCGCCTGGGGGTGGACCGACGGAGACGCCTGGGCCTGGCAGGCGCGGCTCAGCCTCGATCCCAGCGACCTTCAGCGCTGGGACACGCTGTCGCCTGGCGAGCGCAAGCGCTGGCAGATCGGAGCCGCCTTGGCGTCGGCGCCGGCGGTGTTGCTGCTCGACGAGCCCACCAACCACCTCGACGTAGAAGGGCGGGGGCTGCTGCTGGAGGCGTTGGCGCGCTTCGAGGGGATCGGGGTGGTGGTCAGCCACGACCGGGAGCTGCTGGATGTCCTCACCCAGCGCACCCTGGAGGTGGCTCCGGAAGGCCACCGGCTGGTGGAGACGCCGTACTCGGCGGCGCGCGCGGCCTGGGACGCCCAGCTGGCAGCGGCGCGGCACGAGGCCGCCCAGCGCGACGCCACCGCCCGGAGGGCCAAGCGGCAGCTTCAGGCCGCACGCCAGGTGGCCGCCAGCGCCGAGGGGGGCAGGAGTGCGAGGAAGCGCATGCGCAACCCCGGCGACCGGGACGGTCGCTCGATGGGGGCCAAGGTGCGGGCGGAGAAGGCTGCAAGCAAGAGAGCCGGCGTCGTGGCGCGGGCGCAGGTGGCGGCGGAGCGCGCCGAGGCGGGGCGCCTGCGGGTGGCGGATCCGCTGGGTCGCGCGGTGACGTTTCGCACAGAGCGCTCGCGGCGCGGCCGAGTGGCGGCGGTGAGCGGCTCGCTTCGCGCCGGTGCGCACACCGTGCTGGCGGACGTGGACGTGTGGGTGGATCGCACCGACCGGATCTGGCTGTCGGGGGCGAACGGCGCGGGGAAGTCCACGCTGCTCGCGGCGCTGGACGCTGCGAGCCCGCTGCCGCCACAGCGTCGGTGCTTCCTGTCACAGGCGCTGTCGGAGGAGGCTGCGATCCGCTTGCTCGAGCGCGTGCGGGCGCTCCCGACCGACGTGCAGGGGCGCGTGTGGCAGCGGGTTGCGGCCCTGGGGGTGGATCCGGCGCGGCTGGCCCGCACGCAGCGCCCCTCGCCTGGCGAGGCGCGCAAGCTGGCCCTGGCGGACGCGCTCGGCCGCGAGGTGTCGCTGCTGCTGCTGGACGAGCCCACCAACCACCTGGATCTCCCCAGCATCGAGCGCCTGCAGCGGGCGCTGTCTGCCTGGCCCGCCGCGCTGGTGCTGGTGACCCACGATGCCCACCTGGCCCAGGCCGTGACCGACCGACGCTGGCACCTCGAGGGGGGCGTGCTGGAGGCTCGGGTAGGCTGATGGCCATGGACCCGAGCGACGTCGACACCCGGCTTCCACCCAACCAGGCGCTGGCCTCCGCGGGCAAGTGGCCGGTGGTGGGGGAGCGAGCTCCCCGCGCGTCGTCGGAGCCCTGGGCGGTGGCGGTGGACGGCCTGGTGGACAACCCGCGCAGCTGGTCGCTGGCCGAGCTCGCAGCGATGCCCCAGGTGGACCGGCAGGTCGACATCCACTGCGTGACCCGCTGGTCGCGGCTGGATGCGCGGTTCGCAGTGGTGCCCCTGGCGCAGCTGCTGGAGGCGTGTGCGCCACGCCCCGAAGCCCGCTTCGTGTCGTTCGTGGCCCGCAGCGAGCGCGATCACAGCACCTCGTTGCCCCTCGCCGACCTGCGACAACTGGACGCGCTGGTGGCGCTGGCCCACGAGGGGCAGCCCCTCGATCAGATCCACGGAGGGCCGGTGCGGATGGTGGTGCCCGGTCGCTACTTCTACAAGAGCCTCAAGTGGCTCGCGCGCATCGAGCTGCTCGCCGACGACAGGCTCGGCTACTGGGAAGGCGAGGCCGGCTACCACAACGGCGCCGATCCGTGGCGGGAGCAGCGCTACATCGCCGCCAACCTCGATCGGCGGGAGGTGCAGCGGCTGCTGGCGAGCCGCGATCTGTCGGGCCGCCATCTGCTGGGGCTGCAGGCTCGCCACCTGGAGCTGACGTCGCTGGATGCGCGCCGGGCACAGCTGCGCAACGCCGAGCTGATGGACACCCAGCTGCAGCGGGCGCGCTTCGACGAGGCCAACCTGTCCAACGCCCACCTGGAGCGCGCGGATCTGCGGGGGGCCTCCTTCGTGGACGCGGACGTGGAGGGGGCGAGCTTCGTGGGTGCGGATCTGCGGGGCGCCGACTTCACCGGTGCGAGCCTGTTCGGCGCCACCTTCGCCCCCGAGCCCGGCGAGGAGGGGTCCCCGGCGGTGGTGGACGGCACCACCGGGATCGGTCAAGCGCAGCTGGAGCCCCTGAGCGACGTCCAGCAGGCGTTCCTCCGCGAGCGCCTGGGCCTCGGCTAGCGGCTGGAGCCCGCCACCCAGCGGAAGCCCCACGTGGCCAGCCCTCCCAGCGCCGCCGCCACCGCCAGCAAGCCGAACAGGTACTGGTGGCCGAGCACGCCGGGGTTGCCGTCCAGGATCATGCCCATCAGCGGGCCCATGAAGATGTCGGGTGTGTAGCCGATGACCGACACCACCCCCACCGCCGTGCCCGTGGCGTGCAGCGGCACCTTCGCCTCGTCGAAGATGGCGAAGTACACGCCGCGCAGCCCGAACACGAACACGCTGGTGGCGAGCACCGCTGACACCAGCACCGGGGCCAGCCCCAGGTCGGCGGTCCCGATGACGGCCAGGTTGCACACGAACAAGAGCGCGAAGCTGCCCATCAGCACGCGGGAGCCTCCGAGCCGGTCCGCGAGCAGTCCCGCCGCCACCGCTGCGAAGGGGCGGACCCAGAACGACAGCGTGCCCACCGACGCCGCCTGCACGTCGTCGTAGCCCAGGGCGTCGCTCGCGAGCAGCGAGAAGTCGTCGGTGCCCTTGTAGGCGATGTAGGCGCACACCACGATCACGGCCTGCAGCCACAGGGTGGGCATCTTCAGCACCGAGCCGATCTGCGACCACTCCAGTCGCGGCCTGGCCTCGGTGGCCTCGGGCTCCGTGACCCCGAACCACACCACCACCGCGGCGAAGGCCGTCCCGGCGGTGAAGTAGAGGATCGTGGAGCGCAGGGCGCTGGCCTTGGCTGCGAGATCGATGTTCTCGGCGTCGGGCAGCATCACCGCGAACAGGGCGACGGACACCGACGCCAACAGGGCCGCCACCAGGCCCCGGCCGCCGTCCAGCAGGCCGTAGGCACGGCCCTGGGCGTCGGACCCACCCCACTCCCGCGTGGCGCGCAGCAGGGCCGCCCAGAAGAGCAGGATGGTGGTCAGTCCGAACCAGCCGTACAGCAACCGCAGACCGTTCACATCCGGCAAGGTGGCGTAGCCCAGGCCTCCCGTGGCCGTCAGGAGCAGCGCTGCCACCATCAGCTTGCGCGCCGGGAAGCGGTCGGCGAGCGGGCCGCCGGGAAAGTAGGAGAGCAGCGCCACCACGCCGTAGAACGAGAAGATGGCGCCGAGCTGGGTGTTGTTGATGTCGAACACCTCCAGCACCGTCGGTCGGAAGATCCGGACGAGGACGAAGGGAAGGGCGAAGATCGCCTCGCCTGCGAGGATCAGCGCGAGCATCGAGGTCCACGGGTGCATGAGGCTCCTGGTCGAGGGACGCCGGAGCTTACGCGATGCCGCCTCGGGGGCTCATCGCGACAATCAACTCCGTTGATTGTCGCGATGCTACAGGTTGCCGCTCCGCGCCTGGACTTGCAGCACTCCCTGCACTCGCTCGCACGCTCGCTCGTTCCAGTCCCACTGCAACCCCGGATCAGACGCGCTCCGCTCGAACGCGACAATCAACTCCGTTGATTGTCGCGATCAGTCCGCCAGCACTGCCAGCAGCGCTTGCTGATGCTGCTCCAGGGAGGTCTGCAGGGCCGCCAGCTCGGTCGTCCAGGTCGACACGCGGTCGACGCGGGCCGGGGCCTCGGCGGAGGGCAAGGTGGTGATCTGACGCAGTAGACCGGTGATCCGCTGGATGTCCCAGGCGATGGTGCGGGTGAGCTCCACGTCCTCCAGCACCAGCTCCTCCAGCGCGGACTCCCAGCTGCTCTGGATGTCCAGCACGTCCGCCAGCTGTGGCTCGGCGTAGGCGAGGACGGCGTCGTAGTCCTCGGCCTCGGAGCTCTGGAGGAACGCCTGCAGGCGCTCCACCGTGGTGTGCTTCTGGCCTTCGAGAAGCATCAGGCGCATGTGTAGGTTGGACACCAGGTCTTCGAGGCGGTCCGCGGAGGTGTGCAGGGGCGCGTCGTCGATGGGTGCCACCACAGGCGCTCCTCCCTCCAGCGCAGCGGCGGTGGGCACGAACACGAAGTCCCCCGTGCCCAGGATGCGCCCGTAGCCTGGCGTCTGTCGGTGGTTCCGATCGTGGGCGTCCGCCTGCACCTTGCGGCGGACGTCGATGGACAGCTCCTCGGCGGTGAGGAAGTCGTCGACGGTCTGCAGGCGCTTCAGCAAGCGATTGGTGAACACGCTGTGGCCGTTGGGTCCTCCGTCGAGCACGGTCTGATCGGCCCGACCCGCGGTGAGCACTTGGTAGGACGTCTCGTCGGTGATCCGGCGCAGGTAGTCGGCGGTGTGGGGCGGCAGCGTGGCGTCTCGCACGGCGAGCAGCCCCGAATAGCAGGCGTCCACCACCAGGAACTTGTGCTTCGCCGGCACCCGGCGGCCCAGGATGGTGCGCAGCGTGTCCATCGACAGCCCCGTGGTCATCAGCTCGCTCGAGCGGGCGTCGCCGTCGTAGGGCACGAGGTAGCCCAGTGCATCTCCGTCGGGCAGGGGCTCGGTGGCGCCGTGGCCTCCCCAGAACACCAGCAGCGCGTCGCGCTCGCGCAGGGTGGTCAGGTCGTCGAATGCAGCGACGAGGCGCTCCTTGGTGGCCTGCTCGTCGAAGATCCGCACCACCTCGAAGCCGTACTGCCGCTCCAGCAGCTCGCCCACCGCCTCGGCGTCGGTGCGGGCGAAGTCCAGATCGAGGCTGTCGTCAGCATAGTCGGAGATCCCCACCACCACGGCCACCCTGCGGTCGTACAGCGACAGCTCCGACGCCTCCACCGCCGGATCGGGCTCGACCTCGAGGCCTCGCACGCCCGTGGGTTTGGCACACCCCCACCACAGCAGCGGCACCCAGAGGGGGGATCCGAAGAGGAACCTGGACATGGGAGCTCCGGGGTGGGGCAGGGATGTTAGCAGCGGCGCCCCGCCGCGGGCGCTGGCTAGCGCTCAACCCCTTGACGTTTCCGATCGATGGAAGGCTGTGCAGCCCAGGAGGCCCCATGAGTCACGCGGTGAGCGAGTCCGTCTCGGACGTCTTCCTACAGCCCCCCACCGACGACCCGAACACGCCGCTCCTGCCGACGAGGGTCGTCTCCCAGGAGGAGGCGATCTGGACCGTCGCGACGACCGAGCCCGAGACCACGCTGGAGGTCGGCGCCAACGCGACGGCCTACTACACGATCGACAAGGAGTTCGTGAAGCAGCCGTGCACGGTGCAGTCCGTCGAGACCACCGAGGGGGAGGAAGGGGAGACGATCACCACGCTGATTATGGAGCTCCACGGCGATCCGGTGTCGGCCGAGAAGCGTCAGTCCTTCCGCGTGTCGTGTGCGGGCTGCGCCATCACGGCGAGCCTCGGTGAGGAGTCGGGCTGCATGGTGGTGGACGTGAGTGCGACGGGCTTCGGTCTGTATGCCCACCAGGAGCTGCGCATCGGCGATATCGTTCACGCGCAGCTGCACTACCAGGGCGAGACCCACGACGGGCAGGTAGCGGTGCAGAGCATCCGCAAGATGCCGGGCCACAAGCGCTACGGGATGACCGTGGTGGATGGCTCCACCCGCAGCGCCCTGATCCGTGCGCTGCCCAAGGTCAACGCGGCGATCCAGCGGGAGCAGCTCCGCCGCCTCGCCTGACGATCAGCGCACGAACGGTACAAAACGGGTGCGCTCACCGGCCTACGACAATGGGGTCCGGGAGCGCCCCATGCAGGTGACGTACCAGCGCATCGAGCGCGTGATCGACTTCGTCGAGGCGAACCTGCAGCGGTCGTTCACCCTCGAGGAGGTGGCTGCGGCGGCCGGCATGTCGCTGTACCACGTGCACCGGATGTTCCGGGCCGCGGTGGGCGACAGCCTCAAGGCCTACGTGCGCAAGCGTCGCCTCACCCTGGCCGCGAAGCGGCTGAGGGGTAGCGACGATCCGCTGGTGGATCTGGCGCTGGACGCGGGCTTCTCCAGCCAGACGGCGTTCACGCGGGCGTTCCGGGAGTGGTCCGGCGTCACGCCTGGCCGGTATCGGGCCTCGCCCGATGTGCAGCCGAATCCGGGCACGCGGCGGGTGACGTCGGAGGCGGTGCGGCTGCGGCATCGCGGGATCTCCCACACGCCGCGGCTGGTACAGCGCACCGTGGCCCTGCGCGTGCGCGGGTGGGGGCTGGCCATCGACTTCGACGACGAGGTGCCGGTGGTGGACCTGTGGGACCGCGTGATCCCCAGGCTGACGGGGCCCGGCGGAGCGCTCCCCGAGCAGCTGATCGGGGTGGCGCAGGCCACTCATCCGCAGATCCCCACCGATGCCGAGCATCCGGTGGCCTACCTGGCGGGGCCCGTGGCCGACGGCCCCCTCGAGGCGGTGGTGCCGTGCGGTCTGTATGCGGTGTTCGACCATCGCGGAGCCCTTCCCCGGATCCACGAGACCGTGAGCTACGCCTGGGGCACGTGGCTGCCCCAGAGCCCGTTCCGCAAGTCCACGCGGCCGGATCTCGAGGTCGTTCCTCGCGAGAGCCTGGGCCGAGGGCCGGCGGTGATGGCGTACTGGTTGTCCGTCGAGGCAGCCGAAGGAGAGACGACATGAGAGCGCTCGGTGTGCGTGCACGCCCCCGTGTGGGGCACTTCGTGAACGACTTGACGGAGCTTCGGGTGCCGCTTCCCGAGCCCGCTCCCGACGAGGTGCGGGTTCGGGTGCACGCGTCGGCCATCAACGTGGACGACGTGCACATCGTGGAGGGGACCTTCGCGGGGGGTGCGCCCCTGGGACCCAAGCCCACGCCCGACGCGCCCGCGGTTCCCGGGTCCGACTTCGCCGGCACCGTGGATGCCGTAGGCAGCGAGGTGCACGGGCTTGCGGTGGGGCAGCGGGTCTACGGCATGAGCGACACCTTTGCAGGCCGTGGGCCCTGGGCGGAGTTCGTGGTGACGGCTGCGAGTCGCGTGCACCCCATCCCCGAGGACGTCGACTTCGAGGAGGCGGCGGCCCTGCCGGTGGCTGGCACCACGGCGCTGTGCGCCATCGAGGCGGCGGGTGAGGTGCGTGGGCTGCGGTGTCTGGTGGTGGGGGCCTCGGGGGGCGTGGGTAGCTTGGCCGTGCAGGCCCTGTGCGGCCTGGGGGCCGAGGTGTGGGCCGTGTGCAGCGGGCGAAACGCGGAGCTGGTGCGGTCGCTGGGTGCAGCCGAGGTGCTGGACTACACCGCTCGTGGGATCGGCGACCAGCTCGAGGCGCGTGGCGTGCCGATCGATCGCGCCTTCGACTTCGTGGGTGGCAGGGACGTGGAGCGCCAGTGCTACCGCGTGCTGCGCCCCGGGGGCGCGTTCGTGACGGTGGTGGGGCCCGTCCGGTACGTGGGGGACCATCGCCTGGGGTGGTCTGGTCTGGCGCGGATGTTCGGCTACATCGGCTGGCGCATGGCCTGGACGCGCCTGCCGGGCCAGGCGCGCTACCACTTCGCCGCGATCTCCGAGCCGAGGTTCGAGCAGCTCGACGCGTTGCTGCTGCGTCGGGGGAAGCGGGCGCCGGTGGACCAGGTGGTGCCGCTCACGCTGCAGGGAGTTCGCGAGGCCACGGCCCACGTGTTGAGCCACCGGGCCAGGGGCAAGGTGATCATCCGCGTGGCGTGAGGTCGTTGCTCGGCGCACGAGGGCGCTGGACGGGCAGCGTGGGGGTGACGACGTCGGGGAATCGAACGACGAAGCGTGCTCCGCCCAAGGGGCTGTCGGCGACGGTGATCGTGCCCGACCAGCGCTCCGCGGCACGTCGCGCCAGGGCCAGCCCCAGGCCGACCCCTCCCAGCGCGCGACTTCGCGATGTGTCGCCGGTGACGAATGGCTCGAAGATCCGCTCTCTGTCGGCTGCTCGAACGCCACGCCCGTCGTCGTCCACCGTCACCGAGCCGGGCTCGAGGTGAACCTGCACGCGGCTCGTGGCATGTCGAATGGCGTTGGAGAGCAGGTTTCGGACGAGGTGAGCGGCGTCTCGATCACGCATCGGGAGGGACCCGGTCCCCGTCAGCTCCAGGATCACGTCGCGCTGCACCGCGAGGACACGCGCGCCCTCGACCATGGCGCGAAGCTCGTCGAAGGGCACCTCGGTGAGGTCTGGTGGCGGTGGTTGCTCCAGGCGATGCAGCTCGAGCAGCTCGGTCAGCAAGGAGTCCATCGCGTCGAGCTCCTCGTCGAAGGCCTCCAGATCGAGCCGCTCGGAGGTGCGCGCCGCCTCGAGCTCGAACCTGAGGCGTGCCATCGGAGTGCGCAGCTCGTGAGACACGGCCGCCAGAAGCTCTCGATGCTCGACGACCAGCCGCTGGACACGGTCCGCCATGGTGTCGAATCGCCGACCCAGCGCGCCGAGTGCTCCCGTCGTCAGGCCCGTCCGCGCGTCGAGCTCGCCCTGGCCCAGGTTCTGGGACACCTGCTCGAGGCGGCGTAGGTCGCGCCGTGCCGAGGCCGACAGCCACACCACCAGGCCCGTGAACGTGGCAGCAGCCACCACCGTGGAGGCGATCCTCGAGGTCAGCGGGGGCGGAGGGGGGGCGGGTGGCGGCAGCGACGTGCTCGTGTGTGCCGGCGGCGGAGGGCGGACGCCGAGCGTCACGCCCACCCAGTGCCCCGCTTGCTGGGCGAGGAAGAAGGCTGCGATCAGCGCAGCGCACAGGCGAAGGAACAAACCGCGCATCCTCACACCTTCGGCACGAGGAGGTAGCCGGCGCCGCGAATGGACTTCACGATCGAGCCGTCGCAGCCGAGCTTGCGCCGGAGCCGGCTCACCCGGAGGTCGATGGAGCGGTCCATGCCATCCCAAGGGAAGCCTCGAAGTGCCATCGACAGATGGTCTCGCGACACCACCTGGCCTGCTTGCGTCGCCAGCTCGGCCAGCAGCTCGAACTCCGCCGTGGTGAGGGGGACGAAGTCGTCGTCGAGGGCCACCGAGCGAGTGGTCATGTCCAGGGTCAGTCGCCCGCAGACGATCTGGCGTCGCGGTGTCTGCATGCGTCGGAGAACTGCCTGGATGTGCGCCAGTAGCACCTGGGGTCGCACGGGCTTGGCGAGGTAGTCGTCGGCTCCTGTTTGCAGACCTAGAATTTCGTCAATGGCATCCCCTCTGGCCGTCAGCATCACGATTGCCCCGGCATAGCCGCTGGACCGTGCGCGGCGGCACACCTCGATTCCGTCGAGTCCAGGTAGCATCAGATCCAGTAGGATCAGGTCCGGTGAGATTTGCCGGATGCGCTCTGCGGCGGTGTCTCCCCGCATCTCCACGTGCACGGTGTAGCCGTGGCTGCGTAGGAAGCTCGACACCAGCTCTACGAGCTTCGGGTCGTCTTCCACCAGCAAGATCTCGGACATGGGATCGGGCTAACCGGGGGCTGGAGCAGGCTGTGTATCGGTTTGTATCCGACGACGTCCGCCCGATACCATCCGTGGCGAAAGCACGACAGCTCGTGCGGTGGGAAA
>JAHQVJ010000212.1 GCA_019634415.1 Myxococcales bacterium
GCGCCATGGGCCTGGATCTGGATGCAGTGGGCATGCGGTCGGTGCAGGGCTGGGACGGCTCCACGGTGAGCCTCACGGGGGCGATTCCCGAGCTGCTCGGGTGAGCGAGTCCGTCGACGAGGCGCGGCGGCGTGCGGAGGCCCAGCGCTGGTCGCCCGAGCGCATCCTAGTGCGTGCACGTGGCCCTCGTGCCAGACGAGGCGTTCCGTGGGGTGGCGCAGCGGCTCCACCTGCCCATCGAGC
The DNA here is from genome assembly GCA_019634415.1 of Myxococcales bacterium. Classification (GTDB taxonomy): domain Bacteria; phylum Myxococcota_A; class UBA796; order UBA796; genus DRPG01. Next base: position 244 of record JAHQVJ010000212.1, read on the forward strand.
GCGATCCCGACGCGGCCCGGCGCGCGGGTGTGGCCTACGAGCGACACGTCCAGCGGACCCTGCTCGACGAATGAGGCGCCTGCTCACTTCTTGGGCTGGGCCGTCACTCCGCGCTTGAGACGCACCGCCACGCGCTTGAGCTGGCGTGCCTTGTAGAGCATGTGGGCGTTCTCTCCCTGCTCGTTGGCCCGCTCAGTGGTCTCGTCGATGAGCTGGAACTCCACGTTGACGTAGACCACGCGGCCGAACTCCATGCGGTAGGGGTTGGGGATCGCGTCGGGGATCTGAACCGGGTAGTCCACGATCCAGTTGATCATCCGGTAGCTGGCGCCCGAGAACTCGTTGCGCGTGGCGACGCGCTGGATGGGGCCCGCCCGCTGCTCGGCCTCGTCGCGCTCCTCGCTGGGCAGGGCTGCGTACAGCTCGCTCGGATCGAGCAGGTTGTTGTGGCTCTCGCTGGGGATGACGTAGTTGAAGGGGAACAGCTCGCGGGCCATGAACGACAGCGTGGCGCCGATGTCCTCGTGGTCCCGCACCACCACTCGGTAGCGCAGCTTGTCGAACACCGTGGCCGCCACCGCGCGCTTCTTGGCCAGCAGCTTGGTGATCACCGACGAGCGCGACTTCTTCGAGCCGTAGAACGACACGATGGGCACGCCGGAGCTCTGCATGGCCTCCGCCTGGCCGAGGATCCGACGGTGGGCGAGGTCGAGGTACTGCGCCTCGCTCACGGGCAGGCGGAACTTCAGATCCGCCGCCTCCATGTGGTGGATGACGTGCATCAGCTTGAGGATCACGCACGACAGGATCTGGGTGCGGCGGAACCCCCCCCACTGGCTGGCCCACACGAAGACCTGGCGCACGTCCTCGGGGTCGCGCAGCTCGTCGGGGAAGCGCAGGTGCAGGTGCTCCTCGAGGTAGCTGACGGACTCGTTGTAGACGTAGCGCAGGCGCTCGCGGTCGGTGTCGTCGCCCATGTCGATGAGGTGGGTGGCGAGGAACCGGTTCACGGCCTCCACGTCGGGGAACGCCAGGCGCTGCCAGTCGATGACGGAGTCGCCCGTCAACAGGATGCGCAGCGCCTCGATGTCTTGTAGGTGGATGGCCAGATCGGCAGAGTCGCTGGCCCACGCACTGTCGATCTCCAGGATGTCCCGTCGCATGGCAACCCCCTATCGCGCCACGAGGGTAGGATCGGGCATGGAACCCGACGAGGTCATCGCAGAGCGCTACCGGCTGCAGGAGCCGCTGGGGGAGGGAGGCAGCGCGACGGTGTGGTTGGCCCACGACGTGGTGCTGGATCGCACCTGCGCCCTGAAGATGCTGATCTCCGTGGCGGGACAGGCCCATCGGGAGCGGCTTCGGGCGGAGGCTCGGGTGCTGGCCACCTTGGATCACCGCCACGTGGTGCGCGTGTGGGACCAGGGTCAACACGACGGTCAGGACTTCATCGTGATGGAGTACCTGCCGGGTGGGTCGCTGGCCGATCGGCTGACGACGGATGGGCCGCTGGTCCCCGTGCAGGCCGTGGACCTGATCCTGCAGATCCTGGACGCCCTGGGCGCTGCCCACGAGGCGGGCATCGTGCATCGCGACGTGAAGCCCGCCAACGTGCTGCTGCGAGAGGCGGATCAGGCAGCCCTGTGCGACTTCGGCATCGCCCGGCAGGAGACGCTGTCGGCCGGCACTCGCACCGGGGTGGCGCTGGGGAGCGTGGGCTACATGGCTCCCGAGCAGCGCATCGACGCGCGGCGGGCCGGGCCCGGGGCGGACCTCTACGCCACCGCCTGCACGCTGTTCAACCTGGTCACCGACGACACGCCGGTGGATCTCTACCTGGCCCCCGACCACTCGCCGCGCTGGGGGCGGCTGCCCGCGCCTCTGCGGCCCGTGCTCCGCAAGGCGACCCAGGCCGAGCCCGAGCAGCGCTACCTGTCGGCGGAGGAGATGGCGGATGCCCTGCGCGTCGTTCGCGCCGCCCTCGAGTCGGTGCCGGCCGCGGAGCGCCGAATGCCGCCCGGCGCGGGCTACGTGCCCACGGCGATGGCGGATCCGGTGGTGTCGGTGGCTGCCGCCAGCCGAGAGCGTGCCGTGGCGGTCGAGGACTGGCGCCGGGAGCGAGCCGGCGGAGCGGCGGGGCGCCAGGCGTTGTGGGTCGGAGCCGCAGCGGTGATCATGATGACCGTGGCGGGCCTCGCTGCGGGTCCGGTGCTCGAGGATCTCGAGGCGCGCATGACCGCGTCCGAGACGGTTCCTGCCGAGTCCGTCCAGGCCGCCGAGCCCGAGCCGCCACCTCCTCCCGGAGAGGCGATGGCGGTGCGGGGACGCTGGATCGGCAACCTGGACGGCGCCCACCCGATGCAGCTGACCCTCAGTGGCAGCGGGGAGGTGCTGCTGGGCGAGGTGGTGCTCACGCTGGGCACTCACCGCATGCGATCGAGCGTGCGGGGCGGATGGACCTCCGCCGGGCAGGAGCTGAGCCTGAAGGAGGACGGCACCGCGACCCTGCGTGCGCGCCCGGGGCCGAGTCGGGGGATCCTGGTGGGGGAGTTGCATCGTGAGGCCGACGACTCCACCTTGCCGTTCGCCTTGGTGTGGGTGGGGGCGGAGGAGTAGGCTCGTCCCATGGCTCGCCCCTTCGAGATCGTGCTCCCCGCTGCCGGACACACCGTGGTCCTGGGAGACGTGCCGCTGTCCTTGGGTCGCGCGCCGGGCAACGACGTGGTGCTCACCGACGACACCATCTCCTGGCACCACGCCCAGGTGTGGGTGGAGGCGGGGCATCCCTGGCTCCGCGATCTGGGGTCGAGGAACGGCACGTGGCGCAACGACGAGCGTGTGCACGGAGCCGTTCGACTGACCGGCGGAGATCGGATCCGCCTGGGAGCCGTGGTGGAGGTGGTGCTCGAGGGCGAGTCGCCCTTGGGGGAATCCCTGTGTGCCCGGCACGTGGAGGATCTGACCTCCGGAGTTCGTCTGCTGGTGCGCTCCGATCGGTTCCTGCTGGGCTCCGACGAAGACTGTGACCTCCGCGTGGAGGGCTGGCCGCCGCGGGCTGCCACGGTGGTGCTGCACGCCAACGGCGAGATCTGGCTCGGCACGGCAGAGGGCGAGGATCCCATCGCGGTGGGGGAGCCCTTCGAGGTGCAGGGGCGCAGGCTGAGGGTGGTGGAGGAGGCCTCCTCCCGAGCGCCCACGGTGGACTGGGTGGCGCGGACCTACCCCTACGCCCTGCGGGCGATCGCCAACGCCGCGACGGGACCGCAGGTGACGGTCAGCGATCCCGTGAGTGGTGCCGAGTGTCTCGTGACGGGCAATCGGGGGGTGCTGTTGTTCGTGCTCGCCCGCCGGCTGCTCCGCGACCGGGAGACGGGCGCGAAGCCCGCCGAGGAAGGGTGGTGCAACACCAAGGAGGCCGTGACGGGCGTGTGGGGGCGAGACCGCAAGGGAGCGAACCACCTCAACGTGCTGGTGCACCGACTGCGGGCGCAGCTCGAGGAGCACGGCTTCGATCCATGGTTCGTGGAGAAGCGTCGGGGCGGTATTCGAGTGCGCTGCGGCGCCGTCGACGTGCGCTGATGCCCGAGCGGTCCGATCCAGGTGTCGCGGGGCGTGTGGTGGCGACCCTCGGTCGGAAGGTGGAGGTGCGCGCGGAGGGAGGCGAGGTGGTGTGTCATCTCGCGGGTCGGCGCGCGGTGGTGGGCGACGAGGTGCGCTTCCGCGAAGTGGCGGGCGGAGGCGGCAAGCTCGTGGAGGTAGGGGAGCGCCGCACGGTGCTCGTGCGCACGGATCTGCGCGGCCGCGAGCAGGTGCTGGCTGCCAACCTCACGGGCATCGCCATCGTCGCCGCGGCACGTCAGCCACCGTTCCGACCTGGCCTGCTGGACCGCTACCTGGTGGCCGCGGGTGTGGGGGGGCTGTCGGCCGTCGTGGTGCTCAACAAGATCGACGAGGGGGTGCCCGAGGAGGTGGCGGCGGCCTTGGCGCTGCGCGAGGCTCAGGGCGTGGAGGTGATGCGGCTGTCGGCCCACAGCGGAGAGGGCATGGACCAGCTGTCCACCCATGTGGCGGACGGGCAGACCTGGGCGCTGGTGGGGCACTCGGGCGTCGGTAAGACCTCGCTGGCCACCGCCCTGCTCCCCGGGGTCGAGGTGGGCAGCGTCGGGGACCTGTCGGACCACTGGGGCACGGGGCAGCACACCACCTCGGGCTCGCGCGTCTTCACGCTGCCGAGCGGCGGCGAGCTGGTGGACTCGCCGGGCATCCGCACCTTCGCCCCAGGGCGCCTGGAGCCGGAGCAGGTCCGGGACCACTTCCCCGGCATGCAGTCGGTGGTCTGTCGGTACCGAGACTGTCTGCACCGGACAGACGAGGACGGGTGCACCGTGGATTCATCGGTGCATCCGGACCTGCTGACGTCGTACCGCCGCTTGCTCGACGAGATGCGACGCATCGCGGAACGCCGCGCTCCACGGGGGCGTGGGCGGCGACCAATCCGATGATGCGGGTGCCCAACCTGCGTGGTACACCGAGGGTGGCTGGGCTCTGCTGAAAACAGATTTCAACTCGGAGCGCCGCGAACTATCGACGACTGGAGAGGTCACGTGCGGAAGCTGGCTCTACTTGCACTGGTCGCCTGTGGCGGCAACAACAAGGATGCCGACACCGACGTCGACACCGACGCCGCCGATGCCGACACCGACGCGGATGCCGACACCGACACCGATGCCGACACCGACGTGGACAACCCGGAAGTCTACGTCTTTCCGAGTAAGTTCGATGGCGAGGACTCGGTGGCCTACGACGGCCAGGTCTTCCGCCTGTTGCTCATCGACGACATCGATCGGCACCTGTCCGATCTGACGGGGCGCCTCGACGGGGCTTTCGCCCCGAACGCTGGCGACGTCAGCCAGGAGCTGGACTTCTACTTCAGCTTCGACTCCGACACGTCGTCCACGATCGAGCACGGCTTCACCTCCACCCCCGATCCGGTGCAGGCGACCTACGGCGACGTGTCCGAGGACAAGGACCTCGTGGGCAAGATTGCAGGCAACGATCCGCTGGGGCAGCACGTCGACTGGTCCAACGCCTTCCGGGGCTGGGACGAGAAGGGGGTGGGCTCTCCCGAGGCCTTGGTCCGACGCTGGTTCAACGAGATCGACGCTGCCGCCGACGTGTGGGCGACCGCCCCCACGTTGGGACCCGACGGCGCACCCGTGCCCGCGGTGTACATCACGTCGGAGGGGCGCGATCTGCGGCGTCTGCTGAACGCCTTCCTGCTCGCCTCCGTCGCCTACTCGCAAGCGGCCGACGACTACCTCGACGACGACGACGCGGGCTTCGGGCTGCTGGCCGACAACAACAAGTCGGACGGCACCAACAACTACACCGAGCTCGAGCACGCCTGGGACGAGGGCTTCGGCTACTTCGGCGCCGCCCGGGGCATGTCGATGTGGTCGCCCGCCGAGATCGAGGATCCCGGCTACCTCGACGACAACAGCGATGGCGCCATCGACCTGCTCACCGAGGTGAGCACGGGCTACGCGGCGCTGGCGGCCGAGCTGGACAACGCTGGCCTGCCCGCACCCACGGGCTTCGCCCGCGACGGCTACCGCGCGCTACTCGACGGGCGCACGCTGATCTGGCGTCGCGACACCGAGCTGTCGCCCCAGGAGCTCGGGCGGCTCCAGGACATCCGCAACGTGGCCGTGGGCCTGTGGGAGCGCGCCATCGGCGCCACGGTGCTGCGCCATCTCAACGGCACGCTGCGCCAGATGACCGCCCTACAGTTCGCGAAGAAGGGCTACTCCTTCGAAGACCACGCCGCGGACTGGTCCCTCATGAAGGGGCACGCGCTCGCCTTCCAGTTCAACCCACGCTCGCGCTTCGACGCCAACGACTTCGCCACGCTGCATCAGCTGATCGGCATGGCGCCGGTGCTGGACGGTGCCGACAAGAAGGCGATCACGGACTACCGAGCCGATCTGCTGGAGGCGCGCGATCTGGTGTCCCAGACCCTGGGCCTGCCCAAGGCCAACCTGGGAGACGACGACGGCGAGGGGGGCTGGTAGCTTCCGTGTCGTGAGGGTGGCGTGCTCGATCTCCTCGCAGTGCTGATCCGTCCCTTCGCCGATCCGGGTGCCCGCACGTGGTGGGTGGCTCTGGTGGTGGGGGTGCTGGTGGCTCTGGTGGTGGGTGGGGTGCGTCGCGACGGTGGGTTGCTGCGCTCGGCCCGTGCCTTGGCGCATCGCTCCTCGGTGCTCGACGTGCAGCTGCTGGTGGGACGGCAGCTGCTGCTGGCCGTGGGCGCGCTGCCGGTGGTCGGGTTCGGACTGTGGCTGGCCACGCGCATCGTCTTCGCCCTGGATGCCTGGCTCGGGGTACCCGAGGTGCCCGTGCCCACCTGGCTCGTGACGGTGGCCTACACGCTGGTGCTGTTCGTGGCGTGGGATGCCAGTCGCTACGTGCTGCACCGGCTGATGCACGAGGTGCCCGCGCTGTGGGCGCTACACCAGGTGCACCACTCGGCCGAGGTGCTCACGCCGCTGACCTTTCATCGGATCCACCCGCTGGAGTCGTTGCTGTACGGGCTCCGGGGCGCGCTGGTGACGGGCGTGGTGGCAGGCGGCTTCTTCTGGCTGTTTCGCGGGCAGGCCACGGAGTGGACCCTGCTCGGGGTGCACGGCGTGGGGCTGGTCCTCAACGTCGTGTTCGGGAACCTGCGCCACAGCCACGTGTGGCTGGGCTTCGGTGCCCTGGAGCGGTGGTTCGTCAGCCCCGCTCAGCACCAGCTGCACCACGCGCTGGATCGTGAGCGGACCAACTACGGCACGTGGCTCGCACTGTGGGATCGCTGGGGAGGCAGCTGGGTGAGATCGTCGGCGGGTCCTCCCACGGCCTATGGGCTGGTCGAGGCCAATCACCGCCACACCCTGCTGTCTGCCTGGTTCGGTCCCCTTCTGCGTGGCAACCGGCCGTTGCCGGCGCCACCCGGGGAAGGGTAGGCCTTCGAGGGCCCACCGTTGGTCGTGGTCCCGTGGAGGTGTAGGTGACCGAGGTTCGCCGGCTGGCGTCCTTGGCCTGGCCCGTCGTGCTCGGGCAGCTCGGCCTGGTGGGGATGGGGGCCGTGGATCTACTGATGATCGGCGGGCTCGGGAGGGACGCGACGGCGGCGGTGGGGCTGGGCAACACCTGGAGCTTCGCGGCGGTGATCGTTGGGCTCGGGGCAGCCACGGGGATCGACACCGCCGTGACCCAGGCCTACGGCCGCGGTGCCCCTCGGGAAGCGGGGTTCGCGGCGGTCCAGGGGCTGCAGCTCGTGTTGCTGCTCGCCGTCCCCGTGGTCGGGCTTCACCTGCTCGCGGAGCCTGCGCTGCGCCTGCTGAGCCAGCCGGAGGAGGTGATCCCGCTGGCCGCGACGTACGCTCGGATCATGGCCTGGTCGATGGTGCCGATGCTCGCCTTCAGCGTGGTCCGGCAGCTGCTCCAGGGAGGCGGTGCCATGCGTCCCGGCATGTGGGTGGTGGGCATCGGCAACGTGGTGAACGTGCTCGGCAACCTGGCGCTCATTGGCTCCTACGGCATTGCAGGCGTCGCCTGGAGCACCGTGATCGTGCGGTGGTCCATGCTGCTGGCGCTGCTGGTGCTCGGAGCGCGGCAGCTGCGCGTGGCCTGGCCGAGTCGGCCCTGGATCGACGGGGCTGCGTTGATGGCCCTGGCGGCGACGGCCTTGCCGGTGGGAGCGCAGGTGGGGCTGGAGGTCTGGGCGTTCAATGCGTCGATGTTCGTGGCAGGGTGGCTGGGGCCCGACGAGGTGGCTGCCCATGCAGCCTCCATCAACGCCGTGGCACTGTCGTTCATGACGGCTAGTGGGCTGTCGGCGGCGGCGGCCACACGGGTGGGGAACCTCGTGGGGGCCGGGGCTGCCTGGCAGGGGGCCGCTCGCGCGGCGCTGGGCATGGGGGTGTGCGCGATGGCCTGCACAGGCTCGCTGTTCCTGCTGTTCCCCGAGGTGGTGGGACGCGCCTACAACGCAGATCCCACCGTGGTGGCCCTGTGTGCCCAGGTGCTGCCCATCGGTGCCTTCTTCGGACTGTTCGACGGTAGCCAGGTGGTGGCGTTCGGGATCCTGCGGGGACTGGGGGACACCCGTACTCCGACCCTGTTCAACCTGCTGGGCTACTGGCTGCTCGGGCTGCCGCTGGGGGCCGCGCTGGCCTTCTGGGGCGGGCTTGGACTGGTGGGGGTGTGGCTCGGGCTGGCCTTGGGGCTGATGGTCATCGCGACCCTGCTGGTGGTGCGGATCGTGGGCCACGGTCGGCGCTACGGGTAGAGCCGATCCCGCGCCCAGGCGCTGCCCGTGCGCACGAAGCGCACGCGATCGTGCAGTCGCTCCGGGCGTCCCTGCCAGAACTCCACCTCGTCTGGGGCCACCGCGAAGCCGGTCCAGAACGGAGGACGTGGGACGGGGCCCTCGCCAAAGCGCTCGCGTGCCTGTGCCACCCGCTGCTGCAGGTCGTCGGGTGCCTCGATGGGCTGCGACTGTCGGCTGGCCCAGGCGGAGATCTGGCTGCCGCGTGGGCGCTGCGCCCAGTAGGCGTCGGCCGTCTCGTCGGGGACCTGGGTGGCGCTGCCCGCGATCAGGATCTGGCGCTCCAGGGACTTGAAGTGGAGCACGAGGGACACGTGAGGGTGTGCAGCCAGGTCGTGCCCCTTGCGGCTGTTCACGTTGGTGTAGAACACGAGCCCGCCTGCGCCCACCTGCTTGATGAGGATGGTGCGCACGTGGGGACGGCCGTCCGCACCCACGGTGGCCAGCTGCGCTGCGTTGTGCACGCGGGGCTCGGCTGCCAGCGCCTCGTCCATCCAGATCTGCAAGGGGGACAGCGGCTCCGTCGCGTCGGTCAAGGCTGGGTGCATGGCTCCTCGTTTGCTAAGGAAGGAGCATGCCGACATATCGCCTCAGCACCGTCATTCCCACCAGCACGGCGGCTGAGCTGTTTCGCTGGCACGCCCGGCCGGGTGCCTTCCATCGACTCAACCCGCCTTGGGATCCGGTGGAGGTGGTGGAGCGCACCGGATCCGGACTCGAGGTGGGGGTGCGCCTCACGCTGCGGGCGCGGGTGGGACCGGCGTCGGTGCAGTGGGTCAGCGAGCACACAGCCTGCGACGAACCTCATGGCTTCACCGACGAGCAGCAGTCGGGGCCCTTTCGCAGCTGGACGCACCATCATCGGTTCACCGACGGACCCGAGGGGGAGGCGGGCCTCACCGACGAGATCCACTGGGAGGCGCCGCTGGGAGCGGTGGGGGCCGCCGTGGGGGGTGTGCAGGGGCGGCTGGAGCGCACCTTCGCCTTTCGCCATCGGCGCACCGCCGACGATCTGTCTCGGCACGCGCCCTACCGCGAGCGACCACGCCTGCGGGTGTTGATCACGGGCGCCTCGGGTCTCATCGGTCGACAGCTCACGGCGTTCCTGGATGCTGCAGGCCACGAGGTGGTGGCCTATCGGCGAGGACAGACGCAGGACGTGAGCGGCTTCGACGCGGTGGTGCACCTGGCGGGGGCGCCGATCTCCGATCCCCGCTGGGACGACGACGGCAAGAAGCTGATCTTGGACAGCCGCGTGAAGACGACACAGACCTTGGTGGAGCAGCTGCTGGCGGCGAGCGAGCCTCCACGGGTGGTGGTGTCGGGCTCTGCGGTGGGGTGGTACGGCGACGCTGGCGACGGTGTGTGCGCCGAGGAGGCGCCTGCGGGGGACACGTTCTTGGCCGCGGTGTGCCGGGCGTGGGAGGCGGCAGCGCAGCCCGTGGCGGAGGCGGGGATTCGCCTGGTGACGCTGCGCACCGGGATCGTGCTGTCTGCTGCGGGCGGGTTCCTGGGCTCGATGCTGCCGATGTTTCGCACGGGCATGGGCGGGCCGGTGGGATCGGGCCAGCAGTTCCTGCCCTGGATCCACCTGGACGATCACGTGGCCCTGATCCACGAGATCTTGCAGAACGACGCCTTCGAGGGACCGGTGAACGCCACCGCACCGCAGCCGGTGCGCCAGCGACGCTTCGCCACCACCCTGGGACGCGCGCTCGGGCGCCCGGCGCTCGCCCCAGCACCGGCCTTCGCGGTGCGTGCGGCGCTGGGCCGCGACAAGGCCGACGAGCTCGTGCTTCAGGGGCAGCGCGCGGTGCCGGCGCGGGCCCAGGAGCTGGGATTCCGCTGGGTGCACCCCGATCTGCTGCCGGCGCTTCGCTTCGAGCTCGGGCGCACCTAAGGAGGGTCAGACCCGCAGATCGGAGCCCGCCGCCAGTCGGTCCCGCCAGGGACCGAGGGCGTCGGCGACCTCGCCGTCGAGGAAGGCACGCACCTGCTGCGGCGCGCGACCCACGAACTGCGCAGGATCCATCAGGGCATCCAGCGACCCGTGCACGGGGGCGAAGGCGTCGTCGGTGCGAAGGCGGTCCAGCAGATCGTTGGCTCGTCCGTGCTCCTTGACCTGTTGTGCCGCAGCCTGGCTGTGCACGCGAATGCGCTCGTGCAGCTCCTGGCGATCACCGCCCGCGCGCACCAGCGCCATCAGGATGTTCTCGGTGGCCATGAAGGGCAGCTCCTCCCTGATCCGCCGCTCGATCACCGCGGGGTAGACCACCAGGCCGCTCGACACGTTGAGCAGTGCCTCCAGCACACCATCCGCCACGAGCAGCGCCTCCGCCAGGGTGACGCGGCGGTTCGCCGAGTCGTCGAGGGTGCGCTCCAGCCACTGGGTGGCTGCCGTCTGTGCGGCGTTGGCGGCCAGCGCCATGCCGTGGCGTGCCAGGGCGCAGATGCGCTCCGACCGCATGGGGTTGCGCTTGTAGGCCATGGCGCTCGACCCGATCTGGTGAGCGCCGAAGGGCTCCTCGATCTCCTTGAGGTTGGCGAGCAGACGCACGTCGGTGGCCATCTTGTGGGCCGTGGCCGACAGGGAGCCCAGCGCGTTCACCACCTGCAGATCCACCTTGCGCGGGTAGGTCTGCCCCGTCACTGTGTAGGTGTGGGCGAAGTCGAAGGCCTCGGCGAGGCGTCGGTCGAGGGCCTCCACCTTGTCGTGGTCGCCGTCGAACAACGACAGGAAGCTCGCCTGGGTGCCGGTGGTGCCCTTGGCGCCTCGGAAGCGTAGATCGTCGCGCATGCGCTGCAGCGCCACCAGATCGAGCAGCAGCTCCTGGATCCACAGGCACGCGCGCTTGCCCACGGTGGTGAGCTGTGCTGGCTGGAAGTGGGTGAAGCCGAGGGTGGGCTGATCCGCCCACTTCCGCGCGAAGTCCCCCAGGCGCGCCACCACCGCAGCCGCCTTGGGCAGCAGCAGATCGAGGCCGTCTCGCAGCACCAGCAGATCGGTGTTGTCGCCGACGAAGCAGCTGGTGGCGCCCAGGTGGATGATGCCTCGGGCCTCGGGGATCTGGTCGCCCCACGCATGGACATGGGCCATCACGTCGTGGCGCAGGCGCTTCTCGTGGGCCGCTGCGGCGGCGTGGTCCACCTGCTCGAGGGTGCCTCGCATGGTCGCGAGCTGCGCCTCGGTGATGGGAAGGCCCAGAGAGGCCTCGGCCTCGGCCAGCGCGAGCCACAGTCGACGCCACGTGCGGAACTTGTGCTCGTCCGACAGCAGCCGAGCCATCGCCTCGCTGGCATAGCGATCCACCAGGGGCGACGACCAGCGGCTCCGGTCGCTCATTGGATGTTGCGCTTGGTGCACGCCTTGGTGTGGCCGTGCTCACAGGCCAGGTTGTACAGCGACTCCACCTTGCCGTCCTTGGACTCCACCTTGCCCTGCTCCATCAGCTCGGCGGCCTCGTAGCAGCCACGCGTGGGGTCGATGTTGCAGGTCTTCTCGTAGAACTCGGCGGCGATCTCCTCCGACGCGTCGGGCCACCGCTTCTTGGCGTGGAGATCTCCGAGCTCGAAGCAGCCGTGACGGGCGTCGAGCTTGCAGCCGCGCTCGAACAGCTCGGCGGCCTCGGTGATCGACGCACGCGCCTTCTTGCTGGCCAGCAGCGCCCCCGCCGACACACAGCCTGGTGCGTAGCGTGCGTCGCACGACTTCTTGTACAGCTCCATCGCCCGGTCGGCGTCCTTCTTGCCGTTCTCCACCCCGTTGCCCTCTTCGTAGGCGCTGCCCAGCGCATCACAGGCCACGGCCAAGGGGTGCGCGTCGTTGGAGTCGGCAGGGGCTGCGTCCACCTGGTTGCAGGCGGTGAAGAACAGCTCCACGGCGCGCTCGGGCTCGCTGGTCACCTCCGAGCCCTCTGGGGGATCGTAGACCACCAAGCCGAGATCGACGCAGGCTCGAGGGACCTCGCCCTTGCAGGCGATCTCGAACACATCCGCTGCACGCGGTAGGTCGCGCGGACCTCCCTTGGCGTCTCGAACCAGCCGTCCCAGCGAGTAGCAGGCCTCGGGGTGGTTGTCCTTGGGCTTGCCCGACCCGCGGTAGACCGGCATGCAGGCCTTGGCAAACAGCTTGCGAGCGTCTTCGTAGCGAGGTCGCGCCGCGTTCGCGGCGGCCGATCCGTCCCGGTAGCAGGCCTCGAGGTTCCCACCTTCGCACGTCAACAGGGCCTCAGCGGCCGAGTCGGTGCACCCGCTGAGGGGGAGAACCAGCGTTGCAAGCAGAGAGATCATCGGGTCTCCGAGTGTTGTCTGGCCCGTCTTCGGCGAGGCCGGGCGCAGGATACCAGCTGTATATGTTCGCACCCGACGGCCCCACCTTTCGTGAGCTCTTCCGCCAGGCGATGTCTTCGACGCGCGGAGGATACGACCTGCTCGCCCCGAAGTTCGATTCCACGCCCTTTCGTACGCCCGATGCCCTGTTGCAATGCGTCGTGCAGCAACTCGTGGCAGGGCCGTCCTTCGCCACGGCGCTGGACGTCTGCTGCGGCACCGGTGCGGTGATGGGGCACATCAAGCCGCTGTGTCAGAAGGTGGTGGGGATCGACTTCAGCCCCGGCATGCTCGCCGAGGCCGAGCGCCGCCTGGCCTCGGTGGAGGGCGGCGACGTCGGGCTGGTACGGGGCGACGCCATGGCGTTGCCCTTCGACGGGGGCTTCGACCTGGTCACCTGCTTCGGCGCCTTCGGGCACGTCCTGCCGCCGGACCAGCCTCGCTTCCTGGAGGGGATCTACCGGGCGCTCGAGCCAGGAGGACGCTTCGTCTTCGTGACAGGGGACAAGCCGCGCCCCACCCACCCCGCGTTCTGGATGAGCCATGGCTTCAACGCCGCGATGAAGGTGCGAAACGCCTTGTTCTCGCCACCCTTCGTCATGTTCTATCTGACCTTCCCCCTGCCCGTGGCGGTGGCTCGCCTGGTGGAGGCGGGGTTTCAGCCCGAGGTGCGACCCTTGGGGTGGGACGAGCGGCCAGGGCTGTGCTTCGTCGCGGCTCACAAGCCGTCTTAGAGGCGCTACCCCATCGCCTGGTGATCTTCGAGGAAGGCCTGGATCTCGGCGTCGTCCAGCATGCTGCTGACGACGTAGCCCACCACGGCCGAGTGTACGCCGCCCGCGAGCAGGCTCGCGTACTCCGCGAAGGTGGCGTAGCGCATGAGGGCAGCCCCACGGCGCGGATCCGACAGCCCGATGGCGCCCGCCACGATCTCGAAGATGCCGATGGGCCACAGCGCGCAGCTCGCCAGCCCACACAGCCCACCGAGTCCGAAGGTGACTGCGCCACACAGCCCTGCGCCAGCCCAGATCAGGGCCGGAAGCACCACGAGATTGACCAACCCCGACACGATCTGGAACATGGCAGCCTTCTTCAGGTTGTCGGGGACATCGTCGTGCATGCAAGGCTCCGCGAGGGATGGACGGTAGCACGCCCTTCGGGGCACTCTTGTTGCATGAAACCGATGCGTTGTGCCTGGCTGTGTGCGCTTTCCCTGGCGGCGGCCTGTGCGGGCCCCCGGGACACCGCCACCGCCACCGATCCGCGGCTCGCCGGACCGGGCACGCCCGTGGAGCTGCAGGCCACGGCTCCCGTGATGTGCCCCGATCCGTCCTTGCGGGAGCAGGTGCCCATGCACACGGGGGCGTTGCCCACCGAGCCCCCGGAGGGCTCGTGGACCTGGGGTGCCGGTCTGGTGGCGGGGGACTTCGATCTGGACGGCTACGTCGATCTGCTCCTGCCTGGCTTCTGGCGCACCGAGCTGTTTGCAGGGCGACCCTACGGGGTGTTCGAGCGGGCGGAGGGTCGGCTGCCGTCGACGGGGCTCACCGGAGGCTCCGGCGGGGCTGCGGCGGACTACGACGGAGACGGGGACCTCGACGTCCTCCTCACCCGCTTCAACTTCCCCGACGTCTTGCTCCGCAACGACCGAGGAGCCTTCGTGGACGTCTCGGCCCAGGCGGGCCTGTCTGGCGTGGCGAGCCGGAGCATGGCCTCGTCGTGGGGAGATCTGGACGGAGACGGCGATCTGGACTTGTTCGTGGGGGTCTACGGGGAGGTGGACGAGTCGGAGGAGGATCCCGAGCACCGGTCCTTCGAGCCGGCGGAGCGCTCCTTCCTCTACGAGAACCTCGGCGACGGGACCTTCGCGGACCGCTCGGACTGGCTCCCCGATGCCGTGCACGACGGCTACACCTTCGCGGGTGGGTGGTTCGATCTCGACAACGACGGCTGGCTCGATCTGTATGTGGTGAACGACTTCGGGCAGTCCTTCCCGAGCGTGTTGCTGTGGAATCGGCAGGGCACCCTGGTGCCCGACGGGGGCAGATCGGGCCTCGACGTGTCCATCACCGGCATGGGGGTGGGCGTGGGCGACCTCAACGAAGACGGGGTGGACGACCTGCTCATGACGGCCTGGAACGGCAACCACCTGCTGCTGTCGGGGGTCGGCGGGCGCTGGTTCGACCAAGGGGTCGGCTACGGGCTGCAGAACGACCTGGATCGGGCGCAGAAGGTGGCCTGGGGCGTGGAGCTCGTGGACATGGACAACGACGGCGATCTGGATGCGCCGATGGCCTACGGGGACCTCGACGCCGTGTACGTGGCGCCGCCGCTGCAGCCCGATGCGCTGTACCTGCGCACCGAGGCGGGAGACTTCGTCGACGATGCCCCTACCTGGAAGATCAACCACCCCAGCGTTGGGCGCGGGTTCGTGGCCCACGACTTCGACGACGACGGGTACCTGGATCTCGTGCGTCGCGATCTGGGCGGCCCCACGCTGGTGAGCTTGTCGCAGTGTGGCGATGGTGCCTGGCTGCGGGTGCGGCTGCGCGACCGAGCCCCGAACCTGCACGCGATCGGAGCGCGGATCACGGCCCATGTCGCCGGTCGGCGGTTCATGGGGGTGGTTCGCGCGGGCGGGACCAACCACGCCAGCGGCGGGCCTCCCGAGGTCCACCTGGGCCTCGGCGACGTCGATCGCATCGATGCCCTGGTGATCCAGTGGCCCGGGGGAGACGTCAGCCGCGTCTTCGACGTGTCGTCCCGGCAGATCCTCGACATCACCAAGGCGTATCGGTAAGGCGCCTCCCAACGAGGAGGTCCAACGTGGGCGAATCGAGGCTGCTCCGACCCCAGGGCGCGGGCTGGGGCGAGCAGGTGGGCGAGGGCTACGTGGTACACCTCGACGCCCCGGGAGACGCGCACCTCGCCTTCGCTGCGGCGGTGGTGCGCGGGATGGAGGGACGCCCGCGGCGGCTGCAGCCCCGCTTCATCTACGACCAGCTCGGATCGGAGCTGTACGAGCAGATCACCGAGCAGCCCGAGTACTACCCCACGCGCACGGAGGACCAGATCCTCGCTGCGTGTGCCACGGATCTGGCCGAGCGGGTGGGCCAGAGCGCTCTCGTGGAGCTGGGATCGGGCTCCTCCACCAAGACCCGTCGGCTGCTCGATGCCTGGCGCGCTGCGGGCTCCGAGGTGGCCTACGTTCCCATCGACGTGAGCTCGTCTGCGGTGTCGGGAGCGTGCATCGATCTGGAGGCTCGCTACCCGGGCTTGAGGCTCGAGGGCATCGCCTCCACCTTCGAGCGTGGGCTGGCCATGGTGCAGCACCTGCGTCCCAAGACGCTGCTGTTCCTCGGCTCCACGCTGGGCAACCTCGAGCCCGACGAGGTGGATGCGTTCCTGCGTCAGGTGGCGGACAGCCTGGCGCCCGGAGACCACTTCCTGCTGGGGCTCGATCTGGCGAAGGCGCCGGAGGTGCTCAGCCCCGCCTACGCGGACGCCGCCGGAGTCACGGAGCGCTTCGTGCTCAACGTGTTCGGCCGCATGAACCGCGAGCTGGGTGCTTCGTTGGATCTGTCCGCGTTCTCGATGTCGTCGTTCTACGACACCGAGCGTCGGCGCGTGGAGATGTGGGCGCAGGTGCTGCGGGACCAGCAGCTCACCGTGGAGCCCCTCGGGCGCACGTTCCGCCTGGCCGGTGGAGATCGGATCCTCGTGGAGGTCAGCCGGAAGTTCACCTTGGACGGGATCCGCGAGGAGGCCACCCGCTTCGACCTCCGCACCGAGCAGGTGTACACGGACCCCGACGAGCGCTTCGCGGTGGTGCTCCTGCGTCGTGAGGAGGACAGCGGCGGCTGGGCCGAGGCCGTCTCCCCCTTCGCGCCGGCCCCGAGGCGACCGGACGCGCCGCCCCTCGGCAGCTGGCGCCTGGTTCCTGCAGGGGCCGCCCTGCTGGGAGAGCCGTCGGCTGAGCGTGAGGTAGCCGCGGTGGAGCTGGGCGCGGCTCCCGTCACCTGTGGAGAGTTTCGCAGCTTCCTCGACGAGGGCGGCTACCAGGACCCGCAGTGGTGGTCGGAGGATGGCCGCCGCTGGCGCGATGCCAACGCGTCCGAGGAGGGGCCCTTGGGGTGGGAGCAGCTCGAGGGCGGCCGCTGGCGGGTGAGCGGGCGGCCGCTGGACCACATGCAGCCCGTGGCGGGCGTCAGCTACTACGAGGCCGAGGCCTATGCGGCCTGGTCAGGGGCGCGGCTGCCCACCGAGGCCGAGTGTGAGAAGGCCGCGAGCTGGGATCCGGAGC
>JAHQVJ010000213.1 GCA_019634415.1 Myxococcales bacterium
AGAGCCGAACGCCGATGCGGAGCAGGTCGATGCGTAGGTTCAGCCCTGGGTCCGTCAGTCCCGTGCCCACCGCCAGGCCAGCCACCACGGCACTCATTCCGTCTGCGCGGAACACCAGCGGATGAGCCCGCACCCGCACCCCCGCCAGCACCGGGCTGCGCACCGCGTTTCCCGGATCCTCGGAGTCCACGAAGCGCACGGTGTTGCCCCACAGCGCGCCCACCTCGAGCCCCACCGCCGGACGCCACAGCGCCCAGTTGGGCGAGACGTCGGCGCCCAGCGTGGTGTCGAGCACGGGCGCCATGCCGAGACCGGCCCCCACCGTGGCGTCGACGCCCCAGATCCCCTCCTCCAGGCGCGCTCCCACACCGCCCCCCAGCGCCACCGCCGAGGCCGTGCGGCCCAGGTGCACGTTGACGCGCAGCGCGGCCTGAGCCTGCAGCTGTGGGGTGGCCAGGGCTTCAGCAGCGAGGAGCCAGGCGCCGATCATCGCTTCGCCTGGGTGACCCAGGTGAGTGCGGTGACCAGCCGGGTGGTCTTGTCGAAGAAGGCCGGATCGAGGCTGTCCACCGTGTCGTTCTCCGTGTGGTACCGCTCGTTGCGGAACTCGGTGGTGTCCGTCAGGAAGGAGGCGGGGATGTCTGCCAGCCAGGCCTGGGACTGATCGCTGCGGTGCAGGTCGCCGAGCAAGGGCCAGGCGTTGTCGCCCACGCCGTGCACCGTCACCACCCGCAGGGGCTCGGGCAGGGCCGGACCCAGCTGCACGGCCCAGCGGAGCATGTCGTCGGCGGGCTTGTTGCCGATCACCGCGAGGAAGTCGGCCACGTCGGGCACGTAGAAGCCCACGGGCGCGCTCTGGCTGCCTGGCGTGGAGTCCGCGTAGGCGATGGAGTCCATGTTGATCACCGCGTGCACGCGGGAGGGCTCGAGGTTGCGGTAGTGGTGCACGCTGCCGCCGAAGTTCGTCTCCTCCTGGTCGAAGGACACGAAGCGCACCGTGCGATCGAGCGACTCCCCCGACAGCGCCTGGGCCACGGCCAGCATGGCCACCACACCGCTGGTGTTGTCGTCGGCCGGTGCGTACCAGACGTCGTGGTGCGACGTCACCAGCACCAGCTCGTCCGAGGCCCCCGGCAGCTCGGCGACGACGTTGGTGACGGGCAGCTCCCCGACCACCGTCTCCTCGATCCAGGGAGACAGACCGAGCTTGGTGAACTCGGCGAACACCCAGGCGGTGCTCTCCACGCGTCGGTGGGGCAGATCGGAGCCCCGATCCTCGTAGGGAAAGGTGGGGGTCTCGCGCTCGTAGGCCTCCACCAACGAGCCGATCTGCGCCATCAGCACCTTGGCGTCCTGCCGATCGGCCTTGGACACCGCGGTCTCGATCTCGGAGGCGGTCAGGGCACTGGAGGTGGACGTGCACCCCGACACCGCCATCCAGGTCAGCCATCCAGCCATACACCCACCCGTAGGAACGTGGTTCGGATTCGAAGCGTGCGCCCGTAGGCGGGCAAGGTGGACCCGAAGCCCAGCTCGAAGGCCGACAGCACGACGGGACCGAGGCGGAACTGCAGGGGCTCCGCGAAGGTGCTCAGATACACCGGCGAGCCGCGGAACTCGCTCCACTCGTCGATCTCGAACCAGTAGCTCTGGCTGCCGGTCAGGCCGAGCTCCAGCCCAATGGTGGGCCACCAGGACAGCTTGCGCTCGGCGTTCAGGTCGAAGGGGCCGACGAGGCGCAGCTGGCCGAAGCCCTCGAAGGCGGTGCTGCGCTGCAAGGCGCCGCTGTGGAGCACCGCGACGCCTGCGCCGAGTCCGAGGTTGCCGCGCATGAGATGGCCGGTCACGGCGGTGCGCCCGGAGTCGGTGCCGATGGACCACTGGCTGGTGCTGAGGGAGGTGTAGCTGGCGGACACGCCCCAGCCCGTGGGGGGCTCTGCCGCTGCTTCGGGAGCCAGCACGAGCCCAGCGAGTAGGGTGACCATGGGGGGCAGGGAGCGCACGGAGCCTTCCTCGAGCGGGCTCGAATCCTAGCACTTCGGTCGGGTGTCGAGGTTGCTGATCAGACTCGTGCCGGCTCCGCCGCCACTGTACTGATTGGCCGCGAACTGCGTTCGCGGCTGATCAGCTGCGGGCGAAGCTCGCAGCCATCAGAGCCATGGCCGCGAAGCTGGCACGATCTGATCACGAAGATCAGCTCTTGGACGTTCACACCCACACGGTTCGTGGGGGCCTCGGAGGGGAGCGCCGCTACGGGGGCGACTCCTGTAGCAACCGCCGCACGCTGTCCAGGTTCCTCTGCGCCATCTGGGCGTGAACGCTGTGCCCTGCCTCTCGGAACGCCTCCAGAGCCAATCGGTGGGCCTCGGCAGACGCCTTCAGCAGCTCCCTGTCCCCCTGACGCTCCCCGAGGCCCCGCAGCGCCAGGCCCAGGTTGATCTGTGTCGTCGCCCAGCCCACCGGCGCCGACACGCGTGTGTGTACCTCCAATGACGAGTGGTAGGCCCCGACCGATGCCTCCAGCAGTGCTCCATCCCCGCGATGTTCCCCGAGGACCCGCAGCGCGTTGCCAAGGCTGCACTGCGTGGCCGCCCAGCTCACCGGCGCCGACGCGCGGGTGAACACCTCCAGAGCCGCTCGGCAGGCCTCGACCGACGCCTCTAGATCCTCCAGCGCCTCCTTGCCGTTGGCGATGCGATGCTCTCCGATGGCCCGCAGTACGTTGCCCACGTTGTGTTGCGTCATCGCCCAGCTCATCGGTGCCGCCTCTCGGGTCCTCACCTCCAGTGCGGCCCGGTAGGCCTCGGCAGATGCCCCCAGTAGCACCTCGTCCCCGCGCCGCTCGCCGAGTGTCCACAGCACGGTCCCCAGGCTGTTCTGCGTCATCGCCCAGTCCGCCGGAGACGTCTCGCAGGTCCGCACCTGAAGCGCCGATCTGAAGGCCGCGACGGCCGTCTCCAGCATCTCCTCGTCCCCGCGGCGCGCTCCGAGGACACGCAGGACGATGCCCAGGTTGTGCTTCGTCTTCCCCCAGTCCGCCGGCGCCGCCTGGCGGGTCCGCACCTGAAGCGCGGTCCGGTAGGCCTCGACGGATGCCTCCAGCATGGCCTCGTCCCCACGAAGCCCTCCGAGGATCTGAAACACGTTGCCCAGGTTGTTCTGCGTGGTCGCCCAGTCCACCGGAGACGTCTCGCGGGTTCGTACCTCCAGCGCAGACCGGTAGGCCCGAACAGACGCCTCCAGCAGACCATCGTCTCCGCGACGCTCCCCAAGGATCTGCAGCACACTGCCCAAGTTGTGCTGCGTCTGGGCCCAATCCACCGGTGTGGACGCTCGGGTGAGCACCTCCAGCGCAGACCGATGTGCCGAGATGGACGCCTCCAGTACACCCTCGTCCCCGCGACCCTCCCCGAGCGCCGAGTGCACGGTGCCCAGCTTGTTCTGTGCCCAGGACCAGTCTAGCGGGGCCTCCTCGCGAGGGAACAGAGGGAGGACCGATCCCTCCAGCAGCTGTTGCGCTGCCACGAGAGGCGAGAGGACTCCCGAAGCCTTGCCGAGGTCTTCGAGCCAGGAGGCCACTTGTCCGAGCAGCCGTCCGTCGTCGGGACCTACTCCCTTCGGGGCCGATGCTGCGGCCTCCAGCGCCGCATCCACCACGGCCAGTAGCTGCTGGCGCTCCTCGGCCCGGGTGGCGGCTCCCTCCGCGGCCAACCCGTTCAGAGAGCCGATCGCCGAGCGCCACTCCGTGAGGGGTGCTGGGCTCGTCACCTGCAGGTAGTCCGCTATCAGCCGATGCATCGACCATACGGCTGCCGCGGAGGTTGGCGCGCGGCCCCAGACGGAGCGGCTCACCAGCCAGGCACGCACGCGGGAGCTGTCTACGCCTGCGCTTGCGCACAGGCCATCTACCATCGCCTTCGGAAGCGAAGCTCCGCCAAACCATGCGGCACGTTGGGCCACCACCAGGACCTTGGGCGGAAGCCTGGTGAACGTGAGATCGAAGGCTTCGCAGATCCCTCGCAACGACCCTTCCGGCACGTGCTCCTGAAGCACCTCGTGGGCCCTCTCTCCAACCCGCGTCGGGCTGTGGCCTCGGGCCTGCTCCAACAGCTCGTCGGCCGTGAATACCTCGTAGGCGATCCCTCGGTTCAACAGCTCGAGGGCCAATGGAAGTCGCCCGACCCACGCCGTCACCTCATCCCACTCGGTCGTCGAGAGGCCCTCGTGGGGGCCAACTCCATACAGCAGCAGCAGTCGCGCGGAGCCCTTGTCCAGGACGTCCACAGACAGCGTGTTGCCGTGTGCCTCGCTCAGGCGACGTCTGGACGTCGCCAACACGGTGACCCATCGGCGCCCTGGGAGCAGGTCGTCGAGCGACGCCACGGGCTCCCCGGGCCGCGGCTCTGGCACGTTGTCGAGCACCACCAGGCAGGGGCCTTCCTCGCCCTCGTGGTGTCTACGGAGAGCGGCGTCGAGCTCGGCGCGGACGTCCCGACGCTGGGTCGAGAACTCCGAGAGCTCTGGCACCTCGGGATCGAGGGCCTGCAACACCGCGTGCCACATCGGCTCCAAGCCGTCGGGGCCCGCGTCGGCGTTCAGCCAGAACACCCCTCCGGGGAACCGGAGCGCTTGGTAGCGCCAAACGTACTCCAGCGCGAGGCGGGACTTGCCGAACCCACCCCCAGCAATCAAGGCACCGGTGATGGCTGCGACGCCACCCCCTCCGCCTCCGGGTCGGAGCAGGCTGTCGAGCTGGAACAGCTCTGCCGCACGCCCCACGAACCCGTCTCCCAACGAGGTCGCACCCGGATCCAGGAGGCATCGTCCCCTGAGGGAGCCTTCGGGTAGCAGCAGATCGGTGCCCCCCAGCCCTGCGGTGACGATCTCCCTGACTCCGAGTGCGTCGAGGCGCTCCCCGATGGAGCAGTCCACGTGCTCGAGCCGCGCCGCGACGTGGGCGGTCACCGCGTCGAGGTCTCTGGCGTTTGGCAAGTTCTCGCGACGAAGGTTGGGGGGAAGCCGATCGAGGGGAGGGGGACCCGACTCGGGCAGGACGATGATGAGGTGCGCCAAGGCCGCCTCGAGCGCTGCGGCCTTCGCGCCTCGCCGCAGCAGCGTGTCCCACGGCGCCAGGGCCAGGCTCCACTCCTTCCAGCAGTACGGCCGGTCGAAGTAGGTCTCCGTGGCGAAGACCACCACGACGCGGGCCTCGAGCACTGCGTCCCGCAGCACCGTCGGGAAGGCCTCTCCCAGAGCGATGTCCTGACTGTCGAAGAACGCCGTCTCGGGGCCTAGCCGCTCGGCCAGGGCCTCCGTGGGCGACCGGGAGACGCGGCGCGCGTAGGACAGGAAGACGGGCTGGGCAACGTCGGACATCAGTCCCTTCTGGAAGGCAGGCTGTTCGCTGCCCCTCGTTCGAGGGATGCGACGCGTTCTGCCAGCTGCGCCCACGATCGTCGCGAGCCGGCGCCGGCGCACGGGGCCTCTTCTCTCGGGGGAAGATCCGACTCGGAGCCACGGCGTGTGTCCAACTCGTCGTCGGTCAGCGGTTCCAGGACGCCATCTACGATCCGGCTCACTCGTCCCTGAGCGTCCACCGCCAGGCCTTTCCGCTCCAGCATGCATTCCCCTCTCGACTCCAAGCCCATGGCTGAGCTTGGTTCGAGCTGAGCTTGCCATGAGGGGAACCCGCGCGGGAAGGGAACTGACGATCGAATGCGGCCGCTGCCAGCTCCGTCAACGTGTCGTCACCACCAAGCCTCCTTGCTCAGGAACTGCTTGGCTGGAGCCCTCCACCAAGGTTCCAGCGACCTGTGGCTGCCGACCGTCTGCGATGTGCACCTCGGGCACGCCTGCAGCCAGCGCCCGTCGCACCGCTGTCAGCTTCGGGCGCATGCCCGCCGACACTGCCCCCGCCGCCTCCAGCCGGTCCAGCCCCGCCGCGTCGGTCCGAGCCACCACCGAGCCCGCATCCGTGGGATCGGCCCGCAGCCCCGACGACGACAGCAGCCACAGCTGGCGTGCGCCCAGTGCTCCCGCCAGCGCCGCCGCCACCGTGTCGGCGTTGACGTTCAGCGGCTGCCCGTCGGCTCCCTGCGCCAGCGGCGCCACCACCGGCACCAGCCCCGCTGCCAGCAGCGCGTCGATCACCTGGGTGCGCACCTGCACCAGATCGCCCACGGCACCGAAGTCCACCGTGTGCCGTTGCCCGTCGTCGTCGCGGATCGACACCGGCGGTCGCTGCACCGCCTGCAGCAGCCCGGCGTCCACGCCGCACAGCCCCACGCTGGGCACGCCCACGCGCTGCAGGGCCGTCACCCACGCGACGGACAGCCGGCCTCGCCACTCGGCCACGGCAATCTGCAGCAGCGCGGGTGAGGTGATGCGGCGGCCTGCGACCCGGCGGGTGGGGACGGCGTGCGCGGCAGCGGCGCGATCGAGCTGGGGGCCGCCGCCGTGCACCACGACCACGGCCTCGTCTGCCCGGCGGAGCTGCGCCACCAGGCCCACGGTGCCCGCGGGCTCGTCGATCAGCGCGCCGCCGGCCTTCACCACCGTCAGCACGACAGGATCTCCTCCAGTACGGCCATGGCGGTGGTGCGCCGGTAGGCGGCCTGCTCCTGCACCCAGCTGCAGGGTCCGTCCAGCACGGCGTCCGCGGCCACCACGTTGCGACGTACCGGCAGGCAGTGCATGAACCCCGCCTCCGCTGGCACCGCGTCGATGCGCCAGTCGGCATGGGCGGCCCGGCGCGTGGCCTCGCCATCGCGGTCGCCGTAGGCCGACACCCCGCTCCAGGACTTGGCGTACACGACCTGGGCTCCCTCGAGGGCGGCCTGCTGATCGTGAGAGAGGGTCACGCCACCGCCGGCGTCGGCCGCGAGGGACGCAGCGCGCTCCACCACGCCCGGATCGAGATCGAAGCCCTCGGGGTGCGCCACGGTCACCTCCATCCCCAGGGCCGCGGCCATGGTGAGCACCTGGTTCGGCACCGCAGCGGGCAGGGCCTTGGGGTGAGGCGCCCACGACAGGCACAGGCGCTTGCCCTGCAGCGAAGGGCCCAGGTGGCTCACCCACGTGGCGACGTCGGCCAGGCCCTGCAGCGGATGCCACATGGCCGACTCCAGGTTCACCACGGGCACGCGCGACAGGGACGCGAAGGTGGACACGATGGGGTCTGCGCGGTCCTCGTCGGCGTCCAGGAGCCGCGCGAAGCTGCGGACGGCGAGCACGTCGGCGTACGACGCGAGCACGGGAACCGCCTCGCGGATGTGCTCGGCGGCCGCACCGTTCATCACGGAGCCGTCCCGATGCTCCCAACCCCAGGCGTCGCTGCCGGGCTGCAGCACGATGGGGTGAACCCGCAGCGCTGCACACGCCGACTCGAGCGAGGAGCGGGTGCGCAACGACGCGTTGAAGAACACCGCCGCGAGCACGCTGCCCTCGAATCGCTTCGGTGCCGCTCCCAGCTGCAGCTCCCGCGCTCGCGCGGCCAGCCGCAGCACGCCGGTGGCACCGGGCTCCAGACCATGGATCAAGCTGGTGGTCATGCGGCCCCCTGGAGTGCGGACGTGTGGGTGTGGAGTGCACGCTGCAGGGCCTCCGCCAAGGCGTCGATGGCGTAGGGCGGCAGCACGGCGGGGGGAGACAGCCGGAGCACCGTGGGATCGGCGCTGGTGCCGACGAGGAAGTGCTCCTGGCGAAGGGCCTGGGCCACCGGTGCCGCGGGCCGATCGAGGACCAGCCCGATCCACACACCGCGCCCGCGCACCCCCACCACGCCCCGGATGGTCGCCAGCAGCTTCTGCATGCGACTGCCCAGGGCCTGGGCGCGCACCATCAGCTCCTCGTCGTGCAGGATCTGCAGCGTGGCCTCCACCGCGGCACACGCCAGGGGGGCGCCGCCGAAGGTGGTGCCGTGGTCCCCCGGAGCGGCCGTGGCCGCCACCGCCTCGGTGCACAGCATGGCGGCCACTGGGAAGCCCGCGCCCAGGGACTTGCCCAGGGTCACGATGTCCGGCGACACCCCCTGCTGGGTGCTCGCGAGGGGGGCGCCCACCCGTCCCATCCCGCTCTGGACCTCGTCGGCGATGAGCAAGGCGCCCGCGCGGTTCGCGGCGGCCTTCACCCCCGCCAGCCAGCCCATGGGCGGCTCCACCACGCCCGCCGTGCCCTGGATGGGCTCGGTGATCACCGCGGCCACGTCGTCGTCGAGGGCCTCGATCAGCGCTGGCAGATCCCCGAAGGGCACGAAGCGCACGTCGCCGTGGGCGGGCAGATGTCGGTGGCGGTGGCCCTGGGTCACCCCGACGGCCCCCATGGTGCGTCCGTGGAAGCCTCCGGCCATAGCCACCACCACCGGTCGTCCCGTGGCCTTGCGCGCCACCTTCAGCGCTGCCTCGTTGGCCTCCGCACCGCTGTTGACGAAGAACGCGCGATCGAGTCCCGTGAACGCGCACAGGGCCCGGGCGGCCCGCGTGCGCACTGGCACGTCGGCCAGCGTCGTCATGAAGGACAGGCCGTTGGCCTGCGTCGTGAGCGCCTCCACCCAGCGCGGGTGCCCTTGGCCCAGCAGGGCCGTGGCGTGGCCTCCGTAGAAGTCCCACCAGGTGTGGCCGTCCACGTCCCACAGCAGCGCTCCCTCGCCAGAGACGAAGGTGACGGGCAGCTTGGCGGGGCCGAGGGTGTCGAGCAGGTGGCTCATGGCAGCGCTCCCGGGACGCGCAATCCCGTGTCTTGGGGCAGATCGAGGGCGGCGTTGGCGCACTGCACCGCCTGCGATGCAGCCCCCTTGCCCAGGTTGTCGAGGGCGACGAGCACGATGGCCGTGCCCGGGGTGCCGTGGACCGACAGATCGGCGAAGGCCGTGCCGCGCACGTGCCGCAGCTCGGGGCTGCCCGCGCGCAGCCGGATCAGCGGAGCCGGACCGTAGGTGTCGGCGAACAGCCCGGCCACGTCGACGTCGGCGGCGATCGGGGCGAACACTGTGGCGAAGATGCCGCGATCGAAGGGGCCCGACTGCGGCACCATGGCGAGGTGGGGGCAGGGTCCGAGCGTCTGCAGCCAGGTGCGCACCTCGGGCACGTGCTGGTGCACGCCCACCTTGTAGGCACGCAGGTTGGCGCTGCGCTCGGGGTGGTGGGTGGCGGCCTTGGGGGAGGCCCCGGAGCCGGTGGAGCCCGTGGTGGCCGAGACGTGCACGGGACCCGCCAGCAGCGCGTGGCGCACCAGCGGCGCCAGGGCCAGCTCCATCGTGGTGGCGAAGCAGCCCGGGCACGACACCCGGCGGGCGCCCGACAGGGCCTCGGCCACGTGCTCCGGCGGGCCGTAGACCCAGCCCTCGGCGTTGCGATGGTCGGCCGAGGCGTCCACCACGAGCGACGCGCTGCGCATGGCGGGCATCAGCGGGGCGGCGGCGCCGTGGGGCGTGGCCAGGAACACCACGTCGTGGTCTGCCACGGCGTCGTCGAAGGAGCTGAGCACCAGGTCCGTGCAGCCCAGCAGCCCCGGCACCGCATCGCCGAGGGGCTCGCCGGCGCGTGAGTGCGACACACAGCGGGACAGCTCCATCAGCGGATGGGCCAGCACCCAGCGGCACAGCTCGGCGCCCACGTAGCCCGTGGCCCCCACCACGCAGGCGCGGATCATGCGGCCCCCAGCTGGCCGCGCACGGTCAGTGCCCCCAGGGCGTGGTCCGCCAGGAGCTGTGGCTGCGAGCGAGCGTTGGCTGCGGCGCAGGCCGTGTGCTGCTGCACGGCGGCAGCGCCCGCGCCGTTGTCGGTGGTGGGGCCGGTGACCACGGTGGGCCGCAGGCCGAGTCGCTCGAGCAGGGCGGCACCACCCCAGGCCGCCACCGGATCGGTTGCCGAGAGCACCACGCTACAGATCGCCTGCTGCAGATCGGGCAGCTCGAGCAGCCCGTGCACGCCGTAGCTGCCGAGCAGGCCGTCGCCGAGCTCCGCCACGATGAGGTCAGGGCCCCTCGCCGCCAAGGCGTTGAGCACGCCCCGCGCCGCCCCCGTCACGTCGCCGCCGCAGGTGCTCGCCAGACCCGCGTCGGCGAAGGTCAGGGCGTGGCATGCGCCCGCCGCCTGCAGCTCCAGGCTGTCGCGCCGCAGGGCCACGCCCGTGAGCTTGGCCGCGGCCACCCGCCACCCGCGCTCCACCGCGGCCCGCACCACCGCGCAGGCGGCACCCGTCTTGCCCGCCTGCATGCTGGTGCCCACCACCAGCACGAGGGGAGGCAAGGGCGACAGCGTGGTGGCAGGAGCGACGGGGCCCGGAGCGATGTGCGCCGGACGCTGGTCGCACATCACCGCCCCCAGCAGCTCCACGCGGCTCGGAGGTCCCAAGGTGACGTCGAAGGTGGTGCAGCGGCCGATGACGCCACCCAGGTTGAGCAGATGCAGCGCATCTCCTGGGGTCAGGGAGTCGGGCACGATGCCGGCGTAGCCCCGCGAGGCACCGCGGATGCCCAGGGCGCCGACGATCACGTCGCCCTCGCCCACGGTGTGCAGCGTGCCGTCGGGGGCCTCGATCTGGTTGTAGGTGTCGCGGCTGTCGAGCACGCGCACGGCCACCACCGTGCCGGCCTCCGCGGGGACCGCAGGTCCCAGCTGCACCGCGGCGTGGGGCACGGCGTGCCGCGCCACGCTGGCCACGTGGGTGGCGTGCAGCTTCACAGCGCCCCCAGCCCGAGCACCCGCCGCACCCCCGGCAGCGACTGCTGCCCCAGGGTGGCCACGAACACCGTGTCGTCGCCTGCGATGGTGCCGAGCACGCCCTCGATGTGGGCGGCGTCGATGGTCTGTGCCACCACGGAGGCGAAGGCGAGATCGGTGCGGATCACGAACAGGCAGCCCGCTGCCGTCACCTGCAGATCCTGGATGTGGGACGCCAGCTCCAGCTCGGGCCCCAGCCGGTACACGCCGTCGACCTTGCGTGCTCCCAGCGTGGTGAGCTCCCGAGACACCGTGGCCTGGTTCACCCGCGTGCCCGTTCGCATGCTGATGGCGCGCACCAGCTCCCGCTGGGTGCGGAAGGAGCCTGTTTCGACCAGGTCTTGGAGGACGTTGCGCCACATGGGTCGACTCATATTATGCGTCCTCCTGCTGCACGAACTTCCCTAGAAGTATCTAAGAGAAGTGAGCTACTGACAGCTAAATGCTGAAAGCGTCTTTATGCAGAATATGCGCATAGAGCGCAGCGCGTCATCGTCGACGGTGCGCTGCTCCCACCATCTTCGGCAGCGTCAGCATGAAGGTCTTCTGCGGGCCGTCGCAGGTCAGCACGCACTGATCCAGGAAGTTCCAGCCCAGGAGCGCCACCACCGCGAAGCCCTCCACGGCGTGTCGGAGCCGGGGAATCTCCAGCAGGTCAAGCTCCCACAGGCGGGGGTCGTCCGCCAGGGCAAGGGCGGCGCGCCGCAGGGGCGCGATGGGATGGGTACTCTCGGTGTCGGCGACCGCCGACCATTGTGCGGCGCCGTGGGTCGGGAGGTCCAGCTGTCGGGCGACGTCACGATCTACCGCTGAGAGACTTGCCCCAGTGTCCAAAACGGCCAGTCCATTCGTCTTCTGTCCGCCCGGCGCGTGGAGCCGAACGCGCAGGATCGGCCCGCACGCTGGGTGCAGAAAGCCGCGGATGGAGGTGGTTCGTCGCTGGGTCACATTCCCATGGTAGTGCAGCGCGTCGTGCCGTGACGCCCATTTTTCCACAGCGGACCTAGAAGTCCGGACACTTTCTGGTGTAGACCTCAGGTATGCTCGCCGTACGGAGGTCTAGCCAGTGGTCGAGGGTGCCGCGCCCCTATGGGTCGATCAGATCCGCTCGTGGGACGAGCCGGAGCTTCCCGACGAGGTGCGCTCCGAGGTGACTGCCAGTCCGGAACAGAGTGTTCCCTTGTTGCTCGCATTGTTGGGCGACGAGGAGATGCTCAACCTGTACGGCGCCATCCACGTCATCGAGATGCTCGGGCAGGTCGAGGCGGCCGACGCGATTCCTGCGCTGGTGAACGTGCTCGTGGAGGAGCCCGGCACACGCCTGGCCGATGCGGCCGACGAGGCGCTGCGCCGGTTCGGGGCAGATGCGGTCCCCGCGCTGATGGCGGCCATGGAAGCCCACGCGGACTGTGTGTCGTACACCCTCGGCGGGTGTGCTGCGGGCACCGCCGATCCCGAGGTTCGCGAGGCGCTGCTCGCCGTGCTCGCCGACGATCCGGATCTGGCCTGCGGTTGCTTGGCGGCCTTCGGTGATCCCTCCGTCATCCCCATGCTGATGGACGAGCTCGCCGTCGCCGACGTGCTCGAGGACAAGGGCGTGGTGGCCGGCCAGACGGTGATCGAGCTCGTGCGTGCCATCGAGAAGCTCGGTGGCGATGCAGGGGCGCTCGGGCGTCGGCGCATTCGTGAGGTCGAGCACGTGCGTGCTCCCATGCGGGAGCTGCTCTCGCAGATCCAGACGGCCAAGTCCGGCATCCGCTGGCGTCGCCTGCGCAGGAGCGACTTCTAGCCAACCACCTCGGACACGCTCGCCAGCTCGCTGCTCACCTCGATGGGTACGCCGTTGCGCAGGGTGTCCAGCGTGACGCACAGTCGCTCTGCGTAGTCCAGGATGCCCTTCACCACGCGCGGATCCGCCGACGGTGACGGGGTGAGGTGGATCGTGGCCGACAGCGCGCGGAACCCCGGGCGCACCGAGCGCTCCATGGCCAGGCAGCCTCGCACGTCCACGTCGCCCACCACCTCCACCTCGAGGTCCTCGATGCCCACGCCGGCGTGATCGGCGAGCATGCGCACGGTGCTGTCGAGGCAGCCCGCCAGCGCGGCGCACAGCAGGTGCCCCGGATTGGGTAGATCGTGCAGCCCGCCCACCTTGCCGTCGATCCCGTAGGCCCAGGACTGACCGGGGTATTCCGGCACGTCCACGGTCCCGTGCAGCGCGTCGGTGGTGGCGGCTTGCACGGTGCGAACGCGCTTGACGGACAGGGCCTGCTCGGGATCGGCCGTGTAGGCCTCGCGGAGAGGGGCCTGGCGCATTGCGACGGTGGATGCTGGGTTCATGATGGACTCCATAATGCGCACGATCGTGCGGTCTTGCAATACGTACGACCGTGCGTACTATCTGTCAAGGCAGGTCATCCCGGGAGTTCCCCAAGATGCCGCGGAGCACGCGCAGAGCCCGATCGGACGGGCAGCGATCGCGACGGACCATCCTCGAGGCGGCCACCTCGTTGGCCACGGTGGAGGGGTTGCAGCGTCTGTCGCTGTCTCGCCTGGCCAAGGAGACGGGCATGAGCAAGAGCGGGGTGTTCGGGCTCTTCGGCTCGAAGGAGGAGCTGCAGCTGGCCACGGTGGACTGGGCGCGGCGGGCCTTCCTGGTGGAGGTCGTGGTCCCGGCGATGGCTGTGCCGGAGGGCCGGGAGCAGCTGCTTGCGCTGTGCGAGGGCTTCGTGGACTACCTGGAGGGCCGGGAGTGGCCCACGGGCTGCTTCTTCGCCACCGTGGCGGCAGACGTGGGAGGGCACCCGGGGCCCGTGCGCGACCGGGTGGCGGACAACCAGCAGCAGTGGGTGGCGCTGCTGGCCCGCAATGCCCAGATCGCGCTGGAGCGAGGCGAGCTGCCCGGATGTGAGCCAGACGCCGGCCAGCTGGCCCTCGAGCTGTCCACGATGCTCACGGGCGCCGACATCGCCTACCTGCTGCACGGCGATCCGGCGGTGCTCACCGGCGTGCGCGCCGCCATCCGACGGCGGTGCAACGATGGGCTGCCCGGCGCTTCCGAGCCGTCGAGCTAGCCTGAACATGTTCGAGATCGAACATGTTCATTTTCTGGAGGATCCGTGACTCCCGTGCCCGACGTCGGCGGCCTGCGTGCGTGGAACACCTGGCGAATCCTGCGCGCTCCGCTGCGGACCTACAGCGACTGGCGCGCTCGCCACGGCGACACCTACCAGGTGCCCGCCATCAACGGCGACGTCGTGGTGACCTGCGATTCGGAGGTGGTCCGCGATCTGTACCGCGCAGCCACCACCGAGGTGGAGCCCTTCGCGGTGGACGTGGCGGAGCCGCTGGTGGGCCGAGGCAGCCTGTTGCTGCTGAAGGGCGAGGCCCACGGTCGGGAGCGAAAGCTGCTGATGCCGCCGTTCCATGGGGAGCGCATGCGGGCGTATGGACAGGTCATTCGCGACATCGCCGAGCGTCGCCTCGCCGCGGTGCCGCAGGGGCGACCCTTCCGCGTGGCCGACGTGATGCTCGACATCTCGCTGGACGTGATCGTGCAGGCGGTGTTCGGGATCCGCCAGCCCGATCAGGTACAGCGCTGGGCGCAGGCCGTGCAGGCGCTGGTGGTGGGCATGCATCCGCTGCTGCTGTTCATGCCCTTCCTGCAGCGGCGGCCGTTCCCGGGCTGGGGGCGCTTCGAGCGGTCGCGGTCGGAGCTCGATCGCATGCTGTATGCCGAGATCGCGCGGCGACGGTCGGAGGAGCCCGATGACGACATCCTGTCACTGATGCTGCACGCCAGCTACGAGGACGGCCAGCCCATGTCCGACGAGGCGGTGCGCGACGAGCTGGTGACCCTGCTGTTCGCCGGGCACGAGACCACGCAGATCTCGATGGCGTGGGGGCTGTACCACGTGTGCCGCTCCCAGCCGATCCTGCAGCGTCTGCAGGCGGAGCTCGACGCCACCGATGGCTCCCCCGAGGCGCTGGCGAAGGCGCCGTACCTCGACGCCGTGGTGCAGGAGACGCTGCGCCTCGATCCTGTGGTGCCCGACATGGTGCGCACGCTGTCGGTGGACCTGCAGCTGGGCCCCTATGCGCTCGCAGCGGGCACCCACATCGCCCCTGCCGCCGTGCTGGTGCACGCGCGCGAGGATCTGTATCCGGAGGCGCGCCGGTTCCGGCCCGAGCGCTTCGAGGAGTGCCGTCCGCGGCCGTGGGAGTTCCTGCCCTTCGGGGGCGGGGTGAGGCGATGCATCGGGGCCGCGCTGGCGACCTACGAGATGAAGCTGGTGCTGGGCACCTGGCTGCGAGGAGCGCACTTCCGCAGCACCTCCGCCGACGAGCCGGCGCGGCGCAACATCACGATGGGGGCGAAGCGGGGCGTGCCCATGGAGCTGGTGCGGTGGCGCTCGGAGGCGGGGCGGCAACCGGCCGTGGCCTGAACGCTATCGCTGCCACAGCGGCGCGAGGAAGGCCTCGAGCTGTCGGCGCAGCTCGGCGAGGGAGCCCTCGGGATCCAGCGGCACACCGCGCAGGAAGTTGGCGACGTTGACCAGGTAGAGGCTGAAGGCCACCTGCGCGACGCTGCTGGGCTCCACCTCGTCCCGGAGGGTGCTGGCGTGTCGCCGCACCACGTGGGTGATCTGCTCCACGAATCCGGCAGACAGGGCGTCGTAGGCAGAGGCGTAGGGCTCTGCCATGAACAGGGTCTCCCGCACGAACACCTGGCTCGAGTCGGGCTCGGCGGCGTAGTAGCGGAACAGGCCCTCGAACAGGTGCAGGAGCTGATCGACCAGCTCGGCCTCGACGGGCACGCTGGCGAAGCGCTGCTGGATGACCTCGGCCAGGTCGGTGAAGAACAGGGACGTGAGCAGCCCCACCTTGCTGTCGAAGTAGGCCAGCACGGTGCCGGTGGCGACGTCAGCGCGCTCGGCGACGGCGCGGATGGTGGTCCGCTGCCATCCCTGGGTGCGAAGCAGCTCGCGGGCGGCCTCGCGGATGCGCGTGCGCTTCTCCTCCTTCTTGCGGGCGACTCGGCTCATGGGCTCGTTTACCCCCCTCCGAGGAGCACCGCTCACCCATCGACGAGCACCCGGGGAACCGCTCCGTCTCGGACCAGGCCGATCGCCTCCGACACCAAACGCGCCACGTTCCGCTCCTGCCGCGGCGACGCCAGGAAGCGCACCAGGGCGGCGATCGGGAGGGAGGTGCCCAGCGCCTCGGCGTCGTCGAAGGCCACGAGCGTTTGCTTCAGCACGTGGGCCGCGAAGATCGGTCGCACCACCGGATCGGCGAAGGCCAGCGCCCGCAGCGGCTCCCAGAGCGTGGCCACCTCGCACCCCAGCACCGCTGACACCGCCGCCTGGGGATCGCGCGCCTGCACCGCCGCCGTCACCGACCCTGGGCTGCCCGAGCCCGCCACCAGCTGCACGCGCTCCGCCTCTGGCGCGTCCAGCGGCCGCGTCATCGACACCATGCGCACCGCCTGCAGCACCGCGCGCATCAGGTCGGGATGCCAGCTGGTGGCCAGCGCCCGCCGCACCGCATGGCAGAACGTCTGTCCGTGGGTCACCGACAGCCAGTTGTCCTGCACGCCGGGGTTCAGATCCACCGCCGGATCGAAGCGGAGGAACCGGTGGATGGCAGCCAGCGACACCACCTCCATCAGCGCCTCGGGGCTCGCGCCCGCGTCCAGCGCGTCCAGCGCCGCCTGCAGGGCTGCCCGGTTGCCGCCGTCCAGCAGCGCCTGGAGCAAGCCATCGGCATCTGCCACCGCCGCGGTCTGCTGGCGCCACCCACCGAAGCGCTCCGTGGCCTCCGTCACGCGCTTTCGCCAGCCGCTCCACGCCGGCAGCGTGTCCTCGCGGGTGCCGTACACGATGGAGCGCAGCAAGCCCGACAGGGTGGCGCTCCGTGCGGCCGAGGGTGCCTCCGCGAGCAAGCCGAACACCTTGTTCGCGTAGATCATGGCGTGGCCGAAGTCGAGGAAGTGGTCCGAGGCCAGCAGCAGGAAGGCCTCCTCGAGCACGGCGTCGGTGAGGGTGGGGGAGGTCAGCGCCCCCGCCAGCAGCGCCTGGGCGCCGTCGTGGTCCTCCGCCTCCACCAGCACCCGCAGCCGATCGGCGAAGGTGGCGGGATCTCCGGCGTCGGCGGGCACGGGCTCGGGGTGGGGAGCGCGTCGTGCCGAGGCGCGAGAGGCCAGCTCGAAGGCCGGTGCCAGCGCCCGCGCCGCCTCCAGACCGGGCGCTGCCAGCCGCTCGGCGTCCGCGGCCACCGCCAGCGCGTGGGTGCTCCCGTACTCCGCGTGGGCGCCGTCCCACGCCGCCGCCTCCTGTGCGAGCGAGCGCACGGGCACGCCCAGCGCCAGCAGTCGCACCACGTCCCGCGTCATCTGGCCCACGCGATCCGCGGAGACCGCCGAGCGCAGGCTGTGCAGGCGTCGCTCGATCTCCACCGCGGGATCGGGCGGCGTGACGTCGAGCTGCACCGTGCCCTCCACCACCCGCACGCCGAAGGTGCGCACCTGCTCGTCGCCCACCAGGCACTCGCCCGACGGTAGGTCGAACTTGAAGTTGTGGAAGCAGCAGGTGAGCACCTGCCCGCTCACCGCACCCTGACACAGCGGGTAGCCCTCGTGGGGGCAGCGGTCGTCCACCGCGTACAGCTCCCCGTCATCCAGGTGGAACACCGCGATGCGGTCGCGTCCGTGCTTGAACAGCTTCGACGCGCCCCGTGCGATGTGATCGAGGCGAAAGGCTGGGATCCACTGGCGTTCCATCGTGTCCTCCATGCTCCCGATCGCCTGCTTGGCCCACGGTGGCCAGCGCTTCGCTGTCGGATGAGCCAATGGCTCGTGCGTCGACCAGGTCAGCCCGGCGCCTCGTGGAAGTCGCGCCGCTTCAGCCGGCGGGTGCGCCACACGTACTCCGACGCCGGGCCCGGGTACAGCGAGCGATTCACCCCGTCGTCCGACAGGTACCAGCTGCTGCACCCCGACGACCACGACATGTGCGGCATGCGTGCCTGCAGCGAGTCGTCGTAGGCCTGCTGGGCCTCGGCGCGCACGTCCATCCACCGCAGGCCGCGGCGCTGCAGGTGGCGGACGGCCCGCACCGCGTAGTCGAGCTGAGCCTCGGCGTACACGAGCACCGACGTGTGACCTGGCGCGGTGTTGGGTCCCATCAGGAAGAACCAGTTGGGGAACCCGTGCACCATCATGCCCAGGTAGCTGCTGGCTCCGTGTTGCCAGGCCTCGGACAGGGAGCCGTGGCGCCCCTCGACGGGGAAGGGTGGCCGATTCAGCGACACGTCGAAGCCCGTGGCCAGCACGATCACGTCGGATGCGTGCAGCGTGCCGTCGGCGGTGCGCAGCCCGTCCTGCTCGATCCGGTGGATGGGGTCGGTGATCAGCTGCACGTGCGGCTCGTTGAAGGTGGGCCAGTAGTCGCTGCTCACCAGCACCCGCTTGCAGCCGAACTGGTAGTCGGGCGTCAGCCGCGCGCGCAGCTCCGGATCGGGCACCTGCTCCTCGAGGTGGCGCAGCGACATGCGCTCCCCGATGGTGCTCAGCCGCGGCGAGTCGAGGTACACCACCGGCCCTCGCAGCTCGGCGCTCAGGAAGGTCCTCAGCCGCGACAGCCACAGGGCGCCGGGCACGTGTCGATACAGCCACCGCCGCCGGGGTCCGTGCTCTACGTCGAGGCGAGGGAGCACCCAGCTCGGAGTGCGCTGGAAGACGCGCAGCTGGGCCACCTCGCTCGCGATGGCGGGCACCACCTGCACCGCAGAGGCCCCCGTTCCCACCACCGCCACGCGCTTGCCCTGCAGCGAACAGTCGTGGTTCCACCGGGCGGTGTGGAAGGTCTCGCCCGCGAAGTCGTCGAGCCCCTCGAGGTCGGGTAGCTGCGGATCCACCAGCGCGCCCATGCCCGCGAGCACCGCTCGTGCTCGGATCTCCTCGCCCTGGTCGGTCTGCAGGTGCCACAGGCCCGAGGCCTCGTCGAACCGGGCACCCGTGATCGCCGTGGACAGCCGCAGGTGGGGCTCCAGCTCGAAGCGGCGCACGAGATCGGCCGTGTAGCGCCAGATCTCGGGTGCGCCGGCGTAGGTGCGGCTCCAGTCGGGGTTCTGGGCGAAGGAGAAGGAGTAGAGATGGGCCGGCACGTCGCAAGCGGCGCCGGGGTACTGGTTGTCGCGCCAGGTTCCCCCGATCCGATCGGCTCGCTCGAAGATGGTGAAGCTGTGAATGCCCGCCTGCTTCAGGCGGATCCCCGCCCCGATCCCGCACAGCCCCGCCCCGATCACGGCCACGGGAAACTCGTCGGCCCCCACCGGTACCTCCCTGCGGGGGAGGATAGCGTGGCCATGGAGGCGGCATGGCGTTCGTGGAGGAGCAGCTGGGGCGAGCCACGCTGGCGGCACTTCGCTGGGTGGCGGCTCGCCGGGTGGGCGCGCGCTGGCGGCAGGCCACCGACTCGCGTGGCCGGGTGACCCACCTGCTGTCGTCGGGGCCCGAGCGGGCGCCCGCGGTGGTGTGGCTGCACGGCTTCGCGGACCGTCCCGAGTCCATCCTGCCCACGGTGGCCCAGTCCACGGCCTCGCTGCGCTGGATTGCACCTGGGCTTCCGGGCTTCGTGCGGGGCTGGGTGGATCCTGCGTTCCGCCACCGCCCCGAGGACTACGCCGGGTGGTTGACGGAGCTGCTGGAGGCCGAGGCGCCGGACGAGCCCGTGGTGCTGGTGGGCAACTCGCTGGGGGGAGCCGTGGCGCTGGCGGCGGCAGCGGCGGCGCCCGATCGGGTGCGCGGTGTGGTGGCGCTCAACGCCGCGGGCGTGCAGGTGCAGGGGGCGGACTCCCTCGTGGAGGAGGTGCAGGGCGGCTACAACCCCTTCGCCATCCGCGTGCCCGAGGACTACCAGCAGCTCATGGTGCGGCTGTTCCCGCGGCCACCGTGGATGCCGCGACCCGTGCGGTCGCACCTGTTCCGACAGTTCCACGAGCAAGCCGATTGGTACGTCCGGATCATGGACGATCTGTCGGCCGTGGAGGTGGTGGAGCAGGGCGGGGCGTGGACGTCGGGCCTGCGCTTGAGCACCATCGCGGCCCCCACCCTGGTGCTGTGGGGAACCGAGGACACCTTCTTCCCCCTGGCCCATGCCGAGGCCTTCGTGGACGGGATCCGCGAGGCGCGGCTGCAGCCGCTGCCCGGGATCGGCCACTGCGCCCACCTGCAGCGGCCCGCCACCTTGGCGGGTGCCGTGGATGCGTTCGTCACCTCGCTGCCGGTGCAGGGATAGGGGAGACAGGTGGCACGGTCCGACGGCAACGGCGCAGATCCTCGCAGGCTCGCTTCCACGCTGAGCCCCGAAGTCACCGACTACCTCGACACCGAGGCCTTCGCCGTGCCCTCCCCGCAGGCCCCCGATGGCGTGCGCGGCTCGGTGGTGGTCATCGCCGGCACCGCCGCCGACGTGGGGCACCACGTGATGGTGGAGGACGCGCTGGTGGTGGGTCGTGTGGGGGCCGGCCTCATCCTGCGGGACGGTCGCATCTCCCGGCGCCACGCCCGCATCTTCCGGGATCTGGACGGCTGGTTCGTGGAGGATCTGGGCTCCACCAACGGCACCTCGCTGAACGGTCGGCCGCTGACCGAGCCCGCGCCCTTGGAGACGGGCGACAAGGTCTACCTGGGCGGCACCATCGTGAAGTTCACGCTGGTGGACGAGACGGAGGCTGCGTATCTGGAGCGGATGGCTCGGCTCGCGGGCACCGATCCGCTGACGGGTCTACACGCCAAGCACCGCTTCGACGCCATGCTCGACGATGCCCTGCGCACGGCCACCGTCACCGACACCTCGCTTGCGGTGCTCATGATGGACATGGACGGCCTCAAGCGCATCAACGATGCCCACGGGCACCGCATGGGGGCCCACACCATCGGGGTGGTGGGGCGGCTCATCGGTGCGGTGCTGCAGGGGGCTGGCGAGGCCTGTCGCTTCGGAGGCGACGAGTTCTGCGCCTACGTGGTGGGGGATCTGCCTGCAGCGCTGGGCCTCGCCGAGCGGATCCGGCAGGAGGTCGCCGACCGGCCCTACGTGCTGGACGAGGCACAGGTGCGGGCCACCATCAGCATCGGGGTGACCCAGCGCGAGGCGGCGGCGTCTCGAACGGCGCTCGTGGCGGCCGCGGACCGGGCGCTCTACCGCGCGAAGGCCAACGGCCGCAACGTGGTCAGCACCTAGACCACCATCGCTCAAGGCCCCCCTGCACGGGGCCGATGGGGCTGCGGGAGGCAAGCCTGCCGTGGTGGAAGCACCCAACTCCAGCGCACCCGAGGTCACGGACGGGGTGGCGCGGATCGACGCCGACACCTGTGACCGGGACCAGCTGAAGACCTGGCTGGCGGAGCTCCCCGAGGGCACCCTGGCCGTGGTGCAGGGCCGTCCAGCCACGCTGCAGCGCGTGCGAGAGCTGGTGGGGCCCGACGCCGTGCTCGTGCCCGACACGATGTCGCCGTTCAGCGTGGAGCGCCTGCTGCAGGTGCTGCGGCGACAGCAGGCGGAGATGGGGTCGGTGCGGGACCGCCACAGCCGGATGGAGGTGGAGCTGCGCCACGCCCAGAAGATGGACGCCGTGGGCCAGCTCGCCTCGGGCATCGCCCACGAGATCAACACGCCCATCCAGTTCGTGGGCGACTCGGTCTTCTTCCTGCAGGGGGCCTTCGACGACCTGGTTCGTCTCACCGAGGTGGCGCGCGCCGCGGCGGGCGACGACCCGGATGTGCGGGCGCTTGCGGAGGACATCGACCTGGAGTTCATCCTGGCAGAGATCCCGCGGGCCTTCGAGCGCACGCGGGGCGGCTGTGACCGGGTGTCCACCATCGTGCGCGCCATGCGGCACTTCGCGCGCGACGACCACGGCACCCGGGCTGCCGCCGATCTGGTGGGCGCGCTGCAGAGCACGGTGGTGGTGGCCAGCAACGAGCTGAAGCTCGTGGCCGACGTGCAGACCGACATGGAGCCGCTGCCGCAGGTGGTCTGCTTGGTGGGGGACCTCAACCAGGTGTTCCTGAACCTGCTGGTCAACGCCGCCCACGCCATCGCCGACGCGGGCTGTGACCGAGGAACCATCGGGGTGAGCACCCGCGATCGGGGCGACCACGTGGAGATCCGCATCTCCGACACCGGCTGTGGCATTCCCCTGGACGTCCGAGACCGCGTGTTCGAGCCGTTCTTCACCACCAAGGAAGTGGGGCGGGGCACCGGTCAGGGCCTCGCCATCTCCCACGCCATCGTGGTGGAGCGGCACGGGGGCGAGCTGTTCTTCGAGTCGGAGGTGGGCGTGGGCACCACGTTCGTGCTCAAGCTGCCCGTCCAGCCCACGTCGGCCCTGGCGGGCACCACATGAGCCTCCGGGTCCTCTTCGTCAACGACGACGAGACGGTGCTGTCGGGATTGCGTGGGTCGCTGCGTCGCCGTCGTCGGCGCTGGGCCATGCAGTTCGTGTCCGGGCTGCAGGCCGTGGAGCTCATCGAGCAGGAGCCCTACGACGTCGTGGTCACCGAGCTCGTGCTCCGGGGTGTGGACGGGCATGCGCTGCTGGAGCGGTTGTCCCAGTGCCAGCCGGGCACCGTGCGCGTGGTGCTCTCGGGTGCTGCGGATCAGCGCGGAGCCATGCGCGCCGTGCACCTCGCCCATCAGTTCTTGAGCATGCCCTGCGAGCCCACCGAGCTCATCGCCCGCATCGAGCGCTCCGAGCGCTTGCGGGCGCTGCTCACGTCGGAGCGCATCGCCTCGCTGGGCTCGCTGGACGGGCTGCCGAGCCCGCCTCGGCTCTACCGCGACCT
Source organism: Myxococcales bacterium (assembly GCA_019634415.1). Lineage (GTDB taxonomy): Bacteria > Myxococcota_A > UBA796 > UBA796 > DRPG01. The sequence continues at coordinate 22,570 of JAHQVJ010000213.1, forward strand.
GCGCGAGGCCCTGTCGGATCCCGACGTGTCCCTGGCGCAGATCTCCGCGCTGGTGGAGCAGGATCCGGCGACGAGTGCCAAGGTGCTGCAGCTCGTCAACTCGGCCTTCTTCTCGTGGTCGCGCAACGTGACCAACATCCGCGACGCCGTGGGGGTGCTCGGCCTGAACCTCCTGCAGGGGCTCGTGTTGCAGATCGGCGTGGTGAACACGCTGTCCGCGCCGGTGGCCGGCATGTCGCTGGAGGAGGAGTCTCAGCACGGCTTGGCCGTGGCCACCGTGGCGCGGCGCATCAGTGCCCGTGGCCTCGGCGATGCCGCCTTCACCGCGGGGCTGCTCCACGACGTGGGCAAGCTGCTGCTCGGGGACCGGCTGGGGAAACGCTACTCCGAGGTGCTCCAGGCGGCTGCGGCCGAGGATGCACCGCCGCTGGTGGCGATCGAGCAGGAGGCGCTGGGCGTGACCCATGCCGAAGCGGGCGCCTACCTCCTCGGGGTGTGGGGGCTGCCCGACGCCGTCGTGGAGGGGGTGGCTTGGCACCACGACCCCACGCGGGTGCCCCACGAAGACGTGAACGCCGTGGTGGCCGTGCACCTCGCCGACGCCATCGTGCGCGGGGAGCGCGCGGACTCGCGCTTGGTGGAGCAGCTCGATCTGGCCGGGGCCGTACGGCGCTGGCGGGATCAGCACGAGGAGGCAGCGTGAGTAGCCAGAGTCTGGGTCAGATGTCGCGACGACCGAGGATCCTCTGTGTCGACGACGAGCCCAACGTGCTGGAGGGGCTGATGGCCTTCCTGCGGCGCCGCTTTCGGGTCTTCACCGCGCTCAACGGTGCGGCCGCCATGGTGGTGATCGAGGAGCAAGGCCCCTTCGAGGTGGTCGTCAGCGACATGCGCATGCCTGGCATGGACGGAGCGGCCTTCCTGGCGGAGGTGCGCAACCAGGCACCCGACACCACCCGGATCCTGCTCACCGGCCACGCCGAGGTGCCCGCCGCCATCTCCGCCGTGAACGACGGGGAGATCTTCCGCTTCCTCACCAAGCCCTGCCCGCCCGCGGTGCTGCAGAAGGCCGTGATGGAGGGCTGTCGGCAGTATCAGCTCCGCCTCGCCGAGAAGCAGCTGCTCGAGGAGACCCTGAAGGGATCGGTGTCGGTGCTGGCAGAGGTGATGGCGCTGGCCTCGCCGGAGGTGTTCGGGCGGGCCAACCGGATCCAGCGCACGGTGCGCTGGGTGGTCTTCGAGATGGGGCTCGAGGACCGCTGGCGGTTCGAGCTGGCGGCCATGCTGTCGCAGATCGGTCTGGTGGGGGTCGACGAGGACATCGTGCGTCGCTGGATGCGCGGGCTGCCGCTCGATCCGCACGAGCAGAAGGCGGTCGAGGAGCACCCCGACATCGCCCGCAAGATGCTGTCGAAGATCCCTCGCCTGGAGGCGGTGGCCCAGATGGTGGCGCTGCAGCGGCGCGACGTGCGCCTGTCCACGGCCCTGCGGGCCATGGAGCGCAACGACCACGAGCAGATCGGGGGGCACATCCTCCGAGCGGCCCTCGATCTGGACGCGTTCGTGGGGGATGGCCTGGAGGCCCTCATCGCGCTCGACACCATGAGCCGCACCCGAGACCGCTACAACCCAGTGGTGATCGAGGCACTGCTCACGGTCTACCAGCGCAACTCCCGGCCCACGCGCTCGGTGGGGGCCGACCAGCTGGACAAGGGCATGGTGCTGCTGGAGCCGATCCGCACCATCGGCGGGGTGGTGGTGGTGCCGAAGGGCCACGAGATCACGGGCCCGGTGCGGGCGCGGCTGTTGCGGTTCGCGCAGGGGCGCGGGGTGCGCGAGCCGATCCTGGTGCAGCTGCCGGAGCCCGACGACAGCACGGAGCTGGAGTCGGCGGCGGAGCTCATCGAGATGAGCCGGGACGAGGCGGAGCTGGAGCTGGAGAAGGTGGCCGGCAAGGCGGAGTGAGCCCTCAGGGCGCCCATCCAGGCCAGCACCCCTCCCAGGAGAAGCGTGGGCCGTCCATCCCGTGCACGAGCAGACCCACGCTGCTGACCTCTGGGTGAGCGCTGCTGCAGTCGATGTGTGCAGATCCATCGAACCGCACCTGGAGATGCGGAATGCGGGAGGGGGGTGGCACGGGCAAGGCCCACGACTGTCTGCCACTCTCGCTGGGCCCCGAGACACAGTCGCTGACGGTGGTGGACCACAGGGTCGAGGGAGGGCTGGAGTTTGTGTCGAGCATTTGCCAGGTTCCGTTCACGCACACCTCGGCGTCCGCCGCGGGCTGGAACCGCGTGAACTGTGTCAGATCGAGCCGAACGTCGGGGCACTCGGCCAGCGCCAGCGTCGTGTGAGAGACCTGTGACGAGGGCATGTTCCAGATCAGGGACACGCTGTGCTGGTAGATGTCGTCGGGCCCGAGACAGGCTTGGCGTTGGTACTGAACGCCCTTGCGCGGCTCTCCGACGTGGCTCGAGCCCGTGCTGTTGGCATGGTCGTAGTCGAGGGGCGCGTGCCAACGCTGCTCGTGGTAGGGCAGGTGACGGAACTCGTTGTTCCGGTCGCTCTCTGGGATGATCTGATGAATCCGCGCAGGAGTAGGCTGGCCGACGTCGGGGTGCAGTGGAACGTCCACGAAGGTTGTGTCGGACCGCATGCTGAACGCCACGTAGCGGAACCAAAGTCGTCCGCTGGCAGGCCAACTGTTCACGCGGAGCGGCATGCCCGTCTGCTCATGCATCACGGCGATCGGTCCAAACAGCTCGCCGTTGGCAGAGAAGGCCATGAAGATGGCATACGCGTCGTCCCACGCAAACGGAAGGTCCACTTGATACCAAAGGGTGTTTGGTCGATCTGGGTAGACAGGTCGACTCATGTACTTGTGCGACAAGCCTCGCGACCGCTCCCAGCTGCCATCTGGCCACTCACTCTCGGGTGCTAGCACATCGTTCGGGTGCCGTGGTGTGAACGTGGTGTTCGGGAACCCCGAGCGCATCTCGATCCAGAAGTCTTCGATGTCATCGGCCACCTCTGCGGGCAACGTCACGGGCGTCTGGTCACCCGATCGGACGAAGGCTTGCAGGCCGTTCCAATGCAATCGAGACGAGCCGTCGTGGCTGTCAAGGGTGATGTTTGGTCCATCGGCGCTGGCATCCATGCGAAGTACGTAGGCACTACCTGCGTTCAGGGCTATATGAAACGTCGTGAACTCTGTCAGAGGAGTTAGGGCGGACTGCACGATTGCCGGGATGGTGGCCTGTGCTCGTCCGATGAAGAGGAGTGCCGAACCAGCCAGGAGAGCGGCGACAAAGACAGCGCGTTTCGAAGTTATCATTGGTTTCTCCCTAGAAGAAGTTGACAGGCCAGCCATCGCAATTCCAGTCCGTCTGATCGTCGACCCACAGGGTTCCAGCAGGTGGATCCGTCGCAGTGGGATGGATCGAAGAACCATTCGATACTTCCTCGTTACAGTCTCCTTCCGTGGGGTATCCATCTCCATCAACATCGGTCGCGCAGCTCGCCCAATGCTGGCTTCCACGGCCACAGACCAGGTGCCAGGTGGCAGCCATCCTGTTGCCGTCATTCGTTGGGTCCAGCTCTGATGGGAATTTTCCACCAGTAGGACTTACGTCGTAGCTCGTCACGTGACCTGGCAGCAGACGGTGGTTGGCGAACAACCCGAGATACACCACCTGGGTGGAATCCAGAACGCCAGTGTCCGAGGTGTCCGTGTTCACCGTTGCGGTGGCATTCAGCTGGACAACCAAGTCCGCGACGGACGTCTTCTCGACGCCTGGACCTAGATACTCACCAAGGACAGCGCCACACTCGCTGAAGGCCTGATTGAAGTCCGCTGTCGAGCAACCCAACACGAAGGGCACGTCGCTGTGGAGTCCGAAAGCGATCCCGCTCTCGCTCTCGATGTTCCCTTGCACTTGGGACACGGTGACGGAGCCACTCGAGCCGCCATCGATGTCAATCGCCGTGATGCCGAGTAGCGGCTCTCCGCTCACGGATCCTTGCACTCTCTCTGTGTAGAAGTCCGTGCCTGCGGCGGAGAATGCTGCTGTACACCTGGACCTGGGACCAGTCTCCCTCGGGAGACGTGTGGAAGGGTGCGTTGCACGGTCGGTCGGATCCGACGGGTACCACCACGTTCGCGTTCACGGCCGACGCGACGTATGGAGGGCTCGGGTACGTCACCGAGGCGGAGCGGACCTACACGAACGTGCTGCCGCACGAGGTCGCCACCTTCACCCAGACCTACGACGAGGACGGCAGGGAGCTGAGCAAGGTGTGGCCTTCGGGCACGGTGGTGGACTCCGCGTACCACCTCAACGGTCAGATCTTGGGCCAGCACGTCTCGCACGACACCTCTCCGGTGACCCTCGACGTGCACCACACCTACGACGACTTCGGCCTTCCTTCCGGCTACATGCTCGACTACACCGATCCGGTGAACCAGATCGAGAGCCCCTGGGGCCTGATCGTGGACCGGGTGGTCTCGGGTGAGGTCAAGGGGCTGCTGTGGGAGAGTCCCGCTCCGGTCGCCGATCACAACGCCGTGTTCTACACCTACGACGCCAACGGGGATCTGGCCTGCAAGTCGCCCACGGCGGGTGGCGACAACCTGATCTGCTACGACTACGACGCGTGGCATCGGATCGTGAAGGTGCACGATCCGCGCACCCCGCCGGCGCTGTTCGAGCAGTACGCCTACGACGATGCGTCGAACGTGACGTCGTTCACGCAGGACCGGCCCGGGTTGCCGCCTTTGGAGTGGGACTACGGGGCGGCGCCGCGGTTCGGGGAGGTGCCGGGTCGCACGGAGACGGGCGGCACGGGGCTGTCGGATCAGCTCGCCTACTCGATGGGAGCGGGTCCGGAGCTGTCCCGCCTGACGCAGTGGGAGTCCCTGGGGCTCCCCGCGGGCCCGGTGACGCGAACGTATGCCTACGACGGAGAGGGCCGCCTGGGCTCGATCCAGCAGGGTGGAACCGCGACGGTGCTGTCGTACAGCGCGAACAACGACCTGCTGTACGAGGGGCGCACGGGGGCGACGAGCAGCCACACCTTCCGCTTCGGCGGGTGGCTCGAGGAGGGCGGGCAGACGATCGAGTCGCTGCTGCCGATGGTGCGTCGCTCGGGGAGCGGGGACTACCGGATCGTGATGTCGGAGCTGGACGGTCGCGCGATCTGGACGGCCGACGCGGTGACCGGGGGCCAGGAGACGCAGGAGGTGGTGGGCGCCTACGGGCTGCCGATCGAGACGTTCACATCGACGCCTGCGGGGAGCCAGCCCTGGGATCTGGACGCGCTGCACGGAGCGGAGCGGGACCGGGAGCATCAGGTGATGCACCTGGGAGCGCGGCACCTGGCACTTCGGGACGGGATGTGGATGCAGCCGGAGCCGCTGCTGCACCTGGGCCCGATGGCGGGGGACTTGTCGCTGCCGGTGGCGTACTCGTCGCTGTATGCGGCGGGAGA
>JAHQVJ010000214.1 GCA_019634415.1 Myxococcales bacterium
CCCCCAGGGGTAGACTCGGGACATGCCTGGAGGTGCGGTGTCGCGGGTTGCAGGGAAAGACGCGGATGATCCGCTGGCCGCCCGCGCCTCCGTGGAGCGGCTGGCGGTGCTTCGAGCGGGTCGGCTGCTCGACGACGACACCTTCGAGGCCAGCCTCCTGGCGGCCTCGGCCACGCCGTCCAAGGAGCAGTGGGCTCGGTTCTTGGCCACGCTGCTGCTGCTGGTGGGTGCGGCACTCGTGCTCTCGGGCGCCATCTACTTCGTGGCCTTCAACTGGGACGACCTGGGGCGCTTCGCGAAGCTGGCGTTCACAGGCGGCTGGGTGCTGGTGGGCCTTGCCATCGCGTGGTGGCGAGGGGCGCAGCCGGTCGGCCAGGTGGGGCTGCTCGGCGCCTGTGTGGGGGTCGGGGCGTTGCTCGCGGTGGTGGGGCAGACCTACCAGACCGGCGCCGACAGCTGGGAGCTGTTCGCGAACTGGGCCGTGCTGATCCTGCCGTGGGTGGTGGCGGGGCGCATGGGAGGCCTGTGGATGCTGTGGCTTGCGGTGGTCAACGCCGCCATCTGGTTCTTTGGCGCTCAAGTACGGCCGGAGTGGAGCTGGTGGAGCTGGGTGCTCTTGGGGGCCGTGAACGGCCTTGCCTGGGCCGTGTGGCTGTGGGCAGAGGAGCGAGTGGACTGGGTGCGGGGTCAGTGGCTGCCGCGGGTGTGGGTGGCCGTGGCGTTGTCGTGGCTCGTGCTGCCAGCCGCGGCCACCGCCTTGCAGGTGCCCGACGGGGAGAGCGGCGGGGTGGCGGCCACGCTGCTGCTCGCTGCGGGTGCGGCGGCGACGCTGGCGCTCGCCCTTCGTAGCTCTGCAGCGGATCGCTTCCCACTCACGGCGGCCACCGCGGCCGTGCTGGTGGTGGTGGACACCTGGATCGGTCGGTTCCTGCTCGACACCCTCGATCTCGACGAGCTCGGCCTGCTGGTGCTCTCGGGGATCGTGCTCGGCCAGGCCGTGGCGTTCGTGGCGTGGTTGACTCGGCTCGGGCCATCCGACGAGGAGAGGGGGGTGACGCCATGATCGTGCTGCGAGACAGCCTTCGCACCGTGCTGGCCCGCACCATGGGCGACGACGAGGCGCTGTTGCACCAGGCGCGCGACCTCGTCGCCGAGCACCAGGGAGCGCCCGTCTGGTACGTGCGAGGCTTCACTGGCTTCGTGGCGTGGCTGTCGGCCGTGCTGCTGGTGGGCTTCCTCGTCCTGGCCGACATCGCAGACGACGAGTGGGGTGCCTTGTTCGTCGGGGGGGTGCTGATGGTGGGGGCGGCGGTGGGCCGCGCCGCAGCACTTGCCGAGGAGAGCACCTTCGTGAACCAGCTCACGCTGGCCCTGGTGGTGGCTGGCGAGATCTTGGCCACGATGGGGCTGGCCGGCATCCTCGAGGCAGAGGCTGCCGCGTTCCTCGCGACCTCGGTGCTGATGGCCGTGATGGTGGTCGCGTTCGCCGATCCCGTGCACCGCTTCGGTGCCACCGTGGCGGCCGGTGCCTTCGCGGGCCTGTTCCTGTTTCAGCTCGACGACGCCATCCCGCTGCACCTGGGCGCCACTCCGCTGTTCGCTGCGGGCACGGCGCTGTTCCTGTGGGAGGCGCGCCTCGAGGCGGGGCCCGCTGCATCGCTGCGTGCACCCGTGGCCTTTGGCTGTGTGGTGGGGGCGTTCCTGCTGGTGATGATGGGCCTGTGGGGCCCCGACGAGCAGCGGGCGCTGACGCCGTGGACGGGCATGGGGCTCACGGCCGTGACCTTGGTGGGGCTCGGGTGGAGCGCCGTGAGCGAGATCGGCGACGTGGAGCAGCGTGCCGTGGGGATCGCCGTGGCGGTGGTGCTCGCGCTGGGGGCGATCACCGTGACCACGCCCGGGGTGGTCGCGGCCTTGGGCACCCTGCTGCTGGCCTTCCATCGCAGGAACCCCATCCTGTTCGGGCTGGGGACCGTGTTCCTCACGGTGTTCCTGACCTGGTTCTACTACGACCTGGCGCTGTCGCTGTGGGTGAAGTCGGGGGTGCTCGTGGGCAGCGGTGCGCTGCTGCTCGGAGCACGGTGGGTGCTGGTGAGCACGATGGAGGAAGCGCAATGAATCGATGGCTGCTGGGCGGAGGGTTGCTGCTGGCGCTGGGTGCGCCCGCGGCGAGCGTCGTGGACTACGAGCGGCACGTTCAGGGCGCCGAGCCGATGCTGCTGGAGCTGGCGCCCGTGGATCCGCGGTCGCTCATCCAGGGCGACTACATGGTGCTGAGCTACGCCATCACTCGCTCCCTGCGGCGCGAGGTGGACGAGTCGTGGCCCCGCACGGGCACGCTCGCCGTCACGGTGGACGAGCGTGGCGTGGTGACGGACGCCCGGTTGCTCACCGACGACGGGCTGCAGGCCACCGAGCGAGCGCTCGACTACCGGCTGCGGCACCACCAGATCCGGCTCGGGGCGGAGTCGTTCTTCTTTCAGGAGGGCAACGCCGAGCACTACGAGCAGGCCGAGTACGGCGAGCTGCGCGTGGACGCGTCGGGCCGTGCGGTGCTCGTGGGGCTGCGCGACGAGGCCCTGCAGATCCTCGGCCCTGCGGGGGACCACCCCCTACAGTGAGTGAGCGTCGAGGAAGGCCGTCAGGGTCTGGGTGAAGGCCTCGGGATCCTCCAGGAAGGCGCTGTGTCCGCCTTCGAAGCGGTGGACCTCCGCGTTCGGGATGCGACGGATCGCGCGACGGTTGCGCGACCAGCGGATCACTCGGTCGCGCTCGGCCCAGGCCACGAGGACCGGCATGGAGAGCCCGGGGAGCTTGGCGCGAAGATCGGCCTGTGGACTGGCGAAGCTCTCCCAGGCCTGCCGGAGCACGCCCGCCATCTGTGGACCCGCCGCCACGATGGCCCGCCGCCGCTCCGTCGCCCTGGAGCCCGGCAGCACGGTGTCGTAGAAGCGCTCGTACCACCGAGGGAACGACGCATGGTCCTCTTCGCCGCGCCGAAACCGCCTCACCACCGAGCCGATGTAGATCCGGGCCAGCCAGCCGCCGGGATCCATGCCGCCCGAGTCCACCAGCACCAGGCCGCGGACGCGGTGGGGCTGTGCGGAGGCGACCTCGATGGCTGCGGCGCCACCCACGGAGTTGCCCACCAGCACCACCGACCTGAGCTCCAGGGCGTCGAGCACGTCGAGCAGGACCGCTGCGTAGCGCTGGGCACTCGGGGGGTGTGGATCGTCCTCCGAGGCCCCGTGACCGGGCCAGTCCAGCACCACGACGCGTCGCTCGGGGGCCAGGGCGCTGATCACGCTGGCGTAGTCCCCGCCGCCGTGGCCCACGGCGTGCAAGCACACCACGGCGTGGTCGGGGCCATCGGCGTCCGTGTCGTGCAGCGCGATGGCGAGCTGCTGGGCCGACACTGCGGCACGCGGCTCGGGGACGGCCAGGGCCAGTCGGAGGGGGCTGGCCTGGGCGAGGGCGGTGTGGAGGAGCAAGGTGGTCATGCACCGAGGATGCGCCTGCGTCGTCGACGGGGCATTGACCCAGGTCAAGGAATCGGAGATGCCATGAAGTCGGCCATCGACGAGGTGGGACCGCTGCCCGCCGCCGACCGGAGTCGGCTGCTGCAGCGACTGACGACGCGCCGACTCTCTGCAGGGGACCACCTGCTGCGGCCTGGGGATCCCTGCCGTGCCCTCGGGGCGGTGCGCCACGGCGTGATGCGCGAGTTCTATGCCTTGCCCTCGGGCGTGCAGCGCACCAAGGCCTTCGCGGTGGAGGGGCAGTTCGTGGGCTCGCTGCCCGATGCGCTGTGCGGCGGAGCCTCGGTGTGCGGGGTGGTGGCGGAGACCGAGGTGGAGCTGCAGCTGTGCTCCGCTGCAGCCTTCCTCGACTGGATGCACTCCAGCGACGGCACCCGCCGCTGGGGCCTGGCGCTGCTGGAGCGCCTGGTGCTCACGAAGGCCCGGCGGGAGCGGGAGCTGGTGAGCTTGGATGCCTGGGGCCGATATCAGGCGTTTCGGCTAGCGTTCCCCACGGTGGAGGCCCGCGTGTCGCAGCGGGTGGTGGCCAGCTACGTGGGGATCTCGCCGGAGCACCTGTCGCGGCTGCGCTCGCGTCAGCGGCGGCCCACGTCCCCATCTGACGGTCGTCACTGACGGACGTCCGTCAGTAGGTCGAAGGCCAGCAATTCGGCATGTCTAGGCTCGGGCTTCCTCTACCCGAGACGAAGAGACGCCGACTATCGATGGCGTGCCGCTTGCACCGAGCCGCATCAGGCGTGGCCAAGGTGCCCGCCTAGATTCGGAGTGGCATCTGCCTACACCCCACGACAGCTTGTTCCGGCTCGTGTTCGGCCAGACCGCCATCGCTCGTGCACACCTTCGGCCGCTGCTACCTGCCGTGCTCACCGAGCAGCTCGACTGGCGCCGCATGGCGCGTGTTCCCGGCACCACCGTGGACGAGCGCTTCAAGAAGCTCCACAGCGACCTGGTGTACCGGGTGTTCACGAGGGGAGGAGAGCCGCTGCTGCTCTACCTGCTCTTCGAGCACCAGCGGACCCCTCATGTCCGAATGCCCCTGCGGATGTCGGCCTACATCCATCGTGTGTGGATGGACTGGGAGAAGTCCGATGCAGCGAAGGGATCAAGCGCTGTCCCTCTGATCTTCCCGATGGTGCTCTACAATGGTTCTCGCGCTTGGGTGGCTCCCACCTCGATGGACGAACTGTACGGGAGCGACAGCCTCGTCGAGGCGCTCGGACGGTTTCGTCTGCGGCTGGACTTCTTCCTCATCGACCTGTCCCAGATCCCCGACGAAGAGCTCACCGGCACAGCCCTCGGCGCACTCACCTTGCTGGTCTTCAAGCACGTGGACAGTGACACCTTCTGGGAGAAGTTTCGTTTGTGGGCGCACCTCATGGAGGAAGTGCTCCGGGTCCCTGGAGGCCTTCGGGCGCTGGAAGCTGTGTTTCGCTACGGTTGGCTTGCCGCCGGCCGGCCCGAGCCCGAAGTTGAGGCGCGGGTATGGGCTGCGTTACCCTCGGAGTTGGAGGAGCTTGCTGTGACCTGGGCCGAGAGTACCCGAGAGGAAGGGCGCCGAGAAGGACGCCGGGAAGGACGTCTCGACGAGCTGCGGCAGGTTGTGCTGGACGTCGTCGGACGCGACGGAGAGGTTCCAGTGGACGTGCGAGCACGCATCGAGGCCGCCACTGTCGATGAGTTACGGGACTGGCTCCGCGACGCATTGAGTGCCGCCACGATCACCAAGCTCCCCGGCGACATCGAAGGCTAGTGGCTCGAGTGTCGGACCCGCTACCTGCTCGGGTTGGTGTGCATCCAGCGGCGTTAGGAGCAGGTCCATGCAACCTCTGCTCATGATCCCCGGACCCATCGAGGTCTCGCCCGCCGTGCGCGAAGCAGCGGCCACCGCACCTCCTTCCCACACCGCTCCCGGACTCATCGAGGCGTTCGGCGCCTCACTGGGCGCCATGCGCTCCATCTGGCGGGCGCCCGAGGGCGCTCAGCCCTTCGTGCTCGCGGGCTCGGGCACGCTGGCCATGGAGATGGCGGCCACGAACCTGGTGGAGCCTGGCCAGTCCGTGCTGGTGGTGCACCACGGCTACTTCGGTGCCCGCATGGCCGACATGCTGAGCCGTCGCGGGGCTCGGGTGCGCACGCTGGCCACGGATCCGGGCCACGCCGTGCCTGCCGATCAGGTGGATGCGGAGTTGAGCGAGGAGCCCGCGGTCGCGGTGTTCGTGACCCACGTCGACACGTCCACCGGCGTTCGCGCGGACGTGGCGGGGATCGCGGCGATGGCGAAGGCCCATGGTGCGATGGTGGTGGTGGACGGCGTGTGCTCCACGGTGGGGGAGGTGCTGGACCAGGCCCGACTCGACGTGGACGTGTTCCTCACGGCGTCTCAGAAGGCGGTGGGGGCACCCCCCGGACTGGCGCTGCTCGTGGCCTCGCCCCTGGCGCTTCAGGCCCGCAGCCGCCTGCTGACGCCGCCGCCCATGAGCCTGGACTTCGAGCAGTGGATCCCCATCATGGAGGCCTACGAGCAGCGGCGCCCCAGCTACTTCGCCACACCGGCCACCTCGCTGGTGCTGGCCCTGCGGGCGGCGCTGACCGAGATCGAGGACCACCACCACGCAGGCCACACCGGCGTGGAGGCGGCCTGGGTGCAGCACGCACAGGTGGCCCAGGGGATGCGCGCGGCGTGGCAGGCGCTGGGCTGCAGCCTGCTGCCCGCCACCGAGGAGGTGGCCGCGAACACGCTGTCGGCGTTGCGCTACCCCGAAGGTGTGGGCCCCGAGCTGGTGGCCGCGGTGGGACGGCGCGGCGTGGCGGTCGCGGGCGGACTGTTGCCGCAGCTCAAGCAGGCCTACTTCCGCGTGGGTCACATGGGCTGGGTCACGCGCCAGCCCGAGCTGCTGGAGCGGACGGTCCGTGCCATCGGGGAAGCCCTGGTGGAGTGCGGACACGCAACCGATCCCGAGGCGGGTGTGGCGGCGCTGCGCGGCTGAGGTGGACTACTCCGCCTCCACCTCTTCGAAGGGCCAGTGCGCGAGCGGCGCCACGTCTTCCTCGGGATCCGACAGCAGCAGCGGCTCCACGTAGCCGCTGAAGACCTCACCCAGACTCAGGTGCACGCGCACCTCGTCGGCGCGCACCTCGGGATCCTCCGACAGCGCCACCACGTCGAGGGAGCCAGCGAGCTGGCTGATCTCGGCCTCGACGTACAGCTGCTCGCCCAGCGTCTCGGCCACGGTCTCGACGGACTCGTCGAGGCGACCATCGGAGGTGACGACGACCAGGGAGACGGGTAGCTCCAGGCGGTCGGGGCAGAAGATCGCCGCATCGGTGCCCGGCCCCTCGCTCTGGGAGCCGACGTTGTCGTAGACCACGTGGTCCGCTGATCCGGGACGCGACAGCGTGGCGGTGATCTCGGCGATCTCGCCCGTCTTCATCCAATGGATGGGGTGGGTGGCCACCTGGGCGGCACTCGCGCGGAACACGGCGATGTCCACGTCCACGTCGCCGTCGTAGCCCGCCAGGGTGATCACGGCGTCGTCGGCTACGGGCGTCCTCGACGTCTCCTCGCAGCGGATCTGCTCTTCCTCTCCGAACTGGCCCCTGAGGGGCTCGGGCCCCGAGCATCCCCAGACCAGCGCACAGGCCATCCATCCTCTCATCGCGTCCTCCGTCGCCCTGTGGGAACTTGCCGTGGCGCGGTGCATGCGTCCATGACGACCCTGCACATTCCATGGGCCGTGGATGCTCGATCATGTGCAGATTCGTCAGGGTGTGCTGGGGGGTGCCTCGGCGGCTCGCAGCTCCAGGAGCTTGCCTTCGGCCCAGTCCCGTCGTGCGGTTCGCTCGGAGGCGGGCACCCGCGGATCGGCGTCGAGCAGAGCGAGGGCTCGCTCATAGGCGGCGATGGCGGCCTCGGTCTTGCCGGCAGCGGCCAGCGCCTCGCCGTGGCTGTCGTGGGCGTTGGAGGAGTCGGGGAAGGCGGTGGCCACCATCTGCAGCAGCATCACGCCGCGCGCGGTGTCGCCCTGGCCGAGCAAGACGTAGCCGCGCTGGTTGAGGGAGGCCTCGTCGCAGCCCGACCCCTCGTCCGTCGCGGCGGTGCGGCAGGCCTCCACGGCCTCGTCGAGCTGTCCCTGGGCGAGCCACTCCAGGGCGGTGGGGGGCTCGGTGGTGGGAGAGGCGACGCTGACCTCCGAGTCCTCTCGCAGAGAATCGATGCGCACGGTGCCGTCGGCCTGTCGCTGCACGCGCCAGCCGTCCGTCGTGGAGACGAAGCCGTCGGCGGTGGGGACCAGCGGCGTGCGCTCGCCCATGGGCTCGGCGCGTACCAGCTCCTCTCCCTGTCGCACGAGCACGACGAGCTCCCCGGCTTCGTTGCGGTAGCGGCCGGCCACGGCATCGAGGCCGTCGGCGTCGACCGCCATGGGCACGATGGGCTCGTCGAGGCCTGGCCATCCGTCCCGGGCGCTCAGGGTGCGGATGATCTCGTCGAAGAGCACCGAACCCCGGTCGGAGTTCGTCATGATCACCAGGCCGTGGCTTCCGTCGACGGCACCCATCATCTGGGCGCGGAATCCTTCGTTGGCGCCGCCGTGGGCGAACTGGGCGACCCCTCGGTCCTCTGCGAGGAAGGTGCCCAGCGCCACGCCGTCTGCGGTGGTGCCCTGCACGGGCTGGGTGAGCTGCTGCGCCACCTCGGCCGACAGCACCGACGGCTGACCGTTGGCCGCCTGCTGCACGGCGATGACGAAGCGGGCGAGGTCGCTGGGCGTGGTCCACAGACCGGCGGCGGCCTGCTCGGGGTAGGTGTGCCACTTGCCGACCACCACCGATCCGTCGGGGCGGTGCCCCGAAGCGGCCTGAGCGCGGCGATCGGAGGGAAGGGGCTGGGCGAAGGTGCTGTCCGCCATGCCCATCGGGCCGAGCACCAGCTTCTGCAGCACGTTCGCGTAGGGGGCGCCGCGCATGTCCACGATGGCCTGCTGCACGATGGTGGTGCCCCCGCCGGAGTACCTCACGGCCGTGCCCGGGGCTTGGTCCACCACCACGGCAGCGCTGTTGGCGGGCGGAACGCCCTGCAGCACCTGCACGGCGGTGGGCAGCTCCTCGCCCTCGGCGTAGCCACGGAAGCCGTGCACCGTGGTGCCGCCGGTGTGGCTCAAGAGGTGCTGCAGGGTGACGGGTGTCCGTGCGGTGAGGTCCGATGCGGGCAGCTGCCAGGAGCGCAGTGCCTCGTCGATGGGTCCCTGCAGGGTGAGCTCGCCCTTGTCGGCCATGGTCAGGGCCGCGGCTGCGGTCACGGGCTTGCTGATGGAGGCGGCCTGGAACAGCGTGCGGTCGGTGACCGGCGTGTCGCTGCCTGCCTCGAGCACGCCCCAGGCCCCGGTGAACACGATCTCTGCATCCTCGATCACGGCCACCGACAGCCCCGGGACCCGCTCCTCCTCCATGCGGTCCACCAGCCGCTGCAGCGCAGGCTGACCCTGCACGCGCACCGGTGGCAGCAGGCCGACCTCGAGCTGCTCACCGATCGTCGGCACGGCAGGCTCCTCGGATGCGGGCTGTGTCGCGCAGCCCATCCACAGTGCACTCCAGATCATCGTCCTCACCCCCACACGAGGACGGTACCAGACGGCTTGGTGCGGCGACCCACACGAATCTGCACGCGATCTGCCCTCTGGTGCTTGGATGTGTGCGATATCGTGAGTATGACGGAGAGGGTCCGATGCAGGTCGATCGTCACAGCCTCGCCCGGGAGCTGATCCGCGCGCTGCGGGGGGACCGGTCCCAGGTGCAGCTCAGCCGTCGCCTGGGGTTCAGCACGAACGCCGTGTACAGCTGGGAGTCGGGACGGCGCTGGCCGTCTGCGTCACGCTTCTTCTTCGTGGCCCAGCGCGTGGGGATCGACGTGGTCGACGCGCTCGGGCGCTTCTACCCCACGCCGCCGGACTGGCTGCAGCAGGAGCCGGCCACGCCGAGCTGGGTGCTGTCGTTCCTGCAGGAGCTGCGGGGCACCGTGCCCATCGGGGTGCTGGCGGAGCGCATGGGTCGCAGCCGGTTCACGGTGTCGCGCTGGCTGTCGGGTCGATCGGAGCCGAGGCTGCCGGATCTGCTCGCGTTGGTGGACGTGGCCAGCCTGCGGCTGCTGGACTTCGTGAGCTGCTTCGTGCCGCCCGACTCCTTGCCCACCACACGCCGCGCCTGGAGGCGGCTGCAGGCGGCGCGCGAGCTGGCATGGGGCTCTCCCTGGGCCCAGGTGGTGCTGCTGGGCTTGGAGCTCGCCGACTACGCGGCGCTGCCGGCCCACGACGATGCGTGGCTCGCCCAGCGCCTGGATCTGCCGGAGGAGGAGGTGTCGGAGGCGCTGCGCAGGCTGCGGGCGGCGGGTCAGATCCGGCGGGTGGGGAGCCACCTCCGGCCGGCGGAGATCCTGTCGGTGGATCTGCGGCGCGCCGGAGCCATCGCCCTCAAGCGACACTGGACGGAGGTGGCGGCCAGGCGGCTGCAGCACGACGACACGATGGCGTCGTACAACGTGTTCACGGTCTCGGAGCCGGTGCTCGAGCAGATCCGGGAGCTGCAGCGAGCGCACTACCGCGCGGTGCGGGCGCTGGTGGGGAGCGCTCCGCGCGCGGACCGTGTGGTGCTCATGAACCTGCAGCTGGTGGCGCTCGACCGACCGTGACGGCGACCTCCGCGGGGGGGCGCTGTACACTCGGTGCATGGCCGAGACGTCCGAGCTGGTGGCGCGCCTGCGCCAGGCGCTGCCCGCGCACGCCGTGATCGACGACCCCGTGGCGCGCCGCGCCTGGGACACCGACGGGCTCACCATGCATCGCGCGCTGCCGCTGGTGGTCACGCTGCCGGGGAGCACCGCGGAGGTGGTGGCGGTGATGCGGATCTGCCACGAGCTGGGCGTGCCCATCGTGCCGCGCGGGGCAGGCACGGGCCTGTCGGGGGGCGCGCTGCCCCACGAGCAGGGGGTCACGGTGGCCCTAAGCCGCATGAACCGCATCCTCGAGGTCGACCTCGACAACCGCTGCGTGGTGGCGCAGCCCGGCGTCACCAACCTGTCCGTCACCGAGGCGGTGGCGGCGCAGGGCTACTACTACGCGCCCGATCCCTCCTCGCAGGTGGTGTGCTCGCTCGGCGGCAACGTGGCCGAGAACTCCGGCGGTGTGCACTGCCTGAAGTACGGCCTGACCACCCACAACCTGCTCGGGGTTCAGCTCGTCACCGTGGACGGCGAGGTGCTGCGGCTGGGCGGCAAGCACCTCGACGCTGCAGGCTACGATCTGCTCGGCATCGTGACGGGCTCGGAGGGCCTGCTGGGGATCGTGACCGAGGTCACCGTGCGCATCCTCAAGACGCCGGCGGTGGCGCGCGCGCTGCTGCTGGGCTTCGCCTCGGAAGAGGACGCCGGGGCCTGTGTGGCCGAGGTGATCGGCGCGGGGATCGTGCCCGCCGGCATGGAGATGATGGACCGGCTGGCCATCCAGGCCGTCGAGGCGTTCTGCGCGCCTGGGTACCCCGCGGACGCTGCAGCGGTGCTGATCGTGGAGCTGGACGGGCCGCAGGTGGAGGTGGACGAGCTGGTGGCGCAGGTGCAGGCCATCGCCGAGGGCTGCGGTGCCACCTCGGCGCGAGCCAGCGCCGACGAGGCGGAGCGGCATCGCTTCTGGCAGGGCCGCAAGGCGGCGTTTCCGGCGATGTCACGCATCCAGCCCGACTACTACTGCATGGACGGCACGATCCCGCGCCACCAGCTGCCGGCGGTGCTCGAGCGGATCCGCTCGCTGTCGGCGGAGCACGGGCTGCAGGTGGCCAACGTGTTCCATGCTGGCGACGGCAACCTGCACCCTCTGGTGCTCTACGACGCGCAGGACCCCGCACAGATCGAGCGGGCGGAGGCGCTGGGTGCGGACATCCTGCGGGCGTGCGTGGCGGCGGGGGGCGTGCTGTCCGGGGAGCACGGCATCGGCGTGGAGAAGCGGGCGCTGATGTCGGAGGTGATGGGGGAGACGGATCTGCGCGTGATGCAGCGGCTGAAGTGCGCCTTCGATCCCGAGGGGCTGCTCAACCCGGGCAAGGTGTTCCCCACGCTGCACCGCTGTGCGGAGGGAGGTCGCATGCACGTGCACCACGGCGATCCGCGCCATGCCTCCATCCCGAGGTTCTAGTGAAGCAAGCGCGCCTCACGCCCGCATCGGCCAGCGACGTGGCGGCGGTGCTGACGGACGCGGCGGCGAAGGGCACGCGGCTCGCCGTTCGCGGGGCCGCCACCCGCGACGGCCTGGGGCACCCCACCCACGCCGACCGCGTGCTGGATCTGTCGGCGCTCGCGGGGATCGTGGACTACCAGCCGCGGGAGCTGGTGCTCACGGCCCTTCCGGCCACGCCCCTGGCCGAGATCGAGCAGGCGCTGGCCGCCGAGGGGCAGATGCTGGCCTTCGAGCCCCAGCTGCGAGGCGGCACGCTGGCGGGCGCGTTGGCCACCAACGACAGCGGTCCGCGGCGCTTCCGGCTCGGCGCTGCCCGCGACCACCTGCTGGGCTTCGAGGCCGTGAGCGGCAGGGGGGAGGCGTTCGTAGCGGGCGGGCGCGTGGTGAAGAACGTGACGGGCTACGATCTGTCGAAGCTGATGTGCGGCAGCTACGGCACGCTGGCCGTGCTCACGCTGGTGCACGTGAAGGTGTGGCCCGCCCCTGCGAGCGTCGCCACGGTGGTGCTCCGCGGCCAGGGGCCAGCGGACGCCCTGCGGTCCTTGGCGCGGGCGGTGGCGAGCCCCCACGACCCCACTGCGGCCGCCCACGTAGGCGGGGTGACCGCGGTGCGCCTGGAGGGGCCCGAGCGCTCGGTGGCGCACCGAGCCGAGGCGGTGTCGGCGCTGCTCGGTGCCGACGAGGTGCTGGACGACGACGCCTCTCGGGCGTGGTGGGCGGCGCTGCGAGACGAGCCGATGGCGGGTAGCGAGGTGTGGCGGGTGTCGCTGCCCCCCACCGACGCGGCTGCGCTACTGGCAGCCACACAGCCCGATCGCGTGGCCATCGACCAGGCCGGGGGCCGGCTGTGGCTGGGCTACGACGGCGTGGGACCCGACGTGCGCGGCCTGCTGCGCGCGGGGCACGCCACGCTTGTGGTGGCACCGCCTGTGCGCAAGGAGGCGGTGGGGGTGTTCCACCCACGGCCAGCGGCGGTGGCGGCCCTCGAGCGCCGGGTGAAGGCGCAGTTCGATCCCTCTGGGATCCTGGAGCCGGATCGCATGGGGAGGCAGGCGTGAGGACGCGGTTCACCGAGGCGCAGCTTGGCGATCCCGATCTGGCGGTGGCGGCCGAGCAGCTGCGCAGCTGCGTGCACTGTGGCTTCTGCCTGCCTGCGTGCCCCACCTACGCCGTGACGGGCAACGAGCTCGACAGCCCCCGCGGTCGGATCGTGCTCATGCAGGAGCTGCTGCAGTCCGAGGAGGTGGGGCCGGCGGTGGTGACCCACCTCGATCGCTGCCTGTCCTGCCTGGCTTGCCAGACGGTGTGCCCCTCGGGCGTGGACTACATGCACCTGGTGGACCACGCGCGGGCCCGCATCGAGGCTGCGCCTGCTCGCAGCGCGCTGCAGCGGTGGCAGCGCGCGGTGCTCGGCTGGCTGCTGCCTCGTCCGGCGGCGTTCCGGTGGGCGCTGGTGGGGCTGCCCCTGGGTCGCGCGCTGTCGCCGCTGCTGCCTGCGTGGATGCGCAGCTGGCTGCAGCTGGCTCCGGCGCAGCGCATCCGCCGCTTCGATCCGGCCGGGGCGGGGGTGGCTGCTCCCGTGGTGGCGCCCGAGCAGCCGCAGGTGGCGCTGCTGGTGGGCTGCGTGCAGTCGGTGCTGGATGCCGACGTGCACGACGCCACCGTGCGGGTGCTGCAATCCTTGGGCGCACGCGTGGTGCAGATCCGCGGCCTGGGGTGCTGCGGTGCGGTGGCGCACCACCTGGGCCAGCACCAGACGACGGTCGAGCGCGTGCGCGCCAACGTGGCTGCGCTGCAGCCCCACCTCGAGCACCTGCAGGCGGTGGTGAGCACGGTGTCGGGCTGCGGCACCATGCTCGAGGACTACGCCCACCTGCTGCGCGACGACCCGCTGGCCCCAGCCGCCGCCCGGGTGTCGGAGCTGTCGATGGACGTGCTGGAGGTGGTTCAGCTCCTGGGGCTTCCCGAGGATGCCGTGGCCCCCGAGCCGAAGCGCGTGGCCTACCACGCAGCCTGCAGCTTGCAGCACGGCCAGGGCGTGCGGTCGCTGCCCGTGGAGCTGCTGCGCGGGCTCGGGCACACCGTGGTGCAGCCGGCCGACGCACACCTCTGCTGCGGATCCGCCGGCACCTACAACCTGCTGCAGCCCGAGCTCGCAGCGCAGCTGGGGGACCGCAAGGCGGAGGCGCTGCGGGCCGTGGCTGCAGACGTGATCGCGGCTGGGAACGTGGGCTGTGCGCTGCAGATCGGCGGGCGGGTGGCGGTGGCGGTGCGCCACCCCATCCAGCTGATCGACGATGCCCTCGAGACACGACGGCCGCCTGGATGACGCGCACGCTCGAGCTGTCCGATGTGACGGTCAGGGCCAGGCCGCCAGGATCGTGGAGATCGCCAGGATCATCGCCACCTGACTGCCGCCGGCGATGGCCGCCACGCGCCACCGCTTCAGGAAGGCCTGGCCCGGAAGGATGGTGGCCATGGCGAAGCCCACGGCCACGAACAGCCCGATGCCCAGGCCACCCGCCACCCCCTCGATGCCCACCATCCGGTGCAGCACCGCCAGCGACAGCGTGAGCGCCACCGTGCACAGCAGCTGGACCCCGTAGGTGTAGCCGGGCACCTCTGCGGTGTGCTGCTGCCGTGACTCGGCACCGTACTCCTGCGCCCATGGGTCGCCGAACAGCACCGTGAACCACAGCGTCGACAGGATCTGACCCGCGATGATGCTGACGACGACGGCCAAGACGTTGATCTGGGAGACGTACTCCATGGGGCTCTCCGGGGGAATGCGGTTGTCCGTGGGACGCCCCGACTCTATGATTGATGCGAATAGAGAACAATAGCGGCGATTTCATCAATGTTAATATTGATTCAGCATCAATGAGCGTGGATCCGCAGGACGTGCTGGTCTTCGCGGAGGTGGTGCGGGCTCGCGGCTTCAGTGCTGCGGCTCGTCATCTCGATCTGCCGCAGTCGGCGGTGAGCCGGCGGGTGAAGCGGCTCGAGGAGTCGCTGGGCTGCAAGCTGCTGAACCGGACCACCCGACGAGTGGGGCTCACACCGGCGGGCCGGGTGTACTTCGAGCACGTGGCACGCGTGCCGCGGCTGCTCGACGAGGCCACCAAGGCGGTGCAGGCCATCGGCTCCACCCCCACGGGCACGCTGCGAGTGGCGGCGCCGCCGGAGGACGGAGGCGTGATCTGGGACACGCTGCGCGGCTTCGTGATGAACCACCCCGACGTGGAGCTCGAGGTGCTGCACTCGCTGGACTACGTGGATCTGATCGACGCCGAGATCGACGTGGCGCTGCGCGGGGGCGCCCCTCCGGACTCGCCGGATCTGGTGGTGCACCAGCTGTGGGACTCCCGCATGCTGCTGGTGGCGAGCCCCGAGTACCTGGAGCGCAAGGGCACGCCCCTGCGCGTGGAGGAGCTGTCGCGCCACGACGGGGTGTGCATGGACGGCTGGGCACCCAACGCGCTGAAGCGGCTGTCGGGGGACCGCGGGCCGGTGCGGGTGACCATGCGCAACCGCGTGCGCTCCAACAGCCTCACCACGGCGCGAAACGCCGCACTGGACGGCCTGGGGATAGCTCCTCTGCTGGAGCTCACGTGCCAGGGCGATCTGGACCGGGGCGCGCTGGTGGAGGTACTGCGGGGGGCCCTACCCATGTCGGCCAAGGGCTGGTACGTGTACCCGGTGGCCCGTAATCGCTCGGCGGCTGCCCAGGCACTGATCGGGCATCTCGGGGCGGTGGCGGCGGAGAACCTGGCAACGTCGCGACAGCCGGCGATGTGAGTCCCAACCCAGCCCCCAACTCGGCGAAGTGGCTGTGGACCCATAAGTACACCCGCGGGCATCTCCGAGAGATGACCCCGAGGTCTCACGCTCTGGTCAGGAGTCACCATGCTTCCCCTCGTCGCTGCTCTGGCGACGGCCACGCCGTCCGAGCCAGCCGATGTGTCCGCGTTGAGCACCCGAGTGATGGCTCATCACAATGGCCACTCCGATGACCCAGGGCTGGTCGCGGCACTCGATGCCCACGTGTCGGCGCACCCGGAGGATCCCGTCGGCCACATGTGGAGAGCCCTCTTCTCTGCTCGGGCCGAGGAGTGGAACACAGCACTGACCCACAGCCGCCTCGCCTGTGAACGAGCGCCGAGCTGGGCCACCGCTCGGCGTGTCCGAGTCGTTGCGCTGGCGGGCGCGGGTCGGTGGGATGACGTCGTCAGCGACGTCGCGCTCCTCCCCGTCGAGGAGCGCAGGCGTTGGATGGGGCCTGCACTCGCCGAGGCTGGACGGTGGTCCGAGGCCGAAGCTGCTGTTCGGACACTGCTCCAGCAAGACGATCTGCTGCCCGCCATCGCCCACCAGCTCACGCGCTGGCACGCCGCCATGCACGTTCACCAGGGCAACGTGGACGCGGCCAAGGCCATCTGGAAGAGCACCGACGCAGCGGGGTCTGGAGAGGAAGCTGGGTTCTGGTACCAGCACCACCATTGGAAGCTGGCCGTCGCGGTCTGGACCGCCATGGGAGCGTCAGGTGACATGGCGGCCTTCAACAACGCTGCCTGGGTGCTGGCCACCGCCCCCGACGAGTCCGCACGCGATGGCGAGCGCGCGGTCCGATTGGTCCGGCGGGCGCTGGCCACCAATGCCGACGCAGTCAACTGGCGGCACACCCTCGGGGCAGCGCTGGCGGCCGCCGGCGACTTCGACCAGGCCATCGCCGAGCTGCAGGCGCTCTACGACCGCGGGAAATACCGTGGCAGCATCGACAGCGTGTTCCCCGAGATCCGAGACTACCAGGCCCGTCAGCTGCGGACGAACACGCCCAAGCACGGGGCTCACTGGGACTTCTCGGAGCTCCTCCAGGTCATCCACCCGCCGTGCGACTCCAGCTGGGCAATCCAAGGCCAACCCTGCTCGTAGTTCCATGCTCGGCGGCCCGGCTGTCGGAGCCGTCACGCAGTGTCAGACAGGTCGCGTGACCCGGTTGGGTGCCGTGGAGAAGGCCAGGGCGCCGCTGGAGGAGCCGTCGCCGGAAAACGCCCACAGGTCCACCAGATAGTTCTGGTGGATGCGCCAGGGGGCCCTCGTGCCTTGGCGAGGCAGCTCGTCGGCGGCGCGCTTCACGTAGGTGGAGGTCAGGGAGAGCAGCGGCTCCTCCGAGGGCTCCCCCGCCTCGGGCATGCAGGTGGTGAAGCCGTGCTGGTCCATGTGCTGGAGCAGCCGGCAGACGTGGGCCGCCACGAGCTCGCACCTGAGCGTCCACGAGGCGTTGGTGTAGCCAAGCGAGGCCGCCAGGTTCGGCACGCCGCTGCACATCACTCCGCGGTAGGTCATCGTGTCGGCCAGGCGCACGGGCTCGCCGTCGACCACGAGCGCCACGCCGTCGAGCAGCTTCAGGCGAAGCCCCGTGGCCGTGACCACCAGGTCGGCGGCGAGGTGCTCCCCCGAGGCCAGGGTGAGACCGTCCTTCGTGAAGGAGGTGAGCTGATCCGTCACCACCGACGCCCGGCCCGACTGCAGCTCTCGGAACAGATCGCCGTCGGGGGCGACGCACAGCCGCTGGTCCCAGGGATCGTAGGGCGGATCGAAGTGGGCATCGAGGTGATCGGGCTCGGCGGCCCCCAGGTCCGTCAACACTTGCTTGCGGGCCAGCCCGATCAGCCGTCGCATGAGCTGCGGCCGCCACCGCGACAGCTGGTACCAGAACATCTGGCGCCCGATGTTGCGCCAGCGAACCAACCGATGGGCGAGCGAAGTCGGCAGCGCGCGATGTGCGGCGTGGGCGAGGCGGTCCTGGCCGGGCTGAGGCACCACGTAGCTCGGCGTGCGCTGCAGCATGGTGACGTGGGCGGCGCGCTCGGTGAGCGCGGGGATCAGGCTCACCGCGGTGGCGCCGCTGCCGACCACCACCACCCGCTGGTCGGTCCAGTCCAGATCCTGCGGCCAGTGCTGCGGATGCACGATCTGGCCCTCGAAGGACTCCTGACCAGGCCAGGTGGGGCTGTGGCCTCGGTCGTAGGTGTAGTAGCCGGTGCAGGCGTAGAGGAAGCTGCAGGTGATCCGGGTGGGAGACTGGCCCGTGCGCTCCACCGTGACGGTCCAGGTGCCCGACTCGCTCGACCAGGCCGCGCGCACCATGCGGTGGCCGAAGCGGATGTGCTGGTCGATGCCGAAGGCCTTCGCGGTGGACTCGATGTAGTCGCGGATGGCTGCACCGTCGGCGAAGGTGGCGCCGCTCCCCCAGGGCCGGAAGCTGTAGCCCAAGGTGAACATGTCGGAGTCGGACCGAACGCCGGGGTAGCGGAACAGATCCCAGGTGCCGCCGATGGCCTGCCGCGCCTCCAGGATCGCGTAGGAGCGGTCTGGGCAGCGCTGCTGCAGGTGGTAGGCGGCGGCGATCCCCGACAGACCTGCCCCCACGATGAGCACGTCGACGTGCTGCTCGACGCCTGGCTCGTGTGCGCTGACCACCCTGGTCACCTCCTCGGTGCGGCTGGTACCGGCGGGTACCAGCTGTGGATCGGATACCGTGTCGCGGGTGGTACTGTCAAGTACCAGTGGGGAGTAGATGGAGGAGAAAGCACCAGGAACACCGCGTGAGCGGCTCATGCACGGTCTGGCGGAGGCCATCGAGGCGATGCCCTTCGATCAGATCACCACGGCCGAGATCGTGCGGCGAAGTCGGACCTCGAAGCGCACGTTCTACGAGCACTTCTCCACCAAGGCCGACTGCTTCTTGGCGCTGTACGACGAGCTGTCGATCATGATCCTCGCCGTCGTCCGCGAGGCGATCGCCCAGGCTCCGCCGGGTGCCGAGCGGATCCGGCTGGGCACGGCGGCATACCTGGCGGCGCTACAGCAGCGTCCGGGGTTGGCCCGCACGCTGCTGCTGGAGATCGTACGGCTGGGGCCCGAGGGTGAGCGCCTGCGTCGTCGGGTGCTGCAGGCCTATGCCGAGCTGCTGGCCGAGGAGTTCACCGCCTCGGGGGTGCCGCCCACCCAGGCGGCACTGCTGTCGCGCGTGTTGGTGGGGGGCATCAGCGAGCTGGTGCTGGAGGCGGCGGAGCTGCAAGGGATCGACTCGCTGCGGAGCCTCAGCGAGGGGGTGGTGGAGGTGCTGGAGGCCTTCTTGGCCGTCGGCCGCTACTCCACGCAGTCCGGGGTCTGAGGGTCCCGCATCACGGGCAGCCGGATGCGGGTCTCGTTGGCGAAGCCGTCGACGGAGAAGTCGAGCTGCCAGTCGTGCAGCTCCCCTGGGTTGAGCGGAAGGCGCCAGCCCACGGTCTTCAGCGTCTCGAAGGAGCGCTCGGCCTCGGTGAACAGACGCTCCAGATCGTCGCCGGCGAACACCTGGCCGCGGCCCGCATCGGCGAAGCGGTCGAGCACGTCGTCGTCGATGTCGTCACCTAGGGCGAGCAGGGAGACCTGCACGAAGTCCAGCGCCTCGAGGCGCGCGATGACGTCGTCCTCGGTGACCACGGGGGTGCGGTGCACGGCGAACTCGGCGTCCGTCTCCGTGGTCCCCTCGGCGAAGGGCACCTCGGGGCTGACCCGTCCGCTGGAGTTGTCGCGTCCGTCGGTGAAGACCACGAGCAGGTGGTTGTCGCGATCGCCAGCGGCCACCCCGGCCTCGCGCAGGTCCCGGATCTGCTGTGTGGAGAAGTCGATGGCGGCGTACATGCGGGTGAAGCCGTCGTCGTCCATCTGTGGGGCGGGGATCGACGGGATGTCGTCGAAGGTCCAGCTGCTGTCGGCCTCCCAGACCCACTGGTTGAACCAGAGCACCCGCCACGTGAAGGTGCCGGGGCGCTCGGCCCAGCGGGCGTCTCCTTGCTCGAGCAGTCGCTGGGCGGCGGCCCGCATGTCGTCGAACAGACCGTCATCGACGATGGAGCGACTGGCGTCGAGCACCAAGGTGACGTGCAGGTTGCTGTCGAGATCGGTCTGATCGAGGGACTGGCCGCCCTCCCAGCGACCGCTCCCGGGCCGATCTCCGTCGATGGTCTGCGCCACCGACGAGACCTCGCCAGTGACGGGAACGCCGTCGACATCGGAGAGCACGAAGGAGGCGAAGCCCTGGGTGGCGTCTCCGTCCACGCACAGGGCCAGCGAGCGCGTGGAGACGCCGGGCCTCCGCTCGGTGGCGGAGCGCTGGGGAAGCTCTTGCACGGCGCAGCCCGACAGGAGCGACAGGCCGATGGCAGCGGTGAATGGACGCACGTGTACCCTCCGACTCGCAGGTGCGAGAAGACATCGACGTCACCGCCGCGTTGTGTGGGTCGCGCGCGGATGACGCCGTCTGCTATGGCGTACGAGGAGCGGTCCGAACCGTTACGTCGGCAGCGACTGCAGGTTCGCCGGATCCGCGGGAATGGAGGGTCCAGCGGCGCGGAGGCTCGAATGTGTTGGTTGTTGGTGTGGGCGATCGCCCCTTCGTTCGCGCAAGGCCTCGAGCGGTGGTTTCCGGAGCGACCGCTGACCACGGCGGATGCCCGAGAGCTGCTCACACGCGACCTGCTGGGGGCGCCAGCCGCCCGCTACGACACGGCGACTGCGGCCGACGGTGAGGATCGTGACCGCCGGATCCTGGCCCGGGCTCGCTCGGTGGAGGAGGCTGCGCTTCGGGTGCCGGATGGCGCGCAGCGGTACGCGAGTGCGGTGCTCGCGCTGCTGCGCCGCGGCAAGCCGCAGGATGCCCATCGCTGGTTCGTGGCGGAGCACGTTGGCCTGGCGCTGGCGCCACGCGCCGTGAGCACCTTCGTGGTGGCGAGCGAGGACGACGCGGTGGAGGTGGTATCGAAGGCGGTGGCGCACCACGTCGACGTGGCCGTGGCGGTGGCGACCACCGAGGTGGACGTGGGCCTGGGCGGCATCGTGGTGGTGCTGGACGACTCCGTGCGGCTCGATCCGCTCCCCCGGAGGGTGGAGCCCGGCGCCACGCTCACGCTGACGGGCACCCGCTCGACGCGCACGCCCACCTCGCTGTGGGTGGCGGGAGCCCACGGATCGGAGGCGCTGCCGCTTCAGGGTGACACCTTCGAGGTGACGTGGACGGCACCCGAGGCGTCCGGCCCGGTGCGCATGGCGCTTGCCCCCACGGACGCGAGGCGGCTGCCTGCGAGCAGCTTCTTCTTCACGGTCTACGTGGGGCAGTCGCCCCCCGAGGGGCTGCCCGCTGCCTCGGAGCGACCGAAGGCGGGGCTGCCAGTGGACAAGTTCGAGCGCAAGCTGCTCGACGCCATCGACGCGGCCCGTAAGGAGCGTTCTCGTCCGCCGCTGACCCGCGGGGAGCTCCCCGACGCGGTGGTGAAGGCGGTGCAGGAGGTACAGCCCGGCGATCGCACGCTCGCGCCGCGCCTGAAGCGGCCCCTGCACGCAGATCCGGTGCCGCGCACGTCCCATGGCTCCTGGGGGGCGGTGCTGCTGCGGGATGGCCTGGACGGGGCCTCGGCCGCGCGCTTCCTGGTGGCGCATCCGGTGTGGGGGCCGCGGCTGCTGGCCGCCGAGACCACCCAGGTGCTGCTGCACACCCGGGTGGATTCGCTGGGTCGCTTCGAGTCGGTGGCGGTCACGGTGGAGGGCGCTCCGACGGTGCCGCTGCGGGAACGCGCCCTCGCGCAGGTGACCAGCCGCTGGCCCGGGGAGGCGGCGCCTCTGCCGGCTCCCAAGCTGGAGGCGGCGCTGACGGAGCTGGCGCAGCTGCGTGCTGCGGGTCAGCTCTCGGAGTCGGAGTTCCACAACCGCCTGGGGATCGTGCTGCTGAACACGAAGATCGCCCCGGGACGGGCCTCGGCGTACTCGCGCCTGATCCGACCGGGAGAGTCGCTGGACCTAAGCGAGCTGAAGCTCGACGACGAGCTGGTCCACTTGGCCGTGGGGGCCGCCCGCGGCAAGGAAGGCACCACTCGCGCCAGCTACGAGTTCGTCGTGGTCGTGGCCTCGGATCGCGCGTACTGAAACGACGGGATCAGGCTGCGCTCACCGGTGTACTCGCCGCGCGACAGCCGAGCGACGACCGAGCCCTCGTCGTCCACCAGCGTGATCGTGAAGCGGCCGCGTCGCTCGGAGGTGTCGGGCTCCATCTCGAGGTGGCAGCACACGCGCTTCGCGGGCAGCGGGCCGAACTGGCGGTACTCGCCCATGGCGCACGGGAGCGCCGCCGAGCCGTGCTTCTCGCGCACCCACAGCACCATCAGCTGCAGCGCGGAGTCCAGCGTCACGGGATCGGTGGCCCAGTGGTCGCCCGACACCCCCAGGCGGACGGGCCGCGAGGTGTGCAGCCAGGCCATGGCGCCGTGGTCGCTGATCCCCATCACCTCGTCGATGCCGCGTAGCGCAGGTCCGTGGAACAGGAAGCGCTGGTACGCCTCGTCCACGGCGTAGGGGTAGGGGTCGGCGGCGAGGCCGTTGGCCTCGTGATCCGGCGGATCGAGCGTTCCTGGCTCCTCGAGCTCCACCACCGCGCGGTAGTGCAGCCGATCCGATGCGTCGCCGGGAATGCGCAGCTCGAAGCACAGGGCGTGCCTGCCTTCCCGAGGTACCACGGGCTCCCACGACAGCGCCACCTGCGTGACCCCGGGCTCCAGCACCACGCCCTTGAGCACCTGCAGATCGCGCACGCTGCCCACGCGCAGCGACGGCGCCACGTCGCGGGCCACGCTGGTCATCCACTCGAGCACCATCACCGCGGGCACGACGCAGCGCTCGCCGATGCGGTGATCCGCAAGCCACGGAGCCTCGGGGGTCAGCGGCCGAACCTGTCGCCCGGTGGCCGGGCGAGCACCGTCCACCACGACCTCCACCGCACCGGACCTACCCAGCTCGTCCACG
Organism: Myxococcales bacterium; assembly: GCA_019634415.1. GTDB lineage: Bacteria > Myxococcota_A > UBA796 > UBA796 > DRPG01. Next base: position 22,601 of record JAHQVJ010000214.1, read on the forward strand.
CAGGCTTCGGCGCCAGCACTCAGGTCGATGACCGTGCGGCCCTGTGCGGCGAAGTGGGCCTTGAGCCCCTCGGTGACCATGCCTCCGTCCCAGGGGCCCCAGTCCAGCGCCCGCACGAGGGCGTCCTTGGCCTGCCGCTGCAGGTCCAGCGCGCGCTGCACGATGGCCTCGTTGGCCATGGCGTAGTCCACCTGACCTGCGTTGCCCTCCCGCCCGGCGATGGACGAGAAGAGCCCCACCACGCGCAGCTCGTCGGGATTGCAGGCGTCCAGTACCGCGGACAGGCCGTCCACCTTGGTGGACCAGACGCGATCGAACTGCTCTGTGGATTTCTTGGCGATCTCCTTGTCGGCGAGCACGCCGGCTCCGTGGATCACGCCGCGCACGGGTCCGTGCTCGGCCACGGCGGCATCGACGGCAGCGGCCACCGAGGAGGCATCGCGCACGTCCACCGAGGCGTAGTGAGCGGCCACGCCGGTGGTGCCCAGCGCCTCGAGGGTGGACCGGATCTCGCGATCCGCGAGCACCCGGGAGGCCTCGGTGGTCGCGCGCTTGGGAGAGGCGTCGTCCTCGTGCTTCAGGTAGGCGGCGATGAGCTCGCCGTCGTCTACGCCCTCGGCCCACTCGGGCTCGGCCTCGGACAGCGGGGTGCGGCCGAGCAGCAGCAGCGCCACTGGCACGCGACGAGCCAGGGCTCGAACGCAGGCTGCCGTGACGCCGCGTGCGCCACCCGTGGCCACCACGAGGTCCCCGACGGCCAGCGGAGGCACGTCGGGTGCGGCGGGCGGCGCGGCCTGCAGCGGGGAGGTGACCAGGGTGTGCACACCCTCGGTGGTGAGGCCCACCTCCGCCGTGCGCCGATCCGTGAGCACCTCGTCGACGACGGTGCTGGCGTCGACCCCGTCGCCCAGATCGAGGGCCAGCGGCTGGGTGTCGGGCCACTCGGCGAGCAGCGTCTTGGCGAGCCCGCTCAGAGCGCCCGCTTCGGCGGGTGCCGTGCTGGAGGTGCGGCCGAACTGGCCACCACGGGCGCTCGCCACGACGAACCGCGGCACCGGACCGGTCGCGCGCGCCACCCAGAAGGCCCCGCGCACGCGTCGCGCGGCGCCCTCGGCGTCGGTGGTCCCCACGGCGGCGAGATGCACCACGCCGGACAGACCCTCGGGCACGGCCTTGGCCACGGCGCGCTCCGACGACCAGTCGGGGTCGACCATCGTCACCTCGCACCCTCGCTCCGACAGGATGCGCACCACCTCGCGGGCGAGCGTGCCCTCCACGTCGCGGGTGACGAGCCAGGGGCCACGAGCGGGCAGCGGGGCTCCCTGCGGAGCGTCCACCACCACCACCTCGGCCCGACGCAGATCGGCCGGAGGTGGGCTGGCCAGCTCGGACACGCTGCGCACGGGCGGCAGCGAGGCTTCGGTGGCGGGGGGCGGGCTGGGGGCCTCGGGGGGCACGAGCAGGGCCGGCTGGCCCCCCTCGGCGCCCGAGCCGATCAGGGCGAAGCCGAGCCCCGCGGCCTGGGAGGCCAGGTGGTCCACCACGTCTGCCAGCGTGCGCAGCGTGGCCATGGCCTCGTTGTCGAGCTCCGGCAGATCAGGCATCTCGTCGCGCACGGCGGAGAGGATCTCGACGCGCTTGATGCTGTCGACGCCGAGGTCGGACTCGAGGTCCATGGACAGCTCGAGCGCTGCGAGGGGGTAGCCGGTCTTGGCCGCCACGGCGCCGAGCACGGCTTGCTCCATGCGCTCGCGGGAGGGTTGCTCCGGCACCTGGAGCACGGCGGGCACCACGGCCGCAGCGGCCGCGCCGCCCGTGGCCTTCGCCAGCTCCTCCACCACGTCGGCGAGGGTGCGCAGCCCCGAGAGGCGCTCGCTGTCCAGCTCGGGCAGATCCGGACGCTCGTCGCGCACGGCGGAGAGGATCTCGACGCGCTTGATGCTGTCGATGCCCAGATCGGACTCCAGGTCCATGGACAGCTCGAGGGCCTCGCGCGGGTAGCCGGTCTTGGTGGCGACGGCGGTGAGCACTGCGTCGGAGAGGGGAGGGCCGGTGGGCGTGGGCGCCACTGCGGTGGCCGCTGGCGCGGTAGAGCGGGAGGCCTGTACCGCTGCGGCGGCGTCCAGTAGCGGTGGCAGATCGGAGGCCACCTGGGTGGTGGCGGACGACGTCACCACCCGGCCGAGATCGAGCAGCTCGGGCGTGGGCGCCTCGGGCGCGGCGGCGACCGGCTGAGGGGCCACGGGCAGCTCCAGCGGCGTGGGCACGCTCGGCGCCTCGGGCAGCGACGGGGTGGTCAGGCTCGGCGTGGGCACCGTGCCCCCGGAAGCCACGTGTTGCACGAGCTGGGTCTGGGCCTCGAACAGACGGGCGAAGTTGTCGTTGGCGCGGGCAAAGGCGTCGAGGAACTGGCTGTGGACCTCGGCGGTCTTCTCTTGGGTGCGCTGGAACGCCTGCAGCGTCTGGCGGGTGCTCTCCAGCAGCTGGGCGAGCTGCCCGCCATCCATTGCAGCGCTCGTGGGCGAAGCCTGCAGAGAGGCCTCGGGCAGCACCGCGGGGGGCTCGGGCTCGGCGTGCTCGAGGTGAACCGGCTTGTCCATGGGGGCGCCCGTAGAGGGCACGGCACCCCATCCGTCGGAGGGAAGCTTGGGCATGGGCGGCTCCAAGGTGGTGGGCTCGCGATGGTTGGCACCCGCCAGCCACACGGTGGCGGGGCCGCCTGCGGTGGGTGGGTCGACGGGAGCGCGCTCCGCCAGCAGCGGGGCGGGATCGATGGGCACGCCCGCAGCAGCGAGCTGGGCCAGCACGCGCTTGAGCTGCGTGTCGCCGTGTTCCTTGTGGCCGCGGCGGTCGAGACCCACGACGGTGGCGAGGCGACCGTCCAGGCAGGCCTCCGTCAGGCCGCACAGCACGCCGCGCGGGCCACACTCGACGAAGACGGTGACGTCGCGGGCCACCAGGGCCTCCACCACCCCCACCCAGTCCACGGGCTGCACGATCTGCGACGCCAGCTGGTCGCGGACGGCCTCGGCGCCGTCGGGGTAGGGCTGCGCGGTGGTGCAGCTCAAGACCTCGAGCTGCGGGGCGCGGAGGGTCAGCTCGTCGAGTGCCTCGCGAAACGGCTGCTCGGCCTCGGCCACCAGCGGGCTGTGGAAGGCGGCCGACACCGTGAGCGGCTTGCTGCGCAGCCCCTCGCGGTCGAGCTGTGAACAGGCCGCCTGCACCGCCTCGGTGGGGCCGCTGATCACGCCTTGCTGGGGATGGTTGCGGTTGGCGAGCACCACGTCGGGGTGGTCCGCGAGCACCGCGCGGATGCCCTCGAGCGGGCCGTCGATGGCGGCCATGGTGCCGCGGTCGCCGCCGTCGCCCGCCATGAGCTGGCCGCGGATGCGGCTGGCGGCCATCAGGCCATCGGCGTCCAGCGCGCCTGCCGCGCACAGGGCAGCGAGCTCGCCGTAGCTGTGGCCCGCCACCACGTCGGGGGTGACGCCGAAGGCGTCGAGGAGGCTTGCCAGCCCGGTGGACAGGGCGCCGATGGCGGGCTGTGCCCACTCGGTGGCGCGGAGGTCCCGCTGCTGGGCCTCGGTGTGCTCGGGCGTCCATGCGGGAGGGGGAAAGACCGTCTGCGCCAGGCTCGGCCACCCCCGGCTGCGGAAGGCTTCCTCGGCCTGGTCGAAGGCGGCGCGCACCGCGGGGTGGCGCACGGCCACCGTGCGGCCCATCTCCACGTACTGGGAGCCCTGGCCGGGGAACAGCCACGCCACCTTGGGGGCAGCGTCGCCGCGGCCGATCCACACCTCGTCACGGGGGCTTGGGCTGGCGCCACCCAGGCGCTCCTTGCAGGTGTCCACGCGCTGGCCAAGCTCGTCCAGCGAGCGCGCCAGGAAGGCTGCCACGTGCGCTTCGCCCGGCGTCCACGCGGCCAGGGCCGCCCGCGCCGCATGGGTCACGGTGGCACCCCCGAGGGCGTCGAGGGCTTGGGCCAGCGCATCGGGGCTGTCTGCACCCACCAGGAACAGCTCCGTCGGCGCTGCAGACAGTGCGGCGACCTCGGTGGCTCCGTGCTCCTCGAGCAGGGCGTGGTAGTTGGAGCCGCCGAAGCCGAAGGCGCTCACCGCCGCGCGGCGCGGATGGTCCGCCGCTCGGATCCAGGGTCTGGATCGGTCCGACAGGTACAGCGCGCTGTCTTCGAAGCCCATCTTCGGGTTGGGGCGGTCGATCTTGGCCGTGGGGGGCAGCACGCGCTGGTGCAGGGCCAGGGCGATCTTGACGAGGCCCGCGGCACCGGCCGTGGACTTGGTGTGCCCGATCTGGGACTTCACCGTGCCCAGCGCACACCACTGGCCATCCCGCTCGGCGTCGGAGAACACCTCCGACAGTGCGGTGACCTCCGCCACGTCGCCTGCCTTGGTGCCGGTGCCGTGGGCCTCCACCAGCTCGATGGTGCCGGGGCTGACGCCGGCCTGGGCGTAGGCGCGTCGCAGGGCCTTCGCCTGGCCCACGGGGTTGGGTGCGTAGATGCTGCGGTGTCGCCCGTCGCTCGAGGCCGACAGGCCGCGGATCACGGCATAGATCCGGTCTCCGTCTCGCTCGGCATCCGCCAGGCGCTTGAAGGCGCAGATGGCCAGGCCCTCGCCGATGAGGATGCCGTCGGCCGAGGCATCGAAGGGGCGGGCATCACCGGTGGCGGAGAAGGCGGGGGTGCGGGTGAAGCACTCGAACATGAAGATGTCGTTGAGGGTGTCGACGCCGCCGGTGAGCGCGACGTCGCAGGCGCCCGACACCAGCTGCGACACGGCGTACTGCATGGCCGCCAGGGAAGAGGCGCAGGCAGCGTCCACCACGGCGTTCGCGCCACCCAGATCCAAGCGGTTGGCGATGCGACCCGACACCACGTTGCCCAGCAGGCCCGGGAAGGTCTGCTCCGTCCAGGTGGGGAAGTGGTTCGCGATGTCCTTCACGACGACGTCGGCCAGGGCCGGATCCACGCCGCACCGCAGCATCGACTTGCGCCAGATCGGGCCCTGCAGCCTCGCCCCTGCCGTGATGGCCATCTCCTGGGTGCCGGTGATGCCCAGGATGCAGCTCACCCGGTCGCGGTCCCAGTCGTCGGCGTCCGGGTCGAGGCCAGCGTCGCGCAGGGCCTCGCGCGCGACCACCAGGCCGAGGAGCTGGCTGGTGTCGATGGACTCCAGCATCAGCGGCGGGATCCCGTACGCCATGGGATCGAAGGGCACCTTGTCGAGGAAGCCGCCTCGCGTCACCCAGGTCTTGTCGGGAGCGGTGTGGTCGGGATCGTAGTAGTCGCTGACCGACCAGGAGTGGTCGTCGGGCACGTCCGAGATGCAGTCCCGCCTGGCCAGGATGTTGCGCCAGTAGGACTGCAGATCGGCGGACTGTGGAAACAGGCAGCCGATCCCGACGATGGCGATGGACAGCGGATCGGGCTGACGCATGGGGACCCCGGTTCTCCGAAGGCGGCCCTGTAACCCTTACGGCCTGTCGCATCCGCGGTCCGTTAGACGTTGGTGGCATCCAGGACCCCTTCAGTCCGACGGTGCCCGTTCGGGCCGTGTGAGGTGTCAGGGGCCGGAGTGCACCGTGACCGAGACGGAGGCCTCGGACAAGGCACTGTACAGCGCCTCGGGGCCCGACGCCGTGCGTGTGTGGGCCTTCGCGCAGTCCGCCGCCAGGGCGGCCACCTGCTCGGCACGCACGGCCGCCAGCGCCTTCGGCTCGTCGGCCAGCTGCTTCAGCGAGCCACCGCTCCGCAGCACCCACGAGGCCGTCGCGAAGGTAGCGTCGCGACCGTCGTACTGGCGGCGAAGGCGGTTGGCGGCGTTCAGCTTCGCGTAGGCCAGATCGGTGGCGTCGACGCCCTCCGACACCTCCTTCAGGATCTGCGTCCAGGTGTCGAGCACGAGGGGCACCTCCACGGGGTTTGCCAGCGTGGACAGGGTGAGCGAGGCCTCGGTGCCGGCAGGCTGGGTGAAGGCCCAGGCGCCGTAGGCCACGCCAGCCTCGTCTCGCAGCGCTGCCCAGGTGCGCTCCTGGAGTAGCGCGCGGAGCACCTGGCCCGCAGGACCCTGCTCCGTCGGGCAGAGCAAGCGCACCTGGGCCACGGAGGTGGTGGGGTTCGGCGCCAGCAACACCTCGTCCTGCCCAGCACCCGTGGCAGGGGTCGCCACACTCGGCAGCGACTCGTCCGAGCGGTCCTTCCAGTCGGAGAACCAGGACGACGCCACGTTGGTGACCCGCTCGGGGTCCGTGGGCCCCACCACCAGCAGGATGGCGTTGGACGGCCTCCACTGCGCCTCGTGCCATGCGCGGATCTCCTTGCCACGCACGGCCCTGTAGGCATCCGCGTCGTGCCACGACACGTGCAGGCCCGGGTGGATCGACCGCTGTGCGGCCTCGTGCAGGGTGAGCCAGGGACGCTCCGTCAGGTACTCCTGGTAACGCTCCTCCCACTGCCGAGAGGGGCGGCGCTTGGACAGGTCGAGGCTGACGCGGTCGACCATGTCGCGGAGCAGGTAGAGCTGCCCGTCCAGGTTGCCGGAGCCGCCCGACAGCGACACCTCGACACCCATGCCGTCCAAGCGGGCGCGCCAGCTCCCCAGGAAGGTCGCGGGCGCCCTGTGGTTGCTGAAGCGCCCCTGTCGGTAGAACAGCTCGGTGGTGCGCCAGGACGAGCGCGCGAGCGCACTGCCGGGGGTCGCGAAGTGGCCGCCCGGGAGCAGCAGGCCCGTGCGGGCCATCGGCGCGCCAGGGGTCTGGATCGCCACGATGGTGAGGCCGTTCTCCAGCGTGTGCGCCCGGTGTCGGGCCAGGTCTGGACTGGCGATCAGGGACGCCAGCCGTGCGGTGTCCGGGTCGGGAGGGGCCGGGCGCTCGGCGCCGGCGAGGGTGGACGTGCGCTCTCCCGACCAGCTGGCGCCGTACGCGCCGTTGGGTAGCAGCACCACCGAGGCCATGCGCTTCTTGGTGATCCAGCCGCGCAGCATGCGAGCCACCCGATCCGGATCCATGTGCGATAGCCAGCTCAGGCGATCCATCGTGGGGGTGCCCGAGCCCGTGACGTGGACGTGCTGAGCCATGTCGTGGGCACGAGAGATCAGCGAGCCGTTGCCGAAGCCGCCCTCGATCTGTCGGCGCTTGCTCGCGTAGAAGGTGTTCATCCCTCGATGGACGAGGAAGTCCAGGTCCAGGGTGGACATGTCGCCCAGGGCTTGCCGCACGGCGGCCAGCGCGCGCTGGGGGCGCCTGCGGGTGTCCACGCTGATGGTGCAGCTGAGCAGGCTCGTGTCGGGCCTGGGCTGCAGCGTGCACCGCGTGGCGTTGGACAAGCCGTCCTCGGTGGGCATCTCGCCTACCTGCCTGGACAACAGGGACTGCAGCAGCGTGGCCGCGAAGGCCAGGGAGTAGTGGTCCCGGCGGTAGGATCCGGGCAGCGTCCAGGCCACCTGCACCACCGGCTCCTCCACGGGTGCCTGCACCTCGAGGGTGTCGGTGGTCTGGGGATCGGGCGGTAGGTGGGTGCGCTCTGGTGGCAGTCGTCGGGCACATCGGCCCTCGGTCCGGTCGGGACGTGACGGATCGACGAGCAGGCTGTGGGGGACCACCTCGCGGATCACGTCGCCGAGGGTGGAGACGTCGACGTCGCCCACCACCACCATGGTGGTCTGTGAGGGGCGCCAGTGGCGGCGCACGTAGCTCGCCAGGTCGGATAGCCCGATGGTGGCCACGGACTCGGTGGACTCGGTGATCTGAGCCAGGGGATCGTCGGGGGGCAGCGCGGCGCGAGCCACGTGGGGCACGTTCCCGAGGGGGCGACGCCACACGCGCTCGTTCTCGAGCACCTGCTTCTCGTGCTCCATCATGGCCTCGTCCACACCCCGCAGGGGCATGACCATGCGCATGGTCTCGAGCTTGAGCACGGAGTTGAGGGCCTGGGCGGGAGCCTCCACGTCGAAGCCCATCCAGTCCGCCGCGGTCTGGCCGTTGGACACCACGCCGAGGCGGTCGTGGTGGGCCTGCACGGTGTGGCGCCCCACCTGGGTGTGGAACCACAGGTGCTCGGCCAGGTGCCCCACGCCCTCCTTGCCGCGCGTGGGGCGGTGGGTGTGCAGCGTGCGGATGGCGACGAGCGGGCGGCTGGTGTCGGTCTGCGCCAGCACCCTCAGGCCCGAGGGGAAGCACAGATCGAGCACCTTGGCGGTGTTGTCCGTTTGGCGAAGGGCGAGATCGGGCTTCGTGGGACGCGCCAGGGCGTCGCCTATCCAGAGGGCTCCGACGAGCGACAACGACATAGATCCTCCGAGGTCCTGGGACGGATGGCCCGCGCGGATCGGACAGCCGTCTTCAGTTCCTCGGAGAATACGGGATCAGGCGGCCACGCCGTCGCCTTTGGCGTGCCCTGGGCCGTAGCGCATGATGTAGCCGATGAGCAGTGCTGAGGGCACGGCGAACAGGGCCGTGGTGAAGTAGAAGCCTGCCCAGCCCACGGTCTCGGCCAGCGGGCCCGAGGTGGTGGAGGCTGCGAGCTTGCAGAACAGCGAGTACGCCGAGCTGAACAGGGCGTACTGGGTGGCGGCGAACTCTCGCTCCGTCAGCGACGACAGGTAGGCCACGAACACGGTGCCGACGTAGCCAGCGGCCAGGTTGTCGGCGACCACCACGATCAGCAGAGCCCAGTTGGGTGGGGTGTTCACCACGGCAGTGACGTCGCCGTTGGCGGCCAGATCGAGGCCGGGCCCCGCAGCCAGGGCCAGCGCCGCGAAGGCGCCATTGGTGAGCAGCGTGATGACGGCCCCCACCAGCAGGGCGGGCATCAGCCGGAAGCGCACCGCCACGAAGCCGCCCAGGAAGCCGCCCGCCACGATGGGCCACGGACCGAAGACGCCCGTGATCAGGCCCACGGCTTCCTTGCTGTAGCCGAGGTCCGCGTAGAATGGGCTCGCCATCACGCCCATGGTGAAGTCCGACAGCCGGTAGATCGCCACCAGCGAGAGCACCGGCACCACCCACCGCCCGAAGCGGGCCACCACCTGCCAGAAGGGCTGCACGATGGCATCGCGGATCTGAAGGTACATCGGCGTGTCCGAGGCCACCTGGGGGCGCTCGGGCTCGCGGATCAGGAACACCATGCCGCCCACGAGCGTCATGGCGCCCGCCATCACGGTGTAGGCCACCAACCAGCTGAAGCGACTGGCGAGGATCAGTCCGACGCCCGCGAACATGATGGCCAGGCGGTACCCGAAGATGTAGACGGCTGCCATGTTGGCCTGCTCGTCGTTGGGTGCTGACTCGATGCGCCAGGCGTCCACGGCGATGTCGAGTGTGGCGCCTCCGTAGGCGAGCACGAAGGCGCCCACCAGCGTCTGGGTGAGGTTCACCTCGGGATCGGAGGTGGCGATGAGCAGTAGCCCGACGACCGTGCCGCTGATGGCGAGCAGCATCCAGCTGCGCCGCTGGCCCAGGGCCGCGGTGAGCACGGGCAGTCGCAGGCGGTCCACGAAGGGAGCCCAGAACACCTTGAGCGAGTAGGCCAGGCTCACGGCGTAGAAGCCGCCGATCACCGACCGGTCGACGCCCACCTCGCGCAGCCAGAACGACAGCTTCGAGAAGACCATCATGAGTGGAAGCCCGGAGGCGAAGCCGAGCACGAGCATCGCGGCCATGGACCACGACAAGTAGACGGCCACGAGCTCGGACCAGGAGGGGCGAGGAGGGTCGGAGGAGGTCACGGGGGATCCGGGGTCGGAGTCATGCGGGGGCATCGATCCGCGTCGACGTCGCTGGACCCCATTTCCTTCAAGGGGCAAGGGGGCGCGGACGCCAGTGGATCGGACCTGGATCCACGCCCTGGGCCCGCAGCCAGGTCAGGCGCGTCTCGAAGGCGGCCCCCGCCATCAGGTTGGCCCCCACCACGGCCACCTGCCGGTTGTGTGGCTCGGCGAGGAAGGTGCCAGCGGTCCAGTCGTTGAAGGTGCCGATGCCCGGACCGCACCAGATTTGCAGATCCGTGCGGCGACTCTCCTCGCCCCCGATGGCCCAGCGGCTCGACAGGCCCAGGTACCAGCGGAACACGAGCGCCATCTTGTGCTTCGGATCGCCGGCTGCGCGCTCGAGCTGCGCCGGATCGCGCTCGGAGAAGAAGGCCACGCACCTCTCCCAGACCTCGTCGAAGCTCGCGCCCAGGATGCGCTGTTGCACTCGCTTGGCGTCGGCAGCTCCGATCGCCTGAAGCGACGGGTGGGCGCGGTACAGCTCGTACAAGGTGGCCCCGCGCTGGGCGAACAGTGTGCCGCGCTTGAGCACCTGGACCTGCACGCCCCCCTCGAACATGTCCGACGCCGGCGCCATCGCCACGTCCGCCATCGAGGCTTCGGCCAGCATCCGCCGCACCAGATCGGAGGTGCCGGCCTCCACGCAGGCCTGGTGCACGGTGCCCACGAGCACGTAGGCTGCTCCCATCGCGAAGGCACCTGCGGCGGCCCGTGGCGAGCCGATGCCGCCTGCCGCTCCCACCCGCACCCGATGACCCGTCTGTGAGGCCACTCGGTCGCGCAGGGCGCACAGCAGGGGCAGCAGCACCGGCAGGGGACGGTTGTCGGTGTGCCCGCCGCTGTCGGCCTCGGCGGTGAGGTCGTCGGCCATGGGCAGCGTGGCCGCCAGCTTGGCCTCGTTGTCGCTGATGCGCCCCGCCGACACCAGCTGCCGCAGGATCTCGGTGGGGGGTGGGCGCAGGAAGCGCTCCGCCACCTCGGGACGACTCACCTTCGCGAGGATGTGCGTCTTGGGTCGCACGCTGCCGTCGGCGGCGGCCTCGAGCCCCGAGGCTCGCAGCTGCACCACCATGGGGGTGAGCCCCATGTAGGCAGAGGTGCTCACCAGGCGCACACCGCGCTCGAGGTACAGCTCCACCGTGCGCTGCTCGTGCTCGGGCTCTGCGGGGCTGTGGATGAGGTTCGCCCCCCAGGGCAGGTCTCCCACCTCGCGCTGCAGCACGTCGAGGGCGTCGGCGATGCGGGGTAGCGACAGGCCCGCGGCCCCGAAGAACCCCACCATGCCGGCGCGCGCCAGGGCGATGGCGATGTCGGTGGAGCCGATCCCGTTGGCCATCGCGCCGCCCACGTAGGCCACGCGGACCCCTGTGGAGGCTCGGAACTGGGGGTCGCCGAGGTCGTGGGGCTCGAGGGCAGGCACGTGGGCGAGCAAGGGGATGGCTCCAGCGACGCGCCCCAGGCGGGTCTCGCCGCCTCGGGCCACGGCGGGTCCGTCCGCGGTGTGCACCACGGCGAAGGGCTCGTCGAGCTGCTCGAGCGCTCGCACCAGGGCTGCGCGGCCGGGCTCGGGGGCCGAGTCGCCGGGCACCCAGGTGCCGAGGTGGCGGGAGGACGGCTGCTGCATGGTGGGCCTCGGGCTGGGGCCCATAACGGGTCGCCTCCGAGTGTGGACGGTCAACTGGTTGCCCGATGTGTCGATGGGAGAGCGGAGCGGGGGAGAGGGCATGGGCTGGTTCAAGCAACGCAGCGGCAGCCGACCGAAGAAGAGGAAGAAGACCAAGGCGCCTCGCGCGGAAGCCGCGCCTCCGGAGGCACCGGAGGTCCCGAGCCTCGTGGTGGCGGTGCGACAGGAGGGGCAGGCGGTGGTGCTCTTCCAGAACCCTCCGTCGAGCTTCCGGGCGCGGCTCGTGGTGCTGTGCGAGCAGACGGTGACCCTTCGCCTGTACGAGGTGCCCGATCCCTTGCCTGGCCCTGGACAGGTCTGCTGCGTGCAGTACTTCCACGAGGGCGGCATCGCGGTGTTCCTCGCGCCCGCGGTGGCGCTGGACGAAGACGACGAGGGGATCTTCCTGACGGTGCAGCGCCCGTCGCAGGCCGTCGGACTCGACGGTCGCCGGGCTTTTCGGATCCCCGTCGCACAAGATGAGGACGTCCGCTGGAACATCCGGACCGAGGGTGGCCAGTTGGTGTCGGGCTCGGTGGCCGACATCAGTCGCCTCGGGGCCCACGTGGTGAGCCCCCGAGCTCCTCGTCGCGCGGAGCCACCGCAGGTCGCCGTCGGCAGCGAGGTGACCCTCCAGCTGGAGCTCCACCATGCCTCGATGGACCAGCCGCTGCGCGCCGCGGTGGCCGCTCGCGTGGTGCGGCGGAGCGAGCAGGGCTGGGGGGTGGCGTTCGACTGCCCGGCCGAGGACGCCGCGCACCCGGATCTGTCGCGGCTGGTCTCGGAGGTGGAGCGCCGCATGCTGCGGCGTCAGCGCAGCACGCGGCCCACCTTCAGCCAGGTCAAGCGCGCCTGATCAGCGGCCGTGCGCCTCGTCGCGTAGGTACAGCCACACACCGCCCAGACCCACGGCACTCGCTGCCAGGAACACCGCCCACCCGAACCACGGGATCGCCGACAGGATCACCAGCGGCGCGAGGCCAGTGGCGAGGTTCCAGTAGGGGGAACGAGCCCGGGCCGGGCTGGCCCGCTTCAGGATGATCTCCCCCACCATCAGGGCCGCCATGAGCCGTGCGGCGTAGACGCCCAGGCCCCACAGCGAGATCCCGATGACGCCGAGCTGGAGCACCACGGCACCCAGGCCGAAGGGCAGCGCCACGGCGGACAGGCCGAGGAAGCCCGACACGATGGGCACCACGATCAGCACGGCCGCACCGAGCACGAAGCTGATCACGGGCTGCTTGGCGGCGGTCTTGCCGGGCCCCTGCGCGAGCTTGCCCAGGGCGAGCAACATCAACGCACCCAGCGCGAACTGGGCCACGAAGTTCCCGATGATGCCGATCACCCGGTACAGCAGGTTCTGTAGGATGAACATGGGCCCACCCGGGGGCTCCTCTTCGCCGTCGTCCACCAGCGAGAACGCCACCTCTCCCGTGGTGGCCTCCTTCAGATCGGGCTGGGCCTCGGGCGCCACGTAGCGAACGTCGCCCGCGATGGCGGCCTTGTTGGTGATCTGGGCTCGCCCGAAGTTCAGCTTGGCGTCGCCGCCGATGGTGTTGCCCAGCTTCATCTCGGCGGCGCGCAGCGACACGCTGCCCGTCACGGGTCCGTTCAGCGTGAGGTTCTGCGACGCGGCGATCACGGTGCCGCCGATGCTGCCGTCCCCAGTGACCACGACCTCCTGGCCCATGGCGTACAGGTCGCCCCCCACGGGTGCGTCCACCCGCACGTTCATGCCCATGGCGACCACGTCGCCGTCGACGGGCTCGCTGATGGTGACCTGTCGGCCCAGGAGGAACGCGTTGTCGCCCACGTTGCCGGTCACCCGCAGATCGTCGCCCGTGGCGAACACGTCGCCCGGCGCCTCCTCGATCTCCACCCGGTTGCTGGCCTCGAAGGTGGCCAGCGCTGGCATGGGGGCGGCCTCCTGCACGACCTCGGGGACCTCGACAGGCGCGTCGTCGGCCATGGGATCACCCTCGGCACCGTCCTCCGAGTCGGCCTCGGATCCCTCCTCGTCGGTGGGCACCGCCTCGTCGCCCGCCTCGTTGGCGTCGACGTCCTCCGCGGCCGCGTCCTCGTCGGCCTCGTTGGGAATGGGAGTGGCTGATGATGAGGGAGCGAGCGTCAACATCAACGCGATGAGGGACATGGGGCTCTCCGTTTGTCTGCGGCACACTCTACGACGGGCGCCGTCGCTGTGTGGGTCGGCTAGAGTGCGGAGCGGAGGTCTGCGGATGCGAACGGGTCCCTGGATACTGCCGATCGGCGTCATGGTGGGGGCCTGTGCCGGGTCCGACGGTGGCGCCACCGATCGGCAGCCCGACGATCGGTCCACGGTGCCGGTGCTCGATTCGGCCACGCCTCGGGATTGTGTCGACGGTGAGCTGGTGGGAGAGCTGCCCATCATGGTCGCGGGCACCACGGTGGGATCCGCCAACGACGTGGCGGGGGCGTGCGGCGGAGTGCGCGCCGAGGACGCGGGCTACCGGTTCGTGGCGCCCTTCGACGCGGGCTTCGTGTTCGAGGCCACCTCCGACGACTTCGACGTGGTGCTGTACGCCCAGGACGGATGTCGGGGGAGCGGCCTGGGCTGTGTGGATCTCACCTCGCCGGGGGAGGGGAGCGCCACCGAGTCGCTGCTCGTGCCCATGACGGCGGGACAAGAGCTGGTGGTGCAGGTGGACGGATTCGATCACCTGCCGATCGGGCAGCCAGAGTCGGGCACCTTCGAGCTCACGGTTCGGGAGGCGCCGCTCACGGAGCAGGTCTGCGACGACGGGATCGACGACGACCTGGACATGCTGCTGGACTGTCGGGATCCGGACTGTGCATCGCTGCCGCTGTGCATCGAGGACTGCACCGATCAGCTCGACAACGACTTCGACGGAGCGGTGGACTGCTGGGACGCGGACTGCGCGGGCGACGCCTGGTGCGTGGACGTCTGCCCCCGCTCCGATCTCACCAAGGTGCCAGGCACACTGACGGACAGCACCTTCGGTCTACCCGATCAGGTCACGCCGCCGAAGGAGTGCGCCGAGAGCCGCGCCTCGGACTTCAGCCTGTCGTTCACGGCGCCCGAGGACGGGGTGTACACCTTCCACACCGTGGGATCCGACTTCGACACCGTGCTCTTGGTCTTCGACACGTGCGGTGGCACGGTGCTGGCCTGCAACGACGATGCGCAGGGGCTGATGCGCAACTCGCTGGTGTCTGTGGACCTCGTCGCCGATCAGACCGTGATCCTGGTGGTGGACGGCTACGACCTGTCGGACGGCACCTTCGTGCTCAACGTCCAGTGATCGAGGAACGAGCCACCGTGCGGGTCTGCAGCCGGGCTCGGGCGCGGTACAGACCGTAGGTCTGCTCCGGGATGGGCAACGTGCCGGCCAGGATCGTGGGCTCGCAGCGGCGCACCAGGACGTGGCCGGAGTGCCTGCTCATCCACTCGATGGGCTGGGTGCCCCTGTCCGAGCCGCAGCGCGCGACCCAGCCCGGCAGGCGCTGATCGGGGCTGGCCTCGGGCTCCGTGGGGACCACGGCGATCCCCAGCGTGCGAGCGTCCATGCGCACGGCGAGGCACTGAGCGGCGCGCGCGACGCGGGGTCCCGCGCCGAGCCGGGTGGGCGTGGCGGTGGCCATGGGCGAGGCCTGGGTCGTGCACTGGCGATGCACTGCCGCCAGCACCTGACCCAGGGTCAGGGGGGCATCGGGGCACAGGCGGTTGACCTGGCGCAGTCGGCGCTCCAGCGTGCGCTGCGTGGCCTCGGGGAGTCGCACGCCGAGCTCCGCCAGGCAGCGGTCGAGGCCTGCGCGATCGCCGCGATGCCAGGCCGCCTCGGCGATGGGCAGACGCCAGTCCGACAGCGGCGTGAGCACGTGGGCCGAGCGCAGCGCGTCGTCCACCGGCACGTCGTCCAGGAGTCGCCCGAGGTGGATCATGGCCTCTCCCCGCGGATCGTCTCGCGACGCCAGGAAGTCGGCGAGCACCTGCCAGGCGTCGGCGTCGTCGGGCCGTGCGGCGAGACGGGAGGCCAGCGTGGCGCTCACGTCCCTGTCGGTCCCGGACAGCGCCAGCGTGGGTCTGTGCCACTGCGCCAGCAGGCTGCTGGACAGCCTGCGTAGGTCGTCGGTGTCGGTCGGTGCCAGGAGCGCGGAGGGCAGGGGAGCGATGCCGAAGAGGCGTGGGTTGTAGGGGTGGGGAGCCAGCCCGTCGCCGCCGTCGGGAATCCACAACCCTGCCACTGGGTTTCGGCGGACCAGCTGGTTCAGCCGCTCCGCATCGGCAGTGCTCAGGGCGTCGTCGCCCAGGAGCGTGCCGTCCTCCGCCCAGCGTCGATCTCGGATCACGAGGTGGCCGTGGTGCCAGGTGTCTCGGCGCGGTTGGCCGGAGGGGTACCACAGCCACTCCGGGCCGTGGGACTCGCTCGTGGGCCGCGACGCGTACCATTGGTGGATCCCGTCGGCGTCCCAGCTCATCTGAGGCCCTCGTGGCCACCCCGCCTCGACGAAGCCGATCTGCAGCTGTGGCTCGTCCGAGCACACGAATCCCGTGAAGGGAGTCGCCGCGTCCAGCATGAGACGGGCGTCGTGTGCGGTGTGCAGGGTGTCCTCGTGGACCAGGGAGAGCTGCATGTCGCTGGACACTACTCCGGCAGGACGTACTCCAGCACATAGTTGTGCGTGCCGTCGCTGGCGATGTCGATCGTCATCTGGCCCGTGATGCCCTTCAGCGCGCCCGTTCCGGAGTCGGGCACGATGGCCACCGACAGCTCGCCTTCCCCTCGACGCATCAACCCGCGATGCACCAGCTCGAAGGTCCCCGTTCGGCCGGCCAGCCTGCCCCGGACCTGCTCTAGGGCGACGTAGGCCGCCGAGCCGCCGTCGTGGCGCGTCATGAGCATCTGCCCTTCGGCGGGACCGGTGAGGTCGCCGTGGAAGGTCTTGTCGATGTGCATGCGGCCGAACCCGCTGCCGCCTTCCTGGGGCGTGAGGGTGACGTCGAAGGTTCCGGCTGCGCGACCCATGGTTCTCCTCCTGGAGGGTGTGGAAGTGTAGACCGTGTCTGTGTCTGCGTGCTTGGAGATCCACGACAGTGGCGCTGGGGTGGCGATCTCTTATATAAACGGTCGTCCGTTTATTTGGAGGCATCGTGATTCGACTGCGAGGAGTGAGCAAGCGCTACGCCCCGGAGGGGCCCTGCGTGCTGCGCCAGCTGGATCTGCAGGTGGCGCAGCGCGCCTACGTGTCGCTGACGGGGCCGTCGGGCAGCGGCAAGTCCACGCTGCTGAACCTGGTGGGCGGGCTGGACAGGCCCACGGAGGGCCGGCTCGAGGTGGCGGGTCAGGACCTGGGTGCGCTCGACGAGGACGGGCTGGCCCGGTTCCGCGGCACACACGTGGGCGTGGTCTTCCAGTTCTTCCAGCTGCTGCCTTCCCTGTCGCTGCTGGAGAACCTGCGCTTCGCCATGGACGTGGTGGGCGCGGTGCCTCGTGCGCAGCGCTCGGACCGGGCGCGGGCACTGCTGGGGGAGGTGGGGCTGGCGGATCTCGCGGATCGGCTTCCGTCCCAGGTGAGCGGCGGGCAGCAGCAGCGCGCCGCCATCGCGCGGGCCCTGGCCAACGAGCCGAGCCTGGTGGTGGCGGACGAGCCCACGGGCAACCTGGACTCGGCCTCGGCAGGGCGCGTCCTGGACGCCTTCGATGCGGTGGTGCAGCGGGGAGCGACCTTGGTGGTGGTCACGCACGATCCGGCGGTGGCGGCTCGTGCGGATCGCACGGTGCAGCTGGTGGACGGACGCGTGGTCACGGACGTGGGGGTGGTGTCGTGAGGGGGCTGCTGCTCAAGATCGTCGCGGATCTGCGGCATGCGCCAGGCCGTGCGGGGGTGCTGGTGGCGGCGGTGGCGGTGGCGACGGCGTGTCTGGGTGCGATGACGGTGGCGAGCGCGGTGCTGCGCCGCGAGGTGCCCCAGAGCTTCCTGGCGGCGGTGCCGCCGCACGTCGTGGTGACCACGGCTGCGCCCTTCCACACGGCGCAGCTGCCGGATCTGTCCCAGGTGCAGGGCGTGGCCGCGGTGACGACGCGTCGGTTGGTCCGCGGCCGCGTGCGGTCGCCGGATGGGTCCTGGCGACCGCTGCTGCTGTTCGTGGTGGAGGACTTCGACGACCTGCCGGTGTCACGGGTGGTGCCCGACACGGGTGCGTGGCCTCCACCCGAGGGAACGCTGGCGCTGGAGCGATCGGCGCTGCCGGTGGTGGGCTCGGCGGACTCGCTGCACGTGCGGGCCGTTGGCCTGGACGCCCACGTCCGCGTGTCGGGAACGGTGCACGACGGCTCTGTCGCGCCAGCGTGGCAGGACGACAACGCGCCGGTGTTCGTGACGACACGGACGGCACGGGCGTGGGGGCTCGGCGCAGGGCTCGACGAGGTGCGCCTGCTACTCCACGACGATGCAGTTCCGGCCGAGGTGTCGGCTGGTGTCGTGGGCGCGCTTCGGGACTCGGGGATCGATGTGCTGCGCGTGGAGGCGCCGCTGCGGCGCCATCCACACCAGGATCACGTGGACGCGCTGTTGGCCTTGGTGAGCGTGTTCGGTGCGGTGGCGTTGGTGCTGGCGGCGCTGCTCACGGCCAACCTGGCGGCGTCGCGGGTGGCGCTGCACCGTCGCGAGGTGGCGGTGATGAAGTCGCTGGGCGCGCGCAGCTGGCAGGTGGCGGTGGTGCTGCTGGGCTTCGTGGCGCTCCCCGCGGCGATTGGCGTGCTGCTGGGGGTGGGTCCTGCGCTGGCGCTGGGGCGTGCCTTCGCCGGCATGGCCGCGGAGCAGCTCAACCTGGGGGATCCGTCCCTGGCCCCGCCGGGGAGCGTGGTGTTGGCGGCGCTGTCGATCTGTTGGGGGGTCCCGGTGGCGGCCGCGGGGCCCCCGCTGTGGCGTGCCGTTCGGGCGTCCGTGGCGGAGGGCCTGCGACCGGCGGTGGCCTCCGCTCGGATCCGCGGCTGGCCGCGCTCGCCCCGCGCGGCCCTGGCCCTGCGCTCCCTGCTGGCGCGCCCGGCGCGCGTGCTGGGGACCGTGGTGTGCCTGGCGGTGGGTGGTGCTGCGCTGATGACCACCGTCAACGTGCAGCGGAGCCTCGAGGCGGTGGTGCAGGCTGAGGTGGCGAAGCGTGCGGACGACGTGGAGGTCCGCCTGCAGCGACCTGCGGATCCGGCTGCGATGGTGGCAGTGGCGCTCGGGGAGGGGGCTGCGAGCGCAGCTCCCTGGGGCCTGGCCCTGGCCAGCGTGGTGCGCGCCGACGGCACGGCCACCTCGCGCGTGGCGGTGCAGTCGCCGCCCGCGGGGTTCGCGCCGCCCCAGGTGGTGCGCGGACGCTGGCTGCGCTCGAGTGAAGAGGCCGTGGTGAACCGCGTGCTGGTGAGCCGCCACCCCGAGGTGGCCCTGGGGCGCACCCTGGTGCTTCGAGCGCCGGCGGGGCGGCGACGGGTGAGGGTGGTGGGCGTGGTGGACGAGGTGGCCCCTCCCGGGCTGTACACGGGGCCTGCGGTGGTGGCGGCGTTGACCGGTGACGCCGAGCGCATGGCCGCGATGCGGCTGGTGGCCGGTGCCACGGAGCCGAGCCGGCTGGCGACGGCGGTGGAGCAGGCGCTGGTGCAGGCTGGCTTCTTCCCGCTGCTGGTGATGGACGTGCGGCAGCTCGGGAACGCCATCGCCGAGCACCTGGGGATCCTGCTGGCGGTGCTGGGGGCGCTGTCGCTGGGCAGCGTGGCCGTGGGCGGGTTGTCGCTGGCCACGATGTTGTCGGCGAGCGTGCTGGAGCGCACCCGCGAGATCGGCATCGTGAAGGCGGTGGGAGGCACCTCGGGCACGGTGGCGGGGCTCGTCGTGGCGGAGGGCGCGACGGTGGCTGGGATCGCCTGGGTGGCCAGCGTGGCGCTGATGGTGCCGCTGTCGGCGCTGGTGGTTCGGGTGCTGTCGGAGCACGGGCTGAACGTGACGGTGCCGCTGGTGATGGATCCGACGGCGCCTGTGGTGTGGGCGGTTGCACTGGTGCTGGTGGGTGCGGTGGCGGTGTGGCTGCCGGCTCGTCGCGCCGTGCGACAACCGGTGCACGAGGGGATGCGGCTCGAATAGGGGGAGGTCGGAGGCGGTGTGGGCCGAACCAAGACGGTGTCCGACGACGAGGTGGTGCGGCGGGTTCGCGCCCTCTTCCTGCGGCGCGGTCACGACCTGTCGGTGCGGGAGCTGGCGGCCGAGGTGGGGCTGTCCACGGCCACGCTCTACCAGCGCTTCGGCAGCAAGGACGACCTGTTCTTCCAGGCTCTGGCGCCTTCTGGGCCCGACACCTCGGGGTGGCCCGATCCCGAGGAGGCCACCTCGGGGCTCGTGCACCTCGGGCAGCTGTGCGAGGCGGTGGCGTCGTGGCTCGACGAGACGCTGCCCAACGTGTTGCGGCTGATGGCTCACCCCGCGGCCTCGGAGCGGCTGCTCTCGGGACACCACCTGAGCCTGCATCAGCAGCTGGTGGCACAGGTGTCGCAGCGCCTCGAGCGGCTGGCGGAGCGCGGGCTGCTGGAGGTGCACGGCGATCTGTCGCTGACGGCTCGGCTCCTGGTGTCGGTGGCCCACGACGCAGCGGTGGCGCATGCGCTGCTGGGCGAGGGGGCGGGGCGGGACACCCGGGAGCTGTCGCGCCGCGTGGAGCTGGTGTGGCGCGGGCTCGCCCCCGGATCCGGAGGGGGGTGATGGCGGAGGAGCGCCCGACGATGCCGGAGCCGCGAGGGGCGGTGCTGGATGGGCGAGCGGCACAGCGGGCGCTGCGGGTTCGTCGGCTGGCCCCCGATCCGTCGCTGGCCCCCTTCGTGCGGCACTACTGGCTGATCGACTGGGACCTCGGAGCGCCCCACACCCAGTCCGTGCTGCCGGTGCCGGCGGCGAATCTGGTGTTCGAGGCCGACGTCCTCGTGCTCAGCGGGGTGCAGACCCGGCGCTTCGACCGCACCTTGGACGGGCGCGGGTCGGTGGTGGGGGTGCTGTTCGAGCCGGGCGGGCTGTATGCGTTCTGGCCTCGGCCGATGATCGCGCTGCGCGACGTGACCGAGGACGCCTCGGCGCGGCTGGGGCTCGTGGCCACCGACGCCCACGAGGCGCTGCGCACGGCCGACGACGACGAGGCGCGGGCGCGTTGGCTCGACGACTGCCTAAGGGCGCTGCACCCCGCCCCCTACGACGCCATGGACGAGGTGAACGGCTGGATGGCGCTGGCGGCGGAGCGCGCCGAGCTGCTTCGCGCGGATGCATGGGCGAAGGCAGCGGGATGCTCCCTGCGCACGCTGCAGCGACGGCTGCGGCGGTACGTGGGCGTGTCTCCCAAGGCGGTGCTGCGCCGGCATCGGCTGCAGGAGGCGGCGGCGCGCCTGGCAGCGGGAGCGCGCATCGATCAGGCGCAGCTCGCGCTGTCGCTGGGGTACTTCGATCAGGCGCACTTCGTGCGCGACTTCCACGATGCGGTGGGCGTGCCCCCCGCAGCCTACGGAGCGCGCCAGGAAGAGCGCTCGGGCGGGTAGCACAGGCTCTTGGAGCAGGCCTGCAGCTCGATCTCGCCAGCGTGGGCCGCGGTCTTCGCCTCGATGCGCACGGTGCCCTCGAGCCAGTACGACGCCGGCAGCTCCGGGTCCACCACCACCCGGCGTCCCTTGGGCACGCGTGCGGGCACGGGCTCGCCGTTCACCGTGACCTGCGGCGGCATCCCGTGGGGCTCCTTGCTGCCGTAGACGTGCAGGCCGCAGGGCACCTCGATCTTCAACACCACGCGCTCGTGGTGGCGCTCGGCGGTGATCTGTAGATCGTCGGGGGTGTGGTCGTGCAGGCAGGCCTGTCCGGGGGGCCCGGCCGCCGCGAGGGCAGCCCACAGCAGCGTCATCGTGTGTCCTCCTGGGACCGAGGTCCCACTAGCCTGTCGACCGTTACGTGGGGTGGGTGGCGCGGGAGGGCGGGTGGACGACGCTGAGCGGTCGCTGGTGGAGCGGATCCGCGCCGAGCCCCTGGAGGCTGCTCCTCGGCAAGTGTACGCCGACTGGCTCGACACGCAGGGGGATGCGCGGGCAGCGCTGGTGCGCGCGGATCTGGACTTCGCGGCGGGCCGTGAGCCCGACGCGGCTTGGGAGGTGCTCGCGCGTGCGGTGCACACGACGGATCTGCAGTGGATGAGGTGGGCGCTCCATCGCTACGAGGTGATCCTCGAGGCCTACGACCCAGGGTTGAAGCTCAACGCGATCAAGGAGATCCGGCGGCTCACGGGCGTGGGGCTGAAGGAGGCCAAGGAGGCGTCGGAGTCGTTGCCGAGCACGTTGTTCGGGGGCCTCGACGCCGCGCGCGGGGCGGCTGTCCAGGGACTGTTCGAGCGCCTGCGGCACCCGACTCTTCTCACCGGCGACGTTCGGCTCGTCCTGTCCCCCTCCATGCAGCGAGCAGACGCAGCGATCTACTCGGGTCGCTGGTGCGCGGAGCTCTCCGGATCCGGTGCTGATTCGTGGGACGAGCTGTGGTCCCATCCCGACGTGGCCGTGCGCGGTGTGATGGACAGCTTGCCGGAGCATGCGCGGTTCGGGCTTCCCTGCGGGGAGGCCATCGTGGTGCGCGAGCGGCTCTGCCGTGTCGTTCCACGCGAGGTGCGGGTCAGCCTCGCGCCCCTGCATCCCAGGCCAGCGTCTCCGTCTGAGAGCCGTCGTCGTGGGTGACGATGCCCTCGGGCTGCATGCCCACCTTCAGCAGCACCCGGCGCGAGGCCAGGTTCTGGGGGGCGATGGTGGCGATGATGCGCGTCAGGCCGAAGGTGGTGGTGCCGTACTGCAGCAAGGCGGCGGCGGCCTCGGTGGCCAGGCCCTGCCCCCACACCTCGCGCCGTAGCGCGTACTTCAGCTCGGCGTCGGGCTGGCTGCCGGGGTGCACGAGCCCCATGAAGCCGCACACCCCGGGCGTGTGGCGTAGCTCCAGCGCGAACATGCCGTAGCCCCGGGTGGCGTAGTTGCGCAGGGTGATCTCGATCCAGCGTCCACAGTCCTCGAAGGGGATGGGCTGGCCGTCGTCCACCCAGCGCATGGCCTCGGCGTCGCCGTACACGGTGAACAAGGCATCGACGTCGCCGTCGGTGAGGCGCCGGATGGTGAGTCGTTCGGTCTGCAGGATCATGCCGCCCACCCTACCCAGGCTGGACCCAGCGTCGACCCAGCTCTGCCTCCACGCTGCACAGCGACAGGAACAACTCGCGCTGATCCTCGAGGGCCTCGACCTGCTCGATGGCGCGCCGCAGCGTGGCCATGAGCTCGCGGTCGCGAGGCTCGCGGAACATGCTCTGCACCCAGCCGATGGCCGCCAGGCGCTGCCCGCGAGTGATGGGCTGCACTCGGTGCAGGGCGGCGGAGTCGTAGAAGACGGCGCTGCCGGCAGCCAGCTTGAAGACCCGCTCGCCGTCCGGCGTGCGCACCACCAGCTCGCCGCCGTCGTAATTGTCGGGCTCCGACAGGAACAGGGTGTAGGAGATGTCGGCGCGGATGCCGGACTGGATGGGGTTGTCGGTGTGCCAGTCGTAGCCGTCGCCCACCTCGTAGCGGTTGATGACGGGCGCCAGCGCACGGCCCGGACGCACCCGAACCGACACCTCGGGGTGCGTCATCATGCGATCCAGCAGCTCCTTGCGCCCCTCGTCGAAGGTGTCTGCGCGGAGCTGGCCGTTGCGCTTGCTGGTCTGGCCGAAGCGACCGGCGGTCTGCCGACCTTCGTCGAAAGGCAGGGTGAGCACGGCTTGTCGACACTGCTGGGCCTCGGCCGAGGAGAGCAGGTCATCGACGACCAAGAACATCTGGACCTCCACGGAGCGAGGAACGCTACCAGTCGCAGTGGCTGCTGGGGAACTTCTCGCGGGCGGACTGCATGAAGTCGAAGACGCGGCTGCGCAGCTTGATGCCGCGGTTGTCGGAGCCGGTCCAGGTGCCCTTCACGTGCGCCACGATCTGGCGGTTGCCGCCGTTGTAGTCGTAGATGGGCGAGCCGCTCTGGCCCTCGTTGGTGTCGTGGTCGTGGAACACGTACGACACGCTGGTGGAGTCGATCTCGGCCTTCATGCCCCACATCGATCCCTTGCACTGATCGTCGGCGACGGGGGAGGAGCTCGGGCACTCCTTGCTGTGCAAGGGGTAGCCGAAGTTCCAGTGGTCGGTGCCCGCCAGGGAGTAGTCCACGCGATAGCCCAGTCCGCCGAAGGAGCAGCTGTTCGCGTTGTCGTAGAGTACCAGAACCACGAAGTCGCGCGTGTCCCAGCCGTTCTCCACATATTTCTTGTCGTAGTAGTACCACTGGATGTTCTTGTAGCCATTCGGTGTGGGGTCCCCGCCGTCGTTCACGTCGTGGATCCCGTCGGCTCCGGGCCACCAGTCGCGGGTCTTGAGGCTGCCCTCGCCGCCTCCCTCGGAGAACACACAGTGGGCTGCAGACAACAGGTGTCGCTCCCCGTACTTCGACGCAGTGCAGCGACCCACAGGGGTCTGGTCGCGTGGCTTTCCGTTGGTCTCGAGGGATCCGATCACGCGCCAGGGGAACCGGGTCATGTCGTGGCCGCTGTAGGCCGACCGCATCGAGCGCCCGTCCCCGCCGAGCACGGCGCGCAGGCCCTGCAGCTCCACCTCCTCCTGCAGATAGTGCGACTCGTCGGCGGCCCGGGTGTCCACGTCTCCGCGGGCGGCCCGCTCGGCCTCGAGGGATCCCTTCAGGTCGCGCGGGAGCCAGTCCCACATCTCGCCTGCGTCGTTGACGAAGGTACCCGCGAGCTCGTCCTCGTACAGCTCGCGATCCTCTTCGGCCAGCTCCTCTCGGCTCGGCTCCGCAGGCTCCTTGTCTTCGCGGGCGAGGCGGTCGCGCTCCTGCTCGTCGGCCGTGGCGATGCGCATGTAGCCAGCGAACTCGAACTGGGGATCCTCGGGATCGTCCGACAGCGAGGGCGGCACGGTGGGGATAGCACCGGTGGCCTGGTAGGCCTCGCGGCGAGCCTCGAAGAAGGCCATGTCGCGGGCGTACTGCTCCTCCTCTGCTGCGATGTCGTCGGGGAAGTCCGCCGGGTCGCCGAAGGGGAAGCTGTGGGGGGGCTCGGTGGAGCTGTCGGGCTCGGTCGTGGTGTCGGGGGGCAGGCCCGTGTCGAGCCCGGAGTCGGGGCACTCGACGTCACCGAAGCCGCAGCATCCAGAGGCCAGCAAGGCCAGCGCGGGAAGCAGTGCGATCGAGGAGCCCGTGGTTCGGGAAGGGGTCATGGTGGTGCGTCCTCCTGCCTGGTGGATTGCAGGCGGTGTGCCGCACCGAGCAGCCCATTCGCGAGGTTGAACCATCCAGGAGACGCGCGGTGTGCGCGAGTGTGCGCGGGCCTGCGCGCGTCAGCTCACCAGGAGCAGCGCCGCGCCCACGGTCAGCGCGCCCAGCAGGAAGAAGCCGCCGAGCGCCAGGCACCCCAGCGCGTTGCGGAACCCCGAGCTGCGCCGCCGAGGTGCGTTCACCGGCTGCAGGTCTTCGTCGAGGATCTCGGTGGCTGCGTCATCCATGCGCAGGGCTTTCAGCCGCGCCACCGACGGCGACGTCACCGGGCCAGCGGCGACCCGAGCGGCGAGCTCGGAGCCCAGGCGCCCGAAGGGGCGACCTCCATCGGTGGGCAGCGCCTCGACGTTCATCGCCGCACCGCGACGGGCCGCCTTCACGGCCGCGGTGGGCACGAAGGCGCTGCGCCGGCTGCCGTCCGACAGCTCCAGGTGCACGTGGGCTCCGCGGGGGCCCCACTCCACCTGTGTCAGGTGGCGAATCGTGATTCCCTCGGAAGGTCGGGGCATCACAGGGCCCTAAGGCATTGGATCGCGCCTGGAGGGGACAGACCCGTAACAGCGGTCGTCGGCATCTTGCGGTCCCTCCCAACGTGCGAAGCTACGTGATCGGGGGATCGTCATGCAAGCCCAGTAGCTGCACGTTGATCATGGCTGCGACCTCGGGAGTGGACTCGGCGACCACCGCTCGTACCGCTCGAAAGTAGTCGATGTGCAGCTGGCGAATACGCTCGAGGTCCCGCCGAGAGACCGACATCACGTTGTAGGAGACGAGGTCGCCCGGGCGGGGCGTTCGGGCGCGCCGCACCCCCAAGCTGGCCCAGTGGGACTTGAGATCACGCATGGCGGTGGGGGCGTCTCGGGTGTCCACGGTGAGCACTCCACGGGCCCTGAACGTGCCGCGTCGGCGGGCCACCACGCCCGCCGCCAGGAGGGCTTGCAGGCAGTCCTGTGCCTCGTCCTCGGAGATGCCCAGGCACGTCGCCACCCGATCTGCGCGCACGCCCGGGTTGCACTCCAGGATGCGGACCACCGCCTCCGTCCACGGCTGCTCGAAGGCGAGCCGCCGCGAGGCGTGCACCCGCGCGTGCTGGTCGCGTAGGGCGGGGACCTGCTCGATGGGGACCAGCGCGCTCACCAGATCGGCGAGGCGGCCCGTGAGCGCGTCCACCAGGGTCAGGAACGCGGGCAGGCGGGGGCGGGTCACCCCGTTCATCCAGCGGGTGACCGCAAAGCGCGACAGATCCGCGCGGCGGGCGACCTCGGCGCGACTCAGCTGGCCCCGCAGCGCATCGAGCCACCGGGCCACGCCGGCCGTATCCCCCACGCCGAAGGCTTCGGCGGCTTCGGCGTGGAAGCTTCGCACAGCGGCCGCCACGTCGATGCCCGCCACGCGAGCGGCGGCGAAGGTACCGTCGGCCGTCGGGAAGCGGCGCCCGGCCTCCCAGCTGGCCACGGGGTTGCCCGTGAACCCGAGGCGCCGGGAGAAGGCTCGCTGGCTCCGGGATCCGCGAAGGGCGCGAAGGAGCTGTTTTGCTGCATCGTCGTAGTTCATGTGTTCGATATTGCTCCATGTGTCGCGGATCTGGCACCCAGAAAATGCAGAATCGAGAGGGTTCGGCCTTGTGTCGTGGCCGGCGCCCGGCGATGTTGGAGGCAGAGGGCACGAAGGAGGCACCGTGAAGACGCTGGCCATCACACTGTTTGCTGGTCCAATGCTCGCGGCCTGCGAGGTGGGGACCGCAGCCGACGATCCCACCCGTGGGGGCAATCAAGGAGGGCAGTCGGGATCCTTGATTCCCGCACAGTGCCAGGAGGTGGATCGGGTGACTGTGGCGGATCTCGCCTGGGTGCCCGACGGCGTGGGCCACTCGGCCCAGGACGTCATCGACGTGCAGATGGGGACCTTCGAGGGTGACTTCGCGGGGCAGCCCCTCACGCTGGGGCTCGAGGTGGCAGGGCCGGTGGAGCTCGTGTACGTCGAGGTCGTCGACACGGGTAGCGGACCCAAGACGGGGCCGGCCCCGGGGGCGCCTGCGGTTCGCTGTGGCCCGTTCCAGTGGGAGATCCCCATCACCGTCACGATGCAGTCTGCGCCGGACTTCGACGAGGTGTGGGAGCTCACCATGGCAGCAGACACGGTGGACTTGGGCCGGTGGTCGGCGCGGCTGGGGGTGGGAGAGCTGCAGGGGACCTACGCGCCGAACCACGATCCAGACGAGTGGGACGAGACGTGGCTGCACGTGGACGCACAGCACGGATCAGGCGCGTGGGACGGCTCTGCCGGGTGGATCTCCCACCGCGGGTCGGATCGACCGAGCGGTCCCAGCGAGGTGACGCTGGGCGGCGGCAGCGACTTCTTCAGCGCGAGTCCGGCGCGGTAGCGGGGGAGGTGGACGCCGCACGGGAGCGCTGCTTGTCGAGGGTCTGGCGGAACCGCTGCTCGAGCTTGCTGGCGAACGGCCCGAACGACTCGGCGTCCACGAAGGCCAGCGGATCTCCCGAGAGCAGGGCGCGGCGTTTCGCGGCCATGTCGAAGAACTCGGGGTGGTTGGCCAGGAACACGTCGGGCTTCCAGGTGCCGATACGCTCGAAGGTGGCCTCGTAGTCGGCGGCGATGCCTGGGTATTGCTCGGGTGCGACGAGCCGGTTGCCGGCCACCGTGGCGCTGCAGAAGAACATCACGTCGTAGGACGTTCCCTCGTGCTCGGTGGTGTGCCACCACGAGGTGCAGCCGCGGGTGTGGCCCGCGGTGACGTGGGGCACGAGGGAGACGGCGCCCAGCACCACGGGCTGCTCGTCCGACAGCACCTGGTCCACCTGAACGGGTGGCATGGCGAACATGGGGTCGTCTTCCGAGCCCAGGTGGTGACCCCCCTCGAGGGCGGAGCGATCGCCCTCGCTGGCCACCAGCACCGCACCGGTGCGACGCTTCAGCTCGGCGAGGCCGCCGCTGTGGTCCAGGTGGGCATGGCTGTTGAGCAGCCACTTCACGTCGCCGAGCGACAACCCCAGCGCCTCGATGCTCGACGCGATCATGGGCGCGTTCTCGGGGAGCCCGCCATCGAGCAGCACGTGACCCTCGTCGGAGGTGATCAGGTAGCTGCCCAGGCCGGCGCTCCCGACGTAGTAGACGTTGCCGAGGATCCGGAAGGGATCGATGGGCTCGAGCCACGTGTCGAACCGCTCCAGCAGCTTCGGAGAGGTGGCATAGGTCCGCGGCTCCACGGCAGGCGCCGCGACGGGCTCGGGGACTGCGGTGGGAGGCGGGGCGGCGGTGCACGCGAGCAGCAGGGTCCACATGGGGCAACGCTAGCACGGGCGTTCGACCGTCTCTCCGTGACGTTACGGCACCCGGCGCAGGAGGCAACGTGGCCATTCGTCTCGGAGATACCGCCCCGGACTTCACCGCCCCCACCACCGAGGGAGAGATCTCCTTCCACAGCTGGTTGGGCGACAGTTGGGGCGTGCTGTTCAGCCATCCCAAGGACTTCACACCGGTGTGCACCACGGAGCTCGGTCGTGCAGCGGCGCTGAAGGAGGCCTTCGCGTCGCGGAACACCAAGATCATCGGCGTGTCCGTCGACAGCGTCGAGGACCACCACGCCTGGGCTGGCGACATCGAGCGCACCCAGGGCCATGCGCTGAACTTCCCCCTCGTCGGGGACCCGGACCGCACGGTGGCCACGCTCTACGACATGATCCACCCCAACGCCGACAACACGCTGACGGTGCGGTCGGTGTTCGTGATCGCGCCCGACAAGACCGTGAAGCTCACCCTGACCTACCCCGCGAGCACCGGACGGAACTTCGACGAGCTGCTGCGCGTGATCGACAGCCTGCAGCTCACGGCCCACAAGCAGCTCGCCACTCCGGCCGACTGGAAGGCCGGTGACGACGTCATCGTGGCGCCCAGCGTGTCGGACGACGAGGCCCGCGAGCGCTTCGGCGACTTCACCGCCCACACCTCGTACCTGCGCACCATTCCCGCGTCGAAGGCCTAGATCATGTCCATCTACGGCTGGTTTCAACGCACCGGAGAGAGCGGCTTCGGCTACAACTCGAGCGCCGAGGACGTCACCGCCGGGCTCGATCTGTCCGGCAAGACCTACCTCGTCACCGGCAGCAACTCGGGGCTGGGGCTGGAGACGATGCGGGTGCTGGCGATGCGGGGGGCGCGCGTGCTCGGCTGTGCGCGCACCCAGGAGAAGGCTGATGCGGCCTGCGCTTCGGTGTCGGGCGATGCGGTGGGGGTGGCCTGCGAGCTGTCGGAGCCCGACTCGGTGCGCGCGTCGGTCGAAGCGGTGAAGGCCCTGGGCCATCCGCTCGACGGCATCGTGGCCAACGCCGGCATCATGGCGCTGCCCACGCGCGAGAAGAAGCACGGGCTGGAGATGCAGTTCCTCACGAACCACGTGGGGCACCACATCCTGATCACGGGGCTCCTCGACGAGCTGACCGAGGACGGGCGGGTGGTGATGCTGTCGAGCTCGGCCCATCGCGGGCCCTACCGCCAGGGGATCCGCTTCGACGACCTGTCGGGCGACGAGCACTACTCGGCCTGGGGGGCCTACGGCCAGTCGAAGCTGGCCAACGTGCTGTTCGCCACGGGTCTGGCCAAGCGGCTGCCCGAGGGCCAGACGGCCAATGCGGTGCACCCCGGCGTCATCGCCACCAACCTCGGCCGCCACATGCCCGCACCCATGCGCGCGCTGCTGAACACCGTGGCCCCGGTCGCGTTCCTGAAGAACGTGGGCCAGGGAGCGGCCACGCAGACCTACGTGGCGACCCATCCCTCGCTGTCCGGCGTCACGGGCCGGTACTTCGAGGACTGCAACGAGGCACGGCCGAGCGCGTTCGGGCGAGACGAGGCGATGGTGGAGCGCCTGTGGGAGACCACGGAGTCGCTGGTGGCGGACCTATGAGCACCCACCGCTTCGAGCTGAACGGGCGCGAGGTGACGGTGGAGGCCGAGCCCGACATGCCGCTGCTGTGGGTGCTGCGCGACCTGCTGGAGCTCACGGGCACCAAGTACGGGTGTGGCATGGGTCAGTGCCGAGCGTGCACGGTGCACGTGGACGGTTCTGCGGTGGCGGCGTGCCTGATGCCCGTGAGCGGTGCTCAGGGGCGCGCGGTGACCACCATCGAGGGGCTGAGGACCGACACGCTCCATCCGCTGCAGGAGGCCTGGGTGGCCGAGCAGGTGCCCCAGTGTGGCTACTGCCAGTCGGGGCAGATCATGACGGCAGCGGCCCTGCTGGCGACGAACCCGACTCCCACCGACGACGACATCGACGCCGCCATGTCGGCCAACCTGTGCCGCTGTGGGACCTACAACCGGATCCGGCGGGCCATCCACCGCGCCGCCACGGGAGCGTCGTGATGGATCGACGCACGTTTCTGCGAGCGGGCGGAGGGGCCCTGGTGCTGGGCTTCACGTTGCCAGGCTGCCTGCGGCGGGAGATGGCGACGGCGCCGGCGGGAACGGTGTCGCAGGCCAACGTGCCCGTGCCCGGTGCGGGGCAGGACGTCTCGGCTTGGGTGCGCATCGGCGCCGACGGCGCGGTGCAGCTCTCGGTGCCGGAGGCGGAGATGGGGCAGGGCGTGCACACCGCGCTGGCCCAGATCCTGGCGGACGAGCTCGGCCTCGAGTGGGACGCCGTGCAGGTGTTCCATGCGCCTGCCGACGAGGCCACCTTCGGGCGTCAGAGCACGGGGGGCAGCACCTCGATCCGACATGGCGAGAAGCCCACGCGCCTGGCCGCAGCGGCCGCGCGGGAGATGCTGGTGGGCGCCGCTGCGGCGGAGTGGGGCGTGGACGTAGCCCAGTGCGAGGCCGTGGCAGGCCGCGTGACGGGCCCCGAGGGGCGCTCGGCCAGCTTCGGTCAGCTCGCCGAGGGCGCGTCTCGCCAGCCGATGCCGACCTCGCCTGCGCTGCGCGCGGGACCGGCACGCTACGTGGGCCGGCCGATGCCGCGCCTGGACGTGCCGTCGAAGGTCGACGGCACGGCCGTCTTCGGTCTCGACGTGCGCCTGCCCGAGGGCATGCGCTTCGCCTCCATCGAGCGCAGCCCCACCTTCGGCGGCACGGTGGCCGAGGTGGACGACACCGCCGCTCGGGCGGTTCGGGGTGTGGTGGACGTGGTGACCGTCGACAGCGGTGTGGCGGTGGTGGCGGAGCACACCTGGGCCGCGCTGAAGGGCCGCGAGGCACTGCGCGACCGGATCCGCTGGAGCGAGGGCCCGCACCCCTCGCTGTCGTCGGAGCAGGTGCGCCAGGCGTGCGTGGAGGCGCTGGCCGGGGCGAAGAAGGCCGAGGGGGCCCGGGGCGACGTGGCCCGCGGCATCGAGGGGGCCACGAAGACGCTGGCCGCCACCTACGATGCTCCCTACCTGGCCCACACGGCCATGGAGCCACTGTCGTGCACCGCCCGCGTCACCGAGGGGGGCTGCGACCTGTGGGTGGCCACCCAGAGCCCCACCGCGTGCGTGAAGGCGGCGGCGAAGGTCACGGGGCTGCCCGAGTCCTCCATCCGGGTGCACTCCACCATGCTCGGCGGTGGCTTCGGGCGCCGGTCCCACACGGACTACGTGGAGGACGCGCTGCACGTGGCCAAGGCCGTGGACGGCCCGGTGCAGGTGGTGTGGTCGCGCACCGACGACGTGCGGGCGGGCTGGTACCGTCCGGTGGCGCACAACGTGCTGCAGGGCGGTGTGGACGAGCGGGGCCTGCCGGTGGTGTGGTCGCATCGGCTCGCGAGCCCCTTCATCCGTGGCTACGACGGTCCCACCACCGAGGGTGCGGCGAACCTCCCCTATGCGGTGCCCGACTTCGAGGTGCGCTACGCCGACGTGTCGCTGCCGGTGCCCGTGTGGTGGTGGCGATCGGTGGGTAGCTCCCAGAATGCGTGGGTGACGGAGTGCTTCTTCGACGAGCTGTGCCGCCTGGGGGGCTCCGATCCGGTGGAGGCCCGAGTGGCGCTGCTGGCGGCGCATCCGCGGCACGTGGCGGTGCTGAAGACGGCGGCGGAGCGGGCGGGGTGGGGCACACCGCTGCCCGAGGGGCGCGCTCGGGGCGTGGCGGTGCATCACAGCTTCGACAGCGTGGTGGCCCAGGTGGTGGAGGTGTCCATCGACGAAGGTCAGGTGCGGGTGCACCGGGTGGTGTGTGCCGTGGACTGCGGCCAGGTCATCAACCCCGACACGGTGGTGGCTCAGATGGAGAGCGGCATCGTCTACGGCCTGTCGGCTGCCTTGCACGGCGAGATCACGTTCGCGGACGGCCGAGTGCAGCAGAGCAACTTCCACGACTACGCCGCACTGCGGATGTCCCAGATGCCGTCCATCGAGACGCACCTGGT
Source organism: Myxococcales bacterium (assembly GCA_019634415.1). Taxonomy (GTDB): domain Bacteria; phylum Myxococcota_A; class UBA796; order UBA796; genus DRPG01. Next base: position 54,765 of record JAHQVJ010000214.1, read on the forward strand.
GCCCAGCGGCGACGCCCATGGCGGGATCGGCGAGCCGGGCACGCCCCCCATCGCGCCGGCGGTGTGCAACGCCGTGCTGGCGCTGACGGGCACCCCCGTGAGGAGCCTGCCGATCCGCCTGGCTTAGAGGCCCTTCAGTTGCAAGCCCTGCAGCTGACGCAGGGCTGCGCGGGTGTATCCGCGCTGGTTGGGCTCCAGCCAGCGCAGCAGGCGCCAGCGTGGCCACCAGCCGAGGGTGCGCGCTCGAAGGGTCGCGGCGAAGGCGAAGCTCATCATCTGCGGCGACAGGTAGCCCGACTGTGACCAGCGGTAGCCGCTGTACAGCGCGGCACCGCGCTCCTCGGCGAAGCTGCGGTAGCGGTAGGTGTTGTTGACCGTGAAGACGCCGAAACCCAGGTAGATGGTGGTCAGGTCCGTGAGGCACTCCTCTTCGTCGCGGTCGTCGCGCACCAGCCCAGCCTCGTGGCGGTAGGCGTGGGCGGCCTCGTGGGCCAGCACGCCCACCAGCTGCTCGCCAGCCTCCTCGAGCTGCTGCACGGCACAGCCGAAGTGGGCCACGTCGCGGTGGATGCCGCCGAACCAGGCCGCCGCTCCGTGGTGGCGGTAGGACGCCTCGCCGTGCGCCGAGACGTGGTCCACCGTGGACTCTCCCTCGAAGCGCTCGATCAGCAGCTTCAGGTGGTCTAGGCCCACGTAGCCGAGGATGCGCCGCAGCAGGCGCTCGAGAGAGGGCACGTCTCCGTTCCAGGGGTCGGGGAAGGCCTCGTCGGTGGGCAGCCAGATGGGACCTCGCACCAGCGGATCAGGACCTCGGGCCTGTACGAGGGCTCCCAGCTCCTCGAGGATCCAGTCTTGCTCGTCTGGCGTGGGCAGTCGGCTCATCGCTCCTCCGGCCCCTCCCTACGATCCAGGGCCGGGTTGGCTTGCCCCACGCGCCGATCTCACTGCGCGAAGTCGCGTGTCACGATGCTGGACAGACCCCAGGGCAAGCGCCAGTCGTCGTCGCGCTCGTCGTTGCTGGCGAAGAAGACGCCGAGATCGGAGTCCGGGTAGCGGATCGCCATGGCGTAGAAGATGCCGTTGCCGCCGTCGTGCCACACCTCGGGGCCGGCATCGGTGTCGCTCACCACCCAGCCGTAGCCGTAGAACGTGCTGCCGTCCTCGAACTCGCGCACGTAGGGGGTCTGCGAGGCGTCGACGGCGTCGGCGGTCAAGGCCGTGTGGTCGCGCAGGGCCCGGTGCCACGCGAACAGGTCGTCCACCGTGGAGAGCAGGCCGCCGTTGGCGCGCAGGTTCCACCAGGGACCGTCGTCGTCCCAGTCGAACTCGAGCGGCGTCTTCCAGCGAGCCGGCCACGCGTGTCGGCCCTGGGCGATGCGCTCGTCTGGCCAGCTGGGCAGCAGGTAGCCGGTCTCGGACAGCCCCGCTGGAGCGAAGACCAGGTCCTGCAGGGCCTCCTCGTACGGCAGGCCGGTCTCGATCTCGAGGATGGCCCCGAGCAGCGAGTAGTTGTGGTTGGCGTAGCTGTAGCCGGTGGGGCTGGCGTCGGGCTGCAGGGAGCGACGGGAGATGGTGTCGATGACGTCGTCGCGGGTGATCTTGGCGTAGTCCCGGAGGAGGCTGGGATCGAGGATGCCGGACGTGTGGGTCATCAGGTCGTGCAGGGTGAGGTGGGCCTTGTCGTCGGGCAGCTCCACCCAGCGGGTGACCAGATCGTCGGGGGTGAGCACCCCTCGGTCGGCCAGCGCCATGATGCCAGCGGCCGTGAACTGCTTGGTGAGCGAGCCGATGTCGTAGACGGTGTCGCGGGCGCAGGCCACGTCGGGGCGTCGGCAGGTGCCGGAGGCGTCGGCGAGGAGCACGTCGTCTCCCTGGGTGACGAGCACCGTGCCGGCGAAGCCGTCCTCGGCGAAGGCGTCGAAGTAGCTCTGCAGATCGTGGTCTGCGGGATCGGGCAGGGGCACGTCGGTGCAGCCGAGCAGGGCGAAGAACATGGGAACCTCCAGCAACACACACGAACAGTGTGGTGACAGGTTCCGGCGGATCACGGATCAGACCTGCTCGACGCGCTCCACCTGATCGGGGAAGGCCTGCTTGAGGGTGCGCTCCACGCCGTGCTGCAGGGTGGCGCTGCTCGCCGGGCAGGAGCGACAGGCGCCGGTGAGCGCCACGCGCACCACGCCGTCTGCGATGCCCACCAGCTCGATGTCGCCTCCGTCGCGGTGGATCGCAGGCGCGATGCGCTCCTCGATCACCTGCCGCACGGCGGTGTGCAGTTCCCCCTCCGCGCCTCTAGCCTCCGTCCCCATCACCGGGCCACCGCACAGCAGGAAGTGCTCGCGGATGGCAGCGTCTACCGCGCGGTCCAGGCGATCCCAGGGGGTGTCGGGCACGCGCTCCACGGTGACGGTGTTGTCGCGGAACAGCACGGACTGCACCCCGTCGATGGCCAGCAGCCGTGCGGGTAGGCCCGTCAGCTCCCCGTCGGGAGTGACGAAGGCGGGTCGGCCGCTTCCCAGGGGGCGGCTCGCCATGTACAGCCTGCCGTCGGGGTTCGGCGTCTCTCGGCCGCGCAGCTCCATCTGAAGCGAGATCAACCAGCGGTCGTCGCGCAGGTCGAGGGTGCGGCCGCGGAGCAGGTCCAGATCGGCGTCGGAGGCGGTGAGGGGGAGGGGATCGAACTCCGGGGCGGGTGGCCCCTGGGAGTCTCCCTCGGTGACTTGCACAGCCCGTCCGTTGAGGACCTCGACGGTCTCGACGTGCACCCCGCTGCCGTCGGGCAAGGACTGCAGGCGCTGGCGTGCCGCGTCGGACAGCGCCAAGGGTGCCGTGTGGTCGTGCATCTGCAGGGGTCGCTGCAGGCCGAGCGCGTCGCGCAGGGTGGAGAAGAGTCCCATGGGTGGTGTCCTCGCCCCCGCCCGTAACACCGAGCTGCCGGAAGGCCCGCAGCCGAAGGCTAGGGCCCAAGGGAATCGTAGCGCGAGGGAGTCGCGCGGGATTCCGGCGTCAGGGGCTCACTCGGTGGGGGGGATGTCGAACTCGAACGCCCGCTCCCACGTCTGCACGGAGGTGTCTGCGGTGGTCTGCTCTCCGGTCCACCCCACGGCTCCGGTGACGGCACCGTCCTCGTACAGATCGAGGTCCACTGTGCTGCGCTTGTCGGTGTAGTCGTCGGGGTCCGTCTCCATGGCGGGGAAGACGGCGTCGCCGAAGGCCCCCTGCAGTGACAGTGTCACCACCCCGTCTCGGTTCACGGGCTCGCCGGGAGCGGCGATGTGAACGGGCCCGGAAGCATCCACGGCGAGGGCGCCGTCCTCGGACGTGACGGAGGCCTCGACGGGAACGCGTAGGCCATCCGGACAGCTCACTCCGATGGTGAGATAGACGCTACCGAAGCCCGGCTGGCGTGTGGTCTGGGTCCCAGACTCCTGATCCACCCACTCGGCGGCACCCTCTCCGCGGGTCACCATGGCGTCGACCTCCCCCTCCTCGCCGTCGAACCAGTGGCCGAGCATCGGCCCGTCCCGCTCGAGGATGGCCCGTGCGTCGGCCAGACTCTCTGCACGCTTCGCTCCAGCGGTGCCCCATCGCAGCGTAGCCGTGGTGTGGGCGGAGTGTCGCGTGGTCTTCTCGTCTCGACTCAGGGCTCGATCTCGATCAGCGCGGTGATGGGGATCACCTGCCAAGACACGTTGTCGGGTGCAGAGGGATAGTCGGACCAGCCGAGGTCGTTCAGCGACGGGTCCACCATGAAGACGATGGCATCCTCGATGCCGAGGGCGTTGTTCGGCTGGTCGAAGAGCCACCCCGGAACGTCGACGGCCTCGCCCGTGATCCAGCGGAACCCGCCCGCCGGCTCGGCCGAGGCGGGGCGCTGGATCCCTCCGATCCACGGGCCGATGTCGAACCCGTCGCTGTTGCGGACGAAGGCGTCGTCGAAGTCTTGGAGGAGCTCGGCCTCGATCCACTCGTCCTCCGGCACGGAGTCGATGCAGGCGAGGTAGCCGCCGAGGGCCTCGGCCTCGGCCTTTGCCTGGGCCCAGGTCAGGGCCTCGGTCTTCAGGATGCCGTAGTAGTGACCGTTGCCGCCTACGGCCGGATCCCACAGCATGGGTGGTGTCAGGAACTGTCCCGCCCAGCGCTCCCGTGGATTCGACGGATCGAAGGCCAGGTCCTGCCCGGCGACACCGTCCTGGCCCATGGGCCCGGTCGGTCCTGTAGGGCCCTCGGGTCCGGTGCCACCTGGGAGCCCTGCTTCGCCTGCTGGACCCTGGGGTCCTTCGGGACCCTCCAGCCCCACGCATCCGCCGAGAATCGCGAGCCACACCACTGAAAGCCGCATCATGGAACTCCATACGAACGGGTCGTTCGACCTGCCTGCGTCGTATGGGACGACCGTGGGGGCGACCCTTCCGCTCCCTTCCGCTGGCTTCCGCTACCCGGGTCGGCGCATGCCGAACCAGGTCATGATGCCGCCGATGATCGTGCTGATCACGGCGAAGAGACTCATCACGTCGTCGACGGGACCCGCGAGCCCCAGCACGTCGCGCAGCACCGAGGAGTCCGCCACCACCACCGGCAGCGCGATCTGCTCGAGGCGCAGCGGCGAGAAGGTGTCGGACTCCACCGTGCCCAGGTAGACCTCGAGCAGGCAGTCGTCGCCTGTCTCCTTGGCCGTGACCGTCCAGGTCCACACCATCGGGACGGCGGTGCTGTAGGCCACGCTGCTGCGATCCGCGGGGTCCACCGTGAAGCAGCGGCCACCGATGGCCTGAGCGGCGTACACGTCCGCCTTGGGGGTGTCGCCCGTGGTGAGGGCCCCGGTCTGGTTGGCCAGCGCCTTCTTCGGGTCTCCGTCGGGACGGGCGTCGATGACGAAGCGCACCTCCTCGGAGCTGTCGAGCTGCATGGCCTTGGGGTGCTTGACCCCCCAGGGCAGCTTGTCGACGGGGACCGCGGGCGCCTCCTCGACCGGCTCGGTGGGAGGGAGCTCCACGACCACGTCCGACGCCATCGACCGCACGGCTCGCTTGGCGCGCCGCTTCGCCGCGCGCGGGGTGGCGGGGGGCAGGGCACGGGTGGCTGCTGGCTCTGCGGCGACCTCTCCGAGAGCATCGAGTCCCTCGTCGGCCACGGCCTCTGCGGCCTTGGCAGCCTCCGCAGGCGCTTCCATCGCCAGCTCTGCCTCCGGCTTGGCGGCGGCCGTGGCCACAGCAGGCGGTGGAGCGGCCACCTCCTCACCTGCCGTCGCGTCGTCGTCGGGCCAGTAGATGGAGTCGTCGAACTCCACCACGGCCGTGGGAGCGGGCTCGACGAGCATGTCGCCCCAGCCCTCGTGAGGCTTCAGCGGCGAGTCGACCCACTCGTAGTAGTGGTTGGCGGAGGTGAAGCCGAGACTGGCTCCCCCCATCAGGAGCACGAGCCCCACCACAGAAGCGATCGTACGCATGCCTGCCCTCCGGTGCCCGCTCTGTTTACCGCACCTCGCGCGTCATGGGGAGCGCCGCCACCCCCCGAACAGCGCTCCGAACACGCCGAACGCGATGGCATGGAACGACATGTTGATGGCGAGCACCGTCATGGAGCGGCCCGCGAACAAGGTGCCGCCGAGGTGGATCACCACCACCGCGCCGAGCCACACGAGCCACGCCACCTTCATGCCGTCCCAGGCACTCTGGGGCTTGGTGAGCCCCACGACGGCGGCCACGCACCACACCTTGAGCAGGTTGGCGGCCATGGAGATGCCGTACACCGCGCCGTTGCCCTCCATGGAGGAGGGGTCGAGACCCTGCTCGGCGAACCAGAGGGCACCGAAGAGCGGGCCATACCAGGCGAAGCCGAAGAACACGTCGAACAGGAACGCCGCCACGACGGCGGGCCAATGGATGGACGTCATGCACCCTCCCCAGGATCGAGGCTGACCAGCAAGCGGGCCAGCTTGGAGCGGATCTGCGGCCGCCAGCCCAGTGCGTGCACCAGGCGGAGGAACAGCCCGCGAAAGCCGGTGTGATCGAGCTGCAGCAGGGTGCCGCCGTCGACGGCGGTGAGCTGCCAGCTCACGGTGGTGGGGGCTGCCATGGCGCTGCCCTGCCAGCTGTAGACGAGGCGCTCGGGAGGATGGCACTCGAGCACCTCGCCTCGGATCTGCCCGTCCCATCCTGGCCAAGCGGGCATGCGCAGGGTGAATTGCGCGCCCACCTCGGCGCGGAAGTCGCTCGGCGCCAGCCACCGCTCCAGCAGCTCGGGCTCCGTGAGGCAGCGCCAGACGAGCTCGCGAGGGTGGGGCAGGTGCTCCGACAGCTGGATGTCCCTCATGCCGAGCCGCCGTCGAGCTCGGACAGCAGCGACCGGAGCGCCCCCAGCCGCTCGCCCCAGAACACGTGGTACCGCGCCGTCCACTCGGCGACGGCGCGCAGTGGCTCTGCGTGGAGCTGGTACACGCGCTGTCGGCCCTGCCGCCGCACGCGCACCAGGTCTGCCTCGCGCAGGATCTTGAGGTGCTGCGACGTGGCCGACATCGACAGGCCCAGCGGCGCAGCCAGCTCGGCCACGGGCCTGTCGCCCCCACAGAGCAGGTCGAGGATCTGGCGCCGCGGTGGTGCCGCTAGGGCGCGAAACGTATCGGTCGACGATGAGGTGCGAGGCATGCCGATTTATATTTTAGCAGTTCCTAAAGTCAAGAAGGATCGAGGGGGCCACGAGTTCCTGGAGCTGGGGCTCGCATGGCAGGATGCGGTGAGGCGATGCTGGTGTGGGCGGTGACCGCTCTGGGAGGCTCGACCATCTACTTCGACGTTCGATCGCAGAGCGTGACCTGATGCGCGCCGGGTGGTTGCTGTGGCTGGTGGGGTGTGGTGGGGCTGCCCCCGAGGGCTTCGAGCCTGCCGATCTGTCGGACCCCGACACGCTGGCGCACCTGGAGCGGCAGCTCCATCCCGACCTGCTCTCGAGCTGGGGCAACCCCTTCCTCGGGACCTTCCCCAAGTGCGAGTCCGTGTTCTTCGACAAGGACGGGGGCGTCATCTTCGATGGCTGGTGCGAGCAGGACGACCTGATGCTCTACGGGCGAGCGGTGCGAACGAGCACATCGGCCTCGACCCGCATCGTCTACAACGGGCTGGTGCTGGAGAACGACGTGTCGTGCACCAACGGCACCTGGTCCAACGCACTGAGTACCTCGGCCCATCGCGTGGAGGTCCGCTACGACGGGGTGACCAGCCGATGGGCGGACGGATCGGCTTGGTACTCGCTGACGGGCCACGTGCGTACCTTCCCGAAGTTCGGGGAGATCGAGTCCTCCTGCGACGATCGGTCCTACGCCTTCGTGCTGGACTACAGCGGCGCTGTCTCGACGGACGGCACGTGGACCGCCGAGGGCACCTACGCGGACACCCTGGTGGGCGAGGTGGCCTTCGAGACTCCACGCCGCGACGACGATCCGGCCGGTACCCGCTGCACCTTCGAGCCGGTGTCGGGAAGCACGACCTACCGTGCCGGCGAGCGGGAGGCCGTGCTGGTCTACGATGGAGCCGTGGCCTGTGATGGTGCGACCCCCTGGACCCTCGACGGTGAACCCCAGGAGATGGCCGTGTTCACGAAGGGCTGCAGCACATCTCCAGGGGCGGCGGGGTGGCTCGGCCTCGGCCTGGTGATGCTCGCGCGACGCCGCCGCTTTGCAGGTACGATGGCCACTTAGCTGGGAGTCTTCACCGTGTGGGTTGTGTTGTTGCCGCTTCTCGGGTGCAAGCCTGACGATGCCTCCAAAGAAGAGGGCCGGGCCACGGGGATGGTGCACCGGTTGACCCCCACGCAGCTCGACTGGGCGCTGCTCGATCTCGCGCCCGGTCTGGCGGACGGAGTGGTGGAGCCCGTGCGCGAGCCGGTGCCTGCGGGATTCGTGGACGACCTGACCCGTCCTGCCACCCCGTACCTGGTGGAGGAGCTGGTGCGCTGGGTCGACGAGGCCGCCCCGGTGGTGGCCACCGCCTTTCCAGGCCAGATGTCCGCCTGCGATCCCGACGTGCCTGCGTGTGGCCGACGCATCGCCGGGTCGCTGCTCGAGCGCGCCTGGCGGCGTCCCGTGACCGAGGACGAGCGGGCCTGGATCGGGGACGTATTCGAGGCCTTCCAGGCGCAGCAGAGCTTCAGCAAGGCGCTGACCAACACGTCTGCCCTGGTGCTGTCGTCTCCCGAGTTCCTGCACCTCGTGATGGAGGGGCAGGGCACAGCACAGGGCACGCAGGTGCGGCTCGCCGATCACGCGATCGGGAACCGCCTGAGCTTCCTGTTGTGGGATGCGCCCCCCGACGAGCTGGTGCACGACGCGCTGGCGTATGGCCTTCAGCAGCCCGATCAGGTTCGGGCCTTGGCCGAGACGATGCTCGACGATCCGCGGCGCACCCAGGGGCTGGACCGCTTCTTCGTGCAGTGGCTCGACGTGGAGTGGGGGCTCAACGAGTCGGCGTGGGACCTGCCGACCTTCGGGCCTCTGCTGAACCCGTCGCTGGCCGAGGAATACGCCGAGGCCGTGGCCGAGGGGAACGACGCCGCCATCGTGGCCGACGAGGTGTCGTGGCGTGCGGAGCAGCGCGACTTCAAGGCGGATCTGCGCCAAGAGGTGGAGATGATCGTGGCGCGGCTGATGCGGGAGGGCGCTTCCCTGCGCACCCTGCTCACCACGCCGTGGGCCTATGTGGGGCCCGCCAGTCAGCACATCTACGACGTGGTGGATCCCACCACGCGACCCACGGGCCGGTGGGTGACGTTGGACGAGGAACAGTGGCCGGGGCTGCTCACTCGGGGGGCCGTGTTGGCGGCTCGGGGGCATCCCACGGAGCCCTCTCCGGTGCTGCGCGGCGCGTTCTTGGCGGAGCGGCTGATGTGTCTGCCGCCTCCGTCCCCGCCGGCGGGGATTCCGTCGCTGCAGGCGGCCACGGAAGACGAGGAGTGGACGACGAACCGAGAGCGCTACGAGGTGGCGGTGGCACCGTCGGCGTGTGCGGGTTGTCATGCCCAGTTCAACGGCTACGGCTACGCCCTGGAGAGCTTCTCCGCCATCGGGGCGCCCCGCGCGCTGATCGACGGCCAGCAGGCAGACACGAGGGCCGATCTGCCCGGGCTCGGTGTGGTCTCGGGTCCGGCGGAGATGATGGAGGCGCTGGCCTCGAGCCGCCAGGTGCACGACTGCTTCGTGTCGCAGTTCTTCCAGTTCGCCACCTACGGGTTGGCCACCACTCCGCGCGACGACGAGGTTCTCGGCGAGCTGCAGGATGCCTTCTGGGCCAGCGGTGGAGATCTGCGTCAGCTCGTGCTGTCGTTCGTGGGCAGCGATGCCTTCCTCGTGCCATCCGTACCGGAGGCCTCGCCATGAACCGTCGTCAGCTGCTGGCTGCGCTGGGGTGTGCCCCCGCGCTGACGCTCCCCGCTGCCTTCGCCGCCGAGGCGTCGCCGAAGCGGCTGCTGGTGTACCTGTCGGCCCAGGGCGGTGCGCCCTGGCTGTGGACGTGCGATCCCTTCGGACGGGGCAACACGACCTGGCAGGAGGACTGGACCTCCTGGTCCGCGTCCGACCTCTCCGACAGCTTGAGACCGCTGCATCCGTGGCGTCACCAGATCACGGCCGTGGGCGGCATCGGCATGCTCTCGGCCGTCTCCGAGGGCAAGGACCAACAGCATCGTCTGTCTGCGGCCCACGTGCTCACGGGGGCGAAGTCGGTGTGGTACTCGGGCTCGGCCATGGGCGGTGGGCCCTCGGTGGACCAGATCGTGGCCGATCGGATCACGGCGCCCGATCAGCTCAGGAGCGTGGAGGCCTCCATCTTCAAGGGCCTGGGGCACCCCGCTCGCAAGGCCCTGTACCGTGAGGCGCTGCACGCCTTGCCGGCGTCCACCACCGTGGAGGGGGTGTGGTCGCGGCTGTTCGGCAGGCGGCCCGCCAGCCGGATCCGCACGGCGCTCGAGCTGGGCCGCGAGCGGTTCGACGTGCTGGGAGCCACGGTGTCGAGCCGGGACCGCCAGCTGCTCGAGCAGCATCGTGACCTGCTCTCGGACGTGCTGCTGCAAGCCGAGGGGCTCGAGGCGCGCACCTGCGACGCACCCGTGCTCGGGGACCCGCCGGTGTCGGGGGTCGCGAGCGAGCTGACGGCGTTGCTGCCGGTCTTGACCACTGCCTTGCGCTGCGATCTCACACGGGTGGCGACCATCCAGTCGGGAGAGGCGCTCCCCACGGAGCTCGGCGTCAACTCGAGCATCCATGGTCACGCCCACGCGGTCTACAGCTCGGAGGAGTCGGCGCAGGTCATGGCGGCCTACCTGGCCTACCACGCCGAGCGCTTCGTGCAGATCCTCGATGCGCTGGACGCGGTGCAGGACGGAGACGGCACGCTGCTGGACAACACCCTCGTGCTCTGGATGAGCGAGCTCGGAGACGGCGCCCACGGCTACGACGACTGCCCGGTGGTGGTGGCCGGGGGGCGCCACAGCGGGGTGCGGCTCGGGCGCTACCTGAACTTCGCCCGCACGAACCCGGTTCAGACGGGCCGCGACGGGGACCAGCGCATGATGGGTATGCCCCACAACCGGGTGCTGGTGACGGTGTGCCGCGCCATGGGCCTGGATCTGGATGCAGTGGGCATGCGGTCGGTGCAGGGCTGGGACGGCTCCACGGTGAGCCTCACGGGGGCGATTCCCGAGCTGCTCGGGTGAGCGAGTCCGTCGACGAGGCGCGGCGGCGTGCGGAGGC
>JAHQVJ010000215.1 GCA_019634415.1 Myxococcales bacterium
CTGGTGGTGCCCGGCAACCTGGCCGCCGCAGCGTCGGCCTCGGGAGGGGTCAGCGCCGGAGCGTCCTTCGGAATCGGGGGAGCGGCCGGGGGCGGCGTGGGCGTGGGCGGAACGGCTGGCTTCCAGGCCGGCGTGGGCCTGGGCGGCGAGCTCGCCCTGGGCGCATCTGCGGGATTCGGGGCCTCGGCCAGCTTCGGCGCCTCCGCATCCGCTGGATTCGGCGCCTCTGCGGGATTCGGCGCCTCTGCGGGGTTCGGCGCCTCTGCGGGGTTCGGCGCCTCTGCGGGGTTCGGCGCCTCTGCGGGATTCGGCGCCTCGGCCTCCGCCGGCTTCGGAGCCTCGGCCGGCCTGGGTGCGTCGGCGTCCGCGGACTTCGGCGCCTCGGCATCGGCCAGCTTCGGCGCCTCCGCATCCGCCAGCTTCGGCGCCTCCGCATCCGCCAGCTTCGACGCCTCCGCTGGCGCGTCCACCTCCGTCTCCACGGCATCCGCTGGGTGGTCCGCCTCGGGCGGGTTCAGTGCCTCGGCGTCCTATGCCTACGAGTCCAGCAGCTCCGTGGGCACCTCGCTGCAGGCCGAGGCCGACGCCAGCTTCAGCGCCTGGGCCACCAGCGCGAGCGGCGCCTCCGCCGGCTACGCCACGGCCACCTGGACCTCGTCGGCGCGCACCGCCTCGGCGAGCTGGAACGCCCAAGCAGCCGTGGAGGCTCGCTTCAGCGGCCTACAGCCACGGCGCGTTCCCTCCTACCGCCCCCTGAGCCCCAGGCGCCTGCTCGACCGCAGCCACGCCACCACCACCGGAGCGCCCTCGGGCTTCCTCGTGGGGGGCCAGGCGCTGACCACCGATCCCGGCATCGACGCCGGAACCAGACGCCCCCTGCGCATGCGCGGCGGGGTCGCCTTCGACGAAGGGGAGCAGGGATGAACCACCACGTCGTCATCGATCAGCTCAACGGTGAGGTGGAGTCCACCACACCCTCCTCCCCCGCCGTGGACGCCAAGGGAGCACGCCCACCCTCCAGGCCCGCCGAGTCCCGCCGCATCCGAGCTGCCGTCCGCAAGCTCGCCCTGCGGGACTCCCGGGTCCGGGCCACCTGATGGTTCAGCGCGACCCGCGAGCGTTCACCTCCGAGCCCACCGTGCGCATCGAGCGCGCGGACGGCAGCGAGTGGGTGGACCTGCAGACCCACCTGCAGTTCCTCGAGCTCACCGACCGCCAGGGGGGCCTCGCCACGCTGGAGCTGGCGCTGGACGCCGTGGTGCGCGATCCGCAGAACGACCGCGTCACGCGGCCCTACGACGACGACCAGATCGTGCGCCTGGGCGCCCCCATCGTGGTGGGCGCCGCCGATCAGCGCGACCGCCCCCACTCCATGTTCTCGGGCCGCATCTCGGCCATCGAGACCACCTGGCGGGACGGCGAGCAGTCGGTGGTGGTGTGCGCCGAAGACGCGCTGCAGTCCATGCGCATGAAGCGGCGCACCAAGGTGGTCGACGACCTGAAGCTGAAGGAGTTCACCGAGGCCCTCGCACGCGAGCACGGGATCACAGCCGACGTGCAGGACTTCACGACCTCGCTGGGGCTGCAGGCGCAGCTCAACGAGAGCGACCTGGCGTTCCTGCGTCGCCTGGTGCACGACAACGACGGCGAGCTGCAGGTGGTGGAGGATGTGCTCCAGATCCGCAAGGTCGACAAGATCCGGCGCGGCACGGTGCCGCTGGACGCCGTGCGCAACCGGCTCGTCTGCCGCGCACGCGCCGATCTGGCTCACCAGGTCACCAGCGTCACGCTGTCGGGCTGGGACGCCGAGCAGGGCCAGCGCATCGCCTCCACCAGTCGCTTCACCGCCACCGGGCCCGGGAGGGGCAAGCAGGGTGCCGAGCACCTGTCGACCTACCTCGAGGGCCGGCCCGCCACCCGCGAGGAGCACCTCGCCCACGTGCCCGTGCGCAGCCAGACCGAGGCCGACGCCCTCGTCAACGCCATGCACGCCCTGCGCGCGCGCCAGTTCGTGACCATCGAGGTCACCGCACCCGGAAACCCTCGCCTGCGCGTGGGCGCACACGTCGATCTCACCGGCATGGGGCGTCGCTTCGACAACACCTACCAGGTGGTCGAGACCTGCCACCACATGGATCGAGACGAGGGCTACCAGACGACGTTCACCGCGCAATGCGCGTTTCTCGGAGAGGCCCCATGACGCAGCAGCCCCCGTTCGAGCGAGACCTCGGCGACCGCGCCCACGGGCCTCGGTGGTCCGAGACCCACATCGCCTTCGTGGTGGACGTGGGCACCGCCGATCGCGCCGGCCAGGTCCAGGTGGAGCTGTCGAGCTACGACGGCTGCGCCGATCAGCACGGCCCGCTCTGGGCTCGGGTGGCCGTCCCCGTGGCGGGGCCCGACCGCGGGGCGTTCCTGATCCCCGAGCAAGGCAACGAGGTGCTGGTGACCTTCGTGGGCGGCGACGCCCGCATGCCGGTGGTGATCGGCTCGCTGTGGAGCGGCCGCGACAAGGCCCCCGAGACGCTGTCGGACGCCAAGGTGGACCGCTGGTCCTTCACGAGCCCCACGGGCACCAAGGTGTCGGTGACCGAGACCTCGGCCTCCGACTCCACCGTCACCATCGAGATCCCCAACAAGGCCACCGCCACCTTCACGGCCCAGGGCGGCACGGGCAAGATCGAGCTGTCGGCGGGCGGCAGCACCATGGTGATGGACAGCAGCGGCATCCGCTTCGACACGGCTGGCGAGTTCTGCGCCACCTCCTCCACCGCCTGCCACACGGCCTCCATGATGACGGTGGACGCCCCGATGTCGCAGTTCTCGGGCGTCACCCAGAGCACCACGTCGCTGACCAACACCGTGGTCAGCTCCGTGATCACCCCCTGCGCAGGAAGCCTGCTGTGACCCACGACGTGCTGCTGCGAGCCCCCCATTTCCTGGGCGGCGGCACCGCGCCGGCGGTGCTGCGGCTCCTGGACCAGCGGTTCATCCCCACGCTGTTCGACGACCTGCGCGATCCGGAGCGCCGCGCGGCGCTGGTCGACAAGGTGCTGCCCGCCGACGACCCCACGCTGTACCTGCCAGCCCATCGCACCTTCAACGTGGTGATCGCCGAGGCGGTGTGCGACATCCCGGGCAAGCCTCGGGTGGATCCGACGCGCATCGACAGTGCTGGCGTGGTGGTGCGCCGCCGCGTGCCCAAGCTCGAAGAGGACGGCGCGCCCACCGACGCCAAGTCGGGCCCCCAGCGCTGGGTGGCCGAGGATCAGACGGTGCTCGGCTGGCAGCCCGCCGTGCAGCCCGATCTGGACGTCGACCCAGAGGCCGAGCGGCGCCCGCTCCTGCTGGCGGGCACCGCCGCCGTCGACGCGGCCCTCGCACGACAGCGACCCACGCAGCCGCAGGTGTCGGAGGCCTCCACCAAGCTGTTCCCCGTACCCCCCGACATCTGCGACGCAGCAGGCGCCACGCTGTACTTCGCCGTGATCGAGCCCGCGAGCCCGGAGACGGCGGAGCAGCCCCCGGTGGGCGACGACCCCAGCCTGCCCGACGGGCCCGCGACCTACGCCGACGACGAGATCCGCATGATGCTGCCGGCGTGGCTGCGTCCGGCACAGACCACCCCCAAGACCGTTCCGAGCGAGCTGGCAGGCAAGACCTTCTGGGTGGAGAACGACAGCGACGGCGCCGACGAGCTCGACCTCGTCGTGAAGGTCCGCGAGGGCGACGGCCCCACCTCCACCTACGACGTGCCCAATCCCTGGGCCTTCTCCAGCGACGAGGGCAGCACCGACACCGAGATCGGCGGCGAGAGCCTCACCGACGCCAAGTACTTCGTGCGCATGCTGTCGCAGCTGCAGCTGCAGTGGGCCGTGTGGGAGGGAAAGGACCCGAGCCTCAGCAACACCCTGCGAGGGATCACCGCCGAGCTGCCCGACGGCACGAGCACCGACCTGGACGACCTGCTGAAGCGGGCTGCCCAGGTGCTGATCCTGCGCGAGGAGGGGGTGACGGTCACCATCCCCGAGGAATGGCCCCTGATTCCCTCGGAGACGGCGGCCGTGGTGCAGGACGGCGTGAAGCGGGCCGCGGAGGCACGGCTTGCCTCGTACATCCGTCACGAAGGGCGATACGAGCGACCCGACGCGCTCTACCACATCCGCGCCTTCGCCCGGGTGCAGGGCCATCCGGAGTGCCCTCCCGATCTCGTGTGGTCGGGCAACACCGGCGAGTACCGCGTGGCGCGCTGGTTCGAGGGCGCGCCCGAGGGCGCGATCATGCCCACCATCGAGATGCCCTCCATCGACCGCGGCTTCCTCAAGAGCCTGCGTCCCAACGTGACCATGAAGGTGCCGCGAGAGCTGTTCAACTTCCTGCAGAACAACGTCCCCGAGGACATGTTGCAGGGCAAGGTCAAGAACAACGCCGGTGGTCCGCTGTTCGACTGGATCTGCGGCTTCAACATCTCGATCATCTTCGTGATCGCCTTCATGCTGCTGATCACGTTCGTGCTGCTGCTGAACATTGCCTTCTGGTGGATCGCCTTCTTCCGCATCTGCATTCCCCTGCCGAGGGGGAACTGATGGCGCGCCTCCCTCCTCCCCGGATCGGGTGGCCGTTGCTGCCCACCCCCGACGCCTCCGGGCGCCTGGTCTGGCCCACCCTCGAGCAGAGCGTGGAGCAGTCCATCCGCGTGCTGCTGCAGACCCGACCGGGCGAGCAGCTCATGCACCCCACCTTCGGAGGCGGCCTGCAGCGCTTCGTGGGAGAGCCCTCCACCGTGGCCACCAAGGCCCGCATTCGCGACGAGATCACCGATGTGCTGCAGCGGTACGAGACCCGGCTGTTGCTCGATGCCGTCGACCTGACCGACGACCCCCTGGACCAAAGCTCGCTGCGAGTCGAGATCCGCTACCGCCTGCGTCGCACCGGTGCGCCTCGAAGCACGAGCCTGACCATCGCTCTGGAGAGCGCCTGAGATGCCGATCCGCGCACCCCGGCTCGACGACCGTTCGTTTCCCGACCTCGTCGCGGAGCTGCTGGCCCGGATTCCCGGCCACACTCCGGAATACACGAACCCGGTCCAGGGAGACCCCGGGCACACCCTGATCGAGCTGTTCGCATGGCTCACCGACACCCTGCTGTACCGGGTCAACCTGATCCCCGAGCGCCAGCGCCTGGAGTTCCTGCGCATGGTGGGCCTGCCCCTGCGCGGGGCCCGACCGGCGCAGGGGCTGGTCAGCATTCGCTACAAGGACCTCGAAAGCCCCACCGCGGCCATGGAGATCACCCGCCTGAGACCGTGGTGTGCGGTGTCGGGCCCGGTGGCCTTCGAGACGCGCACCCCCGTCACGGTGCTACCGGTCATCGGGCAGGTGACCCACAAGCGCGTGCTGTCCGGGCCCGAGCTCGACGCCGTGCAGTCCGTGCTCACGGACCTGCAGGAGCTGTACGAGCTCGGCGCCGAGGCGCCCACCCCCTACGTGGCCACGCCCACCTTCCCCGCCGACCGCTCGATACCCCAGGGCTTCGACGTGATCGGTGAGACGGTGGACGGCATGCTCTGGGTGGCGCTGCTGGCGGCGCGCGCCGATCAGGTGGACGCCGTGCGCGACGCCCTGGGGGGCACGGGCCAGGACGCCCCGCCCCAGCTGCAGGTGGGCGTGGTGCCCTTCGAGGCCTGGGACGACGACGGCGAAGCCTCGCTGCCCGCCGAGCCCGAGCTGGGCCCGGGGACCTCGCTGTTCTCCACGGCCTTGTCGGACGTGATGGAGGCCTCGACGGCGCGCCGGATCGGTGTGTCGTGGGAGATCACCACGGGGGGCACCGCCCCCGACGGGGGCCCTGAGTTCGTGGCCCTCGACGTGCTGAAGGACGACACCCGCGGGCTGACCCGCGCAGGCATCGTCGAGCTGCAGCTGCCCTCCACCTCGCGCATCGGACGCCCCGAGAACGACGTGCAGGTCACCATCGACGCAGGCGTGGGCCCGCGCCCGCCGCGCCTCGACGAGGACGGGCAGGAGGAGCGCGTGGTCGCCTGGATGCGCCTGCGCCCCACCGCCACCATGGACCGCCTGGCGCTGTCGTGGCTGGGCATCAACGCGGTGGCGGTGGACCAGCGACGCACCCTGGAGCGCGTGGGGCTGGGCACGTCCACGGGCGAGCCCGACCAGCGCTTTCCCTTGCCCGAGTCGGGTGTCGACGTGGACACCTTCGCCCTGGACGTGGAGGAGGAGGGCGTGGGCTGGGTCGCGTGGACCCGGGTGGACTTCCTGGCGCTGGGCGGATCCGACGACCGGGTCTTCGAGCTGGACCCCGAGGAGGGCCTGGTGCGCTTCGGCGACGGCGTGCGCGGGCGGATCCCGCCAGCGGGTCGGCGCGTGCGCGCTCGCTCCATGCGGGCGGGTGGCGGACCGGAGGGCAACCTCCCACCGGCGTCGCTCACGGGCGTCACGCCGTTTCGGTTCGACGGCAGCGCCGTCACGCGGGCGCTGGAGGTGGTGCAGCCCACGGCCACCCTGGGCGGCACCCCCGCCGAGACCCTGGAGGAGGCGGAGCGCCGGATCCCCGACGTGCTGCGGCACCGCAATCGCGCGGTGACCCGCGACGATCTCGTGGCGGTGGCCGCTGGCACACCCGGCGTACGGCTGGGTCGCGTGGAGGTCATCAAGGGCTTCAAGCCCCACCAGCGCCGCGAGGACGTACCGGGTGTGGTCTCGGTGATGGTGCTGCCGCGCATCGACGGCTGGATGCCCCCCGCCCCGCGGCCGAGCCGCCACACCCTCGAGGCCGTGCACGCCTGGGTGTCGGAGCGCGTGCCCCTCACCACGGAGCTGTACGCCATCGGCTGCGAGTACGTGCCCATCGGGCTCTCGGTGGCCTACGAGCTGCGCGAGGGCTTCGACCAGCCAGAGACGGCCCAGGCCATCAAGGTGGCGCTGCGCACCCTGCTCTGGCCGCTGCCTCCAGGCGGGCCCTTCGAGGACGCCACCGGCTGGCCGCGCGCCCGGCCCGTCCGGGAGCGGGAGCTCGAGGTGGCGGTGGCGCGCGTGCCAGGCGTGGACGAGGTGCGCGGGATCCGACTGTTCGTGCAGCGCGAGGGCGACTGGGTCGCGGTGAAGCGGGTGGTGGACGGCTCCACCCAGATCGATCTGGGCGTGTGGCAGCTACCGGAGCTGCTGGACGTGGTGGTGGTCACCGACGACGTGGCGCCCGACACGCTGCAGCCCTCCACCACGGGCGACGGCGGCGTGGCTGTGCCCGTCGTGCCGGAGCTGTGCTGATGGACGCCACCGGCGCCCGCTTCTGGTCGCTGTCGGGTCCCGAGGATCTGGCGGCCAGCGAAGATCCGGACCGCGTGGCCTGGGTGCGGGGGCGTCTGCGGCTGGCCAGCCAGGCGGCCGAGCCCGTGCTCGCGGAGTCGGAGCCCCTGGCGGGCGGGCTGCGCGAGCAGGTACCGGTGGCCACCGACGACGACGGCTCCTGGACCCGGATCGACACCGCCACTTCCGACGAGCTGGTGGCACACCACGAGGGGGTGACCGACGACGTGGTGTTCACCGATCCCACGCCCGGCGGCATCACCGGCGTGGCCATCGATCCGCTGGGCAACGTGACGGTGGCCGCGAGCGGCGCCCTGCAGGTCCGCGACAGCCGCACCTTCGGCGACGACGCCGAGAGCTGGCGCGTGGTGGACGTGCCCGCTCTGGCCCAGGATCCCACCCTGCCCTTCCAGCCCTGGCGTGTGGCGCCGCGGCCCGACGGGGGCGCCTGGGTGCTGGATCGCACCAACGGCACCCTCACCAGCTGGACCGGCAAGATCCTGCGCAGGGCGCCCGACCGGGTGTTCGATCCCGGCGTGTTCCGACCCGATCCCGAGACGCCGGAGACGCTGCAGGTCCAGATCGCCGTGCGCGACGGCTTCGACGGCGACACCGCCGCGGGCCTCGCCACCTCTCCGCAAGGTCAGGTGGCGGTGCTCGGCCTGCGCGTGGGCGAAGAAGCGCGCATCCACCTCTTCGCTGCAGACGGCACGCTGCTGCACCGCTTCGAGCTCGCGGGCGTGTCGTTTCCCTACAGCATCGGCTTCGTGGGCGAGGACCGCATCGCGGTGCTCGCCACCGACGGCTTGGGCTCCCCCGAGGGCGCGGCGCCACTGGCCGACGCGCTGGTCTATCCCTTGTCCCACGACGACCCGCGCACGCCCCCGGTGGGAGACCGCTACCCGCTGCGCCGCCACGACGGCGACGCGCTGTGGGTGGCCTGGGACGGACGCCCCGCCTACGGCACGGCCAGCGGGCACCGCACGCTGCGAGCCCTGTCCCTGCCCCTGCGAGCCACGGAGGGCCGCGCCGCCGCCTCGCACTCCTTGGACTCGGGGCGCGCGGACACCGCGTGGCACCGGCTGCAGGTGGAGGCCATCGTGCCGCCGGGGTGCGGATTCCGCGTGCTGCTCGCCGCCTCCGACAGCGCCACGCCCCCCGAGGACCCGCGGCGCTGGCACCCCCACGACGTGGGCGTGGTGCCGCCTCTGTCCTGGCACGACCGGGTGCTCGACGCCTCCGGAGAGGCCGTGGTGTGGTCGCGCACGGGTCCCGATCTGCAGCTGTGGCCGGTGGACGCCCCACCAGACGCCGATCCCCTCACGAGCCCGGTGCACCTGCGCGCGGGCACGGTGGAGGGTAGCACCCAGGTGGGGCACACGGCTCAGGGCACCTGGGTGCCGGTGCCCTCGGAGCTGCCGAACCATCCAGGCGTGCTCGGCTGCGAGCCCGAGGTGGACCGCGCCGGGCGCTTCGTGGCCCTGATCCAGCGCACCCGGCGTCAGAGCACCCGCTTGGTGGGGCGCCACCTGCACGTGCGGCTGGTGCTGTTCGGCACCGGACGCGCCACCCCCGAGGTCGCCATGGTGCGCGCCTGGGGGCCTCGCAGCTCGTGGGTGCGGCGCTATCTGCCCGAGCTGTACCACGAGCACCCGCAGATCGAGGGCTCCGACGACCGCGGCGAGCCCACTCAGGCCGACTTCCTGGAGCGCTTCGTGGCGCTGTTCGAGGGCGTGATGACGCCCATCGAGGACCGGGTCACCGAGGCCTGGCAGTGGACCCACCCCACCACCACCCCCGCCGAGGCGCTGGACTGGCTGGCCAGCTGGACGGGCGTGGTGCTCGATCCCGCCCTGAGCGAGGTGGCACGCCGCAACATGATCCGGCACGCCCCGACCCTCGCCCGCTGGCGGGGCACGCTGCGGGGCCTGCAGCTCGCCATCGAGATCGCCACCGAGGGCGGCGTGTCGCGCGGAGACGTGGTGGTGCTGGAGGACTGGCGGCTGCGCCGCACCTGGGCCACCGTGCTCGGCGCCGATCTGACCGACGACGAGGATCCGCTGCTCCTCGGTCTGTCCGTCGACACCAACAGCATCGTCGGCGACACGTTGGTGCTGGGCGAGGAGTACCGCCAGGAGTTCCTCGCCCTGTACAGCCCGGACGTGATCGACGGCGACGCCGCGTCCACCTGGATCGAGCGGATCCGCAACCGGCGCAGCCGCCGCGTGGTGGAGCGCTTCTTCGCCGCGTCGGCCCACCGGGTGAGCGTGCTCCTGCACGACAGCCTCCCCGAGGCGCAGCGCACGCTCGTGCGCGCCCTGGTGGAGGACGGCGTGCCCGCCCATGTCGTGCCCACGGTGCGGGTGACGTCCCGCAGCTTCATCGTGGGCGTGACCGCCCTCGTCCAGGTGGACACCCGGCTGGGCGTGAGGCCGGCCCCAGAGGGCGCCGTGCTCGGCCAGACCATCATCGGCACCGGGGATCGCGTGCAGCGGCCCGGGGGCCTGCACCCCGATCGCCAAGGAGGTGGTGCTTGACCATCCACGACGACGCCTTCACCACCCGAGAGCTGCCGGATCGCCTGTTCTATGCCGCCGGGGTCTTCCTCGACGCCGAGGACATGGCGGCGGAGCAGACCTACCACCGTGGCCGACTGTCTCGCGCCCTGGCCTACCTGCACGGCTCGGGCACCGCCGCAGGACTCCGCGTGCTCTGGGACGCCGACAGCACCGAGCTTCGCGTGGAAGCCGGCCTGGCGGTGGACCGCATCGGGCGCTTGGTGGAGGTGCCCAGACAGGCCTGCGTGCGCCTGGCGGACTGGCTCGACCAGCAGCGTCAGGAGGCGGCAGCCACACCCGGCGGCGTCTCCCACCCCCTGCAGCAGGCGGTCACGCCCGCCGGGACCGAGCTCGTCGTGGACGTCTTCGTGCGGTTCGTGGTGTGCGAGCGCGGCCGCACCCCGGCCTTCGCCACGGGTCCCTACGACGCCATCGACGCCAGCCAGCCCCACCGGCTGCGCGACAGCTACGAGCTCACCCTCGAGCTGCGCGGCCACGACGCCACGCTGCCCGTCAACCCGTTCCCCGAGCGCACCACCCAGACCATCGACACCTACCTGTCGGATCTGCGCACCTTCGTGCTCGACAATGCCTGGGTGCACGGCACGGAGTGGGCCGAGGGCCAGCTCCCCGCGGATCCAGGCACCGTGGGCGTCGACGACACCACCTCGGTGTTCCTGGCCCGCGTGAGCCTTCCCGTCACCCTCGACGGCGACAGCCTGCCGGTGTGGAACCAGACGGCAGGGGTGCTCGACGCCCCCACCATCGACAACGACTCCCGCAGCTTCGTCTACAGCGCCCAAGCGCTGTACCGCCTCTTCGAAGCCCTGATCCCGTGATCGTGGAGAGACCATGACCGAGCTTCCCTCCCTGGAGGGCCCCACGCGCTCCTTCGTGGCCGACGACGAGCGCACCGCACTCGAGGCTGCCGGCGGCCTCGTGCTGGACGCCCGCCGCACCCGCCCGCGCTACTTCGACGGCCGCTTCCTCGCCGCACGCGACCTCACCGCCGACCAGCTCTACGTGTCCACCAGACAGGCCGATCTGGCGCGCGCCATCGGCTCGGGGGTGGTGGAGGGCCTGGAGGTGACACCGGGCACCACGGCCACCGAGGTGCAGATCGCCGCGGGCTACGGGCTCACGCCGTCGGGGGAGGCCACGGTGGTCCCCGACGCGCTGTCGGTGGACCTGTACGCGCTGCAGCAGAGCGAGCTTCTGGACGGGCAGATCGGCCTGCGCGAGGCGGAGAAGACCGCCCTGGCCCGCTCCCGACGAGGCGCCTTCGTGGTGGCCCTGCGCCCCATCGCCTTCACCGCCAACCCCCGACGCGGCTACCCCACCGACATCGATGGGGAGCGGCGCACCGAGGATCACGACATCATCGAGGCCACCGCCGTCACCCTGGTGCCGTGGCCCACGTCGTGGCCCGGTGGGCCGAGTGCCACCCGCGGCAAGCTGGCGCGCGAGATCTTCGTGGCTCAGCAGGGCCGCGGCCTGGCTGCCGATCTGGTGCCCTTGGCCATGGTGTACCTCGACGGGGTCAGCGTCAGCTGGATCGACATGGCGCTGGTGCGCCGCGCCGTGGGCGCGGATCGACCCGATCCCATCGGCCTGGGCGTGGTGAACCGCGCGGTGCGGGCGGCCCACGTGCGCCAGTACACCGCCCACCTCACCGAGATGCTGGCCAGCGGCATCTCCCCCACCGCCGAGAGCTTCGACGCCCTGCCGCCCGTGGGCCCGATCCCCATCGACGCCGTGGACGGCACCACCCTGACCCAGCGGTTCTTCCCGGCCGAGATGGACATCGATCTGTCGTTCGTGCCCGAGGACGAGCTGCCGGCGCTCCTCGAGGAGGGGCTGTCGCAGCCCGCCATCGATCTGGCCGCTGGCTCCGATCTGCTGACGGGCACGTCGGTGGTGGTGCTGGTGCCCGTGCAGCGGGGACTGTTCCGACGCTTCAAGTCCACGCTGGGCACGGTGCGCCGGCCGCTGACGCGCCGTGTGGGGCGGCTGCCGGTGGTGCGCACGCCACTCCTCGCCCTGAGCCGCCTGCGGCTTCCGTCGGTGGCCGCCACCGTGCAGGACCAGACCCCGCCCACCGGCGAGACGGCCCCGTGGACCGCGCTGTTCGGTCAAGCCACGGCCGCGCTCGGCACCCAGGGCACCTTGTGGTTCGCGCGTCGCCGCAACCTGAATCACCGCATCGAGGTCACGGGCAACGTCGTCGACATCGACGTGTCCTCGGGAGTTTGAGATGACCTTCACGTCGATCGACGATCCGCTCGCCGGAGAGCGCTCCGTCCAGATCGTGCCCACGCCCGCTCCGCTGGTGCAGCATCCGTGGGTGAAGACCCGCTTCGTGACGGGGCGAACGGTGAGCGACCGGGCGCTGGCGGCGGAGCAGACCCACCGCATGGGGCTGGCGACGCTGGCCGCTCAAGCCCTCGATCCGGGCATCGTGCACGGGCTGCAGGCCACGGCCACTCAGGTCAGCGAGGGAGCGGTCGCCGTGCAGGTGGCCTCTGGGTACGGCCTGGTGGCCACGGGCGAGGACGTGGTGGTGTCGAGTGCGGTCACCCTCGACGGCATGGCCCTGCCCGTCAGTCACCAGAACGCCCTCGACGGCTCCTGGGCACCCGACGAGCACCCCGATCTGGCCAGCGTGCTGGCGAACGCCACCCCCGTGCAGGCCGGCGGCCCCCTGGTCTTCGTGCTGGTGGCCGGACCCGCCTACGTCGACGATCTCGGCGCGCTGGGCGAGCCCACCGATCCCTGCGAGCGAGACCCCGACGCCGAGCCCTTCTCGGACTGGCGCTACGTGGACGGCGCCGCGCTGACCTGGATGCCCCTCGCGCAGTGGGTGTCGCCCGCGGAGGCGTTGGGGATCTTCGTCTTCCCCGAAGACGTGAGCCCGCTGCAGTGGTGGAGCCGGGTGATTGCCGGCGAGACCCTGCCCTCGGAGCTCGTGCGCAACCGCCTCGCCCACGAGCTGTTCGAGCTGGAGCGCCGGAACACGAAGCGGCCGAGCTGGGAGCGCGAGGGGGTGGCCCTGGGCCTGGCGGCCTTCGACAACGCCATCGCCCCCCCGTCGCTGCTGTTCTTCGACGGGCCGGTGGTGCGCCGTCAGGGTGGCCGTCGAGTGGGCGGACACCAAGGCATCGGCAACACCCGCGGCCGACAGCCGATGTGGCAGGCGCGAGTGGACCAGATGCAGGAGCAGCTGGCAGCCCTCGCGCTGACCACCACGAGCGATCTGGCCACGTTCCTGGACTGGCTGCCTCCCTGCGGCGTGCTGCCCATCGAGCTGTTCGATCTGGCCGCCCGCACCACCCAGGCGCTGCCCTCCACGTGGGGCATCAACATGGCGCCGGTGCCCATCGACCAGGTGGAGGTGCCGTACCGCGAGGCCATCTCGCTGGCTCCCTTCAACATGCAGGAGGGCCCCAACAGCGGCGACGAGATCAAGGTGCTGGTGCCCGTGGCGCCTGAGCACTGGGATCCGGGTCTGCTGCAGACGGCAGCGGTGGCCGAGGACTTCTGGACGGCGCTGCGGAGCGCCGAGAGCCGCGTGCGGCTGCACCAGTGGTCCATCGCCGAGGTGCAGGGCAAGATCGACGCGCTGTATCGGTCCATCGGGGGGCCCGAGGCGGTGCCCGATCGCGAGACGGACGACAGCGACGAGGGTGTGACCCGCACCATCGCCAGCTCCGTGCTGTGGTCCAACGACCCAGCCATGCAGGAGATCGCGGCCGCGGCCGCTGCGGGGGGCTTTCCGGATCTGCTGGCGCTGAACAGCTTCTTCTCGGCGATGGTGGGTGCCGGCGTGGGGTTCGGCGCGTCCCTCGCCACGGCCTTCGAGAAGGTGCGCAAATCCTGGCTCGAGGGCTCGGCAGGGCCGGAGGTGGTGGCCATCGGCGCAGACGGCCCCGTGATGGTGGCCAAGGGCGCGGCCAGCAGCTTCTCTGGGCCCGGATTCGAGCTGCAGGGCGGCTGGACCCATGCCGTGGTGGCCCCCGACGATCCGTTCCCCGTCACCGCCCAGGACACCTTCGTCTACGTGGTGGTGGGCGAGGCCGACACCGAGGCCATCGACCGGGCCGTCGCCATCGCGGGCACCCGACCGCTGGTGGTGCTGGTGGACTCGTTGACCGACGCCGCACGAGAGGAGCTCGACTGGCGCTACGTGCGCGGCGAGTCCATCCCCGTGGTGTGCCAGGTGCCCCTGGACCCGGTGGACGACGCGTGGCGGGTGGACCACCTGCGAACCCTGCTCACCCTCAAGGACACCGAGCCCAACGAGCTCGTGTCCTCGGAGCTCATCCGCATGGTGGCGGCCACGTCGCAGCGGGTGGTGTTCATCAACGTGCGGCTGGAGAGCACCATCATCGGCCCCATCGCCGATGCGCTGCAAAAGGAGCTCGACGTCGCCAAGGATCCGGTGCTCCGCGAGCAGCTCACCGAGGCGATCCGGATGCACAGCGCCCTGGCCGCGGTGGAGCTCGTGGACGACGTGGTCCGCGACGATGGCTCCCGCGAGCCCGAGATCGCGGCCTACGCCGCCAGCGTGTACGACAGCATCCGCCAGGAGCTACAGAGCTTCGCGCGCGGTGGGAGCCCCAACGAGCTGCTGCAGGGCGCCACCGCGGAGCCCACCTTCAGCACCGTGCCCACCAGCGACCAGGGCCTCACCTCGCAGCTGGTGCTGGACCTGGCCGATCGGCTGTCGCAGCTGACGTCTCCGAGCTTCGGAGGCACGGACGTGGAGGTGCTCACCGCCGAGGAGCTGGACCTGCTCGTGGGCCGCGCGGGCGCGGCCGGCGTGGGCGTGGGCGGGTTCGCCGAGCTCATGGACGAGAAGGCGCGGCGCGCCGACGACGCCATCGACTTCGCGTTCATCCGTGTGCAGACGGCCATCTTCCGCCTGCGCCAGCACATGACGGGCCGCGAGAAGGCCACGCGGATGGCCTCGTCGCCGGTGCTGGCCCAGATCGCCGACACCATCCAGGCAGACACGTCTCCCACGCAGCTGGGGCTGTTCTTCAGCCAGCTGGCCACGGTGGATCCCATCGACCCGCAGGGGGGACCCAGCACCGCGCCCATCGACCCCACGGGAGGTGGGGGAACGGGCTCGGGTGGAACGGGCGGACCCATCGTGGTGCCCGATCTCGACATCGGCATCGGCAACCCGACCACCGGGGGTGGACGCCTCGATCTGTCGGCGTCGGGGCCCACCAAGTACGCGCTGGTGGACCTCACGGAGGAGAAGCGCTTCGAGACGCTGGGGGGCATCGACCCCGAGGATCCGCTGGTGGACTGGACCACCACCGCAGACGGCACGCTGACCTTCGGCGACTGGGGCGGCGGCGAGTACGACGCCCCCGGCGTGACGGTGCCCCCGCCGACGGGAGACTCCGGCTACCGCGGAGGCGCGGGCGCCACGGGCACGGGCCTCGCCCAGGCGAGCACGGGGCAGGCCCAGGCCTTCTCTGGCTCCTACAACCTGCTCACGCCGCTGTACCTGTCGTCCAGCACGGCCTCGGTCTCCACCACCTTCAGCGTGAACCGCGTGGTGGAGGCGACGAACTTCGTGAAGTCCGCACGACCCGACGACTTCGTCGTGCGAAGCACGGGAATTGCTCAGCGCGTGGAGGAGTCGTCGTCGCAGGAGCTGGTGCGCGAGGCCTACCAGCTGCGCGCGTCGGTCACCCAGCTGCTGCTGCAGCTCGAGATCCTGCAGATCAAGCGCGGTGACGCAGCGGAGCTGCGACCCCTGACCTTCCCCTTGCTGCTGCAGCTCTTCGACAGCAAGGGCGACGTGATCGGCTCGGAGATCCGTTGGGTGGGCCTCACCGATCCGAGCACCAACGGCACCTTCGCGGAGGAGATCCTGTCGGGCGTGCACGATCCGAAGTCGGACGACCCCGACCAGGCCAAGGTGTTCTCGGATGCGATCCGCACGCTCGAGTCGGTGCACGGCATGCTGCGGGTGGTGGAGACGCAGGTCCGGCTGGTGCGCGAGGCCGTGGAGTCCGCGCGTCGGGCGCGAGCGCTGATCGTGCGACTGATCCAGCAGGCGGAGCAGCACGAGCAGGGGCTGCTGGAGTCCCTGGACGAGGCGCGCCACGACTGGATGGCCACCCGTGCGCTACTCGCCGAAGAGCAGGAGCGCATGGACGAGATCAACGCGCGCCGTGCCCAGGTGCTCGCCGAGGCCGCTCCCTTCGTGGTGTTCCACCGCGTGCGCGAGGTGGATCTGGCCGACCAGATGCCGGTGCACGACCTGGTGCCGGAGTTCGACGTGGACCCGGTGGTGGAGGCGCTGCGCCACCCCGCCCCACCCACGCCGCAGGAGCTCGACGACGCAGTGGAGCTGTGGCGAGACGCGCCGGCCCGCTGGCTGTCGCGCCTGGACCGGTATCTCGACCGCATCAACCGCCGCCGGCCCCTGCTGCGGGTGCTGCAGTACACCCAGCAGCGCGCCACGGCCCAGCTGCTGGCCCCCGTCCAGTCCGTGCAGAACCTGGCGCAGCTGCGTGGCATGGCCGCGGTGACCGGGCTCACCCTCACGCGCCAGTCGCGCCTGTACACCCATCGGCAGGTGGCGGCGAACCTGGCGGTGACGGGGCTCGGCCGGCTCACCTGGCGGCAGGCGCAGGTGCAGGCACGCCAGGCGCTGTCGGTGGGTGATCTGGCCGACTCCACCGACGTGCCGGCCTTCGTGTCGCGCTGGGCGAGCCAGGAGCTCGATCACATCCACGTGGTGCTGGCGAACCTGTACCGCGAGATGTCGCTGGTGGAGCCCTCGCTGCGCGCCCGGTGGGTGCTGCGCATCAGCCAGTTCGACCGACCCCTCCCCCTCGACGACCTGTCGGTGCTCCCGGGCTGGGAGCAGGTGGGACAAGGGGCCACGGCGCGGCCGGATCCGTTCCGAAAGCGGGAGCTGCAGGCACTGGTGGACTGGCTCTTCGGCAGGATCAGCTCCGACGAGGAGGAAGCCCGCGAGCTGATGAACGACCTGGTGCGCATCGCGATCCTGCTGGCGAGCCATGCGCCCGTGGGCCGCCTGATCGCGGGCCACGTGGAGGCGCCGGCGCCGGTGGAGACGGGCTCGCGCTTCGCGGTGGCCATCGACTCGCGCCACGTGCGCGTGGGCATGTCGGCGCTGGTGCTGGCCAACGGCGTGGTACGCGCCCGGGCCGTGGTGGACGATCTAGGCGAGAACCAGGTTCTGGCGCGGATCGTGTCGGCCACCCAGCCGGGTGTGGTGCTGCAGACCACCGACACGGTGCGCTTCGTGGACGCAGACGACACGCTGATCCCCCAGGGGGAGGCCGCGGTGTCGGCGGCTGAGCAGCCGCTGGTGGCGCTGGTGGATCCGCCGGCCCTGCGCGGCTGGTTCGCCCGGTGAGGCGGGTGCGCCAGCTGCACCTGCGCGGCGGGCGTGAGGCGGACCAGCGGCGCGCCACCCATCGCGTGGTGGACGCGCTACGCACGGCCACCTTCCCTGGGCAGCGCCCGGGGCGGGTGCTGGTGATCCGCTCGCTGGATCTGGGACGGATCCATCCCGCACGAGCGTCGCAGGCCATGGCGCTGCGGATCACGGAGCAGGTGCGCCGCCTGCAGACGCTGTCCGTTCCTTGGTTCTCGCCCGGTGCCGCCAACGCACCGGCGGTGTGGTTCGACGACCTGGGGCAGGCGCGGGCGGCGTTCCTCCACCGACGGGTGACGGGACCGGCGCCGGCTGAGTGGTTCTGGCGCAGTGCGGTGTCGGATCGGAGGCCCGGCGACCCCGTGGAGGCGTTGCTCGCGCGGTGGCTGGCACCGGTGGCGAGGGTGGCGGCGCGCCAGCTGCCACCGGAGGTGGAGGTGGCGCGCATCGTGCGGCACCTGGTGGTGCTGGGGGGTGCCGAGCGGGTGCTGCGGCATCTTCCGGCGTCGACGGTGGGTGGCTGGATGCGTCCGGTGGCGGTGGGCCCACAGGCGACGGACGCCGAGGCGCCGCAGGCACCGCAGCTGCAGCCCCCCACCCCGCTGCCGCCGATGGTGGGCTTCGAGCCCGTGCTGGCGCTGGCTGCGGAGCACCCGGTGGGCAGCCCCGTGCGGCGCTTCTTGGCGCTGATGGCGTTGGTGGGCAGCGACGCGAGGTGGGTGGCCCACCCGGAGCGGGAGCGGGTGGCGCAGCGCGCGGTGCAGGCACGCCAGGAGGCTGGCCGACCGGTGGCGCGACGCCCGGTGGAGCGTGACCCGCACCGGCTCCGAGCACCGATCGTGTGGGAGACGCAGGCCGAGGCGGTGGAGGCTGGGGGCGAGCAGGTGTCGGCCCCGCCGGATCCGGCTCCCGCCCCCGAGGCGCTGCAGGAGCCGCCACAGCCCGATGCGCCGAGGCCGGAGCGCCGCTGGCGCGAGGTGACGCGCCCCCACCGTGGGGGGTTCGGGCTGCCGCCTCCCCTCACCGAGCCCACGTTCAGCGACTTCGGCGGGTTGCTGTTCTTGGTGCCGGTGCTGCAGCGGCTGGGGCTGCAGGCTGCCTTCGATGCGCAGCCCGATCTGGTGGCGCAGGCCTTCGGGTGGCGGGTGCTGGATCGCATCGTGGCGCGC
This sequence comes from Myxococcales bacterium, assembly GCA_019634415.1. Classification (GTDB taxonomy): domain Bacteria; phylum Myxococcota_A; class UBA796; order UBA796; genus DRPG01. Next base: position 18,482 of record JAHQVJ010000215.1, read on the forward strand.
CTGCAGGGTCCCGCAGACGATGCTCACCTGCGGGCCGTGGCTCCCACGGATCCACCGTTGCCCCCCGACGACGAGGCGTTCGTGGCCCCCGAGGCGTGGCGCGAGGTCTGGCCCGACGGGGTGCTGGAGCAGGTCAGCGGTCCTGGTGGCGTGCTCCTGCTGGGGCTGGGATCCGATCGCGTGGCGCGGTGGCGCGGTGAGCTGCTCGACGCCCTTCGGCCCTGGCTCGACGGTCGTCAGATCCGACCCGGGCGCCCGGTGAAGGAGGAGGTCGCGCGTGACGCACGCATCGATGCCTGGGCCGGAGCAGCCCTTCGATGGTGCCGGCATGGCGCCGAGCTATCTCCTGCACAGATCGTGAGCCGTCCCGCCGTGGTCTCCGCCACCCCCACCCACGTCGACGTGGTGATGCCCTCCACGGCCGTGTCCATCGACGTGCGGCGCTGGGCGCTCGACGTCGATCCGGGCTGGGTGAGCTGGCTCGGGCGGGTGGTGAGCTTCCACTACGTGGAGCCCGCACAGTTCGACGCGCTGCGGGCAGAGGCGTCGTGAGGCACGCACCTCCCAGCAGGCGTCCCGCGCAGGCGCGCGAGTCCGCCTCTCCCGAGTCCGCCTCGCCCAGCCGCGGCGCTCCCGCCAGCCAGCCGGCCATGCTGCAGCAGGCCGAGGCAGCAGCGACCGATGCCGTCGCCGACAGCCTGACGCCAGCCTTCATGCGCCAAGGCGCCCCCGACGTCCCCGAGCCCACGCTCCAGCAGCGACAGGTCGCAAGCACCGAGGAGGAGGCCTCCGGCGACGCACGCCCCGCGGCAGAGGCGCAGGGCGACGACTCGGAGGTGTCCGAGGACACAGGCCCCTCCGAAGAGGGCGCGCCCGAGGAAGGCACCAGCGAGGAAGCCTCCACCGAGGAAGGCTCGGAGGAGGCCGACGACGCAGCCATTGGCGGAGCGCAGGGCGGCGACGCGGACCCCGGTGGCGCTCCGTCGCGCGGCTCGTCCCGCGCCGTGGCCAGAGCCCCCACGCGCGCCCTCGCCCCGCCCCGGCCCGCGCGGCTCGGCGTGCCCCGCCTCACCGTGCCACCACCCCCCGTGATGTCCCCTGAGCGCATCCAGGCCATCCGGGATCAGACCGGGATCTCCCCCCGTGAGCACCACGCGCGGCTGCGGCAGCACGCGGACGGCCTGTACCGCCAGGTTCGCCGTGGGCAGATCGAGATCGTGCACCGCACCGAGTGGATCGCCGAGCAGACGCGGCAGGACGTGCTCGGGTTCGCCGCCGACGTGCAGCGCACTGGCTCCGCCACCGAGGGTGGTGTGCGCGCCCTGTTCGCCACCGTGCGGCGCCGCATCACCGCAGCCGCCACCACCGCGCGCGAGGCCATCGCCAACGCCGTGATCGCCGACCTGGCCACCATGAACCGGCGCAGGCAGGAAGCCCTCGACACCATCCACGAGCACCTCACCACCGAGTCCACCGCGATCCGCGACGCCGCGGACGAGCTGGGGGTGCAGTACGAGGGGCTGTCGGCCCAGGCCGCCGCCCAGATGCGGCAGCTGCCCTTCACCGCCACCGGCAGCTTCACCCCGGTGGCCGCCCCCACCGGCTCGGGCCCTGCCATGAGCACCGACCCCAGCGTGGACACCTCCGGCGTCGACGTGGCCCAGACCGCCATGGGCCTCGAAGGGCAGCGCCTCGCCGACGCCGTGGCCAGCGAGGGCGAGGACCCCATGGGCCGCTACGTCGCCTGGCTGCGTAGCAAGTACACCCCCGATCAGGCCTCCACCAAGCACGCCGATCTGGTGCACGGCGCCGACAACAAGGCCAACGGGCTCGACAGCCCCGCCGTGCGTCAGAGCATGGTGCTCGAGCTGGTGGGCCTCGCCAACCCCGCCGCCTCAGCCGTGGAGCGCGACGAGGCCGCCGAGGGCGATCAGTCCGACGACGAGCTGCTCACCGAGGAAGAGGCCGTCGAGCGAGCGCGGCGGGACGCCATCGACTCCGTCGACGCCATCCGCGACCAGATGCTCGTCGGTCCGCAGGGGCTCGAGGCCCAAGAGGCCGACATGGTCGACGGGATCCGTCGCGCCACCCGCGAGGCCGTGCAGGCGCTCGAGCTGCAGGCGCAGGCAGCGGCCAACGGCATCCTGGGCTCCGCAGCGGACTGGGCGAGCGCCTGGCGGGATGCCCTCGACCCCATCCGGCCCCTGTTCGAGGGCGACGAGCTGCTGCAGAGCGACGCCTTGCTGCCCACCCTGGAGCGGCAGGCCGAGGCGCTGGGCACCATGCGGGAGCAGCAGCTGCAGGCGGTCACGGAGCAGTCCGAGTCCGCCGTGGACACCGCGCGCACGGTGGAGTCGCAGGTGGGCGAGAGCCTGCGGAGCATGCACCCGAAGGCTGCCGAGCAGCTGCTGCCCCTGGCCGAAGGGGCCGAGCGTGACTTCACCCTGCGCAGCTTCCTGTGGACGGGCGAGGTCACCGAGGGCGTGCGCGCCGCGCTGGCATCAGCCACCACCCACGCCGAGACCACGCTGCAGGAGCACCTGTCCACCTTCGGCGGCGACGTGCAGGCCGGTGTGGCCGGCTGGCTCGCCGAGCACATCGTGCCCCGGCTCAACACCCAGCTCGGCAACTACAAGACCGAGCACGACGACGCCGTCATGGCCTTCGAGGGCGAGATGCGCGCCGAGGGCGGCGTCTACGCCAAGGTCGCCAGCCAAGCCACCCTCGAGATCCGCGACCCCGCCGGACAGCTCCGAGGCGCGCTGCCGGCCCGCAACACCGAGGCCGAGGTGGGGATCGCGGTCCTGTCCGTGGTGTCGCTCGGCGCCACCGCGGTGGTGGGCGCGGCCTACCTCTACCACATCGATCCCGACGAGAACGCAGCGCTGCTGGCTGTCACCGGGGTGAAGCCCCAAGGGCGAGAGGCGCTGTCGGAGTACTTCGACGACACCTTCGAGCCCGACCTGTCGGAGCGCATGGGGCGCCTCAACGACGGGGAGCGCGCCACCATCCAGGCCGCCCTGGACGCGCGCACCGACGCCGACGACGCCCTCACCCTCGAGGCGCTGTCCGACTCCGGCTTCTTGGGCTTCTCCAACGAGGCGCGGCTCGCCGTCATCGGCGGCATGTCCGACGACGCCCTGACGGCGTTACGCGCCAGCGACGGCTTCGAGCAGACGCGCGAGGACCTGCTGAGCGGCCTGAACCGCAGCCAGCACGACATCGCCGAGAACTACATCGACCACGGCGTCGCCGCCGGCTTCGAGGCCCAGACCAACGCCAACCTCGACCGCGCCGCCACCCGAGGCAGCGAAGCCTACGTGCGCGAGATCGCGCAGATCGAGTCCCGTACCAGCGAGGCCATGGGCGGCACCTACTTCGCACAGTTCGCCAGCCAGGAGCGCAGCCAGCAATTCCTCCAGGACGTCTACCGGGCGGGGGCGGTGCGCGCGTCCGGCGGCGAGCTGTCGCACACCGACGCCGCCACCATGGACCCCGACGAGGCACGCCAGCAATACGCCGCCTACCAGAGCGAGTCCCGGAGGGGTCGCCGATACATGGGCGACAACGCTCGCCGCGCCGCCCGCGCCACCATCGCCCACGGACAAGGCTCCGACGAAGCCTTCGTGGAGCACGCCGCCTTCTGGACCGAGCGCGCCGATCTCGGCCAGCTCACCCAGAACCAGGAGGTGGGCGTCGACAACAGCTACGCCGACCGTCCCCTGGAGCAGGCGCTGCAGCAGCTGGAGCGCGCCCCGCCCGGCACGGTGGCGCACCTACAGGCCACGCAGCGCGTGCAGGAGCTCCGGGATCAGCGCGAGCGGCGCATGGGCTTGCTCGCCGAGCGTCTCGACCTGCAGCCAGGCGAAGACGAGACCGCCACCGACGCCGTGGCTGGCCACCTCGCCGGCATCTTCGGCGAGCGGCACGATGCCGACGGCCGCAACTACGCCACCACCCTGGTGCAGAACGGCCGCGGCGACCTGCTGTCGGGCATCCTGGTGGCGAGCCGGGGAGGTGGCAGCACCAACGACGATCTGATGCGCCAGATCACCGCTGGACGCACCAGCGGCGAGGTCCAGCGCGCCCGCTCCCAGTACGCCACCGCCACCCAGGGCCCCGAGGACGCCCTCGACCAGTTCCTCGGAATCGGCCCCAACGCCGACTGGGCGGGCGGCGAGGTGTCCGGCGACCTCGCGCACGAGATCGAGCGCAACCTCGTCGGCGACGCCGACACGCCCCGCGGGCAGACCGAGCGCGCGCTGCTGTCGGTCTTCCAGCAGCTCGACGACGATCCGGGCGCCCTGGCGAGCCTGCTCGAGGGCTCGCCCACGGAGTCCGCCGCCCAGGCCGATCGTCGCGAGATCGTCGCCTTCCTGGCGGAGCGCTCCGGACGCTCGCCCAAGGACGTGCTCGGCCCCAACGGCCGTCCCACCCAGGACGTGCTCGACGCCGTGTTCGCCCCCGACGGCAGCCTGCGGCAGCGGGACGGCGAGAGCGACGGCGATCTGGCTGGGCAGCAGCACCGCCTGAGCTTCCTGTCGAGCAGCGCGGAGCTGGGGTCGCGGCAGTACCGCGAGGAGGTCGACCGCATCGAGGCCTCCGCCATGGTGGGCGTGGCCGTGCTCACCGCGCTCCTCACCATCGCGCTCATCGCCACCGGCGTGGGCATCGTGGTGGCCGGCATCATCACCGCGGTCGTGGGCGGCATGGCCACCATGGGGGTGAAGTACGGCCTGCGGGGGAAGGGCCGCTACGGCTACGAGGAGGCCGCGGTCGACGTCGCCATGATGGCCGTGGAGGCCGGGGTGGCGTGGGCCGGTGGCGCGGCCATGGGTCAGCTCGGCAAGGGGGTCGTGGCTGGCAGGCTCGCCGCTGCCAACAAGGCGCTCACCTCGGGGCTGTCGCGCGCGCTCGGCAAGACGGGCGGCACCGTGGCCGCGGGCGTGCTGCGCGAGGGGGCGCAGGGCTTCGTCACGGGGACCGTGCAGACGGCCATGGATCCGAACACCTGGCGCGACGGAACCGACAGCGCACTCGGTCGCATGGCCCTCGGCGGCGCAAAGATGGCCGCCATCCAGGGCGTGGCGTCGGGTGTGTCCGACGGGCTCGGCGAGCTGGCGAGCGGGGGCGGCAAGCGCACCGTGGGCATGCTCGAGAACACCCTCGACACCGCCCGCGCCAACGCCGCGCGCACCGCCACCCGCAGCCCCCTGACGGACGCGCTCCTCGAGGGCGGCACCGAGGCGCTGGGCGGGGCCGCCGGGGAGGCCGTGGGCCTGGCCTTCGACTACCAGGCGGGCACCTACGACGGCGATCTGGCCGTCGGCCTACAGCGCGTGGGGCAGTCTGCCGCCCGTGACTTCGCCACCAGCGCCGCCCGCAGCCGCCTGGTGAGCGCGCACCGCGCCCGCGTCGACGGCCAGATGCGGCGGCTCGCCTCACAGGATGCGCCGCCTAGCGAGGCTCAGATCGCCTCACTGCGGCGGGCCATGATCGCGTCGGGCGCGCTCGGCTACCGCGATCCTGACGGCCTGCGCGCGACGGTGGCGGAGATCGGTGCCTCCCGCGCCCTGCTGCGGGGCCTCGATCCGCAGTCCCGCACGCTGCTCGCGGGGCTGCCCCCCGACGTGCTCGCCGATCTGCGGCTGCGCCTCGACCAGGGTGACCTGGGCAGCGACGCCGAGCAGCAAGCGCTGCTGAAGCGGGTGCGGGAGGCGGATCCAGAGCTGGACCCGGCGAAGCTCGAGGGTGTGCTGAGCCGCGTGCGCACCGGCCCTCCCGAGGACGCCGCCGTCGACACGCCCCAGCGCGCCCTGGGGGACCTCGAGGTGGCTCCCGCGGTGGCCGCGGAGCAGCAACAGCGGCGCGAAGCACGGCGCGCGGCGCTGTCGGATCTCCCTGCGGCCTCGCGCGACAGCCTGGCCGATCTGGCGCCCGAGGGCATCGCGCTCCTCCGGGGACTGCAGGCTCGCGGAGACGCCCCCACCCCCGCCGAGCGCGCCCAGCTCCTCGCAGGCGCGCTGCGCAACGATCCCGATCTCGATCAGGCCGCGTTCCTGCGCAGCCTCGACGAGGCCGTCGATCCCCGCACCACCCAGGTCGAGGTCTCGGCGGGCGACCAGGCCCGCTACCGGCAGGAGCTGCGCGCCTCCGTGGACCTCGCGGTGCGCGAACAGCTCGACGACGTCGAGATCGTGGTGATGAGGGCCGAGACCTTCGACGCCGTGATGCGCTCTCGCACGGGCGAGGCCGTCACCTTGGTCGTGGACGGGCGTCCCCGCGTGGTGCTGCGCGAAGGCGCCGATCCCACCGTGCTGCGCGAGGAGGGCATCCACGCCGTGCAGATCCGGGAGACGGGTCGGATCGGCGAGCGCGCACGCACGCTGGACGAGCGCACCGTGGCGCGCTGGGACGAGCTCGACATCGACGACCAGGTGTCCTTGTACCGGTCGAAGGTCGAGGTGGAGCTCGATGCGCAGGACCGCCTGATCCGGAGCCTGGAGGCGGAGCTGGCGGGTGGTCCGGCCGACCCGGTGCTCCGGAGGCGCCTGGATGCGAGCCGGCGGAGCCGCGACAACCTGCGGAGTCGCTTGCGCGAGGTGGAGGCGCTGGGACCGCTGCGGCGCTTCGCCATCGCGATGGGGCTGGCATCGCGCCCGGACTACCTCGCTCAGCCCGCGCGACTCTTCGCCAAAGACGAAGGCTCTCTTCCGGACCTGCTAAGGACTGCACTCGACAAGCTCAAGCGTTGGAGGGCCAGGGTCGCGAACGAACAGCACCAACAGCTCCTCGAGGATCTCTCCACCTATCGACTGCTGGTGGCCAGCCTGGACTCGCCCGCCATCCTGCGGTTGCCCGTCGAAGCAGCACAGGCCCGTGCCCAGCTCACCGAGCTTCGAGCTCGGATCCTCGAAACCGCCCAGGCGCTCGACCAGCTCGGCGCATTCCGCAATTCGGCTGCGGATCTGGTTCGAGACATGGAGAGGCTGGAACCCGTCGTCATCGCTGGTCGAGGGCCTGTGCGCGTGTCCCAGACCATCGATGGCCTGAATGCAGAGCAGATCCGCACAGTCGGCCCCCAACAGACGCTCTTTCTACCGTCCACGGCGGCACAACGGCAGCCACTCGAAGGCATCAATGGTAGAGTCGTCGTAGTCGTACAGGACAACTCCAGCGGCAATGTCCACATGGTGAGGGTCCTGGACGCCGCCGAGGTCAACGGTGCACTAGCAGGCCTGCAGGACGGTCGGAGCTTCGCAGTCACCGTGCAACGCCTCGACGGCGAAGTGCCTGAGGATTTCGAAGGACGACTGGCCAGCGACCTCCGAGCGGACAACGTCGCAGAGCTGGTGGCTCGGGACTCCGTCGAGCTCGACCCAACGATGTTCGATATCCAGGATGGACGATTCGTTCGCGGAGAGGACGCCCCATTCGAGCACGTGGCGAGCCTCCTGAATCAGCAGCTCGACCCTGTGACTGCCGATCGCCTGGAGCAGCTGATCGCCGACTTCAGCGAGAAGGGCCTGGGTGACGAAGCGTTGGCAACGCTGGCTCTCGCTTCTGGGTTCGGGTCGATGGAGAGCCTCAACACTCTATATACAGCCATCCTAGCTACTGGCAGGCGGAAGGTCTATTCTCCGGGTGGCTCGACCCTTGGAGACAACCTAGCCTACCTCGATCGTAAGGGCGTGTTCGACACGGAAGCCGAGATGGCAGCGAGACCAGAAGGACGAGAGCATGGGAAACTCCTTCCGACTCGAACTGTCGAAGAGAGAATGGTCGTGGTGTTGGATCGACAAATCACCGAGGACACGGATCTGCTGGTCGAGATGATCCAGAAGAACTGCAAGTTCATCCACCCACGTGGCTTCGAACGAGGATTGCACCTATTCGGGCCAGAGCCAATCGAAGGCAGAGTGTCGGACCTCATCGCCCGAGCCAAGGAGCATCAACTAGAAGGCGAGGATTATGCAACGGCGTTGCTCAGAGTGCTCGACGCAGATCTGGAGAAGGCCCAGAGAGCCATCTCCCTCGAGCCCACGGAATCCGGAACGAACCTGACGCTCGAAGTCGAAGTCGTCGGGCCGAAGCCTGCAACCCATCTGACCACGGACGATATGGCCAGGCACCTAAGTGGATTCGCCGGTGTCACACCTCGGCAGCTCAGGGCGGCCACGATGGGCCCGGCGCGGGCGACCTTTCCAGGGAAACCTGGACTCCAACTGCGTTCCACTCAACTACTTCTTCGGCTGATCGCCGACAGTGCCCAAGTGCTTTCGGCACGCACCCTGGGTGGAATGGTGCGAGAAGCCAGTGAGGCCGTTCAGGTCATGGCCAACGAAGAGCACGGCATGTTCATCCACCGAAGATTACGAAGCTACGGCATGATCGCCTTGGTCCATCGCATGGTCACGGATTCTGACCCTTCCATCTACTTCCGGCACATGACTCGTGCCTTGTCAGATCAGCTCGCGTCGGTCGTCATCATGGACGACGTGGCCGGATCAGGAACCTCCCTTCGAGAGGCCCTGACCGGGTCCAATGACGTCGCCCAGAATCCAGGCCTGTTGAGCGGTCTGAAAGAGGCAAATCGCCAGCGCACGGGGCCTGGCGACAGCACGGTGGAGATCGGTGTGCCATTCGAGGGGCAAGTTCTGCTCGCGCCTCTATTCCGGAGCAGTGACGCCCGAGCCAAGGTCGCCGAGATGGAAAGACCTACCGTGAGGTTCGTTGAAGACGCTGTCGAGCAGATCACGAACGTAGACAACAGCGAATTCGTTACGGGCCTGAGTCCAGACGAGAGAACCATCCTCAACGCTGTCTTGAGTCGCTATGGACGGGGATTCGCGGACAACGGACTCTTGCTCAGTTTTCCTTACATGTCTCCCAACAATGACCTGGTACTATTCACGAGATTCCTTGCGCGGTACTACATCATGAATCGAAGCCAGAACGCCGCGAAGGAGTATGTGCCCGAATGACACTAGGCAACGATCTCCTAGAAGAGGTGCAGAAGCTGGGCCATGGCCCCTTCAGCTTCTTCGACATGACCGCACTCCTGGAAGGAGAGGCGAGACTCGTGTCGAGGGGGACTCATCAATTCGGCGCCTACTTCGTTCAGCAGAGTGGTGAGGAGATCCTCGACAGGCTCACGCAACAGCTCGACGCCGTCAAACCACTCAGGCTGCGTAGCTGCCCACACCCAGTCGAGCAGTATCGATCTATGGAAGGCCCAAGCTACCTCCTTCTCTACTATTGGGCTCATTCCGATCAAGAGATCCTCGCATTGCGCGAGAACCCAAGTCTATACTCTGCGCAGGCGGGCGAAGAACTAGTCGCTGATCTGGCAACACTAGCCGATAACGGATGGTACCACTCTCAGGCACATCTGTGGGGAACCTGGTTGGTCGGCCATCAGTCTGGGCTTCTGGCCTTGGACTACTGGCACGCGCTCGAAGCCGCAACGTCCAAACAAACCGTTGATCGTCATCTATTCCGCGCACGAGAGACCCTCTCCCATTGGGAGGAGGAGCAGCGAAAGTCTCGATGATCCAGCTATTCCGGTCCCACTCCGAAGTGAGGGCAAAGCAGTCCCTGTCCGGGAGTTCCCGGATGCGGAGTGCCAGCACGCAGCGGGCCCTCGCGAGTGTCGAGGGCTTCGACCTGGCCCCGCCGCAGGCCATCGGCGGCCTTTCCCACTTGGCCCAAGGTGCCGTGGTCGACGACGTGATGGCGCACATGAGGAACGATTCGGAGTTTGCATCACAGCTCGTGGCACTGGATTGTGTGTTGGTGCATCCCCATGGGCTGATCCAGGGCCCCAGCATGTTCCAGTCCTTCGAGGAGACGGGTCGTCGCGTCCAAAGCCTCCTCGAGCGCGCCAAGACGGCACGGCCCGGAGACGAAGATCTCTCCGCCGTTGTTCAGCGCCTGTTCGAGGAGCCCGTGCGCGAGCGCTCGCTTCATCAACGGCATGGGCGATCTGACCTCGAGAGGATTGAGCAAGGATGCCGTGCTCATCATCCTGGGCGACATCGCGGGCTCGGGGGCCAGCATGCAACGAGCCATTCGTGGGGGCGGCCGTCCTGCAGTCGCTGGAATCTGCTCTCCGAGTGTGGACTTCCAGGGGAAGATCGTGGCCGCCCCTATTCTTGGTACCACCGATGCAGAGCAACGCTTCACCGTGAGGGACAACACACTCCACCCCAGTAACGTCCAGCTGGTGGATCAAATCGATGACGGTGAGGTCTTCTACCGACCATTTCGGAGTGTTCCCACGACCGAGTCCTCGGCCTTCTTCAGAAGCCTAAGCGAGGAACAGCGCGAGTCGGCCCTCGACCTGATGGGACCCGAGCACGGGTATGGGGGGAACGCCCTGTTGATGGCATTCCCCTACATGGCCCCCAACAACAACAACAGATTCTTCGTCGACGTCCTCGCTCGGCACTTCGTTCTGAATCGAAACCAGGGCGCCGTCAAGGAGCCAGGGGAATAACGTGGCAAACGAACCACAGGTCATCCAAGCGCTACGAGAGCAGCGTTCGGGCAGACGGCCCTTCCCGCAAGACGGTTGACAACTTCGAGATCGTCTCGGCATTCGGCGTCGACAACTACGTGGATTGTCTCAGAAGAGTCGAGCCTTTCGAGCTGTCCATCGCGCCCCGAGTTCTCTGGATGGCACCGACCAGCGACAACGTGAAGTTCGTCGTCTCCGAGTACGTCGACCTCCCAGGCGAGACCATTGCTTCTCTGCGAGAGCGGGTGTGGCCACTTCCCAACGCACACAAGGCAAAGGCGCTCGATGACCTGAGAACACTCGCACAGCACGGCCTGTGGCACGAGTATGCACATCTGGGCATACCGCACTGGCGCTGCTCCAGCGGAGGACGACTCGTCCTCACGGACTGGGGCGCCCTCGTCCGTCCACGAAAACCCGACTTCGAGAACTGGCTGCTCTCCGTCGAGGACATGTTCCACAGCATCGCTCTCGTGCGTCGAACTGCCGAGGGCGCTGCACGCCTGGAGGCCGTCTTCGCGCGATCGCTACGGGGGGACAGCAGCGCCGCGACACAGATGCCAGACGCCCTGTTCGCCGCTGGCGTCACCCCTGAAGCAGAGCTGTGGCAAGCCGCCTTGGCCGGCCACACCAAGACCCAGGTACAAAACGGCAGGTGGGCAGGCACCACGGCACACCTCGGCACCCTCCCACCACTCGACGCACACGTCGGGGATCTGTGGCTCGATCCCGTCGAGGCTGCCGTCGCAGTCTACATCGGGCCGGGATGGCTCTCCCTTCGCCCTCTGCAAGGGTGGCAGCTGCAGTCCTGGCCCACACCGTTGCCTCTGGATGCGATTGGGCACCCAGCTCGAGACCTGGGACAGCCCGTCAACCAGATGACCCCAGAACAAGCTCGAGAGCTTGCTTCGGCGTTCGGAAAGCGGCTCCCTACGACAGCACACTGGAGCCATGTCCTCGCTGCGTTGGACCACCGACGCAACGTCGAGGAAGATCTGTGGTCGATGTACCCTCCCGTGGATTGGCTCGACTGGGACGACGGCACCCAAGAGCGACTAGTGCGTACCGCCGACGGCACGCGACAGCCCTCCGAACGCCGCGCAACCAGGGCAGGCGCCAGAACGTTCCTTGTCGTAGGGGCAGACGGACGCATCTCCCTCGACGGGGGACGACAGCGCTTCTCCATTCGATCCACAGCTTGATGCAACCATCTGTTCTACTGTCTCGAATCTATCGAGAGCCCCGAATCTCGGCAGGTTGTCGAGACGACCCTGGCCTGTAACTGACGGTCGTCCCGGACGAGGGGCATCCTGCGCGGAGGGCGCGTCGACGGCATGGCCCCGCGCGCTCAAAGCCCCGCTAGCCGTTGTCCCACATAGGAATCCGGCCCCATGCCCGATGCCGCCGCCGCGTCCTCGGCACGTCCCCGCCAGTGTGCTGCCCCGGCCTCGTCGCCGACCGTGGTGAGGGCGGCCGCCAGGTGCACCCCCACCAGCGCCAGCTGGTCCCCCGTCGCGGACACGTCCCGAAGCTGCGCCACCGCAGCTCGCACCCCCGCTTCGTCCCCCAGCCGCGCCGCGATCTCGGCACCGATGGCAATCAGGGGCAGGTTGTCGCGCTCGCCTGCATCGGGCAGCCACAGATCGTGGGCGGTGACCGGATCGTCGCAGGCCAGCGCGAGGATCACGCGGATGTACACCACATCCTCCACCGCCACCACCCGCGGACCGAAGCCCGCAGCGAGCTGGCCCGCCCGATCGCCGTGCTCCAGCGCCACGTCGAGGCGGCCCTGCAGCAGGTGGGCCATGGCGAGCAGACACTCGGCGTGTACCTCCCGGTCGCGCCAGCCGTAGCGCTGCGTGAGGGCCAGCAGCTCGGGCAGCCCCTCCAGGCACTCGGACACCCGCCCCTCGAACAGCCGCCCCACACACACCATGCGCAGGGCGTCCACGCTGCCCCTGGGCAAGTCCACCTGCTGGAACAGGTGCAGCGACTGCAGCGCCAGCCGCTCCCACTCCCCTCGGGTGTGAAAGTGAAGCTCCGCGTCGAACAGGTGGAAGTAGGCTCGCTGCCGCAAGCTCCCCTGCTGCTCGTACCAAGCGCGAGACGCATCGAGGCTGGCCACCGCATCGTCGACGTTCCCTTGCGCGGCATGCAGGTGCGCCAGGTTGCGGTGCCAGCCTGCGGCCATCTGCGCCGAAGGCGGGTCGCGCAGGGCCTGCTGCAGCGCCTCCGCCGCCCCCGGCACGTCACCCGTCCGCGACAGCAGGATCGCCGTGATCGCCTGCGACTCCGCAGGCGACTCCTGCAGGCGAGGGTCCTTCGCTGCATCCTGAACGACCTGCTGCGCCTCGTCGTGCCGCCCCGCGGTCAGCAAGTCGAAGACGAGCTGACGCAGCAGGTGGCGGTACGGAACCGGCCGCTCCTCCTGCACGAGAGCCTCCCGGGCCAGCGCGATCGGGGTCCGAGCCGGCCCGTCCGCCAGCGCCCACGCCGCCTCCAGGTTGGCCCGCTCGGCGACGAGCCCCCGCAGCAGGGTGTCTCCGCCCCGACGCACCCAGGCGTCGGGATCGCTCCCCAGGCTCGCCGCCCAGGCCACGAAGCGCTCCTGCACGGCCTCGTCGCACACGAATGCCTGCCGCACGCTCTGCTGCACGTGCGGGTACATCCGCAGCCGCGAGCGCCCCCGCTGGGCGGGGCTCGGCGCCTGCCAGAGCAGGTGACGCTCGCGCAGACGGCGGAGCACGTGGGGCACGGGCTCGTCGCTGCGCAGCACCGCGGCCGCCGCCTCGGGGCGGAACCCGTCCTCGAAGATCGCCAGCTGGGCACAGGCCGAGCGCTCCGCGGGATCGAGGCGCTGCAGCGCGCGACGAACCGCTCGGGTGACCGGCCCCTCCTGCTGCAGCGAACGGCTCCAGCTCGCCCACGCATCGTCGACGGAGGACGTCTCGAGGAGTGGAGCCACCACCTTCAGCGCCAGCGGGAGCGCGGACACCCGGCGCACCAGGTCGCGCAGCGACGCGTCGGAGGCCGTGATGCCCGGCGCCAGCCGACGCAGCAACCGACAGGCGTCCTCCTCCGACAGCGGAGGCACCTCGTGGACCCGCTCCCGCGCCACCCCCAGGGCGCTCGACGAGGTGACGAGCAGGGTCGCGCCGGCGTCCCGCCAGGCCACCAGCTGCTCGAGCACCGCCGGATCGGGATGGCACCCGTCGAGGACCACCAGCGGCGTCTGCAGCACGGCCTGACGCACGGCGCCAGCGAGCTGATCGACGTGGCTCCAGGGCACGACGCAGTCCAACGCCACGGCGACCGCCTGGAGCACGTCCGGAAGGTGCTCGGCAGCGCCGAGCTCCACCAGCCGCCCCCCAGCGACGGCACGCACCACCGCCGCCGCCACAGCACTCTTGCCCACACCGATGGGGCCCACCAGGGTGACCAGCCCGCCCGCCGCCACGTCGGAGGCGACCTCGTCGAGCAGCTGATCGCGGCCGATCAGGACCGCTGCGGGCACCCCCGCCCAGGTCCGCGGCACACGCTCGCCGACGGGCGCCTCCCACTCCACCACCCCCAGCAACACGTCGCGGAAGGTGGCGACGTCGGGGATGCGGTGCGCCGGATCGGCTGCCAGCGCCCCCCCCAGCGCCGCGCGCGTGCCCTCCGAGAGGTCGGGACGCAGCACCCCGGGATCGGAGTACAGCCCGCGACGCGCCCGGTCCAGCACCTCCAGGGGAGAGTCGCCCACGAAGGGCGGCCGCCCGCAGAGCAGCGTGTACAGCGTGGCCCCGAGCGAGAACACGTCGGCGCTGGGCCCGACCCTCCGTGGATCGTCCACCTGCTCCGGCGCCATGTACAGCGGCGTCCCCAGGATCACGCCGGTCGCCGTGAGCCCGACGTGCTGGCCGTCGCGGGCGATGCCGAAGTCCGCCACCTTGGCCCGGGGCGGCTCGGCGTCGGTGAGCAGGATGTTCGAGGGCTTCAGATCGCGGTGCACCACGCCCGCCCGGTGGGCCACCTGCACGGCGTCGAGGACGTCCATCCACAGCGCACAGACCTCGGCCTCCGACCGGCCGTCGGCCCAGGTCGCCAGGGCAGGCCCGTGCACCAGCTCCATGACCACGGCCAACACACCGTCCACCTCGAGCAGCTCACGGGCCCGAACCACATGGGGGTGGTCGAGGGAGGCCAGCACGGCAGACTCGCGCCGCAGCCGGGTCTCAGCGCTCGGATCCGGGTGGTGGAGCAGCTTGATGGCCGCCTCGGAGCCGTCGTCGTGGCGCGCCCGCCACACGGTGGCGACGCCCCCGGCTCCGATCCGCTCGACGAGCTGCCAGGGCCCGAGGCGCTCGGGCGGCTGGAAGGGGTGCATGCCCCCTGGTCTAACTGCGAAGGAGAGCTACGGGCGCCACACCGGCCGAAGTCGGGGGACGCCGGGCTCGAGGTCGAGGGGCAGGCGCACGATCTCGGAGCCGTCCAGCCGCGACACGTACAGATCGAGTCCCCCCTCTCGGTCGCTGGTGAACACGATCTTGGTGCCGTTCGGCGAAAGCGACGCGTTCTGGTGGAAGCCCGCGTCGGCGATCACGGGCTCCACGCCCGAGCCATCGGGGTTCATGCGCACGATGTGCAGGTTCCGACCCTCCGAGCGAGACGCCAGCAAGAAGCGCCCCCCGTCGGTCCAGTGGGGGTAGTCGAGCCAAGGATCACCGTCGGCGATGCGCTCGGGCAGGTCGCCCAGACTGCGCAGCACGTACAGCTCCTTGCGCACCAACGCGGTCACCGGGGTCTGCGTGCGGAAGACGATGCCCGCGTGGGACCAGTGGGGCTCGTACACGGCGACGCCGAGGAACACGGCCTGGCGAGCGCGAGCGCCGTCCAGATCCGCCACCCACAGCTGGATGTCCCCGCCCTCTCGACGGATCCAAGCCACCTCTGATCCGTCCGGCGAGACGGTGGGCTGCGCGTCGGCCTCGACGTCGTCGGTCAACAACGTCTCGACGCCGCTGTCGAGGTCGAGGATCGCCAGATCGGTGCTCTTGCCGGTGTCGGCCGCGTAGAGCAGCTGCGATCCGTCCGGGGTGAACGCGGGATCGAACCCCTCTGCGACGGGCTCGGTACGCTCCCCGTCGAACAGCATGATCTCGCCGTTCTCCCACCACGCCAGGGGGCTCGTGAAGGCGACGGTGATCCGAACCGTCTCCTGCCACTGGCTCCCCTCGGCATCCGTGACGGTCAGGGTGATCTCGTGGTCCCCGAGGGGCAGATCGTCGACGGTCAGGGTGGGCAGCTCCCCCAGCACCTTCTCCCCCACCGCCCACACGAAGGACTCGTCGCAGCAGGCGGAAGGCCGGTCCATTCCCTGCACGTAGGCATCGAAGCGAACGGGCGCCCACAGATCGAAGACCTCTCCCTCGGCAGGCGACAGCAGCCGCGTCTCGGGCTCCAGGTTCGGATCGATCAGGGGAGCGGGCTCGGTGGGCGCTTGCACACATCCGAGCCACGGCATCAGCCACACAGACACGAGGCCACTCATCGGCCACCTCCAGGGGCGGGGGGAGCAGGAAGGAGGGTGAGGTGCGGCACCGCCCCCACGTCTTGATCGAGGGTGATGGGCATCTGCCACTCGGCAGCCTCCACCCGCACCTGGACCGTGCGGAACTCCGGCATGGATGGAGGGTCCACGTAGGGGGCGATCGTGTGGGATGCGACGCCGAACGACAGGGAGCCGCTCACCCAGTTCTCGGAGCCGACCTGCATGATCTGCGCCGCGTGGGCGCTCCCCAGCGAGCCGGACTGGTTGGTACTGGTGTGCCCGAGCACGAGACCCTGGGTCATGTTGCCGACCTCGATGTCGGTGGGCGTGAGGATTCCCGTCACCTCGCCCCATAGGTAGCTGAGCTGCAGGAACACCGAGTCGAAGTACAGCTGCGAGCCGAGCTGGGCCGTGGCCTCCTCGCCCTGCTCGGGCTTGAACTCGTGGGGCTCACCGCCCGTGATCACGATGGCGCCACCGTTCACCACCAGGTTCGCGTAGCCGAGGTGGGGGTGCAGTGGGTGCTGCAGTGGAAAGTAGGGACCCGTCGTCGCGTTGAAGGTGCTCGCTGCGGTCTCGTACAGATCCCAGGTCCGCGCACGGAAGAAGTCGTAGTTCCCCTCACCGTACAGCGGCGTGAGCGCATCGATCTTGGCATCCCCGTCGTCGTCGTAGATGGCGGCGAAGTGGGAGAACTCCACCTGGGGGTCGTCTCCCAGGTAGGGGTAGCCAGCGTCGACGGGCTTCCAGAGCACCCGGAGGTAGGCATCCACGAGGTCTCGGACCTTCAGCGTGCCCTGCGCCTGGCCTCGATCGGAGGTACCCATCAGGTAGACGGTGACGGCATCTCCATAGACGAACCCCTGCTCCCGCTGCTCGGGCTCGAGGTCGTAGCACTCCTCCCCCAGCCCGTCGTAGTACAGGTACAAGAAACACAGTCGCTGGGAGAGCAGCGGCTCGTCGGTGGAGTAGGCCCACGTGAGCGTGACCTCGTCGCCGTCCTCTGCGCGGGTGTGGGAGGACTCGAAGGACGTCAGCTCCCACGTGGGAGGGATCTGCCCCACACCGCCAGGGCAGCCGAGGCTCGGCAGCACCAGCAACGTGCACAGCGTTGTACGAAATGTCGACACCATCACCCTCCTGCAACAGAGAGCTATGGGTCCGCCCGATCCGACGGGTGTCGACTCGTGTCGGGCGCTACGGAATCACGGCCCGCCACGGCTGGGGCATCCACACGAACCGGTCTCCCAGCTGTACCAATCCGTCCACCAGCTGCTCGTCGCCCTCGCCAGCGGCACACAGCCACGCGACCCAGCTCCTGTCGGGGTTCAGCTTCGGGGCCACGTCTCGGTAGCCACCGGGGAAGCGGCTCGACCAACGACTGGGACCGCGGAACGCCACGGCGGGGCACGACCACACCGCCAGCAGCTCACCAGACGAGACCACAGGAGGCGAACGCCGACGGAAATGCGCCGCCACGACCTCCACGTCCACGTCCACGAAGGCCGCGTCCACGTCGTCGACGGAGGGCACCGTCCAGGGCACATCGCGTCGCAGCGCCTCCACCACGGGCCAGGCGGCCTCCGCCACTTGCTCGGTATAGCCGTCGATCTGCGCCTGCAGGCCTGCCAGGCGCTCGAGCCTCAGTGTGACCTCCGTGGCCGCTTCGGCCACCACGGCCTCCACGTCGCGGGTGAGCAGCCGCGTGGACGGCGCCAGCTCGGTGGCCTCGATCGCCCCGAGCCCCCACAGCCCCAGCAACCGCCTCCGCGGCAGCGGATCGCCGAGCAGCGCCCGCAGCGCCTCGCGATCCAAGCAGCCCAGCGTCCGCGCCAGCGCGCCCCGCTGACGCGGGGTGGTGAGGGCGGCGTCGAGCACGCGCAGCGACGCCACGGGGTTGAAGGTATAGGTCAGCGGCGCAGGCCCCACGAACGAGGCCAGCTCGGGCTCCCCCGCCACCAGCGGCGTGGAGGGCACAACGTCGGGCTGTCGGGCGTAGCCCAGGGCCGCCAGCGCCTCCACGAGCTGCGCGAAGCTCCGCTCCGGAGCGGCGATCAGCGTGGTGGGCCAGCGCGCGTCGTCGCTGTGCACTAGCCGTCCCACATCGCAGCGAGCACGGGACGAAGCACCCGATAGGGCTTCGGGTACCAGCACCAGCGCTCGTTGACGAACACCAGCCCGTCGAAGCTCGACCCGGTGCTCGACCAGCGCCACGACACCCACGACACCTCGGGCCGCAGCGCCCCCGCCACACCGCGGAAGCCCTGCGCGAGGGGCCGCATCCAGGGCCCGTCCCGCCGCATCAGACCACCGGTGACCACGTCCACCTGCAGCTCGGGTCCGCCGGTGGGTCGCGCCTTGGACCGCTGCACCTCCCACCACCGCGCGTAGGCCTCGGCCGCACGCGGCGCCACGGCCTCCACGAACACTGCCGCTGCATCGTCGGGGGTCGGAATCACCGCGTCTATCGCTCCCGATGCCAGCGACGCGATCACGGGACGCGCCACCCCCGCCAGCGTGGCCATGGACAGGATCGCCTGCCCGCGCATGACGTCGTCGTGCTTCCACCGGTCCAGCAGCGCCTGGGCGGCGCTCGGCACCATGCCGTCCCCCAGGGCCAGCTCCTGCAGTCGCGGCGCCAGCTCGCGGGCATCGAGCTGCCCCACGGCCCCCACGCCCCGCCAGCGCACCGTCTCGTCTTGGTGATCGAGCCACCGCCGCACCTCGGCGGGTCCCAAGGCGCCGAGCGCCGACGCGAGGGCAGCTCGACCAGCAGGCGCCACGTCGCCCACGTCGAGCCACCACAGATCTCCGGTGGGATCCCGGTGCAGCACCACCGCCGGAAAGCCGCCCGGACGCACCCAGGCCGAGGTGAGGGCCGTGTCGCCGGAATCCACCCAGCCCAGCCGCCCCATGACGGGCGCTGGGTCGACGTGAGGGGGAAGGACGAGACAAGGCCCGATGGCGACGGGGGAATCGTGGAGCACGAAGCCGAGTAACACTGTGGGTTTCTCCGCTGCAGGCCCCAGGCCCTCCCGGACCGCAGGATACGTTGCTCGTGTTGTGTTTCTACGTTTTCGGAGGCCGCGTGCAGCAGCTGCTCGACCTCGTGCTGGCCTCCCTCGAGGGCAGACTCCCCGACGATCCGCTGGCGGCCTACCACGACTGCGCTGCCCGAGGGCAGGGCGTCGATCTGGCCCTGATCGCCGTGGCGGAGCAGCTGCGGCTGGATCCGGCAGACGTGTTGATGGCGCGCCTGGCCCTGGCAGTGGAGGAGGATCTGTCGGTGAACCGACAGGTGGCCACCCTGCAGGCGCCCATGGCGGGAAGCCGGCCGACGGTGGGGCTGCTCGCCAAGCTGCTGACCCCCTTCGGACGAGACGGCACCACCGCGGTGGCCCACTCCGGTGCCTTCGAGGTGGGCCTGGTGGGACTGACGGAGCCCACGGCACCGCTGGTGGAGCGGCCGGTGGCCATGCCTGGGGCGGTGCTACGGGCCTTGCGTGGCCGCGAGTCGGCGCTCGATCGCACCCAGCTGGATCTGGGCGACGAGCTGCAGGCGCTGGCGCATCAGCACGGTCACGCCCTGATCGGCAGCGACACCGTGCTGGTGGTGCGCTCCCCTCACCCCGCCGAGGCCCGAGCGGCGGCGCTGGCGGTGGCTCGGGCCGCGGGATGCCGCACCCTGTGGCTCGACGGGCCTGCGGCAGGGGTGCCGACTCGCTGCGCCCTCGCCGACGCGTGGCCGGTGCTGAGCGCCGCCACCGGACCGTCGGGGCACACGGTGGTGCCGCGCTTTCCGCGCTGGGCGGCTCCGGTGCTCGTGGTGGCGGGCGTGGACGGCACCGTGGAGGGCGCCGACGGGAGGCCGCTGCTCACCTGGCGCGTGCCCGTGCCCTCCGCGCAGTCACGCACGCAGCTGTGGCACGCCAAGCTCCAGGATCCGGCGGACGCCGAGGCCCTGGGGCCCGCCCATCGCCACCGCGCCGGCCGCATCCACGATCTCGCAGCCATGGCGTGCACCGCGGCCCGGGTGGCGGGCCGCGATCAGCCCACGGCCGACGACGTGCACCAGGTGGCGCGCGAAGGCCACGAGGCCCTCGGCAAGCTCGCGCAGCTGCTCCCCCACGACGTCGGCGACGACGCGCTGGTACTGCCCGACGGCGTGCGCAACGATCTGGCCGCCTTCCTCGCCCGGGCTCGCCACCGCGAGCAGCTCACCGAGGGCCTGGGTGCCGCCACCCTCGCCCGCTACGCCACCGGCCTGCGCGTGCTGCTCGTGGGCCCATCGGGCACCGGCAAGACCATGGCCGTCTCCTGGCTCGCCACCAAGCTCGGCCTGCCCTTGTTCCGCGTGGATCTGGCCTCGGTGGTCAGCAAGTACATCGGCGAGACCGAGCAGAACCTCGCCGAGCTGCTGGCCCGCGCCGAGGCCTCCGAGGTCCTGTTGTTCTTCGACGAGGCCGACAGCCTCTTCGGCAAGCGCACCGAGGTGCAGCAGAGCACCGATCGCTACGCCAACGCCCAGACCAACTACCTGCTGCAGCGCATCGAGTCCTACGAAGGGATCGTGGTGCTGGCGAGCAACAGCCGCGGCAAGTTCGACACGGCCTTCAGCCGACGACTCGATCTCATCGTGCAGTTCCCCAACCCCGCCCCCACCGAGCGGCTGGCCCTGTGGCGCGCCCACCTGGGCGACACCGCCATCTCCGCCCAGGAGCTGAACCTCCTGGCGGCGTCGTCGGATCTGGCGGGGGGGCACGTGCGCAACGCCGTGCTGGCCGGTGCCGTGCGCGCCCAGGACGCAGGCCGCACCCTGCGCTTCGACGATCTGGTGGAGGGCCTGCGCATGGAGTACCGCAAGCTCGGCAAGACGCTACCGACGGCCTTGAGTCGCGCAAAGCTCACGAACGGAGCCGCCCCCTCAGCCGCTACGACTGCTGACCGCTGACCGCTGACCGCTGACCGCTGACCGCTGACCGCTGACCGCTGACCGCTGACCGCTGACCGCTGACCGCTGACTGCTGACTGCCAACCTGCTTCGTCATCGCCGTGCATGCGAGCGTCCAGCTATGTTTGCTTTGTTGGTCGATGTTGATGTTGGAGGGGATGCGTGCAGGAACTTCTCGACCTGGTGCTCGCCTCCCTCGACGATCAGCTCCCCGACGATCCGATGGCCACCTACCGGAGGCTGCGCGACGAGGCCTCGGACGTGGATCGCTCGCTGCTGAAGGTGGCGGATCGCCTCGCGCTGGACGCCGCCGACGTGCTCATGGCGCGGCTCGCCATGGCGGTGGAGGAGGATCTGTCGATCCACCAGCGAGTGGTGGAGCTGCAGCCCGATGGCGAGAGCCGGCCCACCGTGGGGCTGCTCGGGCGGATCCTCGCCCCCTTCGGCCAGCAGGGGCCCGCAGCGGTGGCCCGCAGCGCGGCCCTCGAGGTGGGGCTGGTGGCGCTGGGCTCTCCGGAGCTGCCGCTGGTGCGCCGCTCGGTGGCCATGCCCATCGCCGTGCTCCAGGCCCTGCGGGGGCATGATCGCGACGCCTCGCGGCCCGGCTGGATGACCCTGGGGGAGGAGCTGGAAGCCCAGGCCGCACGGCACGGCACGGCCATCGCCGAGAGCACCAACGTGCTGGTGGTGCGCTCCCCTCACCTCGCCGAGGCGAAGGCGGCCGCCAGTGCGGTGGCCAAGGCCGCCGAGCGCGGCACCCTGTGGGTCGACGCCAACCCCGTGGGAGTGCCGGTGCGCTGTGTGCTGGCGAACGCCTGGCCCGTGCTCACCGCCCAGGCCGGACCCGATGCCCACACGCTGGTGGAGCGCCTGCCCCGCTGGCGGGAGCCCGTGCTGGTGGTGGCGGGCGTGGACGGCGCAGTGGAGGGCGCAGGGGGCCATCCGCTGCTCACCTGGCGCGTGCCCGTGCCGTCGGCCCAGTCCCGAGCACAGCTGTGGCGCAACCTGCTGCGCGACCGCGCCGACGCCGTGGAGCTGGGATCCGCCTACCGACACCGCGCAGGTCGGATCCACGATCTGGCGGGCCTGGCGCGCACCGCTGCACGGGTGGAGGGGCGCGACAAGCCCTCGGCCGCAGACGTCAAGGAGGTGGCGCGCGAGGGCCACGAGGCGCTGGGCAGGCTCGCCCAGCTGCTCCCCGATCCGGTGAGCGACGAGGCGTTGGTGCTCGCACCCGCCGTGCGCAGCGATCTGGAGTCCTTCCTCACGCGCGCGAAGCACCGCGAGAAGCTCGTCGAGAAGCTGGGAACAGCCGCCCAGGCGCGCTACGCCACGGGGCTGAGGGCGCTGCTGGTGGGCCCGTCGGGCACCGGCAAGACCATGGCGGCCTCCTGGCTGGCCACGAAGCTCGGCCTGCCCCTCTTCCGCGTGGATCTGGCGGCCGTGGTGGGCCGGACCATCGGGCAGACGGAGCAGAACCTGTCGGAGCTGCTGTCGCGGGCGGAGGCCTCGGAGGTGCTGCTGTTCTTCGACGAGGCCGACAGCATGTTCGCCAAGCGCACCGACGTGAAGCAGGGCACCGATCGGTTCGCCAACGCCCAGACGAACTTCCTGCACCAGCGCATCGAGACCTACGAGGGCATCGTGGTGCTGGCGAGCAACAGCCGGGGGCGGTTCGACAGCGCCTTCAGCCGTCGCCTGGACCTCATCGTCCAGTTCCCTCACCCCGCCCCCACGGAGCGGCTGGAGCTGTGGAAGGCCCACCTGGGGGAGCACGGCGTGTCGGCCCAGGAGCTCAACGTGCTGGCGGCGTCGTGCGATCTGCCGGGAGGCCACGTGCGCAACGCCGTGATGGCAGGCACGGTGCGTGCCCACGACGCAGGGCGCACGGTGAGCTTCGACGATCTGGTGGAGGGGCTGCGCATGGAGTACCGCAAGCTCGGCAAGGCCATCCCGAGCGCGCTCCTCAAGAGCCGGCGCGCCAACGGGGCTGCTGCAGACTCGGTGTCGTGAGGAGGCGACACATCACCTGGACGACTGTCGCGCAGCACAGACGGCTCCGCGCCCCGATCCGCACACGCACGTCCAGAGAGCCGCTGGCACGATCTGTGAAACTGTCCGCATCCGGAGGGCACGATCATGCCGGAACAGGACAACCCGATCTCCTACGAGGAGTTCCTCGTCGATCCACGACAGCTCTTCGACGATCCGGCGGCACGGGAAGGCCAGGTCGTGCTCTTGGACGGCACGGGCCGCCTGGTCGCAGAGAGAGCCGACGAGGATCTGCAGGCCAAGCTCCGCAGGCTCCCCCACTCCGACTTCTGGTCGGCGCTCGCCCAGTGTCTCGCCCGAGAGTCGTCGCGCTCCAGCCACACCGACTCGGAGCTCGACGACATGGTGAACGCCATGGCATTCCTGGCACCCGACGAGTCGGTCCCCCTGCTGCACTACAAGGATCCAGACACCGGCGAAGTGGAGCACCAGGTGGTCGCCCTGCCGAAGCTGTTCGATCCGAAGCTGCGAGCCGACCCGATCCCGCCCGAGCCCGGGGACAAGCCATGCTTCGTCCGCACGGGACCATTGGTGCGCGGCAAGTGGTACAAGGCACAGCCCTGGCACTGGAAGCGACGCGGCCTGTTCTCCTGGTGGCCCGATCGAGAGCTTCCCCCGCGTCGTGACCTGGCGCTGTCCTTCTGCCGCAGCATCGAGAACTACCTGTACCCGGCAGGCATGCCCCGCAGTCTGTATGGCAGCTACCTGCTGTTCCTGATGGCCTATCGGCCGCTGGTGGAGTCCCTCGGGGTGCTGCCCTGGTACCCCTTCCGTGACGATCGAGCGGCCGAGCAGCACATGGATCGGGCCGCCTGGCCGCCCCTTCAGCGGGACGACGACGACCAGGCCTGGATCGAGCGCCGTGTGCTCGAGGGCGTCTACCCCGTGCCGTGGCGCGTGGGCCGCGACGCGAATCACGTGCGCGCCGTCTTCGAGTGGAACGACTGCCGGTTCCGGGAGAGCGCCTGGCGCGACACCTGGCGCGCCCCCCAGTGGCCGCCGAAGCCCTCCCAGAAGCTGCCGAACCTGACGGCCGAGTTCCGAGTGCACGAGCGCGAGCAACGGCTACAGCTCGTGTCCATCGAGGTGCAGTACCGGCGATGGTCCTGGGGCAGCCGCTGGCTGGGACGTTGGTCCATGCAGCCCGCCCGCACGGTGACGCCCGACGACGGAGCGGTGTGGGAGCGGTCCCTGCAGCTCCTCCAGGGCGCGCTGTTCCTCCAGTCCGAGATCGAGGTGCACCTGGCACGCTGCCACCACTTCGGGGAGTACATCCAGGTGGCGCTGCACCAGGCCTGCGAGGCCACGGGATGTGATCCGCGCGGTGACTTCCTCCGCATCTGGAAGACCCTGCTCCCCCACGTCAACGCGACCGACATGCTGAACCTAGCTGCCGACACGCTGATCACCGGTGGGCGCATCGGGATCCTGCCCAACGCCACGCCGCTGCACTGGAAGGCCCTTCGGCGACGGATCGGGCGCGACATGGGGGCGATGGACTGGAAGGGCTTCGTCCCGCGCAGGCCGCTGCTCGCACAGGCCGATCTCTACGCCCGCGCCGCCGGCCACTTCTGGGAGCGCCTGGTGCCCTACGTGCGCGACCGACTGCAGGTCGGAGACGACGACGAGGACGCACCCGTGGAGCCACAGGTCCGCCGGCTGTCGGAGATCCTCCGCTCGGGGGGCCTCGTCCACCGTCCGTTCCAGGGGCTGTCGCGCGACTCCCCGAAGTGGCACGACGCCGTGCGCTCCGAGCTGCCCACGCCACGCAGCCGCCGCAGACCGGCGTTCTCCCCCATCGAGACCCGCGGCGACATGGCCCAGTTCGTGGCCTACGCCATCTTCCACTGCACCTTCGTGCACACCTGGTCCAACAACTCCCAGTGGGTCGACGGAGGCGATCCCCGCAAGGCCCCGATGTCGGTCCGGGCCGACATCTTCGACGCCGTCGCCGATCCGGCGAACCGGGTGCCCGATGGGGCCATCATGGCGCTTCAGAAGCTGGTCACCAACGCGCTCACCAAGATGGACATGGGCTACGTGCTCGTCAACGACATGCTGCCCCTGCACGATCATGCATTCGTCGACATGGTGTGCGGGTTGGACGCTCCGTTCCAGGATCCCCAGGACACCGAGGACCCGGACTTCCGCCTCCGCAAGGACCACATCCGCTCGCGGGTGTGCGCATGACGGCCCGATTCACGGCAGAGGACAAGCGGGACACCCTGTGGCGAAAGGTGATCCGCTGCGAGTACCCGAAGCTGCCACACCAGCGCGGGATCGAGTTCGTGCAGGCGCTGGCACTGGCCGAAGACAAGAACGAGCTGCTGATGCGCACGTTCCTACGCGAGGCGGACGAGCTGGAGCCGGAGCACGCAGGGAAGATCTTCCACGGCTGCGGCACCGTGGCCAAGGTCCGCTGGGTGCCGGGCGCGAACGCCCAGCACCACTTCACCGGCTTCCTGCGTCACGGAGGGGTGGGCCTGCTGCGCGCCTCGCTGTCGAACACCGACGAGACGTTCTCACCAGGCATCGGGCTGAAGCTGTTCGCGGACGGCGAGGGCGTGCCCACCGAGAACCTGGTGGCGTCCCACACCCTCGAAGGGCTGCCGATGGGCAGCGGCTTCCTCGACGAGACCCTGAGCACCACCATCCCCCACCCCATGCGCCCCCGCGACACGCGCCGGCTGGACACCACCTTCGCCTTCTACGGCTGGCGCGCCATCACCGGTGTGTTCGAGGCGGCGATGGCATGGACCTGGACGGCCGAGGATCCTCCGAGCAGCGTGTCGCTTCCCCTCGACGCCCTCGCGTCGCGCCGGCCCACCGGCGAGCTGGAGCCCGAGCCGCGCGCCCCCGCCTCGCTGGCCTTCGCCCCGCTGCCGGGGATGGCCGCGGCCTTCCAGGACCAGTCCAGCGCCGACTTTCGCGACGTGTTCCGCCAACACGTCCTGGAGGGGAGCGAGCTGTTCGAGATCCGGGCCGTGGAGGGAGACGACGACGAGACGATCTTGGGCACCCTCGTGGTGGAGAGCCGCTTCGTGGCGTCGCTGTACGGGGATCAGCGGCTGTTCTTCCGCCACCCCCTACCCCGCGACGTGAAGGCCACGTGCCCGCAGCAGCAGCTCGGGGGCTCGTACGCCCCGATCCGAGAGGATGCGCAGTGAGGCCTCGGCCTCGTCGTCGTCGCCGTCCAAGGCCGCGCGGCGGAGCCGGGCGCTGACCCCGAACATCAGGTGCCCGGTGCTCCGCGCGTGCTCCCCGAGCGCGTCCAGGTGACGCCGCTCGGACACCGAGTCGCCCAGGTGTCGGGCATGACGAGCCCTCAGGTGGGCCGCATACAGCTTCGCCAGCGGCGATCCCTCACGCGCCATCTGCGACGCGGCTCGTCCGAGGGCTCGCGCGGTGATCCCGCCCGCGCTGATGGCCAGCGATGCCTCGAGGTGCCGATACACCACCCGAGGAAACTCGAACGCCTGCATCGGACCGGCGAATCGCCAGGCATCCTGCAGCTCGCGGTAGGCCTGTTCGGATCGCCCCGCTGCCCGCAGCAGCTCCACTCGCGACACCATGGCAGTGAACTCGAACGTGGGGGGAGCAGGCGTCGGCAGCGCCTGTAGGCCCTCGACCAGGGACTGCTCCGACGCATCGAGATCTCCGTCCATCACGGCGAGCTGGGCCTCCGACGACAGGCCGAGCATCGCGGCCGACGCCCGATCATCGACGGCGTGGAAGCGCACGCGCAGGTCGAGGACCATCGCCCGAAGCTCCTCCACCCGCACCAGCGCGTACTGCGCGATGGTCAAGTACACCCAGCCCAGCGTGCGCTCCCATCGGTAGGCCCCCGTGGCTCGGTAGTGCTGCTCGGCCTGCTCGAGCATGGGCAACGCAGCGCGGGCCTCCCCTCGCAGCAGCCGCGAGTAGCCGTGGCTCACGAGCAACCACGCCCGAAGGTCGGCGTCATCTGGGGAAGCCAAGGCCCGAGCGGCGTCGAGCAAGCGCCTCACCCGTCGAGGAGAGACGCCAGCCGCCTGCTCGAAGGCCGCCTGGAGCGCGAGCGCCCGCGCTGCCCGCACGGGGTCCCCGCTACGCAGCGACAGGTGCAGGTGCTGCCCCTGAAACGCCACCGCACGGAGGGGATCGTGCTGGCTCAGGGCCCCCACCACCGTCCACAAGACGTCCGCCTGCAAGCAGCTGTCGGGCCGTTGCCGCGAGGCCAATCGGAGCGGACGAACACGGGCACGCGCGCCCCACCACAAGCCGCGGGCCACCGACAGCCCCCGTCCCCGCGGCACACGGAAGCCATGCTCTCGCAGCAGGCGCTGAACCTCCACGTCCGCCTCGCCGAACGCCCCACACGCCGTGAGCAACTCGGCCGCCTGTAGCCGGTCTTCGAGGGACCCGAGCTCGATCCGCAGCGCCGCCGCCTCCCGAGCCCGGCCCGCGGCGGCAAGCGCCTGGGCAAAGGAGCGCTTCAGCGCATCCTCGGGATCGTCCCGGGTCGCGACGGCCAGCTCGTACAGCTGCGCCGCCCTGCCCCAGGCGAATCGGGCACGGGCCTCCTCCGCCGCCTGCACCGCGAAGGGATGAGCACGCTGGGGTCGATCCCCCAACGCAAAGTGCCGTGCGGCGGAGTCCGCTCGGCGGTCCTCGGCGAAGGCCTCCGCCAAGGCCAGGTGGCGTCGCTGACGGGACGCCGCCTGCTCGGCATTCACCGCCTCGCGCAGCAGGTCGTGGCTGAGATCCACCTCGTCGGCGGCGCGGCGCGTGAGAAGGCCAGCGGAGATCAACGCATCGAGGGCGCTCGGCAGCACCACCGACTCCGGCAACGAGCGAGCCAGCACCGCAATGGGCAGCGGCCCCTGGTGCACCGCGGTCGTCGCCGCAGCCTCGACGGCCTCGGGGCCGAGCGCGACCAGCTCTTCCCGGACGAGATCCGGCAGCGCGGCACCCAGCGACACCGGCCGCCGAGCCAGCCGACGGAGCCACACGAGCTCCCCCTGGCAGGCCTCCGACAGCGCCTGGGCGTCGCCATCGGGCTGCAGCATGCGCGCCACCGTGAACACGTCGTCCCTCGGCAACGGCCGAAGGGCCCACGTGGGGGCCTGCGCGAACCAGTCCCGAGCCTGCAGCGAAGCCTGGTCCAACAGGGGCCGATGGGTCAGCAGCACCGGGCTCGCGGCATGGGTCACGAACGCCGACAGCAGGCGCTGGCTGTCGAGGTCCAGCCACTGCACGTCGTCGATCCACAGGACCGGGTCGCCCAGGTGGGCCACCGCCCGAGCCAGATCTCGTCCCGCCTCGTCCAACGAGGCCTCTTCCACGGTGGAGGCGCCGACCGCCTCGCGCACCACGGGGAAGAGCGCGGCCAGCGCGGTCGGCGGCGGCCGCAACGCTGGCGTGCGCGGGGAGGACAGGCGTGCCGCCACCGCGTCCACGATGCGGTCCAGCCCGTTGAAGGACACCGACTCCGACGGATGACACCGACCCGCCAACATCGCGCGCCGCAGCGCGACCTGCCGGGTCAGCGCCGTCTTGCCGACCCCAGCGCTTCCTTGCAGCCGCACGACCCCGCCCGCATCGAGGCGCTCGTGCAGCCACGCCAGCTCGTCCACACGGCCCACGAAGATGCGTCCGATCTGCTGCATGGCAGGCGTGCCCAGCAGCTCCATCGCCCGGCGGACGTCGGGGCGCTCCTCGGGATCCGGTGCCAGGCACGCCAGTGCCAGCGCTCCGAGATCCGCATCCACGCTCCCCAGATCCCGAGGTCTCACCACCGGACGAGCGCGTGGATCGTGGAGCTGTCCCGTGAGCAGCTCCAGCAAGAGCACCCCCACCGCATAGAGATCGGAGGCCGCACTGGGAGGACGCCCCCGCAGCACCTCCGGCGCCAGGTACGCCAGCGTGCCCGCGGCCTCGGCCTCCTCGGCGTCGACCGCCCTCAAGGCGAGCCCGAAGTCGAGGATCACCAAGCGCCCGCTCGCCTCCACCAGCAGGTTCGTCGGCTTCAGATCGCGGTGCAGCAACCCTGCATCGTGCACGGCTGCCAGTCCGGACAGCAGCTGACCCACCACCGCTCGGATGGCCTCACCGGAGCGGCGCGTCTGCACGTCGAGGGGCTGCCCGTGCACCAGCTCCATGGTGAAGAATGCGCCCCCCTCGTCCACGACGAGGTCGTGCATCCGAACCAGGTTGTCGTGGCACAGCGCACGAGCTCGTCGAAACTCGGCCTTCAGCTCCGCCAACGCGCGTACCGCCTCGGCCTGAGAGGTCGCCTGCGGATCGGGCACCACGGCATGATCGTGCAGGGTCTTGAGCGCGACATCGCACCGATAGGTCCTGTCGAAGGCGCGAAACACCACCCCCATCGCGCCTCGTCCGATCTCCTCCAGTCGCTCGAACCTCGTGGGACCTCCTCCACTCGCCACAGAGCACCTTGGTAAGCTCGCGCACAACCCGAGCGGAGCCCGTGTGCCGGACGAGGGCGGATCATACGCGGCGGCCTTCTACAAGGCCCTGCTCGACCTGGGAGAGGCCTCCGATCTGGCAGGACTGGCCCAGCAAGCGCTGGATCTGGTGGTTCGCGCCAGCCCCGGCCGGCGGGGGTATCTCGCCATCCTGGACCGCGACGGTGAGATCGGCTGGCAGGCAGCCCAAGACCTGGAGGGGGCCGATCTCGAGGCCGTGGTGGCGTCGACGTCGGCGGGAATCGTGCGCACGGCGATGACGTCGGGACAGACGGTGAACACGGCCAGCGCGATGCTCGACGAGCGCTTCCGTGATCGAGAGAGCGTTCGCCGCCACGCCCTGGCCGCCGTGCTGTGCGTTCCGGTGGGAGACCCTGCGCTGGGCGTGTTGGTGCTGCAAGGATCCGACCCCTTCTCCGACGCGGACATCGCCCGGACGGAGACCTTCGCGAAGCACCTCGCCCCCTTCGCCGACCGGTTGCTGCGGCCCGCCGTGACCGCGGACCCCACCGAGCCGTGGCGCCAGCGCCTGCACGCAGAGGCGATGATCGGACGGTCCGAGGCCATCGCCGAGATGCTCAAGCAGGTTGTCATGGTGGCCTCCATCGACGCCCCTGCGCTGTTGCTCGGCCCCACCGGCGTCGGCAAGACGTCGGTGGCCCAGGTGATCCACCGCAGCAGCACGCGAGCACAAGAGCCCTTCGTGGTCCTCAACTGCGCCACGCTGCCCAGCGGGCTCGCCGAGAGCGAGCTGTTCGGAGCCGAGCGCGGCGCTCACTCCACCGCCACGCGCCCGATCCCCGGGAAGGTGGCCGCCGCACGGGGCGGCACCTTGGTCCTCGACGAGATCGGAGAGCTCGAGCCCGCCGTCCAGGCGAAGCTGCTGCAGCTGGTGCAGGAGGGCACCTACTGGCCTCTGGGCAGCGCCAGCCCGCGGCAGAGCGAGTGCCGCATCCTCGCCGCCACCAACGTGGATCTCGAGGAAGCAGCACGCACCAGCCGCTTCCGTGAAGACCTGTTCTACCGACTGTCGGTGTTCCAGATCCAGATCCCGCCACTGTCGAGCCGGGGAGCCGACGTGTTGCTGCTGGCAGAGCACTTCGTGACCGAGGCCGTGGCTCGCCACCAGCTGCCCCGCGTGGCTCTGGGAGCGCAGGCCCGTGCCTCGATCCTGGCCCACGCCTGGCCCGGCAACGTGCGGGAGCTGCGCAATGCGATGGAGCGCGGGAGCGTGGTGGCAGCCACCGAGCAGGTGTCCGAGATCTCCGCCGCACACCTCGGCCTGGGGAGCACGGCGACGGAGCCGTCCGCGGGCCATGGCCTGGCAGCCCAGACCCGACAGTTCCAGGGCGTGCTGGTGCGGCAGGCGCTGGAGCAGGAGAACGGCAACGTGACCGCCGCAGCTCGCCGGCTGGAGATCCACCGGTCGCACCTGTACACGCTGATGAAGGTGCACGGGCTGCACAACCCGTAGGGCGCCACCGTCGACTGCAGTCGACACTCCCCCACTCGACACCGTCGGCGCCACCCGACGTCTCTGGCGTGCGGGTCACCCACGACCCAGTCCAGCTGCAGGTCTCAGCCCCGACGTGCCGGTGGCACACCCGCTGCAGTGCCAACCGCCGGTGGGGCCCATCGGCTCCGCCCCGGATGACCGGGGAGTCGACATGAGACAGATCCTAGGAGCGCTGGCGTTGCTGTCTGCCTGCGCTGGCGGAAAGAAGAGTGACTGCGACGACACGCTCGATGCCGATGGCGACGGCTTGTCCGACTGCCGAGAGGCCGAGCTGGGGACCCATCGAGACATCGCCGACACCGATGGCGACGGCTTCGACGACAAGACCGAGGTCGACAACTGGGACCGGTCGGGGCCGTTCCACCTGCGGTTCAACCCGCTGGTGGCCGACGTGCCACGCCTGTCCATCAGCCAACAGAGCCTGCCCCTGGTGCAGCTTTGGGTCCAGACGAGCGAGTCGTCTCGAACGACGTACGGGCTCGACGAGCGCTCCACCGACGAGGTGGTGGTCACCTCGACCCGAGGTGCCTCCAACGTGCGGGTCATCGAAGCCCAGCACACCGCCGGGGTGAACGGGCGGGTTCGCTCGAACGGGGTCGTGACCGTGGGGGAGGTCGAAGCCCACTACCAGTACCAGCACACCGACACCGCCACGAGCGCCAACTACTGGGACCGCACCGTGATGGAGCGCAACCAGCGTGACGTGGCCTCCTTCTACGAGCGCGAGGACGCCCAATCGAGCGACGTCACGGGGGGCTCCATCCAGGTCACGATGGGCTTGGCCAACGACGGAGACGTCAGCTACACCCTTCAGCGCCTCGATCTGACGGCCTCGATGGTGGATCCGCGGAATCCCTCCCAGCGGGTCCCCGTGGGGACCCTGACCCACGACGGCGAGATCCGACTGACGCCGCCACCGCTGGGACGTGGCGCCCAGGTCGGACCGGACGACCTCACGTACTTCGTGTTCGACTACGACGCTCCGGGCAACCCCGGCGCCATCTCCAGGGTCCTGGAGAGCTCGGATCTGCTCGTGCTGGAGCCGGGAAGCCTGCAGCTCACCGACGACGAGGGAGGCGACTTCGGACAGGCGGCCGACGACATCCGGGCGCGCACCGCCGAGGTCATCGTGGACTTCGGCAACGCGGGCTCCACCGAGCGCTTCCGCGTGGCCATCGACACCGGCGGCAACGACACCCTGGACCTGTTGCAGCTCCTGCAGCAGCGGCTGAACATGGACCATGCCTTCGACACCCTCCAGATCGGGGATCTGCCTGCCCGCCAGGGCCTGTCGTCGCTGCGCGGCGTGCAGACGGGCGCCACCAGCTACTGGATGGCCTCCCACACGGTGCCGACCTCCACGCCCGGCCAGACAGTGACGACGCTGTCGAGCCCGGTGCTGGGGGACTGGGGGCCCGACGACGTCACGCTCCGCAAGGGCGACGTGCTGCACCTGCTGTACGTCACCGACACGGACCTGGACGGCCTGTCCGATCGGCGAGAGCAGGAGGTGTTCACCGACCCAGGCGTCGCCGACACCGACGGCGACGGGCTCGACGATGCCGAAGAGGTCTTCGGCTGGCTCACCAACCTGGAGGGGCCGGACTGCACCCAAGGCAGCACCGTCCGGGTCTTCTCCGATCCCACCACGCCAGACACCGACGACGACGGCGTGAGCGACCTCGACGAGCAGCTCGAGTGCACGAACCCACGAGGAGACCTCGAGGTGGACGCAGGGCCAGCTCACCTGATCGTGGGCACGGGCGAGCCCATCGAGCTCGTCGCGCTCCCCGCCAACTACGTGGACTCCACCGAGCTGCGGTACACGTGGACGCAGCTGGGGGGCCCGGAGGTGGGCCCACTGCCGGGCAACCGACGGGTGGATCTACCCGGCGTGGACGAGGTCACCACCCTCACCTTCGAGGTGATGCTGACGGATGCGGCCCAGGACGACCAAGTGGCCACGGACGTGGTGCGGGTGGTGGTGGTGGCAGATCCCCTCGCGGCCACGTTCGTCGACCCCGACGAAGGGCGTGACAACGGCACTGGAGCGTTCGACGATCCACTCCGCCTCCTACAGGACGGACTGACCAGAGCGATCGACTCGGGCGGCGACGTGTACCTGAAGACGCCTTCGAGCGGCGAGGCCCTGCAGGTGGACGCCACCCTCGTGCTCCCCGACGGCGTGGACCTCTACGGCGGCTTCCACGGCGACTGGGAGCGAGACCCGGTGCAGCACCCCGCGCTGGTGCAGGTGCACGCCCCCGTTGGTCTCACCGCGGCGGCCGACCGGACCGACCCGATGGTGGTGAGCGGCCTGCACCTTCGTGCCTGCGGTCCATGGGTGCCGGGCTCCGCAGCCTGTCCCGCCATCGACGGCGCCACCCATACGTCGGCCATCGATCTGCGAGGAATGGACGCGGTGACCCTGGATCGGATCACCGCGCAGGGCGGAGATCTGGTCACGGATCCAGGCTCGGGCAGCGCCTTCGAGGCAGGCTCCAGCTATGGCGTGCGCGCCCACGACGTGGGGTCGCTGGCGATCCTCGACTCCGTGCTCGCGGGCGGTGAGGGCGCCCGAGGGGGCAACGGGGCGACCGGCACCACCGGCGCGACCGGAGACGGAGGCGACCCCGGCGTGGATCAGACGGCCGGATCCGGGGGCGCTGGGTCGAGCCCAGGCGGCGACGGGGGCGCGGGCGGACGAGGCCGCACGGACTGCCCGTTCCTCGGCCGCGGCAACGGCTACGACGGAGCCAGCGGCTCTAGCGTCGGCGCCGCTGCGGGCGGCGGCGGCGGCACGGGCGGCCGTGCCAACAGCTGCACCAGCTCCAACGGCTCCTCCGACGACGGAGGCCGCGGTGAAACGGGCGCCGACGGATCCTCGGGCACGGCGCAGGCCACCTCGCACTGGTTCCGGCTCCTCCCGACCTTCGCCGACGGCATGCCCTCCTTCGTGGCGGGATCGGGAGCGGCAGGCGCGGAAGGGCAAGCAGGCGGCGGTGGCGGCGGCGGCGGCGGCGGCGCTGCCTACACCTTCAACCCCGGCAAGGCCGGCGGCGGTGGTGGCGAAGGCGGCGGCGGTGGTGCCGGCGGGAGCGCTGGAACCGGCGGCGGCGCCTCGTTCTCACTGCTGGTCTCCGGCGACAGCTTCGTCGAGATCATCGACTCCGAGCTCACCACGGCAGAGCCGGGCAGCGGCGGTGCCGGCGGGACGGGCGGCCTCGGCGGGACTGGTGGAAACGGTGGCGTCGGGGAGAAGGCCGGCTCGTCCGATGGAGCGGACGGTGGAGACGGCGGCAACGGGGGCCGTGGGGGGGACGGCGGCGGTGGGGCCGGTGGCCCGAGCGCAGGGCTGGTCCTCCTCAACGACAGCGTCGCAGACATCGTGAACACCTCGGTGACCACGGCGCGTGCCGGCTCCGGAGCGGGCCCCGTGCCTGGCCAGGGGGGCTGGAACTACTGCCTGTACGTGGCCCCCACCGCAGAGATCCTGAGCACGACCCAGCCGACCTGCAACCTGGGCGGTGCCGGCGTGGGTGGCGACCCCGAAGCCGTGGTGGGCGGCCCTTGAAGGGCAACCTGTAGCATCGCGACAATCCACCCCGTTGATTGTCGCGATGAGCTGATTGTCGCTATCGAACCACCCGCTGCAGCGGTGCCTCGGCGAGGGAGCGCACCGTGCGCAGCGCCCGCGCCAGGGGCTCGTAGAAGGAGCCCGCGTGCAGCGTGCCCACGAGCAGACCCACGGCGCGCTCCCGCCGATCTCCGTCGAGCAGGAGCGCGCCCGAGTCTCCGGGTCGCGTGCGGCCCGGGTAGACCACCAGCAGCTCGCGCAGGGTGAAGGGGGCCGGCCGAGCCGGCGCCTCGAACACCCCGACGCGCACCGGAGGCCGCGCCCGGACCGGAGGCCGCGAGACCCCGCGTGGCGTCCACACGCACACGCACGCAGCCGTGTCGCCCACGTCCGTGACCGCGGGCCCACGCTGTGGCTGCCAGGCGCGCGTGGCCTCGGCCGTGAGCTTCACCAGGGCTACGTCGCGGGGGGTGGGCTGGTCGAGCCCGTTGACCACCACAGTGCCCAGTCCCCAGCGGCTGTCCCCGTCGAGGCCCTCCGCCGGGTGGCCCGCACCAGGCGGAAACAGGTGACCCGCGGTGAGCGCATGGGTGGGCGCCTCCCCCTCGCCGAGGAGGAGGCTGATCACCCCGAAGCCCTCCTGGCCC
>JAHQVJ010000216.1 GCA_019634415.1 Myxococcales bacterium
ATCGTCCGCGGTGGCGGCGGCCGGGGCGGCCACGGCGGCGACGGCGGCGCAGGCCAGCCCGGTGGCCTCGGCGGCGTGGGTGGTCTGGGGAGCGGTAGCGCCGGAGACGGCGGCAACGGCGGCAACGGCGGTCACGGAGGCCATGGCGGCGGCGGTGGCGGCGGGGCGGGCGGCAGCAGCCACGCCATCTTCCGGCTGCTCTCGACCCTCACTCAGCTCGGCTCCAACACGTTCTCGGGCGGCTCCGCCGGCTCCGGTGGGGACGGCGGTGTGTCGGCTCAGACCTGGGCCGATGGCAACGACGGGACGGACGGCACCGCCGGTTCCGTGCTGGATGTGGTTACCTGCGTCGACGCAGCGGGGTGCTAGCATCCCGCCCGAACGCCCGGAGGTGGGGTGCAGGGACGCGTCCTCGGTGATGGTCGGTACGAGCTCATCGAGGAGCTCGGGCGTGGGGGCATGGCCACCGTGTGGCGGGCCCTCGATCACCGGCTCGGGGTGCCGCGCGCGGTCAAGGTGCTCAAGCCCCACCTGAGCGACGGGCGCTCCAACGCCCGTGCGCGCATGGAGCGCGAGGCGCGGCTCATGGCCAGCTTGGAGCACCCCCACGTGGCCCAGGTCCACGACGTGGGCGAAGACGAGGGCTCCGTCTGGATCGTGATGTCGCTGCTCGACGGGGGCAGCATCCACGATCACATCGCCGCCTACGGAGCCATGCCACCGCGTCAGGCGGTCACGGTGACGCTCGCGGTGCTCGAGGC
This sequence comes from Myxococcales bacterium, assembly GCA_019634415.1. Lineage (GTDB taxonomy): Bacteria > Myxococcota_A > UBA796 > UBA796 > DRPG01. The sequence continues at coordinate 762 of JAHQVJ010000216.1, forward strand.
GTTGTCGTCGGCCCACGAGCGAGGCGTGATCCACCGCGACGTGAAGCCCCACAACGTGCTGGTGGACGTGCACGGCGCACCTCGGCTCGCGGACTTCGGGATCGCGCGCGTCGGTGCCGTCGACGCCTTCACCCGCACCGGTGCGGTCATGGGCACCTGGGCGTTCATGGCGCCCGAGCAGCGGCAGTCGGCCAAGGATGCCGACCCTCGATCGGACGTGTACTCGGCGGGCGCCTTGCTCGCGACGCTGCTCACCGCCAACGAGCCGTTCGATCTGCACAATCCCCAGAGCCACGATCGACAGCTCGGCACCGTGCATCCCCGCCTGCGCGACGTGATCGCCCGGATGTGCGCCTACCGGCCCGACGACCGGTTCGACTCGGCGCAACAGGTGGCCGATGCGCTACGCGGGCTGCTGCCCACGCTGCCCGAGGATCCTGCGGGAACGCCCGCGCTGGGGACCGCTCCCACGAGCGACGCCGCGAGGTCTCGCAGCACGCTGCCGTCGGACTCCACGGGACCTCCGTACACGCCCGCTTCCTCCACGAGTGCCATGCCCCTGCTGGCTGCGGTGTCGGTGGCTGCCGTGCTCGGGGTGCTCGGAGTGGGGGCCGTGGGCGCGGGCGTCTGGTTGATGTGGGACCTGGGCGAGCCGCCTGCGCAGACAGCGGTGCGAGCGGTGGAGGAGCCATCACTATCGCCCGAGCCCGAGCCCACGGCTGTCGAGGAGGCCAGCCAGGCGCGTCCGGAGCCTTCGCTGGTGGTGCCCGAGCCACGGGCCGTCGTGGTGCCGCCCCCGCGCCAGCCGGTCGTCCAGGCTCCCGAGCCCGAGCCCGAGCCGGTGCAGGAACCGGAGCCAGCCCCCGAAATGCCACAGGAGCCACCCCCCATGGGCACGCTCAAGATCATCGCCACCGTCTCCACACCCGTCGAGGTGGACGGAACCCCTGTGGGGAGCACCCCCCTGATGCACCCCGTCGCCGAGGGGGAGCACGAGGTGCGGCTGCTTCCCACCGGCGCACCTGCCGTGGTCCGCCGCTTGGAGGTCGCGGAGGGCCAGACGCGCGAGTTCTGCTGGGACGTGAAGGTGGACCAGCCATGCTCCCGCTGATCCTGGTCGCGCAGGCCGCGCTCGCCACCCCCGTGGTGCACGAGGGCCCCTCGGAGCAGGCCCTCGCCACGGTGCGGGAGCGGCTGGGGGAGGGGGCCTACGAGCCCGTCTCCATCGACCTGTTGCGGCGCGGAGCCCCGGCGTTGGTGTCGGGAGGGGTCGTGCAGGCCTGCCAGGGACAGGCCGTGGCGCTGCCCGACGTGCAGGCCACGCTGTCGGAGGTGCAGCAGGCGCTGATGTTCCTCGAGCTCGAGGCCGCGCGGAGCGGCCTCGATGCCCTTGGCGATCAGGTGCTGTGCGTGGCAGGGGCCGAGCAGGTGCCAGCGGCCACGCTCGCCGAGATCGCGGTGCTGGACGGGATCCATCACGAGCTGTCTGGCGCACCACAGGTGGCCCTGGCTCGGTTCCGAGCTGCCGTGGGGCATGATCCGGAGGTGCCCTGGAACGAGGCCTTTCCGGCCGAGCGTCGCGTGCGCTTCGACGAGGCCAAGGCCGAGGCCGCGCCAGGTGAGGTGGCCATGACCGTGGTGCCGTCGGGTCCGGTGGTCGTGGACGGTCGGGCTCGCGTGGGCGAGCAGACGCAACCGGGCGAGCGAGTGGTGGCCAGGGCCGACGTGGTCGTGCGGGTACAGTTGGCCCCGGCGGTGGACGACACCCTGGTGCTGCCTGGTGCGTTTCCCTCGGATTCGCTGGGTTGGATCGCCAGCGAGGAGCGGCGGGCCGAGCTGACCGCGCTGCTGGCTCAGGGGCTCGGGGAGGGGGTGCCCGCCATCGTGGTGCGGGGCGACACCGCCTGGCGGGGGACCACCGGCCGCGTGGACTGGACGACCTATGCGCCCCAGGAGGCCCTGCCGCCGAGGAAGCGTCGCCGCTGGGCTCCCGTGGTCGTGGTGGGTGGCGTGGCGCTGGCTGCGGCGGGCGGGATCCTCACGGGGATCACGCAGCGGCAGCTCGACGAGGTCGTCGTCGAGTATCAGGCCCTCGATCCGAACGATCCCGAGTACATGAGCGACTACGGTGCCCTGAAGTCCGAGTTCGAGGGCAAGCTGCCCGTGTGGGGCACTGGTGTGGGCCTGATCGGTGCGGGCGTCGGACTCGCGGGACTGGGCGTGACCTTCACGCTGGGAGGCAAGCGATGAGCTGGCTCACGTGGTGCTGTGTGCTGGGGTGTCCTCGGTTTCCCGAGCACCTCCTCCCCGATCCCGACGAGGACACAGCGACGTCCACCGCAGCGCTCGACCGCGACGGGGATGGTGTCGCCGACGGCGAGGACTGCGCACCCGACGACGCGACCGTCTACCCAGGAGCCGACGAGGTCGTGGGCAACGGGATCGACGAGGACTGTGACGGACTGACGCCCTTCGGCGAGCACGCCATCGGCGCGGTCAGCGTGGCGAGCGTCATGGGCTCCTTCGTGCCGGCTGCAGGCGACTTCGACGGAGATGGCACTCCCGATCTGGGCTTGGCCATCGAGGGGAACACCAACGGCTGGCGAGCGCGCTCCTTCGACGGGACGGGCTTCGCGCAGTTCGCCACGGGGACCCTCGACGCGAAGTCCGATCCGTTCGCCTGGGTGACCGCCGCTGGCGTGCCGGATCTCGATGGAGACGGAGCCGACGAGCTGGTCATCGCGTCGGCGAACGGGGCTGCCAACGCCAGCGTGCACCTGCTGTTCGACGTCGCAGGCTCCACCGAGACGCGGGTGTGGATCGCCAACCAGGTGGACGCGGCCATCGACGTGGTGGCGGTGCCCGACGTCGACGGCGACAAGGTGCCGGACGTGTGGGTCGGAGACTGGGGCGGTCGGCAGTTCGGCGTCGCGGGAGCGCACCTGCTGGTGTCGGGTGCCGAGGGTCCGAGCAAGGCGCCGCTCGGACTCGAGGCGGATGCCTACGCTTCTGCATGGTTGCCGGAGGTCGGCGCCTCGTGGGGCGGCTCGGTGGCGGGGGGAGATCTCGACGGCGACGGTCGAGCGGAGCTACTCCTCGGCACCGCCGGCGATCCGGGGCCGGCGGACGGTCAGCCCCACGCCGATCCCATGATGGTGGCGATCTACGACAGCACGCTGACGGGGCGCTCCCAGGGGGCCCTGGAGGAGCAGACAGCACTGCTCACGCTGATCACGGGACTGGATCGCGACGACTCGGTGTGGAAGGACGACACCGCCGTGGTGGCCGACGCCGACGTGGGCGACGTGGACGGGGATGGCTGCAACGACGTCGTCACTGGAATGGCCTTCGATGCGGCGCACCAGGGTTCCGTGCAGCTGCTGTACGGCTGCCGCTCCGGCTGGCTCGCGCGCTACGGTCCCGACGAGGTGGACGCACGCGTGGTGGGCGTGTCGCCTCAGGAAGGATTCGGCCGCGCCCTGGCCGTCGTGCCCGACTACTTCGACGGAGAAGCGGCGGTGGCCGTGGCCGATCCCAGTCACGACTCCGGGCGTGGTCGGGTGTACGTGCTGGCTGCTTCCAAGCTCGCCGGGATCACGGACCTGCGCGAGAACACGGACGCCGTGATGCTCGAGCTAGTGGGTGGGGTCGATCAGGGGCTGGGGGCCTGGCTCGTGGGGGCTGGAGACATGAACCAGGACGGTCGTGGGGATCTGCTGCTCGGCGAAGCCACCTACAACTACGGCGATCAGGTGTTCCTGCTGCTCGGATCCACCGTTCCGAGCACCGTGACGGGTCTGTAGCGAGGCGCCGTCAGGGAGGAGGGCCGGCCAGTCCCGAGCGCACGGCCACCGATCCGGGGAACCGGGTGGCCGCAGCGAGCCAGCGTGCCTGGGACTGCATGTACGTGTTGCGCGCCCCGACCAGGCGACGAACCTGGGTGTCGGCTCCCTCGTTCATCGTCAGCCCGCCGGTGTGGGCCTCGTCCAGCGCCTCGACGAAGGCCAGGGCCGCGTCGAGTCGCGCTTGCCCTCGACCTTCGCGAAACAGGTTGTAGGCCTCTTCGAAGCGGGTGCGGTCGCGGCGGAGCTGGTGGACCACGCCGCTTTCTTCGTGCAGCGCCTGCATCAACGCGGTCGCGGACTCGTCCGCGGACCACTTGGCCGTCGACACCGAGGCCATGCCACCGCCGACGATGACCAGCAGGCCGAGGATCACCACCGCGGCCGTGGCCAGGATCGCCGTGGTGGCGACGCCCATCCCCCACACGGGCTCCTCGGGTTCTTCCTCCCGGCGCTGTAGCGCGCGTCGCACCTCTTCCGTGACCTCGCGCGCCAGGCGGTCGCGCTCGTCGCGCCCGTTTGGCCAGCCGGGCTGGCGCGAGTCGAGGTAGTCCGGCGTCTGGGATCGCTGGGGGCGGGGGTTGGGCTTCGTGCGCTCCGGCATGTAGTACGGCAGCGACGACCAGCTTCCCGACGACGCCGTCACCGAGCTCCCCGTGGCGCCGTCGCGGTCGTCGTCCACGATCTCGGGCGGGACCAGCTTCTCCAGATCCGGAAAGCTCAGCCCCGGGGCCAGCAGCTTCGGCGGGCGGGGAGGCAGCGGCGATGGAGCCTGCACCAGTGAAGGCTGATCCTCGCCTGCCGAGGGCACGCGCGACAGGGCGTTCATCAGGTCCGTCTGGAGCACCAGCACGGAGGGATAGCGATCGTCTGCTCGGTAGCGCGTCGCCTTGAGGATCACCTCCCGGAAGATCGGATGAACGTCCGCCAGGAGCTCGTCGTCGGTGTCTGCGATGAACAGCTCGGCGCTGGTGCGCGCCGTCAGCAGGGTGAACAGGCTCGCGCCCAAGGAGTAGACGTCGGCGCGGTGGTCCACGCTCTTGGTGTCGCTTCGCTGCTCGGGAGCCATGAAGGAGAACGTGCCGATCTGACTCCCCGTCGCCGTCAGCGACGTGGTCTCGGCCAGCCGGGCGATGCCGAAGTCCGTGAGCTTGCAGATTCCTTGGTCGTCGAGGAGGAAGTTGTGCGGCTTGACGTCGCGGTGGACGATCCCCTCCGTGTGGGCAGCGATCAGCGCCTGGCACACCTGGAAGATCACGTCCGCGGCCAGCGCCATCGGCATGGGCCCGTTGGTGCGCACCCAGTCCATGGTGGAGCCGCAGCGCGCCAGCTCGATCACCATGAACGGCGGGCGCGCCAGGGGGTCGTGGTGGAACAGACGCGGGATGTTCGGGTGGGTGAACATCGCGAGGGCCTCGGCCTCCAGCGAGAAGCGGGCGCGCATCTCCTCGTCGTCGACGAACTGCGACTGCAGCGCCTTGAGCGCACACCACTGCCGCCGCACCTCGTCCCAGCACAGGTAGACGGTGGCCGTGCCGCCGTCACCGAGCCTGTCGACGATGCAGAAGCGCCCGTTGCCGAGACGGGGCGCGACGCGGATGGCGGGATCACGTGTCATCGCACCTCGTAGCGTAGCAGCGGGTTACTCCGCGACGAGGCGTGCGAGCGTAGGGAGCGAGGATGGATCGTGACTCGCAGGGTTCGCCGCGCTGCAACAGCGAGCCAGTGCGCGGCGCGCCCGAGGGGGGCGGGCCGGTGGAAGAGGGGTCGCGTCGCTGCGGGTGGATCTGCGTGCATGGCCATCCAGTGGCGCGGGCGCGCACGGAACGCCTGTACCAGGTCTGCCATCGGATCGTGCATGGGAGATGGACACCGGAGAACCACACCCGGTGAGATACGCGCTGGCGTTTGGGACGATCTGCGCGGTGTCTTGCGCGGTCTTGGTGGCGGTGGAGATCCCCATCCTCCGCTTGGCGGCGTCTTGGTCTGCGCTGTCCTTCGGGCTAGCGGCTGCGGCATACGCGGGCCTGGGGCCGGGGGTGCTGGGGAAGCGGGCAGACGGGGCGCTTCCCCCTTGGTCCATCGTGCTCAACGGACCCTTCCTGTTGTTCGGGCTGGCGTCCATGCGCTTCGTCAATGCGACGTCGCCGGCCCAGGCGTATGATCGCGTTGCACCAGGGCTGCTGCTGGGTCGGCGCCCGACGGGCGCCGACGTGGAGGCCGTCGATGCGCTCGACGTGTGTGCCGTGGTGGATCTGTGCGCCGAGCTGCCCCGCTCTCGGCTGTGGTCGGGCGACGAGGTGCTCCTCATGGTGTCCGTGCTCGACGCCATGGCCCCCAGTCAGGCCCAGCTGGCCCAGGCGGTGTCCTTCATCGATGCTCACCTGCACCAGGGCCCCGTACTGGTGCACTGTGCCTTGGGGCGCAGTCGGAGCGCCACGGTGGTGGCCGCGTGGATGCTGGCTCGAGGCCACTGCGGCACGGTCGCAGAGGCGGAGGCCGCCCTGCGGGTGGAGCGCCCCAGCGTGTGGTTCACGCCGCCCCAGGCGGCGGCGCTGGAGGCGTTCCGCGTCTCGCTGGGAACGCCTAGCCCCTGAGACGAGAGCGCCGCCGAGGGCCGTGTAGCCCTGGGCGGCGCCAAGTAGCGGATCCGCTGGTCGCTTCAGCTGCGGCGACGTCGCGACAGCAGGGGAAGCAGCATCAGCAGTGCCGCGGCGCCACCAGCCGAGCCCGCCGAGTTGCAGCCACCCGAGGGCTCCACCGGCTGCTCGGTGGGAGGCTCGACGCACACGCCCGCGTTGTCGACGGTGCCGTCGCAGTCGTTGTCGAGGCCGTCACACTCCTCGAAGCCGCCCATGTAGGCTTCGCTGCTGGCGTCGTTGCAGTCGTCGCCGTTGTCGACGTAGGCGCCACCGGGGTTGCTGCACTGTCCCGTCAGTGTGTTGTTCGGATCGCCCTGCCCGTCGGCGTCGGCGTCGACGTACCAGATGGGCGCGTCCACGGCGTTGTTGTCGACGAACACGTCGCAGTTGTCGTCTTCCCCGTTGCAGACCTCGTCTGCTCCCGGGAACTGTGTGCCGTCGATGGGATCGCAGTCGCACTCGTCGCCCCAGGCGTCACCGTCGAGATCGGACTGCGTGGGGTTGGCCAGATCGAGGCAGTTGTCGCACTGGTCGGCCACGAAGTCGCCGTCGTCGTCGGTGCCGAAGTCGTCGTAGCCGGGGCAGGCATCGTCGATGTCGCAGGTGCCGTCGCCGTCGCTGTCGTCGTTGGCGTCGAAGGGGCAGGGATCACAGCCGTCGGCGACCCCGTCGAAGTCGAAGTCCTGCAGGTCGTTGAAGCCGGGGCAGGCGTCCACGCCGTCGCAGATGCTGTCGTTGTCGCTGTCGAGCGGGTCGTCCAGCGTGGGGCACGGATCGCAGGCGTCGCCGATGCCGTCGCCATCCTCGTCGGCCTGATCGATGTTGGTGTCGATCGGGCAGTTGTCGACATCGCAGTCGAGGCCGTCGTTGTCCGCGTCGGGATCGGGATGCACCTGGACGTCCACGGTGCCGTCCCGCCCGTCGGTGGCCAGGTAGAGGCTGCTCACCCACTGTCCGGTGTAGCCGTGCAGGCCGCGATCCGCCGTGTAGCTCACCGTGCCCGTCTGGGCCCAGTTGACCACCTTGATCCGGCCGCCGCCGCCGCCGCCGCCGCCACCGGCGTAGGAGCTGTTGATGGAGCCGTCGCCGCCGTTGCCGCCCGAGGCGTCCAGGCTACCGGAGCCGCTGATGAGGCAGCTGTCGAGCACGACGCTGCCGCCGGAGCCGCCGCCACCGCCGCCCAGGTTGAAGCCGCTGGCGCCGGGGTCGCCCTCCACACCGTTGGCGAGGATCTCACCGTCGATCTTGGAGACCACCGCGTGCAGCACCACCACGCCACCGCCACGTCCGCCGTCGGGACCATCGGTGGCGCTGCTGTCGCCGCCACCGCCGCCACCGCCGGAGCCGAACGGGTTGACGCCCAGATCGGAGGTGTCGCCGTGGGTGACGCCCCCGTTGCCGGTGGTGGTGTCACAGGCCGTGTTGCCACCGTAGTACTTGCCGCCTTGGCCGCCGCCGCCGCCGTAGGCGCCGCCGCCGCCGCCGCCACCGAAGATGCTGAAGTTCACGGTGCAGCCCCCCAGGCCGCCACCGTCGCCAAGGCCCGGGTCCGCGTCGTTGGCCGAGCCACCCGGAGCGCCGACGCCACCGACGTCACCGAGACCCGTGGCATCCAGCACGGCGCCCGCCTCGATGGTGATGGTGTCGGCGAAGATCTCGAGCGGGATCGAGTTGTCCGCCACCGTGATCACGGCCTTGGCGGGGATGAACAGCTCCCCTACGTCGATGAACGTGCCCGAGAGCGTGTCACCGTCTGCCAAGACCAGGTTGGTTCCGCCGTAGTCCGTCCCAACGAAGTCCGTTGCGGCGGCGGTTGTGGGAAGTGCGAGCAATGCAAGGAACAGTGTCCGTCGCATAGGTCCTCCTGGGGGTCGAGCAGCGTACCATTCGATGCCGCCTCGACGCTAGTCCTCACCAGGAGCGATGTTCAGTCGGGAGGCTGTTCTTCCGAGGTGTCGGGCCACCAGCGCGCCTCGATTTCCGCCAACACCGTGGGGGTTGCGTAGTAGCTCACTCCCACGGGAACCACGCCGAAGAGGATGAAGAAGGAGAACACGATGGCGTACATGGCCAGCAGCACCGGTCGGGACGGCGCCACGATCGCCAGCACGATGGCCATGACGATCCAGGACACGATCAGCAGACCGATGAACACCAACACATAGCCGAGCATGGCCGCGCCTCCGTCCCCGTCGGGTACCGGACTCTATCAGCTAGAGCGCGCGTGCGGTGACCAGCAGCCGTAGGCTGCACATCTCTTCTTCGGTGGACCGGCCGAAAGCCACGGGCTCTCCAGAGCCTTCGTAGGTGCACCCAAAGTCGACGGTGTCGGTGGGAAGCAGCGACAGCGGCTCTTCCAGGGCGTACTCCAGCTGCCAGTCGACGTCCCAGTGCCCGATCGTCAGCAGGGTGGTGCTCGCCTCGGGTCCCGCCAGATCCACCGAGGTGGCGGAGCCGTGCTCGTGCATGTGGGGCAGCACGGTATGCACCGTGAGGCCCGCGCTGCCGTCCACGGTCACCAGCTCCGCTGCGAGATCGTCGAAGGCGAAGGCGGCGCGGTGCTCGGCCAGCAGCTCCCCCTTCTCCAGCGCCATCCCCGCGCCCGGTCGCCACCCGCGGTCCCGGATCAGCAGGTACTCCACGGGCACGATGTCGTCGGTCTCGTGGACCATCAGCTCGAGGGAGGTGAGATCCGTGGGCCCGGTCATGGCGGGCAGCCAGTAGTGCACCACCATCACCAGATCCGCTCCAGGAGCCCGGCGAAAGCCCGCGCCTGGCGGAACCACGGGGACGTCCTGCCCGGGCACCCACCCCGTGAGGCGCCGGGTGTTGGCGCCACCCCGCAGGCGGTTGCGGCAGTCCCAGCCTGGCTCGGCGTCCTCGTTCTCCATGGCCACGAGGTCGGTGTCGGCCTGCGCCTGGACCACGATGACGTGGTGTACGCCAGGGTTGCCCGGCAGGAGTCGGGTTCCCGTGATCCAGGACGGGGCGTCGGCGGGCAGCGACAGGCGGAAGCAGCGCCGATCGTCGGTGGTCCCGGTGGGGGTGTAGGGCGCGTCGGGGCGGAGGGTGAGATCCACCCGCGGCAGCGTGGCCGGCGGCGGAGCCGACAGCGCTCGGGGTGGGTCGCCCCAGGCGGGCGCATCGGCGTCGAGCCACGCCTCCAGCACCGCCAGGGTGTCCGCATCCAGGGTCCGGTCGTCTCGGTAGGCCACGTCGGCAGGATCTGCGGGCCAGGGAGGCATGGCGCCGGATCCCACCGCCGAGCGGATGGCGTGGCGCAGTCGGTGTGCGTCCTCGTGCTGGGTGAGGGGCCAGCCCTCGGCGATGCGGCCCTCGGCGTGGCAGCTGGTGCAGTGCTGCTCCAGCGCCTCGGCCGCGCCGAGCCACGGGTTGGCGGGCTGGGTGGGAATGGTGCGCGTGGACGTGGTCTCGGTCTGGTCGGTGCGCGGACCGTTCGCGGTACAGGCGCTCAGCGCCAGCGACATCGCGACGACGAGTCTCATGGACGCGCCCCCAGCAGGAACCGACCGTTGCACATCTCGTCCTCCGTGGTGTCGCCCCACATCACGCGCTGGCCGTCGTGGCTGTGGTGGGTGCAGCTCACGCCCAGGGCGTCTCCCGCCAGCACCTCCACGGGCTCCTGAAGGGCGTAGTCGAGCTGCCAGTCGAAGTCCCATCGGTCGATGTCGAGCAGGGTGAGCACCGATCCATCTCGCTCGCGCACCATGCGCCCCCGGTCCCCGAAGTCGTGCATGTGCAGCATGACGGAGTGTACGAGCACGCCGTTGCGGGCATCGATCTCCGTCAAGGGACGCACCACGTCCTCGATGTCCCACAGGGCAGCGTGGGTGGCGGTGGTCTCGCCCTTCTCGAGAACGGGACCGTTCCGCCAGCTGCTGTGGCGCAGCGTGACGTAGCCCAGTGGCTCCTGCACCTCGTCCTCGATCATCAGCTCCACGGCGGATCGGTCGGGAACGCCGTCGTAGGCGGGCTCCCAGTAGTGCACCACCAGCAGCATGGCCGCGTCGGGCTCCACGGGTAGGCCCGTGCCCCGAGGCAGCTGAAGCACCTCGTGGCCGGGCAACCACACGGCCAGGGTGGGCCGGGCGCCGGGTTGCCACTGGTTGCAGTCCCACCCAGGCTCCGGATCGGCGTCCTGCAGTGCGCGGAAGTCCTCGGTGAGGTCGCTCGGGAAGTCCACGAAGTTGGCGTGGTGGACCAGGGAGCGATTGCCCGGCGCGATCCGTGACTCCACCACGTAGCCCGACACCGAGCCCGGCAGCTCGAGCAGGAAGCAGCGGATGTCGTCGGGGGACGTCTGGGGCACGTAGGCCTCGGGCATCTCGAGGCGCAGATCCACGCGCGTGAGCTCGGGCGCCGGGGGGGCCGTGAGGGCGCGAGGGGGATCTCCCCAGGCCGGAGCGCCCGCGTCGATCCAGTCCAGCAACAGGGAGCGCTCTGTGTCGGTCAGCCGTCGGTCGCCCACATGGTGCACGTCTGCGTCGGTGGCGGGCCAGGGAGGCATGGCGCGTGTCTCGATGGCCACGCCCATGGCAGGTGCGGTCCGCTGCACGTCTTCCCAACGCGTCATCGAGAAGGGGGCCACCCGGTCGGGGCTGTGGCATCCCGTGCAGCGGTGCTCCACCACATCGGCGACCTCGGACCAGTCGCGCTCGGGGGGACTGGAGGACGACGAGGCGTCCGTGGCGCCATCGGGGGCGGGCGTGCACGCGGCCACGACGAGGAGCTGTACGAGCCGCATGGGTCCTCCGACGATCGGGTATCCGACCGACGCTAGAAGCAGCCTCGCCTTGGCGCATCGTAGACGGGGGTGGCCAGCGCCGAGAAGGTGCCCTGCGGCATCGACACGGTGCCCACGTCCCAGACCTGGTCGTGCAGCAGCACCTTCTGGCCCACCCAGACCTCCTTGCCCTGCAGCCACACGCGAACGGTGGCCGTCACGGCCTTGTCTCCGTTCTCCTTCCAGTAGTGGACCTTCACGTCGTAGGTGCCGTTCACAGGCTCCTCGATGTTGATGTTCTCCGGCCCGAAGCCGCCGCGATCGTCGATGTCGAGGCGAGGGTTGTCGATGGGGCCGCTGTCTCCCCACTCCGGGTTGGTGTTGCAGTAGTTGCAGTCGTCGGGCTCGTCGAAGAACACGCCTCCGCCCCGGATCAGGTGCAGATCCAGGTCGGCCAGCGCCGTGCTCCACGACAGCTCGATGTGCACGTCGTCCTCGGGAATGGCGCCGAACTGGCAGGTCACGGGCTCGCTCTGGGTGAACAGGGCGTTGAACACCACGAGCTGCACCTCCCAGGTGCCTCCCACGTCCACGTACAGGTCGATCTGCGCCGTGTTGTCCGGATCGAGGGGGATGTCGACGTCCGACGCGTCGGGTCGGCCCACCACGCTCCACTTGTAGAAGATGGGGTCGAACCCGCCCGGGTCGTACGAGTCCGACCCGTCGAGCTCGATCACCTCGGGTCCGGTGAGCAGCACGTTGGCCGGGCAGTCGATCACCGCGACGGGTCGCTCGAACAGATCGCCGCCGCCGTTGCCCACCAGCCGCACCTGGGTCTCGGGCTCGTCGGGATCGTTGGAGGTCAGGAAGACGTCGGCGAGGTCTCCCTTCTCGTGGGTGGGGGTGTAGGTGGCGATCAGTGCCGTGCGGTCGCCAGGCGCCACCACGGCGTCGGTGAGGTCGGTGACGAGGGCGAAGGTGGGGTCGCCCTCGAGGCGGACGTCGGAGATCACCAGCGGCAACCCACCGTCGTTGGCCACCTCGAAGTACAGCAGCTCCTCCTGATCCAGCGGCACGTCCACCAGCTCCACCGTTGGCGCGGGCAGGATGGTGATGTCGGGCAGGGGGAGATCCGCGCCCGTGCCTTGGACCCGCACCGTCTCGACGGGATGGTCCTCGTCGTTGGTGTCGAACCGCAGCGCGGTGTCGTAGTCGCGGAAGGTGTCGGGGGCGAAGGTCACCGTGACGGTGTGCTCTTCGCTCGGTGACAGCACCAGATCGGACTCGGAGTCCATCGAGAACACGCCCAGCGCGTCGCCGAAGCCGAGGCTGACCTCGAGATCGGCGGCTCCGGTGTTGGTGATGTAGAGCTCTTGGCTTGCAGCGAGTGGCACGCCCACGTCGCCGAAGTCCAAGGACTCCGGGGCGACGGCGAAGCCCGGAACCAGGGTCCGGATGCCCGGCCCCTCCCCGTTGCAGGCGCTCGCGACCAACAGGCCCAGCACGGCCACCCTGTTCATTTGCACTCCCGATTTCCGCCCGCATCCCAGGGATCTGCGGAGTAGGCGCCGAAGTTGGCGGTCGGCCAGTTGATCTGCCCCACGTCCCACACCTCGTTGCGGCTCAGCACCTTGGAGCCCGTCCACTCCAGAGCCCCTCCGGTGAACACCTGGACCTCGGCCAGCGTGCTTCCGTCGTCGCCGTCGTCGAAGTTGTGCACCCGGACCACGTACACGCCGTCGGCGGGAGCGGTCAGCGTGATGATCTCCGGTCCCAGGCCGTCGTCGTCGTCGAGGGCGAGCAATGGGTCGTCGGAGGCGTCTCCGGCCGCGCCCCAGTCGGGTGCGCGGTTGCACCAGCTCGTGTCGCCCGGGACGTCGAACAGCTCTGCGGACTCCTGGGCCAGGTGGAGGTCCAGATCGGAGGTGGGCCCGCCCCAGGTCAGCTCGATGTAGACGTCGTCGATGGGGATCGCCTCGATGGCGCAGCGGGTGGGCACGCTGGGGATACCGAGGTCGTTGGTGACCTGCAGCTCCACCTCCCACAGCCCAGCAGCGTCGATCGCCAGGCTCGACAGGGCCTGGTCGTCGGGGGTGGGGGCGGCCTCGGGATCGCCCGCGTCGGGTCGCTGCACCATGGACCAGGCGAAGCTCAGGGGGCGTCCGTCGGGGTCGCTGGAGCTCGAGCCGTCCAAGCTCACGACCAAGGGGCCGGTGACGTTCACCTGACCCGGGCAGTCGATGACGGCCTCCGGGTACTCGAAGGCGCCGCCTCCGTTCGCCACCATCTCGACCTCGACCTCGGGCTCGTCGGGATCGTTGGACGGGAAGACGAGGGTGCCGCTGTCACCGCCATCCTGAAATGCCGTGAACGTGACGAACAGGGCGTCGGAGCCGCCGGGAGCCACCAACGAGCCCGTTGGATCGGTCTGCAGCTGGAAGGCTCCGGCACCGGTCTGTCGCACGCTGCCGATGGCCAGATCTGCCTCTCCCAGGTTGAGGATGGTGACGACGAGGCTCTTGTCGGAGCCGAGGGGCACGGTGCCGAAGTCCAGGGTGAGCCCAGGCTCCACCGAGATGTCGGCCACCAGCGGCAGCCGGCCGGTGCCCGTGAGGGGCACCGACGTGGTCTCTCGGTCGGGGTCGTTCGACGTGACGGCGATCTCGGCGGCGAAGTCGCGCAGCGCGTCGGGGGTGAAGGTGGCCTGGATGGTGGCGGACTCGTCGGGGAGCAGCTCCAGCTGGTCGGTGTCGATGGAGAAGGCGGCCGCATCGGCACCAGCCACGGTGAAGGTGGCCTCCAGGGTGGCGGCGCCGGTGTTCTCCACGAACAGGGGCAGGGTGGCGACGTCCTGATCGGACACCACCTGCTCGAACTCGAGCGCCTCGGGGAGCAGGGCGAGCTCGGGGAGGAGGAAGGAGACACCGGTGTCGGAGGTGCAACCCGTGAGCGCGAGCAGCCAAGCGGCGGCGATCGGAGGCCTGGTCGTCATGAGGGCAGTTTAGTCTCCATCGCCCGGGTCTGCTCAAGTGTAAGACCCGGGTCGGGTGGGCCGTTGGGGCGGCGGTCGGGGGTTGCTGGCTGCAACACCCCACGGAGGAATCTATGCGTCGGTCCCTGCTGTTGGCTCTTGCGTCGGTGGGGGTGGTCGTGGCCTCCCTGCCGGCCTCGTCGGCGCCCGAGTCCTTCCCGCGAGGGGAGGTGGTGGTGAGGCCCGAGTGCTTCGGCTCCCTCGAGGTCGAGGCCTCGAAGAGCTCCGGCTACGGAGGCGGGCTGGGAGGCATCTTGGGAGGCTCCGGGTCGAGGTCTCGGCCGTCCAGCGCACCCCCACCGAGCGCGCCTGCGCCCATCTACGACGATGCGATGGACGAGGCCGAGATGGCGCCCGTGGCGGCCAGCGCACCCGGCCGCACGCGCAAGAACAAGGACCGGCGCAGCTCGAACAAGCCCAAGAAGTCGTCGGCGAAGGCGCCTGCGGCCGAGGCACCTCCGCCGCCTCCGCCGCCAGCCGAGCTGGCCTTCGACCTCGATGGTTCCGCTGTCGTAGAGGAGACCAAGGAAGAGGCGGTGCGCGACCGGATGCGCGAGGAGGTCGACGAGGTCCGGCGCCCGGGTCGCTCGCTGGACTGGGGAGCCACCGTGTACCTGTCCAACGACGACTCCATGAGCCTGGCCAGCGCCCAGCGTCTGCTGTTCGCGACCATGAACGGCCTGGGCTTCAGCCCGCGTGAGGTACGGCCTCACGAGCTGCTCAACTACTTCAGCTTCGACACCGTGACGCCCGAGCCCGATCAGGTCTTCGACGTGCTCGCCAGCGCCGAGCACAAGGGAGACGGACTGTCGGTGGCCTTCGCCGTGAAGGGCGCGGTGCCCGATCGCCAGCCGCTGGACCTCACCCTGCTGGTGGATCGGAGCTGCTCCATGCAGGCCGAGGGGCGGATGGACTACACGCGCCGCGGCCTGTCGCTGATGGCGGATCAGCTCGAGCGGGGTGATCGGCTCGATCTGGTCCTGTTCGACGATGGGGTGTGCGTGCCCCTGCAGAACTACGTCGTGGGGAGGGACGATCCGCGCCTGTTGACGGACGCGCTGCGGCGGATGGAGCCGCTGGGCTCCACCGACCTCGATCTGGGGCTGCGCGAGGCCTACGACGTGGCCAAGGCCCACGTGGACACCCACGGTCGAAACCGGCGCGTGATGGTGCTCACCGACGCGCTGCTCAACACCGGCGACGTGAACCCCAACACCGTCTCCGAGATCGGCAAGTCCTTCGAGGGCGACCAGATCCGCATCACGGGCATCGGCGTGGGACGGGAGTTCAACGACCAGGTGCTCGACATGCTCACGGAGAAGGGCAAGGGCGCCTACGTCTATCTGGGCTCCGAGGCCGTGGTGGATCGCGTGTTCGGGGCGCAGGGCTTCGACTCGCTGGTGCAGACCATCGCCCACGACGTGCAGTTCGCCCTGCATCTGCCCGACAGCTTGGCCATGGAGCGGTTCTACGGAGAGGAGGCCTCCACCATCAAGGAGGACGTGCAGCCCCTCAACTACTACGCAGGCACGAGCCAGCTGTTCCTGCAGGACCTGCGCATCCGCGGCCGTGCGCCGGAGCGCTCCGCTCCCGTGCAGCTGGAGATCACCTACCGCGACGCGCGGACGGGGGAGCCGCAGCGGCGGACCTTCCGTACCACGGTGGGCAAGATGTTGGACTCCGACCCGCACAACGTGCGCAAGGGTCTCACCCTGATGGCGTGGACGGACATGCTGATGGCCGAGGCCATGGGGGCGGACTCGTGCGGCTCCGAGCTGAAGGCCTACGCCTCGCGCGCCGCGGGGGTGGCCGACGACGCCGAGATCGCCTTCGTGAACGGGCTGGTGCAGCGACGCTGTGGGGACTTCGATCTCCCCGAGCCTCGTCCGCGAGGGGACCTTGTGTCCTACAAGGTGCGCGTCGACGCCGACATCCCCATCGCCGAGGTGGCGCTGACGTGCGAGGGGGAGCGCTGGTCGGAGTCGCTGTCGGGCTCGGACACCATCGCCCGCTTCCAGGCGTTTCCCGGGAGCTGCGATCTGATCCTCACGGGAGCGGTGGACATGGTGGCCACGGTGGAGGTGCCGTCCACCGGCGGCGACACCCGGTGCATCGTGCGCGGAGGACGCCTGAGCTGCTCGTGACCTGGTTCGGCGCGACAGGTTAGAGGCGGGACCGTGTGGATCGGCTCGATCATCTGGGGAGGGTGCGCCTCCCTGTCCACTCCCGTACCCGAGGCGCCTCCTGCACCGACGTGCGTCGACGAGGAGGGCGCCGCCTGCCTGAGCGCCGGGCGCTCCGCCGAGGCCGCAGGGGATTGGGCGCAGGCCGCCGACCACTATGCCCACCGGTGTGCTACGCGTGCGCCCGGCGATGTCGGGTGTCGGCTCGCCGAGCGCGCGCGACGGGTGCCCGAGTGGCGCTCTCGCTGTGAGGGAGGCGATGCCGAAGCCTGCAGCCGCGTGTGTACGGAGCTCGGAGACGTCGACGCCTGCACCGTGGCCGTCGCTGGTGCGGCCGAGGCGTGCAATGCGGGAGCGGGGGCTCGGTGCAAGGAGTGGGCGATGGCGCTGGAGCAGACGGCCGCGCCGGACGATGAGGTGAATCGAGTCCTCTGGCGAGGGTGCGATGAGTCGGAGACCGTGGATGCCTGGTCGTGTTGGCTGCTCGCGGACCGCGTGGAGCGCGGCCGGGGGATCTTGCCGGAGGTGGCACGGGGCGACGTGGCGTGGCTTCGAAATCAAGCCTGCGACCTACAGCTCGCCTTCGCCTGTGCGCCTCGGGCGGCCCGGTAGGGTCATCGCCGTGGCACACTCGCGTCCGGAGGATCGTTGATGTCGCCGTTGCTGGTTGCCACCGCCCTCTTCGGAGCACCACCTGCCGTCGCCCAAGCCCCCACGGGCTCGGGGCTCGATCCCGACGCCATCGTCCCGGGAACCTCCCCGGGGCTCATGGTCCCGGAGACCGACGACATCGAGTGGCAGTGGCCACTGTACGGCCGCGTCACCAGCCAGTTCGGCTTCCGGCGGGACCCCACGGGCCGAGGGCGGCGCATGCACAGCGGGATCGACATCGCGGCTGCGCCGGGGCGGACCGTGCGTGCGGCAGGCAAGGGTGTGATCCGGTTCGCGGGCCGCAACGCGGCGTACGGGTTGATGGTGGAGATCCAGCATCCGGATGGCCACCTCACGCGCTACGCCCACCTCAACGCGCTGTGGGTGCAGAAAGGCAAGTCGGTGGAGGGTGGCGATCCCGTCGGCACCGTCGGCAGCACGGGTCGGTCCACGGGGCCGCACCTGCACTTCGAGCTGCGCGAGGGCCGCAAGCCCGTGGATCCGGCGGTCATCGCCATCCACTTCGGGGCTCCCGTCGACGCCGCCGCCAAGCAGAAGGGCGATGTGCTCCGGGTGCCTGGCCTCCCGCGCTCGCGCATGGTGCGCACGGTCACGGCGGCCATGGAGCGCCTGCGCGGCATCACGGCGATGTTCTGGGATTGGTGGTCGTCCTGATGGTGGAATGACACAGGGCGCGTCCCGATGAGGGAGCGGTAGATCGCCCGGATCCGATGTGTCTCCTTCGCATGACGCCGACGGCGCTGCTCACTTCACGCCAGAGGCGCTTCAGCAGCGACGACGGCGACGCCTGGCCCTGGTGTTGCGCGTGGTGATCGTGGCGGCCAGTGTCGGTGTGCTCGGCCTGGCCGGCAACGTGCTGTTCGTGGATGGCCTCGAGCAAGCGGCCCTGCGGAACCTGGTTGTCCTCACGGCGCTGCTCGGGTGCTACGTCGTCAGCTATGTGCTGTTGGTCTGGGACCGCGTCGCAGCGGCGAGCGGGCTGCTGTTCTCGGTGTGGCTCACCTACTTGGCGGTCTTCCCCATCGTGAATCCCCCCACCGATCTGTCGTCGGACGTGGCTGCGGGGGTCTGGGGGATCCAGAGCGCCTACGCGGCGATGGTCATGATCGGCGTGATGTCCTTGGGAGACCCACGCGACTCGTCGCGGTGGATCGTCGCGGTGCTCGCGGTGTACGGGCTCGGTTCCGTGGCCACGGTGCCGTCGCTGACCACGTCGGGGCAGGCGGCCACCTGGCTCGCGATCACCTTGTCCATCGTGGTGTTGCTCGGAGCGGCGGCGCTGCTCGCCCGCGCCTTCGTCAACGATCTGTACCTGTCGGTGGTCCACTCCATCCACGCCGAGCAGCGCGCGCGCGCGGCGAGCCAGGCGAAGAGTCGCTTCCTGGCCAACATGTCCCACGAGCTGCGCACCCCGCTGACGGGCATCGTGGGCATGGTGGAGCTGGTGCGCGAGATCGCGGAGGAGGAAGGCTACAGCAAGCTCGACGCGGACCTCCAGAGAATTCTCGGGTCGGCCACCCACCTGACCACCGTGATCGGCGACGTGCTGGATCTGTCCAAGATCGAGGCGGATCACATGGAGGTGTGTGCGGTGGTCGTTCCGCTCCGGCCCCTGCTCCAGGAGGTCCTGGCCACCACGCGGCCGCTGGCGCTGGCGCAGCGCAATCAGATCGAGCTTGACGTGCACGGGACGGCGGAGCACCTGGAGACGGATCCGGGGCGGCTGCGGCAGATCCTGCTCAACCTGCTGTCCAACGCTGCCAAGTTCACCCGCGGCGGCACCGTGGGGTTGCGGGTCGCGAGTGGCGCACAGTCCGTCCGGTTCGACGTGTGGGATACGGGCATCGGGATCGCGCCCGACAAGCTCGACGCGGTGTTTCGGCCCTTCGAGCAGGCGGATGGGTCGTCCACGAGGACGTACGGGGGCACGGGCCTCGGTCTGGCCATCTCGCGGCGGCTCGTGACCATGCTCGGGGGGCAGCTCGAGGTCACGAGCACACCGGGGGGCGGATCGTCGTTCTGGTTCGAGCTGCCCCTGTCCTTGCCCAGCGACACCTCACGACCCGGGGTGCAGCCGGCGATGGAGAGCTGCGCGTCGTCGGCTGCGGAAGCGCGCCAGGTCGTCGAGGCGTAGGGCCTCGAGCTAGGCCAGGAGCTGCCGGCGCGCGGGGACGGGCCTTCTCCACGTGCCACGCCAACGCGACGACACGGATCTTCGGGGACTGGGCCGCGTCAGCGATCGTGGACGCCTGTGGAACCCGTCCGACGGTTTAGGATGGGCCACGCCCTGGATGTGTGTTGAGACGAGGTCTTCGCGCTGCGCTGGTGATGCTGTTCTGTGGGCTGGCCGTCATGGCCAGCGCCGGGAGCACCGATGTCGTGCTGGATGCGCTGCTGCAGCGTCCGCGCGCCCACAACGGCACCGTCGTGGTTCCGGATCGGTTCCTCCGCTCCTTCGATCCGATCACGGTGTTCTACCCGGCGGCGAAGGGGCCGAAGGACGGGGGCGCCGAGACCGATCCGGAGGAGTGGGTCACCCTCGATCCGGCATGGCCGGGGGCCTGGACGTGGCTGGACGCGCGCACGCTGCAGTTCCGGCCTGCCGAGCCCTACCCCCCGCTGGAGGTCTTCGCGGTGGACGTGAAGGGAGCCAGCCGTCCCGTCACGCTGGCCACGCTCATGACGCCGCCGTCGGCCACGCAGCCGCGCCAGGGGGCGTCTGATCTGTCCGCGGTGGAGCGCATCGTGCTCACGTTTCCGCGCCCCATCGCGCCGGATGCGCTGGCGCGCATGATCACCATCGAGGTGCGGCCGCTGCCCGGCATCGGGGAGGGCCCTGCCCAGCGGCTGACCCGTCGCGACTTCGAGGTGAAGGTGCTCGACCGGGCTCGGGCCACGGATCCGGCACGGTACGCGCTGGTGCTCCACCATCCGATCAGCCTCGGTCGTCGCGCCACCGTGCGTTTCGGGTTGTCGCTCGACGACGCGGACGAAGCGGTCTCCCAGCTCACGTTCTCCACCGCCGAGCCCTTCCGGGTGGTGTCGGTGGGGTGCCGTGGACGCGTGGTACCGGTGTCGGTCTCGGGCGGTGAGCAGGCCGCGGATGCGCCGCTGCGCTGCACCCAGGCTCGGGAGGTCCAGCTGGGCTTCAGCGCCACCTTGGCGGAGCTGGGCCCCATCGGCGGGCGCAACCTCGTGCGCTTCGAGCCCGCCGTCGCCGATGTCAGCTACGTGAACAGGGGCCGGTCGCTGGTGGTGCGTGGTGCCTTCGAGGCTGACCAGCCCTACCGCGTGAGCGTCGCACCTGCGCAGGTGCTCGACGTCGCAGGTCGGCCGCTGCAGCTCGACGCCGAAGCCTCGGTGCACCTGTACTTCCCGCGACAGC
The DNA here is from genome assembly GCA_019634415.1 of Myxococcales bacterium. Taxonomy (GTDB): domain Bacteria; phylum Myxococcota_A; class UBA796; order UBA796; genus DRPG01. The sequence goes on from JAHQVJ010000216.1 coordinate 21,261, forward strand.
CTCCGTATCTGCGCTGGCAGGTGGGCCAGGGCGTGCTGGAGCGCCTGGGTCCCAAGGACCTCCCCATGGAGGGGCGGGGTCACACCCGCGCGGATCTGCGGATCTACGAGGTGGATCCCCTCAATCGAAACCTGTGGCCCTTTCCCACGAGCCCGCTCGTGGTGGACGAGGCGCAGCGTCCGCCGGGGCCCGGAGAGCGTCCAGAGGACTGGGCCTCGGAGCGCGACATCCCCGCAGGGGATCTCACTCGCCGGCTCATGGCTCTCGGATCTCCTGGCATCTCCACCATCGTCGAGCTCGGCGCTGATCCGCAGGCGGGTGCGGCTCGCTTCGGGCTGGACCTCACGGCGCCGCTGACCGAGCTGTCGGGAGCCAACGAGCCAGGGCACTACCTGGTGGGCGTGCGGCGCCTCGACGCGGGCACGCAGCGGTCCTGGGTGCGCGTGCAGGTCACGGATCTGTCGTTGACCACGGTGGAGAACCCACGCGACGTGCTGTTCGCGGTGAGCTCCTTGTCGTCGGGCCAGGCTGTGTCCGGGGCGACGGTGCGCGTGGACGGGGTGGTGCGCCGAAGCGGGCAGCCAGCGGCCTTCGAGACGCTGTTCCGGGGGCGCACCACGGAGGGGGGCGAGGTGACCTGGGAGGCGCCGGGTCCGAAGCGCAACACCACCATCTCCGTGTCCCGCATCGTGGTGCAGCGAGGCGACGACGTGCTCGTGCTGCAGCCTCGCTCGGAGCGCATCTTCCGAGACGGACACTGGCACTCGGGCGGATCGGGCTGGCTGCAGTGGATGTTCTCGGACCTCGCACGGCGGGGGGAGCCAGCACAGCGCCTGGGGCACCTGTTCACGGAGCGACCCATCTACCGGCCATCGGACGAGGTGCACCTCAAGGGCTTCGTGCGGTCGCGAGACAAGGGGCGCCTCACCACGCTGTCGGGCACGGGCGAGATCGAGGTGCGCGCACCGGGAGGCAACCGCTGGACGCTGCCGGTGGAGGTGTCGCGCTCGGGCAGCGTGTATGCACGCTGGCAGCAGGACGATCCTCCCACCGGGGTCTACAGCGCAGACCTGCGGTTGAAGGACGGCAACGGCCGGCTGCAGTCGCTGGCGAACACCAGCTTCCAGGTGGAGGCCTACCGGCTGCCCACCTTCGAGGTCCAGCTGCATCCGCCCGACGGGGCCACCCAGGTCGCCAACGACCGTCCCTTCGACGTGACGATGACGGCGTCGTACTACGCAGGTGGTCGCGTGTCTGGGCGGCCCGTGCGGTGGCGGGTCACGCAGTACCCCTACACCTGGACGCCGGGCAGCACCTTCGAGGACTTCCGCTGGTCGAGCGACGGTCGCTTCAGCGGAGGGGGGCGCTTCCGCGCCACGCCACAGCTGTCGGTGCAGGGCACCACCACCGCGAAGGGGGTGGACACCCTGGCGCTGGATCCCGGGATCGAGGCCGACGCGATGCCGCGCACCTACGTGGTGGAGGCCACCGTCACGGGCGCCGACGAGCAGACGGTCACCGAGACGCTTCAGGTCCACGCGGTGCCCGCCTTCGCGCTGGGGCTGAAGGTGCCACGGTTCGTGGAGTCCTCCGACCGCATCTCGGCGCAGGCGCTGGTGGTGGGGCCGGACGGATCGCCGGTGGCTGGCCAGGAGCTGACGGTGCGGCTGCTGCAGCGCCAGTGGCACTCGGTGCTGCAGGCGTCGGACTTCAGCAACGGCGAGGCGCGCTACCTCACGGACGTGGTGGACGAGGTGGTCACGGAGCGCACCCTGACCAGCACCTCGCGACCGATGCCCGTAAACCTGGGCATCGAGGAAGCGGGCGTGTACCTGGTGGAGCTGGAGGCGCGCGACGCCCTGGGGCGTGTGCAGGTGGTGCGGGTGGACCTGTACGCTGCGGGCGACGAGCCGGTGTCGTGGGACAAGCCCAAGGCGGGTACCTTCCAGCTGGTGGCCGACCGCGACTCCCATCGCCCCGGCCAGCGGGCGAAGATCCTGGTGCAGAGCCCGTTCCAGCGAGGGCAGGCCCTCGTGGTGGTGGAGGCACCGCAGGGCAACGAGTACCTGCGGGTGCCCGTGCGCAACGGTGCGGCCACGGTGAGCATTCCGGTGCGGGAGGGCTGGGTGCCGCGCGTGCCCGTGCACGTGTTGCTCCGCACCGGGAGGAACCCCGACGCCCCCTCTCGGGTGGGGACCTCGGACCAGCCACTGGATGCAGGTAAGCCCCAGACGGTGGCGTCCACCCTGTGGCTGCAGGTGGAGCCGGTGGAGAATCAGCTGCAGGTGGAGGTGACGCACCCCGAGCGCGCGCTGCCCGGGGCCACCGTTCCCCTCACGGTTCGACTGAAGGATCCCAGCGGCCGGCCGCGCGCGGGTGAGGTCACCCTGTGGCTGGTGGATCAGGCGGTGCTCGCGCTGGCCAAGGAGCAGCGCCTGGATCCGCTGCCCGACTTCCTCCCCGATCGACGCTCCCACGTGCAGCTGCGCGACACCCGCAACGAGGTGGTGGGGCGCATCCCGAGGGTTGCGATGCCTGGCGGAGACGGCGGCGAAGACGAGATGATGGAGGAGGAGGTGCTGGAGCGCACCACGATCCGCAAGGACTTCCGGCCCATCGCCTACTACGAGCCCACGCTGAAGGTGGGCTCCTCCGGGGTGGCGACGGTGAACGTGCCGCTGCCCGACAACCTCACGGTGTTCAAGGTGCGAGCGAAGGCGGTGTCGGGGCCGGAGCGCTTCGGCGTGGGTACCTCTCAGATCGCCGTGCGCCTGCCGGTGGTGGTGCAGCCCACGCTGCCGCGGTTCGTGCGGCCTGGCGACCGCTTCGAGGCCTCGGCCCTGGCGCGTGTGGTGGAGGGGAGCGGCGGGGCCGCCACCGCCGAGATCCGCGCCGAGGGGCTCGCGGTGCGGGGGCCCGGCAAGATCCGCCTGGAGCTCGACCCCGACGAAGCTGCTCGCGTGGCCTTCCCGGTGGTGGTGGACACGCCGGAGGTGGCCGAGGACGGGCAGCTGTCGCGGCGCGAGGTGAGCATCACGCTGGGGGCCGTGCGCTCGTCGGACTCGGCGGGAGATGCCGCCCAGGTACGGCTGCCCCTGCGCGACGATCGACGTCCTCGCTCTCGGAGGGTGCTGCTGCCCCTCGAGGTGGGCGGCACCGCCGCGGTCCCGGCGCTCCCGGAGGAGGCGCGTGCCAACAGCGTGCGACGCACGGTGGTGGTGGCGGATCACGAGGGGCTCGCGCGCCTGGCGGGGGCGGTGGATCTGCTGCGCCACACCCAGCCGCGGAGCACGTCGGAGCGCCTGTCGCGGGCGCGTGTACTGCTGGGGTTGGGGGCGCTGCGCGAGCCGCTGCAGCTGCCCGAGCCCAAGGAGTCCACCGAGGTGCGCCAGGCGGTGGAGGACCTGCTTGCCTGGCTGCCCACGGTGTTCGACGACGGGGGGCGCATCGGCCAGTGGCCCGGCACCCGTGGTCGCGTGGGGCTCACGGCAGACGCGCTGCTGTTCTGCGTGGACGCCAAGGAGGCCGGCTACGCCGTGGATGGACCCCTCGAGGAGGCGCTGATCCGCACGCTCCGAGCGGCGTTGCGGTCCGACTACTCCACCTTCCTCGACGGCGAGAGCTGGTACGAGCGCGCTCGCTCCCTGTGGGCGCTCACGAGCACCGGTCGCTTCGAGGACGCCTACTTCGCAGAGCTGGCGCGCAAGACGCGCAACCTGGGTCCCGACGGATCGTCGATGGTGCTGCTGTCTGCCCACCGCGCGGATCAGGGGGAGCTGGCGGCCGCCGAGGCCCTGGGGGCAGGTCTGTCGAAGGAGGTGCTGGTGCAGCTGTACCAGGGCCAGGAGCGCTATGCGGGCCTCGCCTCGTGGCGCACGGACCGGAACCCCCTCATCGCGGCCTCCGAGGCGCAGACGCTGGCCCACGTGGTGCGGGCGCTGCACCGAGCGCGCCCCGACGACGACAAGGTGGAGCTGGCCACCGATGCGCTGGTGCGCATGGGGGGCGCCGATGGGTGGGGACACGCCGACGTGGATGCGGCGGTGCTGCTCGCCCTCGGGGAGCAGCTGACGGCCTCTGGTAGCGCTGATGCGCGGGTGGAGCTGCAGGGGCTCGGTCAGCCCGTGGTGCTCGCCCTCACCAGCGACGCGCCGGTGGCGTCCACCGTGTTCGCCGATCCGGGTGCGGCCACCGTGGCCCACCAGCGCGGATCGGCCGCTCAGGTGCTGGCCACCGATCGCTGGATCCCGGCTGCACCGGGATCCGAGCAGGCCGCCGAGCAGCGTGGCTTCGTGGTGAGCCGCGCTTGGAACCGCATCCGCGCCGACGGGCCCGCCGACAAGATCGCGCTGCAGCAGCCAGGGCGGCAGCTGGAGATCCAGGTGGGCGACGTCATCGAGGATCACGTGCGGCTGGTGGTGCCCGAGACCCGCCACCACGCCGTGCTCACGGTGCCGCTGGCGGCGGGCATGGAGCCCATGAACCCAGCGCTGGCCACCGCTCCGCCCGAGGCGCGCCCCGAGGGCACCACCACCGCGCGCCCCAGCTGGGTGGCGTTCTACGACGATGCGGTGACCTACACCTTCGAGACGCTGCCCAAGGGCACCTACGACGTGTACTTCCGCACCCGGGCGAGCACGCCAGGTCGCTTCGTGCAGCCGGCGGCGCGCGCCGAGATGATCTACGACCGCGCGGTGGTGGGGCTGTCGCCCGGCGCCAAGGTCACGGTCACCCAGGCGCGGCCTGCGGAGTAGGGAAGGCCCCTAGCTCGCGGCGCGCCGCCGCAGCACCGAGCCCATGCGCTGTTGCCCCAGGGCGTCGGTGGGGGCGCCGTCGACCACCGCCTGCGCTCCCCCCACGAAGACGTGGCGGACCGCGTCGTCGTTGCGGCGCACCAGGCGGGGCAGGTCGGCAAAGCCCTCCATGGGTGCCTCGCTCACCTCCTCGAGCCGCTGGTCCAGGCCGCTCGGGTCGATCACCACCACGTCGGCGCGGGCCCCCGAGCGGAGCACGCCCGCGTCGAGATCCAGGAACTCGGCGATCTCTGCCGTGAGCCGGTGCACGGCGTGCCCCACCGTCATGAAGGGGGCGCCGTCGGCTTCGGCGTCGCGCACTCGCTTCAGCAGCCTCAGGCCGTAGTTGTAGAAGGCCATGTTGCGCAGGTGAGCGCCCGCGTCCGAGAACCCGATCAGCACCGCCGGGTGGCTCGCGATCCACTCCACCCACCGAGGGCGATCGTTGCCGATCACGCTGCGCCAGCGCAGCTCGTCGCCGTGGTCCGCGTTGAGGTCGAGGAAGGCGTCTTCCGGCTCGATGCCTCGCTGGCGTGCCACCTCGCCGAAGGTGCGCCCGTTCAGCGCGGGGTCGGGGCAGCTCACGATGCGAGCTTCGTCGAGATCGCGGTGGTAGGCCTTGCCGAACCAGGAGCGCCACTGCTTCTTGAAGCGCTCCCGGTAGCTCGGGTCGCGCAGCAGCTGCGCGCGTCGGTCCGGGTCTTGGATGTGCAGCGCATCGGTGCCCGCCGAGAACTCTTCGATGACCGGCACCTCGAGTCCGTCGGACCAGATGTCGAAGGGGTGGGGCAGGGACTGCAGGCGCAGCTTGCCCCCCAAGATGTTGATCATGCGCGCCACCGCACCCACCAGGCGGAACGACACACGCTCGGCGCGTGCATCCAGCAGAGTGATGATCATCGTCTTGAGGGCGGGTCGGAACAATCCCAGGGTCTCCCAGAAGAACGCGGCGGCGTTGAGCTTCATGGAGACGTCGGGCACACCCTGGAACACGGCGTCGCGCCGTCGCAGGATCCGGGTGAGGGCTCGGTATTCCGACCAGCGGGCGAACACCGAGGGCGTGGGGCGGCTCCGGAAGGCCTCCCCATCCATCTTGTCCCAGGGCAGGGTGTTGATGGACAGCCCGAGGTAGCCCGCGTCCAGGGCCTCGCGGAGCACCGCTCGCATCTGATCGAGCTCGGCGTAGGTGGGGCGTGCTGCCTCGTCGAGGCTGCGCTCGAGACCCATGGCCACCGCTCGGATGGTGGAGTGACCCAACAAGCAGGCCACGTTGGGTCCGAGCTGCAGGCCCTCGAGGTGGGCCAGGTAGCTTGCAGGGTCGTCCCAGTCCTTGGCCGACTCCAGCAGCGGCAGCACGACGTCTCGGGGGATCCCCTCCACGCGGCAGAACATGTCCGCCAGCGCCTCGGGTTCCCCCTGCACCATCGACAGCCCACAGCTGCCCAGGACCACCGTGGTCACGCCGTGGCGCACGGACTCCGACAAGCCCGGCAGCACCTCGACTTCGGCGTCGTAGTGGGTGTGCAGATCGATGAACCCTGGCATGACCCAGCACCCGGCGCAGTCCACCACCTCCACGCCAGGCGGATCCAGCACCCCCGCTGGAGCGATGGACGCCACGCGGCCGTCTCGGATCCACACGTCGGCGCGACGCCCAGGTCCGCCGACGCCGTCGAAGACCACGCCTCCTCGCAGGAGCCGCTCGGCGGTGGCGGTCATTGGGCTCGCACCACGGCCTCGAAGCGCCGCTCGCCGTCCACCTCCACGGGACTGAAGCGCTGGAACACGACGTTCTCGTAGTCCTGCTCCTCGATGCGGCCGGTGCCCAGGGCGCTCATCCAGCGCACGCCGAAGTCGTCTCCTGGCCAGGGGCCCTGCAGCTTGCAGGTGGTTCCGTCCGAGGTGCACCACGACGTCACGTCCTCGGCGGCCAGATCCGGATCCACCGTGGTCAGCACGTGGAGCGCGGTCTCCTGCACCAGCAGCGCCACGGCCTCCGCGGCTGGGGTGCGAGGGGGCTGGGACGTCTGGCCGTCGAGCTCCGGGAAGTCCGAGGGCGGCGGGGCATCGGGCGAGGGAGCACGCGCTAGGTTCGGAGGGGGCTGCCAGTTTCCAGCGGGGCCCGCTGTGCGTGCCTCCTCACGCGGGGCTGCGCTGGCCACGGGCGGTGCGTCGATCGACCCATCGGCCGTAGCAGGGGTCCCCTCTGTCTGCCCCGAGGTGGGGGCTGTCGACACCTCGGTGCTGGGGGGCCGCAGCGCGAGGTAGGCGAGGGCCAGGAGGGCCACCGCCGCAGCGCCCATGACGAGGGGTGTGGTGCGATTGGTCATGGTCTCGATCCTATACCTGAACTCGTCCGATCAACCTGATGCCCCTGCCTTGAGGCGTTCGTCACCTTGCAGGCCGCCCACCACCTCGATCTGGATGCCGTCGGACAGGCCCACCTCCACCGGTCGCACCTCGAACTCACCCGGAGAGATCTCCACCTCCACGAAGGTCTCGCCGTCGTCGAAGCGCAGCGCCCGCTCGTCGATGGCCATGACCTGTTCCCGACGATCCAACACGATGTCGGCGTTGGCGGAGCTGCCGGCTCGGATGAACAGGTCGTCCTCGGGGGCGATGGCGGCGCGGATGGCGAACTGCACGGCGCCGTCCACCATCACGCCCTTGGGGCTGATGTACTCCAGCGACCCGCGGATGGTGCGGTTCTGCAGGGCGCCCACGGTGATGTCGAGGGGCATGCTCTCGCGGATCCGGCCCACCTCGGACTCGTCGACGTAGCCCTCGAAGACCATGTCGGTCATGTCGGCGACGGACGCGATGGTGGTGCCCGCGTTGAAGGTGTTGGTCTCCGTGACGGACTCTCCCTCCTCGACCCCCGCCGCGAGCACCATCCCCGAGACGGTACTGCGGACCTCCGTGCTCACGTTGCCGCTGCCTCGGGTGGCTCCCTCCTTCACGATCTGGAGGTTGGACCAGGCGCTGCTGTAGCTCTGACGAGCGAGGTCGTGGTCGCGACGGGCGCGGGCGAGCTCCGCGCTCGACAGGGCGGCCTGAGCCGACAGCCCCTCGGCGCGCTCCAGCTCTTGCAGCGCCGCGTCCAGCTGGATCTTGGCCGTACGCATGCTCGCTTGGGCGTTGTTGAGGGTGGCGGAGTCGGGGATGATCTGGATCTCGGCGATGAGATCTCCCGATCGCACGTTGTGGCCAGGCTCCACGTGCAGGGTGGAGAGCACGCCCGAGACGCGGCTCTTGATCTCCACCTCCACCCGGGGAACGATGGCGCCGGTGGCCACCGTCTTCAGCACGATGTCCGCCACGGTGGGCTGCACGTACTGGATGTCGTCGGGCACGGGCCGCGAGCGCGCCACCAGGAACAGCAGGGTGGCCAGGAAGGCGAGGCCCACGGAGCCGGCCAGTGCGACGGGGACGTAGTTTCGCTGCATCAGAGGCTCCGCTCTACTCGGATCGCAAGGCGTCGACGGGTTGGATGGCGACGGCACGTCGCGCAGGCAGCACTCCGGCCACCAGCCCAGCCACCACGAGCAGGGCCGTGGAGATCAGCACCATGCTGGGCTGGATGCGGGGCATGCCGATGGAGGGGTTGTCGGGGCCGATGGCCAGCGACGCGAGCTCCAGCAGCACCGTGCCCGCCACCACGCCAGCCATGCCGGCCACCGCGGTCATGATCATGGCCTCCTGCAGCACCATGCTCACGATGGTCCAGGGGGTGGCTCCCAGCGCGCGGCGCACGCCGATCTCCTGGGTGCGCTCGCGCACCACGATGAGCATCACGTTGCTCACCCCCACGGCGCCCGACAGCAAGGTGGCCACGCCCACCATCCAGGTGAGCCCTCGGATCCCCGAGAACAGCCTCTGGATGCGCTGAAACGCTTCCTCGGCGTTGAAGCCGCGCAGGGCGCGCGAGTCCTTGGGGTGCACGTCGTGGCGACGGCGCAGCGTGGTGCGGACGAGCTCCTCGAGCTCCGAGCCGCTGGTGGTGTCGTCGGCCACGAAGGCGAACCAGTTCACCCGATTGCCGCCGTTGAAGGCCCGCTGGAACGTGGTGAACGGAATGTGGATGGTCTGCTCGTCCCGATCGCCGCGATCGTCTCCGCTGGCCGAGTGGAACAGCCCCACCACCTGGAAGAAGGCGCCACGGATCCCGATCCAGGCACCGATGGGATCGCCCCCGTCGGGCCACAGGGCGGTGTGGACTTGTCGACCGATCACGGCCACCTTGCGGGCCTCGGTCATGTCGAGGTCGTTGATGAAGCGCCCCGAGTCGAACTCGACGGTCTGGATGTGGGCGAAGTCGGGGGCGTCGCCCATGACCTGGAACGCGCCCACCTCGTTGCCGTGGGTGACGGGGGTGCCGTCCCGGTAGCCGCCGAGCTGGTTGCGTGGCACCAGGTAGCGGACCCCGGGAAGGGCGGAGAGCACGGGGATGTCGCCGTTGTCGAAGCGGAGTCGCCGGCCGGGCCGTCTGCCGCGGTAGGGCATGCGCGTGCGACCGCCCCACACGAACACGGCGTTGGTCACCGTGCCGCGCATGGTGCGCACGGTGGCCTGCTCGAGGCCCGAGGAGAACCCCAGCATGGTCACCAGCATGAAGGTGCCCCAGAACACGCCGGCCATGGTCAGGGCCGTGCGCATCGGGTTGGTGCGCAGCGCCTCGCCGATCTCCCGCCAGCCGTCTGCGTCGAACCAAGTCATCAGCTGGCCCTCAGGGCGTCGACGGGCTGTACCTGGGCCGCTCGCCAGGCGGGCACGAAGCCGGCCAGCGCGCCGAAGAGCGTGAGCAGCACGGCGGCCGCGAGGGCGGGGGCCAAGGTCACCTCGGGCTCTCGGAGGTAGTCGTTGTCGGGCATCCAGTTGCGGATGACCTCCAGCGTGGCCACGCCCCCCACGATGCCGCAGTAGCCGGCCACCGCGGTCAGCATCAGCGCCTCGGCCACGATCCCCGACACGATCCGCGCCGGTGTCGCGCCCAGCGCCTTGCGCAGGCCGATCTCGTTGGTTCGCTCCCGCACGCTCACCAGCATGATGTTGGAGACGCCCACGATGCCGGCGGTGATGGTGCCCACGCCCACCAACCACACGAAGGCGTCCACCAGCCGGAAGATCCGCTGTACGCGCTCGAACTGCTCCACGTTGTTGCGCACGCGGACGGCGCGGGTGTCCGCCGGGTCGAACCGATGCCGCGAGGCAAGCGTCGCCACCGCCTGATCCGCCAGGGCCTGCGCTTGCTCGATGGTGGCATCGCCCACGCTGAACATGATCTGGTGGATCTGCCGCGTGCCGCTCCCGAAGGTGGCCTGGGCGGTGGTGATGGGCATGTACACCTGCCGCATCTCGGACTCGCCGCCCGCGTCCTCGAACACCCCCACCACGCGGAAGGGCACACCGGCCACGGTCACCCACTCGCCGATGGGGTCCACGCCGCGGAACAGGAAGCGCTCCACCTCCTTGCCGATCACCAGCACCTTGCGCAGGTCCCGCAGGTCCAGCTCGTCGATGTAGCGGCCCGCCGTCATCTGGCTCCGCTCGATGTACTGATGCCCCGGGTGCACGGCCCGGATGTCGAACTCGGCGGTGCGGCCCTCGTAGGCGAGCACCGTGCTGCGCCAGGGGTAGAAGCGCCCCGTGGCGTGCTCCACGCCGTCCATGCGGATCAGCTCGGCGAAGTCGCGGTTGTCGAACCGGGTGGGCCGCCCGATGGGGAGCCCCTCGAACGGGCGCGACGACTCGCCGCGATACATCCAGATGCTGTTGGTGGCGTCGTCGCGGAACTCGTGCGCCACGCTGTTCTGTAGGCCCTGACCGGTGCCGAGCAACACGACCAGCACGTACGTGCCCCAGGCCACGGACAGCGCCGTCAGCGCCGTGCGCAGCCGATGGCGCCACAGCGACTCGCCGATCTCCCGCAGGCGGTCCAGCTCCATCAGGGACTGCCCTCGATGCGGCCATCGTGCAGTCGCACGATGCGCTGGGTGCGCTCTGCCACGGTGGTCTCGTGGGTGACGATGATGACGGTGGTGCCCTCGGAGGCGTTCACGTCGAGGAGGAGGTCCATGATCTCGTCGCTGGTGGTGCTGTCGAGTGCCCCGGTGGGCTCGTCGGCCAGCACGATCCGAGGCCGCGTGACCAAGGACCGAGCGATGGCCACTCGCTGCTTCTGACCCCCGGAGAGCTGGTTCGGCACGTGGTGTGCGCGATCCGCCAGCCCCACCCGCTCGAGCAGCTCCAGCGCGCGCTCACGTCGCTCGCGTCGGGGCACGCCGGCGTACAGCAAAGGCAGCGCCACGTTCTCCGTGGCGGTCTTGAAGGGGAGCAGGTGGAAGGACTGGAACACGAAGCCCACGAAGCGGTTGCGGTAGCGGGCGGCCTCGGTCTGCCCGAGATCCTTCACCAGCGTGTCGCCCAGGTGGTAGGTGCCGCTGTCGTAGGCGTCGAGGATCCCGAGCACGTTGAGCAGCGTGGACTTGCCGCTCCCCGAGGACCCCATGATCGAGACGAGCTCGCCCTCCTCGATGGACAGATCGAGATCTTTGAGGACATGGAGCCGGTGGTCGCCCACCTGGTAGCTCTTGTTGAGCGCGCGCAGCCGGATCATGGTGGCGCCGCGTATGCCTGTCTGGCGCTCGTGGCCAATGGTCACGACACCTACAGACGCCTCGACAGAAGTGCCGTCAGGCGAGCAGCAGACGTGCCAGGACGAGGATGAGGGAGGAGAGCAGCCCGCCAGCCAGCAGACCCAGCACCACCCCGATGGGAATCACGCTCCAGGCCGTCCAGCGCTGGCGCCCACCCTTGGGGGCCTGGGTGTCGATGGAGGGGCTCCGGCCGTGCGCTCCGTCGGGCAGCACGAGGGGGGCGGGCCCAGAAGGAGGACCCATGGCGTTCTTCACGGTGGGCCTGGGCGCTGAGTCGGCCCGCAGCACCGTCTCCTCGCTGGCGGGGTCCACGAGGAAGGGACGAGGAAGCGGCACGTCCAGCGCCGTGTCCGCCTCGACCGTGGCCACCAGCGGCCGTCGCGGAGGGCGGCGGCGACCAGGCATGCGCACGGTGGCCGCATCTTCGGGACCCTTCTTCCGCTTTCGCCCGTCCATCAGTCGGGTGGTCTTGGACTCCTCGGCGAAGGCGTCGCGGTCGAACCACCGGGCGAAGAAGCGAGCCGTGGTACGCGACATGTCTACTCCCCGCCTGCACTTTACCGTATGCGGAAGCGGATGGCTCGCCGATGCTCGGTCAGCTCCGACGGCTACGGAACATGATGCTGATGCGTGGAGGAGCACTGGTCGCTTTCGGGATCCCGTGCTCGAAGTCGGCTTGGGTTCGCCCTCCCATCACCAACAGATCTCCGTGGCCCAGCTCGAAGCGCCGCGAGCGCCGCGGCCCGTCCAGCGTGGTCTTGGGCCTGAGCAGGAAGCGCCGAGGCCCTCGCAGCGAGAGGATCGCCACGATGCAGTCCTGCACTTGCCCACCCATCCGGTCGCCGTGGAACGCGACGCTGTCTCGCCCATCGCGGTACAGCGCGAAGGAGATCCGATCCACCGGCCTGTCGTGCCGCACCGAGAGCTGCGCACTGGCCTGGATCAGGAGGGGTGGAAGCTCGTGATCCGCTGGCACCGAGGCGACGAGGCGCGGCACCTGCACCGTGCGATCGTACATCCTGCGCTCGCCGTGCACCCAAGGGAGCGTGCTCACCAGCTGATCGAACAGCACGTCGTCTCCCAAGAGCCATCCGCGCTGCAGCTCCAACCAGCTCCCGGCACCGAGCTCGATCCGCTCCAGCCCATGGCCCAGGGGACCCAGACCTGACGTTCCTCGGCTGAACAATCGTGCTTGCGTCTGCATGATCGGCGTGTAACTGAACATGTGTTCATCAGCAAGTGATGTCGCGCGATGGCACGCGTCTGCACGGGCCGCGTCGTCGGGGGTAAGGGGCGACGACGTGGCCTCGCGACGACTAAGCTCGTGGGGGAGGGCGAGATGCGGTGTTCCGTGCTCTTGGTGTTGGCAGCGTGTGCTGGGCCTCCCCCCGAGGCCCCTGCCGAGCTCGGCCAGCTCGGCCTGTTCCTGTTCCAGCACTTCGAAGACGACGACACCGCCGAGCTCGAGGCGGGTTTTCGCAACCTGGCCGGCTTCTTGCGTGGGGAGGACTACTCCCTCGATCCACGCGATCGCGACGTGTCCATGCCGGACCTCGACGGGCTCGCTCTGGGCGAGCTGCGCATCCCGGAGGGGGCCGACGCAGCGGAGCAGGTGTCCGTCGCCATCTCCGCTCGCTCCGAGCACGCGCTCGACGCGCAGGTGGCGCTGATGACGGACCCCGTGCAGACCTGCATCGAGTCCTCCGCCACCACGTGGGCTGGGCGCGACTTCCAGTCCGACGTGGCCTGCTTCGAGTCTGGCGACTGCGATCGCCTCGACACCCTCACCGAGGTGCGGCGGGACCAGCTCTTCGTGAAGTTCTGGTACGACCAGTTCAAGGCCTATCGGTCCTTCGAGGTGGAGGAGGAGGGAGGGGAGGTCTTTCGAGTGATCGCAGGTCGGGCCCACAACGATCGGCTGTTCGTCGGAGACAACGGCACCAACGAGCTCGAGCAGCTGTTCCACCTCGACGTGTACCTCGAGGACGGAGCCCGCACGCTTCGCTGGTTCAGCATGTGGTCGTCGATCTCCGTGGTGGGGGTCAGCGACGGAATCTACCGCACGGCGGTGGTCAACGGTCTCGAGGAGGCCATGGAGTACGGCGAGGAGTACCTGTCTGGGGTGCAGGAGTCCTGTCCCCACGACCGAGACGCCCCGAGACCCGAGCGGGAGACCTGATGATCGTGTGGTGGTTGAGCATGGTGGCCTTGGCGCAGGGCCTGGATCCCGTCGGGCCCGATGCGGCCGTGGCGTCCACGGCGCCCGTGGCTCGGGCGCCGATGGGGGCGGACCTGGCGGGAACCTGGCGGCTCGACAAGAGCGCGTCGGAGGCCATGGACGAGATCCTGCTCGCCATGGGAGCGAACTGGTTCGAGCGCCAGATCCTGAAGACCTCCACACCGAACCACGAGATCGTGCCCAGCGAGGACATGTTCACGGTCATCGTGCGCAGCGGTCCGTACAAGCGGGTCGACGAGATGCCCCTCGACAACGTCGAGCGCTCGGTGGACTACGCGATCGTGGGCACGGCACACGTGCGGGGCCGCATGGAGGGAGACGCCGTGTGGACCGGTGCCCGACTGACGTTCCGCGACGGAACGGAGGGGATGCTGGAGTCGACCCGTCGCCGTAAGGACGCGGACACGATGTTGCTGGTCATGCGCCTGACGAAGGCGGATGGCACCGTGCTCGAGGCGAACCGCATCTTCCGGCGGGTGCGGTGACAGGCGCACGTTGGGACGCGACTGGGACGTCGCTGCCCCGGACCGCTCGGTAGCTTGACCTCGGTGGCCCCAGGGGGCCGCCACACGTCGGAGCCGAGATGTCCATCGTCGTTGTCCTGTTGTCGTCTGCCTGCCACCCCGGGCCCCCGCCCGCGTCCACCTCGGAGCTCCGGACCCCGGGGGAGAGTGCGACGACGTCTGCCACCACGGTCTTCGAGACGCCGACGACCGAGGTGCGGGTGCACGTCGGGCCCTCTTCTGCCGAGGAGCGCCATCTCCTCGTGTCGACGCCCGCGGGCGATCTGCTCTACGAGCACCCTGTTCGCGATCAATCTCCGCACGAGGTCGTCCTCCAGCAGGTTCCTGCCGATGCCTTCGTGAGCGGCGTGGCTGTGGACGGCAGCCTCGGCGTGAGCATCCAGTCCGTCGCGGGCGTGCAGCCCGGGGACGAGCTCTGGCTGTGGGGAGCGGGCTCCGCGGGTGACGCGGGCTCTGTGCTGGTCCACCTCCCCGAGCCCGTGCCCGCTGGCAGCGTGACGTTGCACGATGGCTGTGTCGAGGCGGAGGTGCTCGCGCCGTCGAGCCTGGAGTGGCCGATCTCGAGCCGCTGCCTGGGAGCGGATGGCTCGGTGACCCTGCTGGCGTGGGCCAGCCCGGAGGATGGCTCGCTGCCCGCCGTCGCCCACCACACGAGCGTCGCCGCTGCGGACGAGCAGCACCTCCCCCCGGTGACGCTGGAGCACTGGAACGACAACCCAGGCGCCGTACGGGCCGTCTTCGACGTGGGGGAGCGGGTGGATCTCGCTCGCTCCACGATCCGGGTGGACGCCGTGCGATCCGAGCTCACCTTGGGCAGCGACGTGCGGGACTCCTGGGTGGACGGGGAGGGGGTCGCCGCAGTCGTCGCCACGGACCTGGACGCACACGACCGAGTCGTGGTGACGGCATCCGCTTGGTCCGCGGCCGGTGCAGGCTCCTTCGGTGCGCACGCCCGCAGGTCCAGGATCGTGGATCCGGCGAAGAGCTGGGACGTGCAGGACGTTCGAGTGCGTGGAGACGAGCTCGGAACGCCGTGGACCGACCTGTCCTTCGATCCGGAGACCGGTCGCGCCACGGGAGCTGGGGCAGGCTCCACATGTGACGGACTCCGCTACGACATGTTCCGCTCGAGCCTCTCCGCGCCCCGTTCCGAGACGATGCCAGCCGTCGACTGGACGATGGTGGGGCCCGCCGACCTGGTGCCCACGCTGCTGCCCGATCTCCTCCTCGAGCTCGGGCTCGATCCCATCGACCTCGACGAGCAGGGCATGCGCGTCGAGCTGTCGGCCTATGCCTTCGACGGCGGCTCGTACTCGGAGGTGCGCACCCACCCGCTGCTCTTCGAGCGGACGGTCACCGGCGATGGATACGCCGTGCTGGCGGTGCACGACGGGGTGTGCTCGATCCATGCCCAGGTGGACGGTCGCACCGAGGGCTACGCCAGCGCCAGGTGAAGCCGCTCGGGCGCCACGCCGATGCGCGCCGTGCGCCCTCGGTCGAACACCAGGGCGTCTACTTCGATGCCGTCGGAGAAGGCCACGCCGCCGTCGTCCATCTCCGACGTCACCTCCAAGGTCTGGCCCGAGTCCAGCTCCCCGTCGGTCAAGTGCACGCCGAGGCCGGGCCCGGGCCAGGCCTCTCGCACGAAGAAGGCCAGGCGATGCTCTTCGGGCTCCGGCAGCGTCACGTCGCAGGTGCGGCAGCGTCGGATGGACGCCGCCCAGCCCGTGGCTCCCGTGCCCGTGGACACCAGCACGCCCGACGAGGACTGGCGCTCCTCGTGCCCACCCAGGCCGATGCGGTACCGTGCCGACTGGTGGGTGCGTTGGCCAATGAACACCTCGTTGAGGCCTAGCAGCCGCTGCCCGTCGTCGAGGGTCAGGGACACCAGGGTGCGGACCTGCACCGACTGCAGACGATCCTGGCCCGCAGCGTGGATCAGGGCGGCCGCTGCGTCTGCGTCGTGAGGGACCAGCACGCCCGCGTTGGTGCCGGGGGCGGCGTCCACGCCGATCACCGGCTGCCCGCTCAGGTAGCGCGCCACGTTGGCCACGAGCCCGTCCTGGCCCACCACCACCACGATGTCCTCGGGCTCGAACAGGAACCGGTCCAGCTCGCTTCGGGTCACCCGCGTGCGCCTCCAGCTGAGGGGGATGGCGCTCTGGACCGCGTGGAGGATGTTCGTGGCTGCGGCATGCTGTTCGCGCAGACGGTCCACGTCTTCGCCGCGGCCGGCCAGCACGAACCGAGCCTGACCCTCGGTGCCGTGCCGCTGGATGGCCAAGGTGTAGAACGTGGGGCGCGTGACCACCACCACGCGCGGTGTGCCCGTGCCCATCACTGCTCCAGACGGGTGGTGCCAGCCTCCAGCAGGCGCGTGAGCACCGGCCCGAGCAGCTCTGGGCTGACGTTGAGGTGGTCGATGTGGTCCAGGTTCTCCGCGAGCGCACGCGCCGCCAGACCCAGCAGGGTCGACGCAGGCAGGTCACGGTAGACCTCCATCCGGTCGCGCTCCGCCGCCACGCGAGCCCCCTCCACCGCCTCGATGGACGTGGCCTCGGCGCGGGCGTCGAGCTCGCGCCGCTCGGCCTTCGCCTGGGACTGGATCTGCAGCGCCTGGGCCTCCTCCTCGACGCGCAGCCGCTCGTTCTTGCCGTGCTGCGCCACGAGCTGCTCCTCGCGCGCCGCGAGCTCGATGCGGTTCTGCAGCTCGTTCTCCTGGATGGCGCGCTCCTTCTCCACCGCCAGCGCACGACGGTGGAACGTGGCCTCGTCCGCCGACTGCTGGATCTGCTCGCGAGTGGGCATCTGCAGCGCCTTCTCCACCTCGGCCTCGGCTCGCAGCGAGGCCACGCGGACGGCCACGATCTGAAGCCCCATGTCCTGCAGGCCATCGTCGGCCGTGAGCCCTTCCTGGATGGCGGTGCGGATGGGCTCCACCCCCCGCTCGAGCATGGCCTTGAGCCCGAGACCTCGCGTGCCGTGCTCAGCGAGCTGTCGCACCAGAGGCCCCAGCGCACTCTCGATGCTCTCCAGCGGCTCCTCCTTGAAGTGCCCGGTCTGTAGATCGAGGGAGAAGTCCACCCGCTTCGAGACGCGCTCCGGATCGACGACCCGCCACTGCAGCGTGCCCTGGATGATGATCTCCTGGAAGTCTGCGGAGGGCACGCGGACGAGGAACGGCAGCTCCCGGTCGTCTACGGGGATCTCGGCGATCGATGCCGACAGCGGCAAGAACCAGAACGCCAACCCGCGCCCCGAGGCCACCAGCTGTCCGCTGCGCCAGCGGAGCACGTGCGAGCTCTGCTCCGAGCGCAGGTGACGCAACCACAACAAGCGAGTCATGACGGCCATGTTCACCTCCTGCAGTCCACTAAGATGCTTGACGCATATATGCACTAGAAATATATCTGGCCCTGGGGGACGCATGAACTGGACGCAGCTGAAGCAGGAGTGGCGGTCGGGTCGTAGGCCCGATCTGTGGATGTTCTGGGGCCACCGGGCTCAGCCCGACGACGCTGTGGGAGCTGGCGTGCTGTCGCAGTGGTGGCCCTGTGCCTTCGAGGTGGAGGGGCAGACCTACTGCACGGCCGAGCACTTCATGATGGCGGAGAAGGCGCGCCTGTTCGACGATGCCGAGGCGCTACAGCGGATCTTGACCCATCCCGATCCGCGACGCGCCAAGGCGGTGGGTCGGACGGTGCGCGGGTTCGACGAGGCCACCTGGAGGGAGCATCGCATGGACATCGTGGTGCGGGGCAACCGGGCCAAGTTCGGGCAGCAGCCTCAGCTGCGGGATTTCCTGATCGAGACCGGTGAGTCGGTGTTGGTGGAGGCCTCGCCCCACGACCGCATCTGGGGGATCGGTCTGGCGGCCAGCGATCCGCGTGCGTCGGATCCGGGAACCTGGCGGGGTCAGAACCTGCTGGGGTTCGCGCTGATGCAGGTACGCGCGGACGTTACCCACGCGGCATGACGCCCATCCATCACGTCACGCCGCTCCTTCGCTCCAGCGTGCTCTCCGCCCACCATGGTGCCGACGTCTGGCTCAAGCTGGACTCCGCACAGCCGTCCGCGTCGTTCAAGCTGCGAGGCATGGGCCATGCCTGTCAGCAGGCGGTGCAGCGCGGGGCCCGTCACCTGGTCTCTTCGTCGGGGGGCAACGCGGGCTACGCGGTGGCCTACGCCGGTCGTCAGCTGGGCGTTCCCGTGACCGTGGTGGTGCCGCGCCGAACGGCCGAGCGCATGCGTCGCCTCATCGAGGGAGAGGGGGCGGTGGTCCAGGTGCACGGGGAGGTGTGGGACGACGCCCACGAGCACGCGCTACAGCTGGCCCCGTCCCTGTCTGGGGTGGTCATCCATCCCTTCGACGCGCCCGATGTGTGGGCAGGGCACGCCTCGTTGGTGGAGGAGGTACACGCCGAGGGGGTTCGACCCGAGGCGGTGGTGGTCTCCGTGGGTGGGGGTGGCCTGATGTGTGGGGTGCTGCAGGGCATGCACGGCGTGGGATGGGCCGACACACCGCTGGTGGCCGTGGAGACCGAGGGAGCGGCCTCCTTCGCCGCTGCCATGGCGGCGCAGCGGCCCGTCACGTTGGCCGAGATCGGAAGCCTCGCGCTCACGCTGGGGGCCAAGACGGTATGCGAGCGCGCAGTGCAGTGGTGCCAAGCGCACCCGATCCACTCCTGGCTGTGCTCGGATCGCGCCGCCGTGCAGGCGTGTGGACGCTTCCTCGACGACCATCGGGTGTTGGTGGAGCCTGCCTGTGGGGCGGCGTTGGCCTCGATCTACGACAGCGCCGAGCCGCTGCGCGGGCGCTCGGTGCTCGTGGTGGTGTGTGGGGGGGCCTCCGTCACCCAGGAGCAGCTGGCCGGGTGGCAGGAGCAGGTCCGAGGGCCTGCGGGCGAAGCCGAGGACCCAAGGGAATCGTAGCGCGGGATCCGGAGTCAGCTGACCCGAGCGTCGTCGATGAAGCGCTGCTCGAGCGCCACGCCGCGCGACACGCCCCGGACCGCCAGGCGAGCCGACGACAGCACCGACATCACCTCGATGCTCGCAGCGTCGAGGTCTGCCTCGGCACCGCCTTGCTGCAACAGGGTGCGCCCCTGGAGCGAGAAGCTGTGATCGGGCAGGCGCGCAGCGAGGTCGTCCAGGGGCACGTCGCCCTCCCCGAGCACCCAGCGCACCACCTGGCCCTGGCCCGTGATGTCGGTGAGCGTGCCCTGCCGCATGCAGCGACCCTTCTTCAGCATCACGACCCAGTCACACAGGCGCTCCAGCTCGGCGAGGTTGTGCGAGCTCACCACCAGCGTCTGGATCCCCCGTAGCCCTGCGAGGGCCTCGCGCAGGCTGTGGGCCTGCACCGGATCGAGACCCGCCAGGGGTTCGTCCAGCAGCACGAGCTGTGGCGATCCGCACAGTGCCGTGCCCACCGCGACGCGTCGGCGCATCCCGTGGGACAGGGTCGCGATGAGGCTCCTCTGTCGGTCCCCCAGGCCTACGAGGTGCAGTACGCGCTCCGCCTCCCGTACGGACTCTCGGCGGGTCATGCCCTGCAGCCGGGCGAGGTGGACCAGCAGCTCGGTGGGGGTGTGTCGGTCGGGCAGCTCGGCATCCTGGGGCAGCACGCCGAGCTGGCCCTTCATCTCGGTGGCGTGGAAGGTCCCCAGGCCCAGGATGTCCACCGTGCCTTCGTCGGGCGGCAGGTAGCCACTCACCACGGAGAACGCCGTGGTCTTGCCTGCGCCGTTGTGGCCCACGAAGCCCGCGATGCAGCCTCGGGGAATGCGGAAGGTCAGTCCGTCCAGGGCTGTGGTCTTTCGACCGTAGCGCTTGACCACGCCCTCGAAGCGCAGTGCATCGCTCACAGGTCCCTCCCGGCGAACCGTGCGTAGCCCAGCAGGGCGAAGAACACGCCCAGCAACACGATGACCACCGCCGAGGCGAGCCAGGCACCGCCTGGCTCCCACATGCCCTGGATCCACCCTTGAGGCAGCAGCTGCAGGGTCACGTCGGTGAGCCAGGGGTATTGGTCGTGCGCCTCGGCGCCGCGCGCGAGCGCGTAGGCGACCCACGACAGAGCCACGCCCCCCACGGCCATCACCCGCGCCCACGCGGGAGACGCCGTGATCTGCGAGGCGGCGACACCGATGCCGATGAAGGGAATCGCGAACACCCAGGCTCGAATCGAGAACCAAGCCAGCCAACTCGCCAGGTTCACGGGGTCCGTCAGCACCATGAAGCGCATGCCCACGCCGAGCACGGCCACGGTGGACACTGCGATGGCGGCCCCGGTGAGCAGGGCCTGGCCGATGAAGCGTCCGGTGACCAACTCCAGGCGTCCGGTGCGCAGCACCTCGTAGCGGATCGCACGGCTCCGTACGTCCAGGGAGATGCACTCGGCACTCGCCGAGGCCGCGAAGAACGGCACGAGCAGGAACCCGAACCACAGGTTGAACATGGCCAGGGGTGGGATCTGGATGATGAAGTCCACCAGGTGATCTGCGCCCACCAGGTTCGACACGAACTCTCGCCAGGTGTCGGACTTGACCAGCTCGTCGATCATGGCACCGGGCGTCTCGGTCCTCGGAGCCAGGATCTGCTGTGCCACCTCGTTCTCGAGCATGCCGATGAAGCGGACGAACAGATAGGATGCGCCCGCGCTGGCCACGGTGAAGAGCACCACGAGTGCGAGCGCTCGCCACGTTCGGATGGCCCGGAGGACCTCGAAGCGGGCCACGAGCCAGACGTCCCTCACGGACCGATCTCCCGCAGGGCTCGGACCACCTCTCCGTCGATGTAGGACATGGGGTCGGAGGCCTCGGGAGACATGCCCTGTGCCTGGTCGGGATCGAGCACGTCGTACAGGGCGTCCTCGGTGCCGATGAGCACGTCGATGGCATCGCGAGCGAAGAGCATGCTCTCCCGGCGATCGGGCTCCGCGCCTCCGGCCTCCTGGAAGACCTGGACGAAGTCCCCAGCCAGGGTGGCGAGCTCGCTGTTCATGTCGTCGAAGATGGCGTCGATCTCCGCCTCCTGCTCCTCCGTGGGGTCCGCTTGCTCGCGGAGTGCCTGGCGGGCTTGGCGCCGGCGCATCTCCATGGCGTCGATCATCCGGTTCAGATCGCTGTCGTCCGGCTGCTCCTCGTAGTTGCCGTCCTCGAAGTAGACGAAGTCATCGTCGTCGGTGTTCTCCGCGGGTTCTTCGGGCTCGGGTTCCTCGGGAGGGGGCATCACCACCTTCGTGCGCGCGTCGCCGCTGGAGGGGGCCTCGCTGGGTGCGCGCCGCAGCGCATTGGCGACCTGCGTGCCGATCACGCCTGGGCCTCGGCTGCACTCGCGGGCCTGAAGCTCTGCGACTTGCGCGCGGAGCGCGCGGGACTCGCCTCGCGGCGCCATTCCCCCCAAGGCCAGCCCCACGACCAAGGCCACCGCGGCCAAGATGAGGTGAGACGCCGTAAAGCTACGGTTCATGGGTGAGCTCCGGGTGGTCCAGGAAGGTCTGAAGGATGATCACGGCGGCCTGCTGGTCGATCACCTGCTTTCGACGAGCACGAGACACATCGGCGGCGATGAGCTGGCGCTCGGCATCCACCGACGTGTAGCGCTCGTCGACGTAGTGGACGGGCAGCGAGGTGGCCTCCCCCAAGGCGACGCCGATCTGACGCGCCAAGCGAGCCGAGCGCGCCTCCGAGCCGTCCAGCTCCAGAGGCAGGCCCACCACGACCGCCTGCACCTCACGCTCCGCGACGATGGCCTGCAGCGCGACGACGTCGGTGCGGACCCCCTTCCGCGACACGGTGCACACCGGTGACGCGAGGAGGCCCGTGGGATCGCTGACGGCCACACCGATGGTCTTGGTTCCGACATCGAGACCCAGGATTCGCCCCATGGCTCCCTTCGTGCGCGCAGGTGTACGACAGGCAGAGGGAAGTATTCCGGTGGAGAGGGGATGGGCACCGATGGGCCCCGCCTTTGTCCGCGGAGTACCGCCGGGGCAGCCGGTCAGAAATGGGTCGACCGACGCTGGCGCGATGGACACCAGAGCGATAGCATGCTGCACATCCGTTCACCCAGTGTACATCCGTTCAGAGGGTTCGATGCCCACCGCGGAGGTCCTGTCCCAAGGCGACGAGATCGTCACCGGACAGACCGTGGATTCCAATGCTGCCTGGCTCGCCGAGCGCCTCACCGACCTGGGGTTCACACTGGTGCGTCACGTGGGCGTGGGGGATCGGATGCCGGACCTGGTGGGGGCTTTTCGCACCATCGACGAGCGTGCTGACCTGTGTGTGTGCACCGGTGGCCTGGGCCCCACCGACGACGACCTGACCACGGCTGCAGTGGCCGAGGCCTTCGGCTGTCCCGTTCGCCTCGACGAGGAGGCGCTCGCCCAGCTCCGTGCACGCTACGATCGCTTCGGAAGGAAGATGGCGCCGGTCAACGAGCGGCAGGCCTGGCTTCCGGAGGGCTGCGTCCGCCTCGACAACGACTGGGGCACGGCTCCGGGGTTCGCCGTGCGGGGGAGTCGAGCGCTCTTCGCCTGTCTGCCGGGGGTTCCCCGCGAGATGCGAAAGATGTTCGATGCACGGGTCCTGCCACTGCTGCACGAGCACTTCTCGCTGCAGCCCGATCAGCTGGTCACGCTGCGGTGCGTCGGGGTGGGGGAGTCCGACCTGCAGCAGGCACTGGAGGGATGGGAGCCGGCCAATGTGACCGTGGGGTTCCGGACCAAGCTCCCCGAGAACCACCTGAAGCTGCGCTTCTCCACCTCCGCTGAAGCCGACCACGTCATGGCTGTGGTGGAGCAGGCGCTCGATCGCGTGGGGCAGTGGGTGTTCTCCGTGGAGGGAGCGCCGCGGCCGATCCACGGATGGAACACAGAGGGGGGCGACTTGGCCACGGTGGTGGGGCGACGCCTCGTGGCTCGGCAGCACACCCTCGCGCTGGCGGAGTCGTGCACGGGCGGGCGGATCTCCGCTGCCTGCACCTCCATGCCAGGTGCCAGCGCCTGGTTCCTGGAGGGGCTGGTGACCTACTCCAATGCCGCCAAGGTGCGTCTGCTCGGCGTACCCGAGGCCGTCCTGGCCGAGCACGGAGCCGTCTCCGAGGCGGTGGCGAGGGCGATGGCCGCTGGCGTGCGGGAGCGCTCCGGCGCCACCTGGGGGGTGTCCGTCACCGGCATCGCGGGGCCCTCGGGTGGCAGCGAGCACAAGCCGGTCGGCACTGTCCATCTGGGGCTGGTCGGCCCCTCCACCGAGGCCCATCTGGCGCTGCGGCTCCCCGGAGACCGTCATCGCGTCCAGGAGCTCTCGGTGGCTGCAGCCCTGAACCTCTTACGTCAGCACCTCGCCTGACGTTGCGTGAACTGTCGCCTTTGCGGCAGCGTTTTTGTCAATCAGAGATGTTTCCCCATTCGGGTCGAGTATCGGAGTGAACCATGGCCGACGAACGTAGCAAGGCAGTCGATGCCGCCATCGCATCCATCCACCGTCAGTTCGGCAAGGGCGCCATCATGCGCTACGGCGACTCCGACATCCCGGAGATGCAGTCCATCTCGACGGGCTCCCTCGGGCTCGACATCGCGCTGGGCATCGGTGGCGTGCCCAAGGGTCGGGTGGTGGAGATCTATGGTGCAGAGGCGAGTGGGAAGACCACCCTCGCCCTGCAGACGGTGGCTCAGGCCCAGGCAGCGGGCGGGGCTGCTGCCTTCATCGATGCCGAGCACGCGCTCGATCCGAACTATGCTCGCAACCTCGGGGTGAAGATCGACGAGCTGCTGATCTCCCAGCCCGATCACGGTGAGCAGGCGCTGGAGATCGCGGAGACCCTCGTACGATCGGGTGCCATCGACGTGGTGGTGGTCGACTCGGTTGCGGCCCTGGTGCCGCGCACCGAGCTCGAAGGCGACATGGGCGACGTGCAGCCCGGTGCGCAGGCGCGACTGATGAGCCAGGCGCTGCGCAAGCTCACGGGGGCCATCCACAAGTCGGACTGTGTGGTGATCTTCATCAACCAGATCCGCATGAAGATCGGCGTGATGTTCGGAAGCCCGAAGACCACCTCTGGAGGCAACGCGCTGAAGTTCTACGCCTCGGTCCGCCTCGAGGTCACCCGCATCGGGTCCATCAAGAAGGGCGACGAGGTGCTGGGCAACCGCACGAAGGTCAAGGTCACCAAGAACAAGGTGGCGCCCCCGTTCCGCATCGTGGAGTTCGACATCATGTACGGCAA
The DNA here is from genome assembly GCA_019634415.1 of Myxococcales bacterium. GTDB lineage: Bacteria > Myxococcota_A > UBA796 > UBA796 > DRPG01. The sequence continues at coordinate 45,706 of JAHQVJ010000216.1, forward strand.
GGGGGTCTCACAGGCCGCCGAGCTGGTGGACCTCGGGGTCACCACAGGTCTGGTGCGGAAGAGCGGCTCCTGGTACTCGCTCGGCGACCAGCGCATGGGGCAGGGCAAGGAGTCCGCTTGCGAGTACCTCCGTGAGAACCCCGACGCCTGGGAAGAGGTGCGCACCCACGTACTGAAGCACTTCGGTGTGATCGATGATGACGAGGCGCCGGCAGAGAACGGGGTCAGCGGGGGGGCAGTCGCCGAGGCCTGATGGTGGCGGCATCGTCTAGCGGAACTGCACATCCAATGGCCGGCTTGCCATATGGATTGTGCAGTTTCACATGGATGCGTGTGGAGTTCGCCTCTAGGGTAGGGCCTGGAGGAATTCCATGCGACGCACGATGTGGCTCGTTCTACCCGCGTTGATCGTCTGTTTTGGTGGCTCTGGTTGTGGCATCGGCGAGGTCGACCAGGACGTGTCCAACACGGATGGATCGTGGACTTCGACGACCTCTACCGACGCCGACGCCGACACCGACACCGACGCCGACACCGACATCGACACCGAGACCGACCACTCGGACACGCCAGGGGACAGCCAGACCGAGGACACGGGGGTGGACTGTGAGAGCCTGCCGGAGGTCGAGCTGTGGATGTCGCCCGACGACTCCAACTCGATGTCGTCTCCCGTTCAGGTTCGCGAGGAGGTGCTCGCCACCGGTATCGTGCGCCACGCTCCGGTTCGGATCCACGAGTTCATGAACTACTACAGCTACGACTACCCGCCCGCTCCGGACGGCGAGGTGGAGCTCGTCGTGGAGTTGGCCAGGGACGACGACCTGCCCGAGGGGGAGTACATCCTTCAGGTCGGGGTCGTGAGCGAGGCCCGTACGAGGCAGGAGCGTGATCCGCTGAACCTCACCTTGGTGCTCGACACCTCGTGCTCGATGGGGGGCTCTCCCCTCGACCGCATGAAGGACTCGTGCAACGCCATCGCTGCGTCTCTGAAGCCCGGTGACGTGGTCAGCTTGGTCACGTGGTCGACGATTCAGGACGCGGTGTTGGTGGGCCACGCCGTCACAGGCCCGAGGGATCCCACCATCGTGGATGCATGCGACGGCCTGGCTGCGGATGGCGGGACCGATCTGCACAGCGGTCTCGCGGCTGGCTACGCCGTGGCCCAGGAGCACTACCTGGAGGGCGCGATCAACCGGGTGGTGTTGGTGAGTGACGGCCAGGCCAACGTGGGCGTCACCGACGAGTCCTTGATCGGGGCTGGCGTGGGGATTCACGACGGGGAAGGCCTGTACATGGCAGGCATCGGGGTCGGTGGGATCGGGACTGGCTACAACGACACACTGATGGACACGGTGACCGACCTCGGTCGCGGCGCTTCCCTGTACGTGCCGACCAGTGCCGAGGCCGAGCGCATGTTCCAGGGACGCTTCCTCGAGGTGTTCGACGTGGCAGCTCGCGACGTGGAGATGCGTCTCGATCTGCCGCAGGGCTTCCAGCTGGTGCAGTTCAGTGCCGAGGAGGTCAGCACCGTGCGCGAGGAGATCGCGCCGCAGCACCTTGCACCGAACGACGCCATGGTGTTCTACAACCACATTCACACGCCGTGCCCGGATGTATCGCCCGAGACCGAGATCACCGTGATGGTGACCTACAAGTCCGAGGTGGACTGGACGGTCACCGAGATCGAGCGCACCTACACCTTCGGGGAGCTGCTCGCGAAGTCGCCACGGCCCTTGCGTCGCGGGGCGGCCGTGTACGCCTACGCCAAGGCCTTGTCCGAACAGGATCCTGACGACCTGGATCGCGCCTACCTCGCGTTGAGTAAAGCGGAAGCGCTATATCCAGCCGATCCCGAGCTGGGGGAGCTTCGAGCCGTGCTGCAGGCTGTCGCGCCGCAGTAGAGGCTCTTAGCCATCCTGGTTGCGCAGCACCCAGTCCAGCACCCTCGCGGCGTTGCGAGCGTCGTCCACGCTGGAGTGCTGCCGACCCACGAAGTCGAGATCCAGCCATCGCAGGGCAGCGCGCAGCGACATCCAGCCGCCTCGGCGCGCGCCTCGGGCTCGGGCGACCGCCGAGAAGCGCCGCTTGATGTTCAGGTGTGTCCACCTCGGCGCGGGGCGTCGATAGCGGCCCGCGTCGCGCAGGAGCTGGGCATGATCGAAGGCGCCCCAGCTGGCCAGCACCAGCTGCTCGTCGCCCCCGCACCAGCTCAGGAAGGCCTCGAGGGCTGCCGGAAACGGCTGCCCGGCATCCACCTCGGGCTGCTGGAGCCCCGTGAGCTCCGTGCAGAACGCCGACAGCGTGGGGTGGCGACGGGGGCGCACCACCGCTCGAAACGGTGCCACCGTGGGCGCCAGCCGCACGGCGCCGATCTCGATGATCTCACACTCGTTGCGCTGCACGGCTGCCAGCGCAGGATCGTCCTCTGCGCGCCAGCAGGTGGCTTCGATATCCACCACCACCAGGTTCTGGGCCTCTTGCCCGCTCATGGTGAGGGGAGAATGTCAGGCCTCCCGAGATCTGGTGCACGAGTCTGGCTGGGACAGGGCCAGACCCCGGGAGACCCTCCTTCACCCAGTGCTCGGGGGGTCGCGTTTGGATCCACGATCTCCGAACTTTTTCGAATCGGGTGGAGGGAGGCGAGGAAGATGCTGGTGTTCAGGCACCTATCGGAGAGTGAGGCCAATCCCGGTCGCTCCCTTGGAGACGTCGCCTTGGGTGGCTTCTGGCTCGCCATCCTTGGTGGTGGCGTTGCCGTCGTTGTCGAGGCGGGCCGACACCAGCAGGGTGGCCGGCACCGGCCGGTTGCCGGCCATGGGTAGCAGATCCGCCGTCGTCAGCTCGAAGCTCAAGGGGAACGACGGCCCAGGCACGCGCTTGGCAGCCAGCGGCGGCCCACCAGCCGGATCCTTGAGGCTCAGGAACAGGATCTGGTTGGGGCTCGCAGCGGCGCCAGGGGCCAGCTGAATCGATCCCGCCGCCAGCGTCTGCCCTGCCGCCGGTGCTCCACCGGGAGCGGCCTCCGAGCCACCGCCCATCGACAGCACCACGTTCACGCCGGCCGAGCCGCTGGCCACGTTCTCGACCACCGCGATGGGGGCTGCTTCCTTCGTCATCGCGTTGCCGTCGAGGTCGACGCGGATGGTGAGCATCATGTTCGCGGGAATGGACGTCTCGGCTCCCGGCATGGCGCGAATGTCGGCCGTGGTCAGCTCGAAGGCGGCTGGGAACACCGCCGCCATGCGCTCGGCGGCCACCGGTGGGCCCGCCTTCGTCGGATCCTTCACGCTCAGGAACACCGTCTCGGTGCCCTTCAGGGTCGCCTTGGCCGCCGGATCGATGTCCATGGTGCCGCTCACGATGAGCTGGCCGCCATCGGAGGCGGTGGGAGGAGGGGTGGGCATCTCGCCGCTGGCGAGCTTGCGCGCGTCCGACAGGGCGCGCTGCAGCGACGGGTTGCCCGGCTGCACGGCGATGGCCTTCTCCAGCACCGGGATGGCCTCCTCGAACCGCTGCATCTCCATCAGGAACAGCCCTCGGTAGGGCAAGGCCAGTGGATGCTCCGGGTCGTCCTTCAGCACGCCGTCGATGTGCTCCAGTGCTCGGTCCGACATGCCCATCATCATGTTGAGCACACCGAGGTAGGACCGAGCGTCGAGGTTCTGCGGGTCGACCTCCAGCGCCTTGGTGTTGTGCTCCATGGCCTTGCCAGGATCGGAGAACTGCAGGTAGAGCGCCGTGAAGCCGTTCATGGCTTCCACGTCGTTCGGGTTCTGCTTCAGTCGCAGCTCCAGTGCCTCCTTGGCCGCACGGAACTGCGGATCGGCGGCCGGATCCGGGCCGTTGCCCGGGAGGCTCTGGTTCACGATCTCGCCACCCGTCATGCCCTGGTCTTTCTGACGGTCGGAGGCGCCCATGCGGGCCGAGTAGACCAGCGCCACGATGATGGCCACGGCACCCAGCGCGTACAGCGCGCCGCGCCACTCCGGCGACAGGCTCGCCAGGAACCCCGCGGGAGCTGCCGCGGCAGCGGGTGTCTGGGTCGCGTCGCCGGTGAGGGCTGCTTCGGCTGCGGCCTCGGGGGCTGCTTCCTCGTCGACGTCTACGCCGTCGAGCACCGCCATGGCATGGGACCCACGTGCGAGCAGGGACTCGCGCTCGGCCTGGTACTCGGCCGGGTCCATCTTGCCCTTCTCCATCTCCAGGGCCTTCAGGGCCTCCACCATCTCGTCGACGGTGGACTGCAGATCGATGCGGCGGCTGGTGGCCTCGATCTGCTCGTCGCCTTCCGTCTGCTGGTTCAGCATGAGGTAGGCGGCAGCCAACCCCGCCACCAGGACGGCGAGGGGGATGTACCAGTCTTGCCCCGGTGGATCGGGGTGGTTCGCAGGCATGGCCTGGGCATAGGCCACCTGCACGAATGTCAGGAGGAAGGTGCTCACGTCAGTCCTCCAGCTCGGCAAGTAGGCGTTCTTCGTAGCGATCCTTGGGTGCTAGGCCCGTGTCCGAGGGCAGCGGCACGTCGTCTTCTTCCTTGCGCCACTGGACCACGGTGGACCAGGCCAGGGCGGCGCCGAGGCCCACCACGAGCCAGGGGCCGACCCAGATGACGGAGCTCAGGGGGCTGTTGAACTTGGGCTCCAACAGCACCCACTCCCCGTAGCTCTCCACGAAGGAGTCTTCGATCTGCTCGCGGCTGTAGCCGGCACCCACGAGCTCGCGGATGCGATTCTGCATGTTCACCGCTGCCGGGCTGGTGGAGTCTGCGACGGACATGCCCTGGCACACGGGACAGCGCATGGCGACGCCGATCTCGTAGGCCAGCTGCTGCACTTGGTCAGCAGGCGGTGGGGGACCCGGCGGAAGGCCGGGAATCAGGTATTCCTGTGCGCCAGCAGCCGCGGCTTGGCCAGCGGGGGCGGGCGTTGCCGCGGCCGTGGGCTGCGCCAGGGCGACGCCCAGCTCGAGTAGCAAGATCACGTGTTCCTCACTGCCTGCTGATGCGGTCCAACTCACGCCGCGCGATGTCGGGCGACAAGGGCCCCACCTGCTTGAAGGTCACCATGCCGGACCGGTCCACGAAGAAGGACTCCGGCACACCGCCCACGCCATAGTCGATGGCGGCGCGTCCGGTGGGGTCGTCGAGGTTGGGGTAGGCGATGCCAGCTGAGTCCAGCGTCGCCATCAGATCTCGGTAGGGTGGGGCCCGCATCTGCCGGTCCACCTTCTTGGCCTCGTCGCTGTAGATGATTCCCAGGAACTGGACGTCGGGATAGGCCGATGCCGCCTGCAGCAGCATGGGGTGCTCCACCTTGCAGGGCCCGCACCAGGTGGACCAGAAGTTGATGAACACGGGCTTGCCCTTCAGGTCCGCCAGCGCCCACTCCTTGCCCTCGATGTCCACCAGGCGGAACGTGGGGGCCGGATCGCCCGTCAGCGCGTCGGGCAAGGCCGTGGGGTCCTTTCCGAACCCCGCGTACAACAGCGCCATCAGCGGCAGGGTCACACCGAGCCCGACCGCGAGGATGGGCCAGTTGACCTTGGAGCCAGACGCGCTCATGCCGTTGCCTCCGCGGGGGAGGCCCCCGTATCGGCTCCTCCTTCCTTACGCGACCGCCGCATGGGCCACACGGCGATGAGGGTGCCGAGCGCCACGATGGGGGCCGAGAACCACAGCCACACCTGGAACGGCTCGTGGATCAGCCGGATGATCACGTTGGACTTGTCCTGCGAGACCTGCAGGATGGAGAAGTACAGGTCGGAGGTGAGGGTGGAGTGCACCGCCGGCGTGAAGATGGGCTGCCCCGCCATGCCGCCACGGCCGGTGTAGTAGTTGAGCCGAGGCTCGAAGGCGCCGATCCCCTCCACGGCGAAGCGAGCCACCGTGCTGGTGCGATGGGGCTCGGAGTCGTCGCGGGCACCCTCGAAGGTGACCTGGTACCCGTTGAACTCCACCTGCTCGCCAGAGTTCATGTTGAACTCGTGCTCCACGCGGAAGCCCTTCACCATGGTGAGCGAGAACACGGCGCACAGCACGCCGAAGTGCGCGATGTGCCCACCGAAGCGGCGTCGCGCCTTGTTCCAGACCTTCGGAACGGCCTCCGTGAACTTCTCGTTGCGGGCCCGCATGCGCTGCGTGACCGGCTCGACGAACTCGTACAGGTTCGACCAGAAGGCGAAGCCCACCAGGAACAGCGCGAGCAGGGTCCAGGGCATGGACATCCGGCTCGACAGCTCCTCCGGCCCCAGCAGCCCGTAGACGGCAACGAACAGCACGCCGACGCCGACGGAGGGCAGGAAGCGGCGCGAGGCGTGCTCGGGCGAGGAGCGACCCCAGGGAAGGGCAGGGCCCACGCCCATCAGGAACACGAGGATCAGACCGAGGGGCAGCGCGTACTTGTCGAAGTAGGGCTCGCCCACGGACAGCCGCTTCTCGGTGAGGGCCTCGGCCATCAGCGGGTAGAGCGTGCCGATGAGCACCATGAACGTGAACGCGCCGAACACGACGTTCTGGAGCAGGATGGAGGTGTCACGCGACAGCGCAGCCGCCAGGTCGTTTCGCGCGCCGATGCGGGCGTCGGTGGCCTTGGCTTCCTCGTCGAGCACGTGCGAGCGCAGCGCCAGCAGCACGATGCTGTAGACGAAGACCAGCGCGAGGAACACGAGGAACACGGGTCCGATGTCGGACTGAGTGAAGCTGTGCACCGAGTTGAACACGCCCGAGCGCGTCATGAAGGTGCCGAGCAGCGTGAGTAGGAAGGTGCTCATGCCCAGGATGAGGGTCCAGTCGCGGAGCTTGCCCTTGCGCTGCAGCACCATGGCGGAGTGCAGGAAGGCCGTGCCCGTGAGCCACGGGTGGAAGCTCGCGTTCTCCACCGGGTCCCACGCCCAGGCGCCGCCCCAGCCGAGCACGGCGTAGGACCACCAGCCGCCCAGCACGATGCCGACGGTCAGGAACATCCACGGAATCAGCATCCAGCGGCGCACCGGGACCATCCAGCCCGCCTCGAGGCGACCTGCCAGCAACGCCGCGCAGATCAGGCTGAAGGGCACGCTCATGCCCACGTACCCGAGGTAGAGCATGGGCGGGTGCACCGACATCAGCCAGTGGTTCTGCAGCAGGGGGTTGGGTCCGGGGCCGTCTCCGGCCATCGCGATCATCTCCAGCTCGCCCGGTGGTGTGGGGGCGAAGGGATTGGCGATGGAGGCCACCAGGAAGCAGAAGAAGATCGACACGCCCATGAGCACGTGCAGCGCCCACGGCGTGTACTCGCGGTACTTGTCGCCCAGGGACCACACCGTCAGTGCGGTGTACAGCCCCAACACGCCTCCCCAGAAGAGGATCGACCCGTTGAGGCTCGCCCACAGGCTCACCACGGTGAAGATGAACGGAGTGGACTTCGAGCCCACCTCGGCCACGTACGACACGCTGAAGTCGTGGGTGATCAGCGCGTAGACCATCACCAGGTTGGCGGCGATCATCGACAGGGCGAACCCATACGCGCTGTTGCGCGTGCCTTCCCAGGCGCGTTCGTTCTTGAAGTAGCCGGCCCAGAAGCCCGCCAGGCATCCCGTCGCAGCGAAGAACAAGGCGGCGAGGACCAGCCCGCGCCCGAGAAGTGAAATCATCGGCGGGCCTCACCGTCGGCCAGGGTTTCCTGCATCTTCTTCATGTCGATGGTGCCGTCTGGAGCTTCGTACTCGTTGGAGTGCTTCACCATCACCTTGTCGGACTTGAACACGCCGTCGCCGGCCAGCTGGCCCTCCACCACCACACCGATGCCCTCGCGGAACATCTGCGGCGGGTTGCCCTCGCTGAAGACGGACACCGTGGTGGTCCCGTCGGTCACGTCGAAGGCCAGGTGGGCCTTGTCGGTGTCGTGCTTCATGGTACCGGGCACCACCATGCCGCCCAGGCGCACGGTGGCGTCTTGGGCGTTCTCGGCCGTCATGAGCTCTGTGGGCGACCAGTAGTACACCAGGTTGTCGCCGAGATCGGACATGGCGATCCATGCCAGCGCTCCAGCAGCCACGAGCACGGCCGCCACCCCGAACAGTCGGTTCCTCATCGCATCGGTCATCGTTCTTCCCTGCTTCGAAGGTACAAGGTGGCGGCGTAGCCACCGAAGAAGAGCCAGGTGGCGACGTAGGCCCCCCACACGTAGCTCCAACCACCGGTCACGAGGCCGGCCTGTGCAAAGACGAATGTCATAGTGCCACCTCAGGCAGGGGCTCGGGCAGATCGGCCTCGGCGCGCGCCTCGGCGATGCGCCACCGCTGCCCCATGAACCACGCCGTCAGGAACAAGAAGGCGAAGGTGTTGAAGTAGAGGATCCAGCGCATCTCCTCGTTGAGCGCAGAGCCCTGGGTCGTCTCGGACTGCATGGCGTGCATCGAGCGCCACCACTTCACCGACATGTACGTCACGGGCACGTTGACGGCGGCGAGGATGGTGGCGATCGCAGACCACGTGGCGCGACGGTCGGGTTCCTGCACCACACCGCGGAGCAGGAGCACACCCACGAACGACAGCATCATCACGGCCGACGACGTCAGGCGCGGATCCCAGGTCCACCAGGCACCCCAGGTGGGCTTGGCGAAGATGGCGCCGAGCAGGAGCAGCAGCGCGCCCTGCATCACACCCACCTCACAGGCCGCCTCCATGGCGCTGTCCCACTTTCGCGCGTTGGTGAACAAGAAGACGAGCGCGAACACGAATGCGACCATGAAGCAGAGCATCGCAATCCAGGCCGCCGGCACGTGAACGTAGAGGATCCGTCCCACGTCACCCATGAACCGCTCGGACGGCGCGACCGCAATCCCGAGGTAGTTCCCGATGATCAGCAAGCCCAACCCGTAGGCCCCGATGGGGTGCTCCCACGAGGTGGGCAGTGATCGGCGCACCGCTGGCACCATGACGGCGAACAGGTAGGCGATACCTACCAAGCCTACAATGAGGGTAACGGTGCTTCCGCTGATGACCCACCTCCCGGCGCTCCGGATCTAACCTTCACCCAGAGGCTGCAGGCTGCAGCTCACGGGTGCGTCCGTTCGAGCGCCGCTACTGCAACCTGCGTGCCAAGTCGTGCGGACGGCTGCAGGCCGACCAATGCCCCACCTGCGGAAGAATCGTCGCGGCGGCCGAAGGCATAGTCCCCATCGCCGTGATGCACGATGATGCGTGGCGACATCCGGTGACTCCACCCCAGGTGCCCCGGCGGCCCGTCAGTCTTCGAGGACCCATCCGTACAACCAACCCGACAGCGACCAGTGGATGAGGTTGAACACGGTGAGGATGCCCATCCAGGCAGACACCTGCTCCATGGGGTCTCCCTCGAACACCTTGGTGGTGGCGTTGGAGGCCGCCAGGATGGCGGGCACGACCAGCGGAAAGAGGAGCAGGGGCAGCAGGACCGAGGAGCCTCGGGCTTGGGACGTGATCAGGCCGTAGAACGTGCCTGGTGCGGCCATGGCCATGCACCCCAAGACGACGATGCCCATCAGCTCGAGCCAGTTCCCCTTCACCTCGGCGCTGAAGATGGCGAGCAGCAGGGGCAGCAGACAGAAGGCCACGCCAATCAGCACCAGGGCGTTGGCCAGTGCCTTGCCATAGTAGACGGCGATGGGGTCCACCGGCCACAGCACGAGGCCCTCCATGGCACCGTGCTCGTGCTCCACCGCGTAGGACTGGTCCAAGGAGCGGGTGGAGGCGAGGAGTAGGCCGAGCCACAGCGTTCCGCCTGCCACCGCCTCGAGCACCTTGGAGCTCGGGGTGGCGAAGCCCACCATGAGCACCACGGCCAGGGCGAACCAGAACACGCCCGAGATGCGGGAGCGCTGGCGCCACTCCGTGAGCAGCTCCTTGCCGAGCATGTGCATGATCTGACTGGGGATGCTCACGAGATCGGGCCTCCGTGCAGGGGCGCGTCCGCGGTGCTGCCGCGGTACACCACCTTGCCCGCCTCCAGCATCAGCGCGTGGTCGCACACGTCGGCGGCCACGGCGGGCAGGTGGGTGGCCATCAGCAGCGTGGCGCCCTTGGCCTGCAGTGACCGGATCACGTCCATGAGGAGGCCGCGACCAGCTGGGTCGAGTGCAGTGAAGGGCTCGTCGAGCAGGACCAGATCCGGGTCCTTGAGGAGCATGCGCGCAAGCGCGAGGCGCCGACGCATGCCTGCAGAGAAGGTGCGCACCGGGTCGCGTCGCTCGGGATCGAGCCCCACCTGGGCGAGCAGGGAGGGCACGTCGGGCGTGTAGCCACCCAGACGAGCCCACACCCCCAGGTTCTCCATGGCCGACAGATCATCGTACAGGTGGGCTTGGTGTCCGAGCACGGCGATCTTGCGGCGGAGCTGCGCTCGGTTCGGCCACAGCTCCTGTCCGTTGAGGAGCACGCGGCCGTGGTGGGTGCGCAGGGCGGTGGACAGGCACTTGATGAGTGTGCTCTTGCCGGACCCGTTGGGGCCCAGCAGCATCCAAGCTTGGCCTGTCTCGACCTCGAGTTCGACGTGGATCAAGGCCCAGCGCCGACCGTAGCGGCGGGACACGTCCTCGATGCGAAGGGCGGGGCCTGATGGTGCAGTCACGAAGGGGCCGTCCGGGGTGGCCGAGAGGCTAACCTCAGTGAGCTCCGCCCACCCACAGGGCCAGAAGCTCGACGCCGTATCCCAGGGCAGAGGCGATCACGCCCGTGGAGATCAGGGCAACACCGCCGAGGAGCCAGGCGTAGGCTTGTGACATCGACCAGGTCGGTTCCATGAATGGGTCCTCCGCGGTGGACCTGTGCAGCCAGCGTGCCAACCCCCCGATCATGGAGCACAGCCTGATTTCCACGAGTTGGCGGGCAGGGTGCGGAAGGGATGTCGCGGTCTGCAGTCTCGATCGCATCCGCTAAGATTGCGAGCATGCGATCCGTACTCCTCCTCTCGTCGCTCACCTTCGGCTGCACCTACATCTGGGAGCCACCCGATCTGGTGACTCCGGCCGAGCCTCCCGTTCGGGAGGTCACCACGACGGCGGACGAGGTGGATCCGGTGGTGGAAGAGGGCGCGCAAGACGATGCGCCCGCCACGTTCGGAGGGCTCGGGGTGCGAGGACGGGCACCGGTGATCCAGGCGCCCACGCTGGCTGCCGAGCTGTCGGCGAGTCTCGGTGGCTTCCAGCTCGAGGTCACCTTCGACGATCCGGATCAGCAGCTCACCGCGGGCGAGCTGCACGTGTCTGGCGAAGGGTACGAGCGCACCGTCGAGCTGGCCGACGCGCCGCCGCACCAGACCACCACCGAGGTCTTCCTGCCGCTGTCCGAGCCCGCGTGCGACGGGGTGAGCCTGTCCCTCGACGTGTGGGGCGTGACCGTCGACGACGAGGTCACCCCCACCGTGACGGCGTCGCTGTCGCTGGCTGGCTACGGCGAAGGCGACTTCCCCGACGAGTACACGCTCGACGCGTTGAGCCTACCTGCGCTGTGGTGTGGTCGGGCCCTCGCCATCAATGACGACGACGTGCTGCGCACGAGCCTCTCTGCAGGCCATGAGCTGCAGGAGCTGGTCCTGGACTGGGAGGGGGACGAGATGGTCATCGTCTCGGCGGACGTGACCTGCGTGGACGGCGCTGCTGCCGGTGCCACCGACCTCTGGGACGGCAACACGCGACCGTACACGGTGCAGGTGGATGCCGCGGGGTGCAGCGAGGTCGACGTGGTGGTGGAGTTCTTCGGAACCCATCAGGCGGGCCGCGACTACTGGCTCCTGATGCGATGACGAGGGCCTACAGCACGCCTGCCACCAGCAGGGCCAGCCCGGTGGTGGCGCCTCCCACGCTGCCGATCACGAGACCGTTCGTGGCCCGGTGGTTCGCTCGGATCCGAGACTCGTCGCCGGCGGTGACCGCGGCGTCGTAGCGCTGACGGGCAGGGAAGCTCGCGCCATAGGCCACGGCGGATCCGAGCCCCAGCACGAGGCCGCTCCCGATCAGGGGAAGCTTGAGCTTGCGCTTTGGCCGATCGGTGCGCGGGGTGGGGTACCGAGGCACGTCGCGCGGGGTCAGCAGGTAGGCGGTGTCGGCCACCGCACCGCCGTCGTCGAACCGCTGGAACACGAAGGGGCGACCCAGCGGTGCGGCAGTGGCGCGAAACCCGTCCACCGCGATCCAGCCGGTGGCTGGAGCGGGGAGGCTCGCCGTCTCCTTGGAGTCCGGGGTGGCGGCCTCCTCGAAGTAGGTGTGCAGCGGATGTCCCTGAGGTGCCAGCTCTGATCCGAGGGTCAGCCCCGGAAACGCCTGACGGGCTGCCTCGAAGGGAGCGCGCACTTGATCGAGGTCCCCCTCCACGAACGCCGCCATGGCCTCGATGCGGTGGATGTCGGCGCACAGCTTTGGCTTCAGTGCATCCTCGAGGCAGCGTAGGGCCTGCTTCATGCGATCCACCTGCGTGCCGAAGCCGTCCGCGTCCATCACGACGAAGGCGTCGTCTGCGGCCTCGATGGCGGTGGTCAGGGCCTGGGCATCGCAAGGCACCTCGGAGCCGAGGGCAGGGGCGGACACCGAGGCGAGCAAGACAGCTAGAGCGGCACGCACCGTTGGAATCTCCTGTCGCATCGTAGCGCGAGGCCCCCCGACGCAGGGACCACGATCTCGCCTGCGACGACCTCGGCGCCGTCGAAGGTGGCGTGCACGGTGTATCGACCGGGCGGCACGGCAGAGGGTCCGAAGCTGCCCGCATCTCCCACGAGACGCAGCTGCTGAGCGTCTCCGGTCACTGCCAGACGGACGGGAGCCGGCTTCGGCTCTGGCTCCGGAGCGGGCGCAGGCTCGGGCGTGGGCAGCGGTGGAGGAGCAGGCGGCGCGGCACGAGGCTTCGTGGCTGCGGCCGGCTGGGGCGGTGCGGACGGGGGTGGCTGCTCCACCGTCGCCGCGTCGGCAGCCTCGATGTCCTCGGGCGGGTCGACCGGATCGTCGTCGGTGGAGGTCGTGGCGAGAAACGGTGGCATCCCGTCTTCGCCCCACAAGGTGGTGGAGCCCACGGTGGCGAACAGGACCAGCAGCGCCAGGGTGGCAGCGGCGGCCAACAACCCCGCGAGCATCGCGCGCTGTGTGGCCCACGGATCGGGGGCCTTCTTGCGCCGTGGCCGGCGGCGCGGATCCACGAGCACCTTGCCCACCAGCGGGTCGTCCACGTCCACGAGCGCAGGTCGGACCTTGGTGCGTGCCCAGGTGCGCAGCGTGTCGCCTTCGTGCTGCTTGAGCAGGTCGCGGCAGCGTCGCTCGACCTCCGCTGCCGAGGGGCGATCCGGGACCTCCAGGCTGCGCATGGCTCGAGCCAGGCGCACCACGTCGAGGACCGTGGCGTCGTCCACGTCGGGATCGGGCAGATCGTCGCCGGGCTTCACGGGACGCGTGCCCAAGACCAGCTCCTCGAGGACCACGCCCAGCGAGTAGATGTCCCCCCCGTGGTCCTCGACACCGTCGAGGCGCTCGGGTGCGATGTACCCGACGGTTCCCGTGATGTGGTTGGTGGTGTGGACCTCCCGCACGATGCGGGCCGTGGCGACGCCGAAGTCGAGCAGCTTGACGCTCCCGTCCGGCGTCAGCTGGATGTTGCTCGGCTTGAGGTCGCGATGCACGAGGTGCATCGGCTGACCGTCGTCGGCGGGGTGGTTCCACAGGTTGTCGAGGGTGCGGACCACCTCCTGCACGATCTCGGCGGCGATCAGCGGCGGGAGGGGACCGTGCTGACTCAACAGCCTCCTGCAGTCGGTGCCCGCTGCGTACTCCATCACCACGGACCAGCGGCCAGCCAGCCGCACGGGGGGATCCACGCTCACGATGTTGCGATCGCGCAAGCGACCCAGCATGCGCGCCTCGTCTCGAAACCGTCCGAGCACGTCCGGAGGGGGATCGTCATCGGAGAGGATCTTGATCGCCACGTCCTTGACGAAGCCAGAGCCGTCTTCGAGGCGCGCGAGGTAGACCGTGCCGAATCCACCGCGTCCGAGCACGCCGGTGATGCGGTAGCGAGGGAGAGCTGACGAGTCGGAGGGGGTGGCACCCATCGAGGCTCCGGGGGATCCCTGGCGTCCAAGTGTATGACGCTGCTACGCTGCTGCCCCCCCATGGAGGCCGCGTGCGCTCGCTACGGGATCGTACGGCGGGGTCCTCTGGCCCGCCTGCTCCCCCCTCCGACGTCGTCGCCGTACTCGGCCTATCCGTGCGATCCGAGCGCAGGTTCGAAGAGGACGAGGTGTTCGATCGAGCCCTCTTCGGCCTCGATCCGGAGGAGCTGCGAGCCCTCGGGGCGGTGATTCCTCACCTGCTCGAGGTGGCCTACGAGGCCCTCGAGTCGTCGGGCGTCGCGATGCACGCGATGCACGCGATGCAGGTGGGGATCTGGATCTCCATGCCTCAGCAGCGGGACTGGACGGGTGGCGAGGCGACGCGTGTGGCGGAGGTGCTGGGCCTTGTGGGGCCGGCGGTGATGCTCGTCGACACCGGGGTGGGCGTGTCGTCCGCCTTGCATGCCGCCCGCTGCGCCCTTCGGGCAGGCGACGTGGACGTGGCCCTTGCCATGGGGATCGCGGGGGACGACGGGGTGGGCGCGGTGGTCCTGGGCGGACGGGATCGGGCCCGGGAAGAGGGCTGGCGGGTGAGCAGTAGCCTCCTCGCCACCGCTGCGGGGCCCCCGTCGGACGACGGGGTCGTCGCGCTTGCCCAGTCCAGAGCATGCCGATCCCTCACGCCGACCGAGATGGACGCTGCCGATCTGGTGCAGCTCGCCAGGGTGCTGGCGGCCTCCGACGAGGCGTCGCCCACCTTGGCGACGGCCCGCGGAGACGCGGCCACCGTGGCCGTGGTGGTGGAGCCGCCCAAGCAGCCCGACGCCGCCCTGTTGGGAGAGCAGCAGGCGCCGCCCTTCCTGGGGCTGTCGGCTCGGTCGCGAGCGTCGCTGCGGGCGATCGTCCGTGCGGCCACTCAGGTCATGGCCACCGACGACGACCTCGACGCACTGTGCAGTGATGCAGCCGCACGCGTCGGCTGGGAACATCGGGTCGCGGTTCCGTCGGGGCTGGGGGCGAAGGAGGTGCAGCAGCGGCTGTCGCTGTGGCTGTCTCGCGGCGAGGGAGCGGCGGCGAGTGTGATCGAAGAGCCCACTCGGCTGGCGTTCGTGGCCTCGCCCACGGGGCTGCCGCCCAAGGGGAGCCTCGATGCGCTGTATGCGGCGGAGCCGGCGTTTCGTGCTGCGCTGTACCGGTGTGACCGGATCCTCGAGCCGCTCATGGAGCCCCCGCTCATCACGAGCCTGTTCCGATCGGACGAGGGAGCGCTCGAAGGCGACGCGGTGTTCGCGGACGCGGTGACGGTCGCGGTGGCCTGGTCGTTGGCCCAGGTGTTGGCCCACCACGGAGTGCGTCCCGACGCCGTGCTGGGCTGCGGGTTGGGCGAGGTGTCGGCGGCTGCCATCACGGGGCACGTGAGCGTGGAGTCGGCCCTGTCGCTGGCGGTGGAGCGGGGCTTGTTGCTCGCCACCCTCGACGACGAGGTGTCTCGGATCGTGGTCCACGCGGGCGAGGACGCCACCCGGGCCCTGCTGCAGGGAAGCTCCGACGTGGATCTGGTCGCGTTGCCCACCAGCGATCAGTGCGTGGTCGGGGGGCGAGCCGAGGGGGTGGCCGAGCTGGGGGCGCGCGCCCGCGAGGCGGGGCACCGAGTGGTCACCGTGGAAGCCCACGCTGCGCAGACCCCCCTCGTGGACCGCCTGCTCGACGCCTTCGGGCGGTCCGCAGCGGCCGCGCCGGTCCAGGAGCCCGCCGGTCCCATGCTGCTGTCGGCTGCCGCGGCAGCGGTGGTCACGGGCGCGCCCACCGAGTCGCACTGGCGGGCGTCCCTTCGCTCGACGATGCAGCTGGCCGCGGGACTGCGACTGCTGCAGGATGCGCGCATCGGGGCGTTCGTGGAGCTCACGCCCGTGCCGGGCTTGGCCGAGGTGGGGAGCACGGTGCTGTCGGAGCCCGATCTGCGCTGGGTCTGTCCGGTGGGCGAGACCGAGCAACACCTCGCCGACGTGCTGACCGAGCTGTGGGTGGGGGGCGTGGAGGTGAACCACCGGGGGGCCCGTCGCCCGCGGGGCAGCGCGGTGCTGCGGACCTATGCCTGGGATCGTCGCAGCATCGATGCCGAGGCCTCGGACGAGGCGCCGATGGGTCCCATGATCATCCGTGCGGATTCCGCCAGCTCGTCCGAGGACCGTCTCCCCTCGGAGCTGGAGTGGATGACCAAGCGGGAGCTGCCCGAGCACGAGCGAGCCGACACCCTGGTGCCTCCGGAGCAGGTGCTGCCGGACACGCTGTTCGAGGCGGACGTGGACCTGCTCACCCAGGAACCCCGCGCAGCGGTGTCACGCCACGGCTCCCTTCGACCCGCCGCTCCGTCCGAGGGTTCTCCAGGTGCGCTTCGCGCCGGAGCGGAGCCGCCGCGGATCGTGGAGCTGGAGGACGGCGCCTACTCCAACGATCCTGCCGTGACGTCTCCGCGACCTCCCAAGGAGAAGACGACCCCCACGGGCGTGACGCCGGGTCGTCGGCTGAATCCCGAGTCGGCGCCTCCGCCTCCGCCGCCGCTCCCGCCGGCCCTCAGCGCGACCGTACGCAGCACGGTGGATCCCCCGGTCGTCAAGGACCCCGACCATGCCCCCATCCCCATGATGCCGGAGGACGACGAGGAGGAGGAGGAACTCGAGGACATCGACGTCGACGCCTACGCCGGCGTGACCCGTCCCCTGGCGGAGGCCGAGGCCCACGCCGACGCCGAGGTCACCTGGGTGGAGGGCTGGGCGCCGTACCCCATCCAGCCGCGAGGTCCCTCCAAGGGACTGGACACCTTCGTGGTGCTCGCCGATCGCAACGGCCTGGGGGACGAGGTGTGTCGGGCGCTCGCCGAGCGGGGGCATCCGACGCTGAAGGTCCACCACGAGTCCCATGGGTCGGACGCAGACGCGCTGTACGTGCCCGATCCTGCCGCGGAGGGGGCTTGGACGATGGTGGTGGACGCCTTGGGCACCATGTACGGCGGCGTGCGCGTGCTGCACATGTGGAGCCTCGATCTCGAGGACAGCGCCTGGTCGAACCCCGGTCCGGGGTGGGCGAGCTTGCTGCGGCTGGCCAAGGACCTGCACCGCTATGGGCTGGCGGTTCGGATCCAGGTGGTCACGCGCGGTGCCGTGCACGAGCCCCACCGCGCGTCCGCCTACAGTGCGGGGGCGCTCTGGGGCGCGGGTCGGCTGGTGTCGGTGGAGGTGCCGGAGGTGTTCGGTGGCCTGGTGGACCTGGATCCTGAGGGAAGCGCCGACGCCGACGTGCTGGTGGAGCACCTGCTGGCCGGTGACGTGATGCAGGGCTCGGGCCACGAGGTGGCCTTTCGCGGGGGTGAGCGGCTGCGGCGCCGCGTGGACTCCGGGCGGATCCCGCACGTGGCCGACGGAGGGCTCCCCCGCGGCTCGTGGCTGCTGGGCGGCGACCTCGACGCACCCCTGGTGGAGCTGGCCACCCTGCTCGCGGAGCAGGGGGTGTCGCGGATCATGATGGTGTCGCGCGCTGCACCCCAGCCTCACGTGCTCCAGGGCGTGCTCGAGCTACAGCGGCGGGGGGTGATGTGCATCGTGCTGCGGGCCGACGTGTCGGCGCCGGGTGGTCGCTCCCACCTGGCGAGGCGCCTGGGGGACGAGCAGATCGCCGCGGTGGTGGTGCGCGCGGCCGCTGCTCCGATCCTGCTCAAGGACCTGGAGCCGGGGGAGGCGGCGATCCGGTGGTCGAGCACCATCGCGGCGGCTCGCGCCCTCGAGGAGATCGCAGGGCCCCACACGCCCTTGTGGATGTGGGCCGAGGGGCGGGCCATGGAGCCCGAGGCGGGATCTGGACTGGCGGCGGTGACGGGCGCGGCGCTGGAGGCGGCGGCACGGGCACGACTGGCCGAGGGGCACCCCACCACCATGATCCATGCAGCACCTGCGGGGGCCCTCCGTCCGGGCCAGATGGTCCGGCTGGTGGGTCGTCTCGGCCCCGTGGGTGGGGTGTTCGGCGTGTGGAACCGCTAGCCTGGCGCGTGGGCGCGGCAGAACTGATGGACCAGCTCTGCTGCGAGGGCCTCGATGTCCAAGGGACGGATCTCGTTGCCGCCGAGTCCGTGCTGATGGAGCAGCGCGACCACCACCGGTGAGACCAGGGTGAGGGCGCCCGTGCGCGGGTCGAGGGGAACGAGCCGTCCGGCGTCGATCAGTCGCTCCAGCAGTCGCTCGAAGCCGCCCAGGAGGGGCTCGAGGATCTGGCTCACGTAGGTCTTGCCGGTGGCGTCGTCCTCCAGTCCCACCTTGAGTCCCACGTGGTGGAGGTTGCCCACCCGGAAGTCGCGCCAGCCGATGATCACGCGGCGCAGCCCTTCCCCGAGGCAGGCCTCGGCGTCGTCGACGGGGAGGGACACCAGCGCCTGGACGTGGGGTCGACCGTTGGCCGCGGCGATGTCGAGCGCCGCACGCACGGCGCCGTCCCGGTCTCCGAAGTAGTGCCGCAGCGTGGGTCGGCTGACGCCAGTGCGCTCGGCCATGGCGTTGAGGCTGGTGTTGCCATCGACCACCATGCAGTCGAAGATGCGCTGAGCCAGCTCTCGGCGCTTCTGCTCGTACTCCGGGCTCCTTCGGCCCTTGGGGCGACCCACGAACGTCTCCTCGACGCTTCATCGTATCTTTTGTGCGGCGGGGTGTGCCGATCCGAGAGGCTGCCACGGAGGAGTGATGGGCCGCGGGCCATCCGCCATGCCGCCCGAGCCCGGGTGGTTCGCTGTCGCCGAGTCCAGCTGGGTGGGCGCGGGCCGTGCCGTGCCCGTTCGCTGCTTCGGACTCGATCTGGTGATGTGGCGTACCTCGGAGGGCCAGCTCGCCCTGATGTCGGACCGCTGCCCCCATCGGGGAGCGTCGCTGTCGCGGGGAACGGTGGACGCCGGCTGCCTCGCCTGTCCGCTGCACGGATTTCGCTTCGATCCCGCGGGCAGCTGCGTGGCGATCGACGCAGGCACGGTGCCTCCGCTGCTGAGGACGCGCTCGTTGCCGGTGCGAGAGGCCTACGGCATGGTGTTCGCCTGGCTCCATGCGGATACGCCGACGGCCGAGCTGCCCTGGTTCGACGACCTGGAGGGCCTGGCCCATCACTCGCGGCGGATCCGCTGGGACGTGCACTGGTCGCGTGTGGTGGCTCGCCAGCTGGATCGGATCCCGGGACCTCGCCAGCTTCGCAGCGATGCCTGCAGCGTGCGGACCTGGAGCGTCGACGGAGGGCCCGAGCACTACGTGGAGTGGCGAGCGCCGAACTTGCTGATCAGCGCATCGGGCGTGCGCTCGCGGGTGCTGCTGGTGGTGGTGCCCGTGGACCGTCACTGCACCGAGCTGATCGTGCGCACCTATGCTCGCGCGTCCGTGTGGAGTGCTGTCGTGCTGTGGCTGGCCAGCTGGTGGCACGAGCGCTCGATCGGTCGGGACCGGCTCCTGGTGGAGGGACAGACCGGCGAGGGGAGTCGAGGCAACGGTGACGTGCTGGTGGCGTCGGATGCAGCGGTCGCCGCCTTTCGCCGCATCCGGGAGGCGCGCCAGCTCAACACTGGGTCGTGACGTACCGACGAGAGCCGGTAGGGGGGTGCGGATGCAGCTCGAGACGGTGACTCACGTGCGCGGCGTCTGGTCTGCGCCCTTCCCGGATCTCGACTCCGAGCGCACGCTCGTGCTGTGCTTCGGTAGCTCCAGCTTCCTCGCCGAGTCCGACGCCCTGCACGAGCTTCGGGGCGCCTACCCGCGGAGCGTCGTGCTCGGGTGCTCGAGTGCCGGTGAGATCCTGGGGGATCGGCTGCAAGACGACAGCCTGGTGGTGGCGGTGGCCCGCTTCGAGCGGACGCCGCTGCGCCGGGGCTGGGTGGAGATGGGGGAGAGCCAGGGGTCGCTGGATGCCGGGCGCGCCCTCGCGCAGCAGCTGTCGGAGCCCGACCTGCATGCCGTGTTCGTCGTGTCCGAGGGGCTCTCGGTCAACGGAACCGAGCTGGTTCGAGGCATGACGGAGGTCCTGGGAGACTCGGTGGTGCTGACCGGTGGGCTCGCCGGGGATGGGCCGCGCTTCGAGCAGACCTGGGTGATCGGGCAGGACGGGCCTCGGCCCAACGGTGTGGCGGCCGTGGGCCTGTACGGCGACGCCGTGCGCGTCGGCCATGGCTCGAAGGGCGGCTGGGACATCTTCGGGCCCGAGCGCACCGTGACGCGGTCGGAGGGCAACGTGCTGTACGAGCTCGACGGCCAGCCCGCGCTGCAGCTGTACAAGACCTACCTGGGTGAGCGGGCCGAGGGGCTGCCCGCCACGGCGCTGCTGTTTCCGCTGGCCATCCGCACGCAGGACTCGGACACTCAGCTGGTGCGCACGGTGTTGTCGGTGGACGAGCAGGCCATGTCCATGACCTTTGCCGGTGACGTTCCCCAGGGATGTCGTGCGCAGCTCATGCGGGCCAACTTCGATCGGCTGGTGGACGGGGCCCACGCGGCTGCCTCCCTGGCCGAGCCCGTGGGGGCGGATCCGACGGATCCCGTGCTGGCCGTGGCGATCAGCTGTGTGGGTCGCAGGCTCGTGCTCGGTCAGCGCACCGAGGACGAGATCGAGGCCACCCTGGAGGTGCTCCCGCAGGGCACGCAGCAGGTCGGGTTCTACTCCTACGGTGAGATCTGCCCCGCTGGAGTCGGGAGCTGCTGCGATCTGCACAACCAGACCATGACGCTGACCACCATCCGAGAGACGGCGTGAAGCTGCACTCGCTGCTGGCTCGTCAGCTTCGGCGGCTGCAGCTGAGCGCGGACGAGCCACCCGATGCGGCGGGATGGCAGGCCATCCTCCAGCGCGTGAGTCGGGTGTATGGCGACGCCGACAACGATCGCTACACCCTCGAGCGGTCGCTGGAGCTGTCGGGCACCGAGATGCGCGAGGTCTACCAGGAGCTTGCCGCGGAGCGTGACAAGCTCCACGCCACGTTTCGCGCCCTGAGCATCGCCATCGTGCAGCTCGACACCACCGGATGCGTGCGCTTCGCCAACCCGGCCGCCACCACGTTGCTCGCCGAGGCCGGAGGGGAGCTGGTGGGCCAGCAGCTGTCGTCCGTCGCTCGCTTCACGGTGGCGGGGGAGGAGGTCGGTCAGCAGGTCGTGGTGCGCTCCTGTGCAGAAGGGCGGATCTGGCGCAGCGGCGACGTGGAGCTGCAGGTGGAGGGGGAGTCGAGACCGGTTGCGCTGGCGATCCATCCCATGGGAACCGGAGGGTCGGGGGGCGCCGTGCTCGCGGTGCAGGATCTGTCGGACATTCGGCGAGCCGAGATCGCGCTGCGAGAGGCGCGCATCGAAGCCGAGGCGGCCCATCGCGCCGAGCAGTCCCGGGCGGAATTCCTCGCCAACATGTCCCACGAGCTGCGGACGCCGCTGAACGCCATCATCGGCTACGGCGAGATGCTGGCGGAGACCCACGCGGCGGAGGCGCGCGAGGAGGACGTGGAGGATCTGAACCGGATCCTGTCTGCGGGTCGCCACCTGCTGCACCTCATCAACGACATCCTGGATCTGTCCAAGATCGAGGTGGGGAAGCTGGAGCCCTTCCACGAGGCGGTGGACCTACCCGGTCTGCTGGCAGAGGTGGTGGACGTGGTGCGGCCGCTGGCGGCGCAGAACGGCAACCAGTTCGCCTTGAGGATCCGCGGGGAGCCCGCGGTGGTGTGCATCGACCAGGTGCGGGTCAAGCAGTGCCTGCTGAACCTGCTGTCCAACGCGTGCAAGTTCACGCTGCAGGGAGACGTGAGACTCGCGGTGCGTTGCGAGCGGCGCGAGTCCACGGAGTGGATCGTCTTCGAGGTGTGCGACACGGGGATCGGGATGAGCCCCGATCAGATCGAGTCGGTGTTCCAGGCCTTCACGCAGGCGGAGCGGAGCACCACGCGACGCTTCGGAGGCACGGGCCTCGGCTTGGCGCTCACCCAGCGGCTCGCTCGCCTCATGGGCGGCGACGTGTGGGTGGAGAGCACGCCCGGGCTGGGCTCCACCTTCACCCTCGAGATCCCCACCACCGAGGAGTCCGTGCGGCACTTCCTGCCGGTGGATCCCGTCGAGCCGCTGATGGTGGTGCTCTCCATCGACGACGATCCGGCCATGCACGAGCTGCTGTGGTGCCATCTACAGTCCGAGTCCGTGCACCTCGTGGCGACGCACGACGGGCAGCTGGGCCGGCAGCTGGCCGAGGAGCTCTGTCCGCAGCTGGTGCTGCTCGATCTCCACCTGCCGGTGGTGGACGGATGGCAGGTGCTGGCCGAGCTCAAGGCAGATCCGAAGACCCGAGCGATCCCCGTGGTGATCCTGTCGATGGCCGAGGATCGCAAGCGGGGCTTCGCGAGCGGAGCGGATGGCTACATGGCGAAGCCCCTGCGGCGCGACGATCTGCTGGATCTGATCGAGCGTCATCGTCCGGATCTCTCTGATCGGGTCGAAGCGCTGGTCCCTTGAGGGGGCCGATCCCCTGCGCTCGGTCGTGGCCGTGTCTCCGGTACACTCGAACCGTCGGGCGTCTGGCCATCGATTTTGGCGATTAAGTTGAATTAAGCCGGATAAAATCGTGGGCGGCTTTACGCCATGGGTAGCATGGAGGTTGCCTTGAACCCGATTCTCGAACGCTCGAAACGACGCCCCTGGTCCACTCTGCCACGTGCCAGCCGCCTCCGAGAGGAGCGTGGCGGTGGGCTCGCGATCTCGACGTCAATGCGCCCAGCAAAGGGTTAAGCGCACCCCATGCGTGGTACCGCACTGATTTGCATGCTCACGTTGGCTGCGTGCGCAGGGTCTTCCGATGTCCTCCGCTTGGTGGGGAGCGTCGATGGAGCTGATTCCGTCGTAGGCATCGTCGTGGACGACGAGCTCGGGCGTATGTACCTCTGCGGAGGGGAGCAGGACCGAGACCAGCATCATCACTGGTTCGATCTGCAGGAGAGTGACGGGGGCTGGTCAGGGAATAGCGAGGACGGCACGTTGACGGTGGCGCTCGACGGCGACGCGGCCACTGGACTGCAAGGCTCCGTCGGGGGTCTCTCGGCGCCGCTGACCTTCGAGGCCACCCCAGCCACGGATCCGGGAGGACCCTGGGAGCCCGCAGAGGCCACGTCCTGTGAGGTGGGCGTCGTGGTGTTCGGAGATCCCCCCGAGGTGCAGGGCCTGGCCCTGTGCGATGTGGCGCTTGCGGCTCAGGTCGTGCCCATCGGGGTCGTCGACGCAGGCGTCGATCGATTCGAGGTTCGAGTGAGCGACGGCGACCCCTTCGAGGTGGTGCCGGCCGGACCGCGGTGATCGGCGGCGCCCCCCTCATCGGCCGGAGCAACGAGCTTCGGACAGCGGGCGCCTTGATCGGGCGGCGCGTGCGGCTGTTGACCCTGTGGGGGCCACCTGGGATCGGCAAGACCCGTCTGGCCCGGGAGCTGGCCGGGGACCTGAAGGACCCCGTGTGGGTGGCCCTCGCCGGCGCGCGCGGCCTCGCGGGTATGCAGGCGGCCGTGGCGCCCCTGTTGTCGGAGCTGTCGAATCGATGGTTGGTGCTCGACAGCCTCGAGCATCTCCTCGACGACGGAGAAGACGGGCCGAAGGTCGTCACTCAGCTCCAGGACTGGATGACGTCTCACGAGCGGGCGTCCGTGTTGGTCACGAGCCGGCGTCTGCTGCGGCTGCCGGACGAGCACGCAGTGGCCCTGCAGCCGCTGTCGGCCGAGTCGGCGCTGGAGCTGTTCGTGGCTCGCGTGCGCCGTCATCGTCCCGACTACACGCTTCGCGAGTCGGAGCGGCCAGCGCTCCTGCGACTGGTGGAAGCGCTGGACGGCCTGCCACTGGCGGTGGAGCTCGCGGCCAGCCGGTGGGATCTCCTGGGCACCGAGGGATTGCTGGAGCGCCTCGGCAAGCCGCTGGAGGTGCTCCAGCAGCCACGCGCCGGAGACCCACGCCACGCCACGCTGCGCGCCGCCATTGCCTGGTCCTGGGACCTGCTCGAGCCCGCGGATCAGCATGCCTTGATGGCGCTTGCTGCCTTTGCCGGTCCGTTCACCGCGGCGGACGCCGATGCCCTGGCGGGCCCCGATGTGCTCTCCCACCTCGAGGTATTGCGCGACTCGGCCCTCGTTCAGGTCACCGAGCCCGGAAGGTTCCAGCTGCTGGCCAGCGTGCAGGCCTACGCGCGTGAGCACACCCCCGAGGAGCGGGCCGAGGCGCTCGCGCTGGCCCATGCGGAGTGGTGCATCGGGAAGCACCCCGACTGGGAGTACGGGACGGCCTTCCCCGAGGAGCGAGATGATCTGGCCGCCGCCGCGCGAGCGCTGGTGGCGCGGTCGGATGTTCGGGCCGCTCGGGCGCTGCTGCTGCTCGGCTCGGCGGCCCCCGGACAGCACCTTGCGCTCCTCGACGAGGCGGTGGGGCGCCTGGACCGGCCGCTGGTGCGGAGGGCGCGCGGGCGCGCCCATCGCCTGCGCGGGCAGCACGAGGCCGCTGCAGCCGACTTCGACGCGGGGCTCGCCGCCACCCCCGATCCCGTGATGCGGGCACAGCTCCAGCGAGAGCTCGGGGTGCTCCACCACCAGCGGGGAGAGCTGGAGGAGGCCGCCAACCACTACGCCCAGGCGCTACAGGCCGCCGAGCACGCCGGCGACGTGCGAGCCTCGGCGGTGGCCATCGGCAACCTGGGGGCGGTGGACCACGATCTCGGGCGCTACGAGCGCGCCGAGGAGCGCTATGCCTCCGCGCTGGCGGGCCTGCGGCGGGTGTCGGATCGGCGCGCCGAGGCCACGGTGTTGGCCAACCAGGCCGTGCTGCGGCAGGAGGAGGGCCAGCTCGAGGCGGCCGAGGCCGCCTACCGAACCGTCTTGTCGCTCCACGAAGCTGCGGGCGACGTGCGGATGCGGGCCATCACCGAGGGCAACCTGGGGCTGCTGCTGCACGAGCTGGGGAATCCCGAGCAGGCGCGCCAGCTGCACAGCCAGGCCTGGGCCCACCTGCAGGACATCCCCGACAGCAAGAGCCGCGGTCTGTGCCTGGCGCGGCTGGGGGCGGCGGCAGCGGCCATGGGCGACACCGAGGCCGCACGCCGGCACTTCCAGGAGGCGGCGCGGCAGGTGGCCTACTCCGAGGATCGCGTTCCGGCGGTGGTGGTGGACCTGTTCGAGGCGTTCCTGTCGCAGGCCGAGGGGCGCACCGACGATGTGGCGAAGCGGCTGGAGCGTGCGTCTGAGGCCATTCGCATCTCCGGCGACGCGCGTGTGGCGGCCCGCCTGCTGCGCAGTGCCGTGCCCGAGGCGCAGCCCGCGCTGGAGGTGGGGGACACCTGGTTCGTGCCTCCGGGAGGAGACCGAGCGGATCTGTCGCGCCACGCGTCGGTGCGGCGCATGTTCCAGGCGCTGGTGGCGGCGCGTCGAGCCGAGCCCCCGGTTTCGCTGGACGTGGACGGTCTGTTCGAGGCGGGGTGGCCCGGCGAGCGCATCGCCGTGGAGTCCACCCGCAACCGCGTGCACGTGAACCTGGCGAAGCTGCGCACGCTGGGGCTGCGCGGCATCCTGCGGCGCACCCCCGAGGGCTACGAGCTGGACCCCGAGGTCCCGATCCGCCAGGCGACGTGAGTCAGCGGTACATGCCTGCTACTCGCAACAAAGCGCGGTGACCGCGATGGCGTGGTAGGGCGGGACCTCGTTCCAGCTCTTGGGCACGTGGGGCTGGTCGCTCGTTCGGCAGGCCCAGCCGCTCGGGCCCAATGCGCCGTGGGGTCCGGTGGGCAGGAACTTGTTGACCGTGCCCCGGTAGGGGTGGCTTCCCGTCAGGGAAAACGGGGCATCATCGTGATCGAACCGCGGCTGGCAGCCGCCCCCGGCGATCTTGCCGGTGGTGCACTCCAGGGTGGCGACGTGCTGCGTGCCGAACATCGGGTGGCTCACCGGCTGGGTCTCGACGAGATCCGTCAGGTAGACGCACTCGTCCAAGGTGTCCACACCCAGCATCTGAGGCTTCGAGTGGCAGCACAGGGTCCGCATCTCGTAGGCGTGCGATCCTCCCCTCAATACGTGGTGGGAAATGCCTCCTGACTGCACGATCTCGTGGCCCAGGATGTTCGTCGCCGTGCTGTTCGGGAACGGCTCTCCATGCTGATGGTCGTCGTGGAGCGCATAGCCATCGAAGAACTGATCATGGCTGGTGCCGTCTGCGAACTCTCCGAACCCCACCGAGAGGATCATGACCTCGTCGAAGAGGCTCTCGTCGATGTCCACCTTGTACATTCCCGAGATCACGGGAAAGGCGCTCGGTGGACACTCCGTGCGTAGTCCTCCTGCGTTGCTGGTGTTGTCTTCGGCGACCCAGAAACACTCTCCCAGCGCGTCTGGAGCGGGCAGATAGTCCGGCTCTGGAGGGCCTTGATCTGGAGGATCAGGATCCTGAGCCAGCGCAACGGCCGCGCCGATCAGCCCGAGGAAGGTCACCGCCGAAGCGAGCGTGATGGTCTTGTGCATGGGGCCTCCTACCTGCAGCACAGGGCGCTGGTTCCAACCCGATCCGAGCCCCCCGAGGCGCGGCGGCACGTCCATCCGGAGTACACGTCAGTGTCTTCGAAGGCTTCGCCATCGTCTGGTGTGTCGTCGGGCGAGCTGGCTTCGAAGGGCGTCGAGTCGATCAGCAAGGAGGCGCCGCCGACGTAGCAGCCACCCGAGAAGATGTGCTCGTCCTCGGCGCACAGTTGAAGGAGCTCCGCCGCGATGGCGTTCGACGACACGTAGCGGCAGTTCCGCGGGAGGACCGGGGGGCCGCCTCCCATGCGGGCGAGGGTGTGGGTGGCTGGGCGTGTTTGCAGCGTGGGCCAGGCCTCCACGTCCTGCTGGCACCCAGAGACGGCCGTGTGCTCGTCCACCATTCGCGTCACCTGAGTGCAGGTGTCTTCGGCCGACGGGGACGGGACCGACAGGGATGGAGGGGGGGGCTCCGACAGCGCGCAGCTCGCCACTGCGCTGAGCGCAGCGAGGCGCATCGATTGAATCATGGGACAACTCACAAAGACGCCGAGGCGCCGACAACGGGTGTGCGCCCGACCAACGACGTTCGGAGCGCACAAATCGGCTAACGGTGACGCCCGCCATCGTCGATTGCACAGAGTCTGCGATAATTCGTGGGCTGGCCGGGCTCTGGCTGACCCAGTGCGATCAGCAGCCGCAGCAGAGCACGGCCGTCTGCACGGGGAACGAGCCGTCCGCATCCTCCAGGATCGCCTGACACGGTCCGTCGAACAGGGTCTCGATGCGTCCGTCGCCGTCGATGTCGCGGCCCACCGTGGGGGTCTCCAGCTCCATCATCGTCTCGAACTCCTGCGGCTCGCCCAGCGGAACCACCTGGTCGCCCACCACCCGCAGCTTGGCGATCCGAAGCCGGGTGACGTCGGCGTGGTCGCTCGGCAGCGTCTGGATCACCTGTACTCGCGCGCCCCCTTCGCCGGGGGCCACCGACAGCACGGGGTCGGGGAAGCGATCGTCGAGCTGGGCCTTCACCAGATCCGCCACGCGCCGCCTGTCCACCGTGGGTGCGTCGGTGTGCCACGACGCCGGAGGCTCGCTCAGGGTCCACGCGATGGCGCGCTGCCCCTCCGGCAGCTCGGCCTTCGCGCCAACCGTGTAGCCGAAGGTGCCGCCGCACTCGTTGAACACGCCGCTGTGGACCTCGGTGATCACGCCCTGCACGGCGGGACCTCGGGTGGGTAGCACCCAGACGGTGCGGCCCACCGGCACCCCCATCGCTGCGGCAGCGTCGGGCTCCACGGTGCCGAAGCGGGTTCCCCCCACCACCTTGGCGGGGGCCGCATCGTGCAGCTTCCACTCCAGTCGCAGCGTGCCGTCCTCGGCGGGGCTCCGGGGGCCGGCGAGCAGGATGTCGTCGGGCCACTGGAGCTGTCGCTCCACCCGCTCGGCCACCGACAGGTCGCCGACGGCGCGGTAGGCGCTGGCCAGGGTCGACAGCACGTCCTTGTTGCGCACGTCGATGGCCGCGGCTCGCTGGGCCCAGGCCAGCTGCGCCGCAGGCTCGGTGGCCTCCTTGGCCTCGGTGAGGGCGCGATCGAGGGACAGGGCCGTCTCCGCGAGGAACTCGGTGGCCACCCAGCCGACGGCACCGTTGGCCACGCGCACCTGGCTGAAGTCGCCTCGGGCGTCGAGCACCTGTAGCGGGGTGTTGATCGACAGCGTGCCGGACTGGGTTCCACCAGGTGCGTCGCGCAGGTTCAGCAGCGACGCGGTGACGTAGCGCATGGGTGGCGCGGACTGCTGTGTGACGTCGCCTGCGGCAGATGCGGGGTCGACGTCGACGTCGTCCAGCAGGGAGTCCAGGTTGCACGCAGCGAGAACGACGAGCCAGGAGACCATGGCCACCTCCGGCCGCATCTTAGAGCAACGACCACACCGCGAGCACGTTGCCGCTCGGATCGGCGAAGTGGAAGCGCCGCCCACCGGGAAAGTCGAAGGGGGGCTCGACGATGCGGCCATCCGTGAACTGCCAGCCGAAGGCCGCGGCGTAGAAGGCCTTCGCCTGGGCCACGTCTCGCACCCTGATCTCGATGTAGTCGATGGCGTGATGCGCTGGTGTCGTGTCGCTCATGAGAGCGCTTGTCCAGCGACGAGCTGGCTCGCGGAAGATCAGATCTTGCTTGTACAAGTCATCGTTTGTATAAGCGGGGACACTTGGGAGAGCATCATGACCTTCGACTTCGCCGCCCACCTGCGCACCACCACGCGCGTGGTTCGCGACACCACCCACGACGGCAAGCCGGCAAAGGCCCTCATCGCCACTCGGGTCTACGAGACCGATGCCGCTGATCTGTGGGAGGCGCTGACGAGCCTCGAGCGGTTGCCGCGCTGGTTCCCCGGCGTGTCTGGCGACCTCGAGCTCGGTGGCCGCTACCAGATCGAGGGCAACGCCAGCGGCAGCATCACCGCCTGTGAGCCGCCAGAGCACTTCGCGCTGACCTGGGAGTTCCAGGGATCGGTGAGCTGGGTCGACGTGCGGCTGACCGGGGTCGAGGGAGGCACGAAGCTCACCTTGGAGCACCTCGCCCCCGTGTGGGACGAGCACTACGACAAGTTCGGGCCCGGAGCGGGCGGGGTGGGCTGGGAGCTGGCGCTGCTGGGCTTGGAGTGGCACCTGGCCGATCCCGCAGCCGACGTGAGCACCGAGGGGGCGGCCTGGGCCGAGTCCCCCGAGGCCCGCGGCTTCTATGCACAGAGCAGTGCTCTGTGGGGAGAGGCGGCCATCGCCAGCGGGGAGGAGGCGCAGCATGCGCGTGCCGCCGCCGAGCGCACCCGGGCCTTCTACTCGGGGGAGCAGGCGTGACCAGCGCCTTCGAGGTCCTCGGCGATCCCGTGCGCCGGCGGATCCTGGAGCTGCTCGCCGAGGGCGATCTGGCGTCGGGCCAGGTGGTGGAGGTGATCCGCGCCGAGTTCGGCATCACGCAGGCCGCCGTCTCCTGGCACCTGCGCGTGCTGCGTGAGGCGGGCTTCGCGCGCTCTCGGGTGGATGGGGCGCGCCGGGTCTACACGCTGCTGTCGGATCCGCTGCAGGAGGTGGATGCCTGGCTGTCCCACTTTCGCCACGTCTGGACCACGCGGTTGGACGCTCTGGCTACAGAGGTGGCTCGAGGCAAGCGCACCCGCCGCTCCGAGGCCGACGCCGAGGAGTGAAATGCGAGTCGAATGGGGTGTCGTGGGCTCCGACGCTGCCGCCGTGCCCGTCCATCGAGGTTCGGGCCGAGGGAGCAGACCGATGAGACACCTCGCCTTGATGATGATGGCCACCGCAGCGGTGGCCTGTGGGGGAGCCGACGGCATGGACGGTGCCGATGGACTGCCCGGTGTGGATGGTGAGGACGGCGCCGACGGGGCAGCTGCACTGCAGTCCGCCCGCCTCGCGCCCGGTGAGGTCCTGCAGCTACAGCACGGGCTCGGAGAGGTCGACAAGACCTATGGGGCCACCTTCGAGTGGCAGGGCGTGGTCTACGATCATGGGGACTACCCCGTGCTTCGTCCCGCCCACTACGAGGCGCGCGTCGCCTTCGAGGACACCTTCGACTACTTCTACGACGGCGTGGCTGCAGCCACCCTGACCTCTGGCGACCACGTGGTGTTCGTGGAGGGCTACGTCAAGAAGGGCGACGTGACCGTCTACAGCGGCAGCATCGTGTCGCCCGACGGGGGTACCACCAAGGTGGTGCTCGACGACTATGTGTCGGACTGCTGCGACGCTGGCTACGTCCAGTACTACGACCTGCGGGTGCACGCGCTCCGCTCCGGCGGCTTCGTGGTGGCCTACGACGGCTGGGAAGATGGCGTGGGCGGCTTCGTGGGGGCCGACCAGTACGACGCGGACGGCACCCTCGTGAAGGGCACCAGCTGGTCCGACGAGTCCTACGACGTCTCCGTCGTGGGGCTTCCCGACGGTGGGTACGCGGTGGTGTGGAACGGCTACGACAACAAGCTCGGCGACTACGAGCTGAACCTGCAGGTCTTCGACGCCAAGGGCGTGGCGGGCTCGGTGCAGCGGCTGTTCGCGACCTCCAGCTCCTACGTGGCCATGGACGTGCTCTCCGATGGCCGCCTCGCCGTCGCGGTGGGTGTGGACGATCCCGAGGGGGACTACACGGCCACCGACTTGGTCCTCGTCCGCACCGACGGCACGGTGGATCGGCGGGTGCGGCTGGCGGATTCCTACATCACCGACGACGTGAGTGTGGTGTGTGGCTCGCAGGGCACCATCTTCGTGGCGGCCGAGCAGGGGGGCCCGGACCTGCCCTACTACGCCGTGCTCGACGAGCAGGGCACCTTCCTCGACGGCCCCCACGTGCTGTCGTCCTGGGAGAACGATCAGATCAGCGCCACGGCCTTCGCCGACGGTGACTTCTGGGTGGGCGTGACGGAAGACGACTCCAACGCGCTCATGACCTGGGTGGTGGGCGCTCGGGGTGGCCTGCTGCGCCCCATGGTGCCCGGAGACGTGCGCGTGGTGCCCGACGACGACGAGCTGGCCTTCGTGACCCTGGACGAGCACACCGTCGGGGTGGTGGCGGGCTCGTACAGCTCCGGTGTGCCCGCGCAGCTGACGGCCTACAGCAAGGGCCTTCTCCAGCTCCGCGTGGTGAGCGACGACGAGGTACGTCTGTACAACGAGACGGCTGAGACGCTCGACGTGACCCTGACGGTGCACGCCGTCCGCTGACGCCTCTGGAGGTTCGGTGCCCTCACCTGCGGATCTGGCGTCGCTGCGCGAACGGATCGAGGCCCTCGACCGTGAGCTCATCGACGTGCTCGAGCGACGGCTGCAGCTGGCGGTGCCCATCGCCGAGGCCAAGCTGCAGGTGGCGAGCCCCTTGCGCGATCAGCAGCGCGAGGGGGTCGTGTTCCAGCGGGTCGTGGCGATGGCCACCGAGCGAGGGCTCGATCCGAACCGAGTGGACGAGCTGTACCGGCTGCTGCTGCAGTGGTCGGTGGCGCGTCAGCAGTCCCACCTCAACGAGCGATCCAGTCAGCCGCTGCGGGTGGCCTACCAGGGCGTGGAGGGCAGCTACACCCACCTGGCCGCGCAGCAGCGCTACGCCAACCGCGAGGGGGGCACCTGGCTCGTGGGGCAGCCCACCTTCCGTGCTGCGGTGCAGGCGGTGCTCGGCGGTGCTTGTCACCTCGCGCTGCTGCCCATCGAGAACACCACGGCCGGCTCCATCACCGAGACCTACGATCTGCTCGGGGAGGGCGGCGTGACCATCACGGGGGAGGTGGTGTTGCACGTGGACCACTGCCTGCTCGCCTTGCCCGACA
The DNA here is from genome assembly GCA_019634415.1 of Myxococcales bacterium. Taxonomy (GTDB): domain Bacteria; phylum Myxococcota_A; class UBA796; order UBA796; genus DRPG01. The sequence goes on from JAHQVJ010000216.1 coordinate 77,611, forward strand.
CCTCCCTCGACGCCGTGCGCGAGGTGCGGTCGCACCCCCAGGCGCTGCGGCAGTGCGAGCGCTTCCTGCTCGACCACCCCTGGATCCGCCCCGTGGAGTCCTTCGACACGGCGGGGGCCGCCAAGGCGGTGCGGGAGCGCGGTGCGGTGGAGGTGGCGGCCATCGCCTCGGCCGAGGCCGGCACGCGCTACGGGCTGCACGTGCTCGCGAGCGGGATCCAGAGCCAGTCGGGCAACTACACGCGGTTCGTGGAGGTGAGCACCGAAGCCGTCACCGTGCCTGCGGAGGCGGCGTGCACCACCTCCGCCATGTTCGATCTGGCCCACGAGCCCGGAGCGCTGGCCAAGGTGGTGACGGCGTTCTCGGACCACGGCGTGGACCTGACGAAGCTGCAGTCGCGCCCGATCCTGGAGCAGCCCTGGCGGTACCGCTTCTACGTGGATCTGGTGGGCCACGCCTCGTCGCAGGCCGTCAGCGACGCGCTGGCCACCGCGCGCCAGGCCTGTGACGATCTGAGGGTCCTGGGCAGTTACCCAGCGGCCGAGCGGCCCACCTGATCGCGACAATCAACGGAGTGGATTGTCGCGATGCTACAGGTTGCCGCTCCGCGCCTGGACTTGCAGCGCTCCCTGCACTCGCTCGCACGCTCGCTCGTTCCAGTCCCACTGCAACCCCGGATCAGGCGCGCTCCGCTCGATCGCGACAATCAACGGAGTTGATTGTCGCGATGAGGCCTCACCCTCGCTTGGCGGCGTCCAGGCAGGCGCGGCGCCGTGCGAGGCTCTCGGCGGGCCACTCCTGGTTGCGATCGTAGAAGGCCTCGAACACCCGCGCACCCTCCGGGAGCGGCAGCCACGGCACCTTGGAGGAGGTGAAGATCTGCACGTCGGGGGGCACCGCACCGGGCTGCTCGAGCGTGCCCACCCGCACGAAGCGGATCACGTCTGCCTTGTTGGCGCCGTAGTTCGACCACAGTGCCGTGCGGCACCCAGGGCAGCGACTGATGCGCTGCCCGGCACCGCTCGCCGACGGGGTGTCGACCACCTCGGGGGTGCCCTGTAGCAGGGCCACCTCACTGCTCTCGACGAGGGCGTTGAGCACGAAGGCCGAGCCCGTCTCTCGCTGGCACCAGGTGCAGTGGCACGCGTGCACGAACAGTGGGGGACGACGCAGCTCGTAGCGGACCGCGCCGCAAGTGCACCTGCCTTCCATCGCCTGCCTCCCGAGGGACCGGAGCGTACCATCGCCACGATATGGTCCGGTCTCGCTTGGGGGGAGGCCGTGACGCTCGCCGAGGACAGCCGCGCCTACCTGACCGCCGGTGCTGCGCAGCCCGTGCGGGAGGGGGAGGGCTTCGTCGTCTACCAGCAGGGCGAGCGCTCTCTGATCGTCTGGGTGGACGAGGAGGAGCGACGGTCGCGCAAGGAGATGAGCGAGGCCGAGCGCCAGCGGGCCGATCAGCGTGAGTCCACCTGGCTCGAGCAGTTCCGGCAGCAGCTGGCTTCTGCTCCGGCCGGATCGGCGGGGATCCTGCTCACGCCCACGCGGCTGGGTCTCTCCAGCGCCTTCGTCTCGCAGGCCCGGCAGCTGCTGTCGGCGCCCGGTGGGGAGGGCGGGATCCGCGTTCCCGTGGAGTTCTTCGACGCCGACTACCGGGCCGACGGCGCGGACCGCGTGTCGGTGATGCGGCGACTGTTCGCCAAGGCGCGGAGCACGCGCCGGGTGCCCCAGCCGTACCTGGCGCCGGACGGATCGGGGGCCGGCGCCGACGTGGTCTCTGCCATCGCCGACGATCTCGCTGGACGCCCGTCCCGGGCGCGGCTGCGGATCATCGACGGCAGTGCGGGGGGCGGCAAGTCGGTGGCCTTCCAGGCCCTGGCGCTGCAGCTGCACGAGTCGTTTCGCCAGGCCAAGGGGCGCGGCGTGGCCGGACTGCGCCCCATCGCCTTCACCGAGCGACAGCTGCGGGGTGGGCGGGCCGACACGGACGGTAGCCAGCGGGTCGGTGATCTCATCGAGGCGTGCATCGCCACCGAGCTCGCCCGGCCCGTCACGCGGGCGCAGTTCGAGTGGTTGCTGGTGCACGGGCACACCGCCTGGATGTTCGACGGGCTCGACGAGGTCTACTCGGGCGACGGTGCCTTCTTCGAGACCGTCGGAGCCTTGATGGACGCACCCGGCAGTCGCGCGCAGATCTTGCTGTGCACCCGCGACTCGCTGCTCACCACCAGTGCCCATCTGCGGGTCTTCGTGGCCGACAGTCAGCAGATGGGACGCGACGTGGAGCTGATCGAGCTTGCGCCCTGGGACGAGTCGGCCTGGCGGCACCTGGCCTGGATTCGGCTGGAGCAGGAGCGGGAGGGTCGGCAGGACTCGCCCCGGATCGAGGCCTTCGTGCAGCAGGTCACGGGCTCGCCGGTGCTGCGTGACCTGATGGGTCTGCCCTTCTACTGCGATCAGATCCTCGAGATGGCCGACGACGACAAGGTCGGCATCGAAGACGACTTCGACGTGCTCACCATCATCGTGAACCGCATGATCGAGCGGGAGTGGAACAAGGACTTGTTCGACTGGTCCGACTTCGCCGCGGGTCCCACCCCCGACGACGCAGGGCCCTCCTCCCTCGACGTGCAGCCGGGGGCAGAGCTGCCACGCGGCCTCGGCGACGTGGCGCAGGCCGACGGCGACGGGCTCGAGCATCTGCGCGTGCTCACGCCCGAGGAGCGTGAGGGGGTCGCTCAGGCGCTGAAGAGCGCGGGCCGCAACTCCCTGCTGGAGATCTTGCAGTCCCTGGCGCACGCTCGGCAGCGCTCTCCATCCGGCTCGCCCGGCCCGCTCCCCGTGGAGGTGGCCCGCAGCCTCACGCTGATGGTCTCGGGCCTGGATCCAGGCTCCGAGCGAGGCCGCGACGCGATCATGGCCATCCTGCAGTTCGCCTTCTTCGGAGCGGGGGAGGCAAGCGGCACCGTGAGCTTCTCGCACCCCATCGTGGCCGACTTCCTGGCGGCCCGGCACGCCGTGCAGCGGATCCGGGACCACGACGGGGATCCCACGGCGATGAAGCAGGCCATCGGGCCGCTGACGGTGCCACCCGGCTCGGTGTTCGTGCGCTACCTCGAGCACGCGCAGCGGCACGATCGGGCGTTCCGGCAGCACGTACACGCCGCCTTCGTGCGCGATGATCTGGACCCGATGCTGCGCACCTTCCTCGGGTTGCTCCTAGAATAGGCGGGGGTGCGGATGCGACGTCCGATGTGGGCGGTGGTGCTGTGGGCTGGCTGCGACCCAGCGCCCGTGGTCATCGACGAGCCGACGGCGGGGTGCGATCCCGAGGACGATCTGGCGGCGGTGAGGGCGGCGACGGCTCGGTACGCGGACGTGGAGCTGGCGCGGGCGGACGGCTACCAGGCGCTGCCCTGCGAGGCGGACGAGACGGGGGCAGCCATGGGGTGGCACTACACCCGCGTCCAGGCGTCGCTCGATCAACGAATCGAGCTGCTGGCGCCCGAGATCCTGCTGTACATGCCCGAGGGAGACGGTCTCGTGTTGGCCGGGGTGGAGTACGTGCTGCCTGCGCTGCTGGACGGGGAGATCACCTTCGATCCGAGCACTCGGCAGCAGGGCGAGTGGGCTGCTCCGCCGGAGCTGTTCTGCCAGGTGTTCGACGGGCCGATGGAGGGCCACACGCCCCTACAGCCGTGGCACTATGACCTGCACGTATGGGTGCATGACGAAAATCCCCGTGGACCTTTCGCCCAGTACCACCCTGGTTGGCGGTGCAGCGAGACCTATTAAGTTCAGCAGTGTGTTGCCACAATGGCTCTACTGTGGTCAACTTGCCGCCGGGAAGTGTAGAGCCATGGCCAGCAAACGAAGCCCAGTGTCGAAGGTGACCGATGCACCAATCGACCGCCCTCTCTTCGGGTGGGCCCTCGAGGTGCGCGGGCAGTCCCCTCGTGGAGGCTGAGCGGTCCAGCAAGTACGAGATCGTGAGCCTGCTCGGTCAGGGAGGGTTCGGAGTCGTCTACCGCGCGAACGAGCGAACGACGGGTGGTCTCACCAGGGTCGTCGCCATCAAGATGCTGCGTCCAGGTGCCGAAGACGATCCGAGCCACGTTCGGAGATTCAGGGACGAGGCCCAGATGCTCGTGAAGATGAGGCACGAGGGCATCGTGAGGGCCGAGGACATCATTCGACTGAACGGTCGGCTCGCCGTGGTGATGGAGTACGTGCCTGGTGCCACGCTCTCCGAGGTGATCGGGAAGCTGCACCCGGTGGCTGGGCCGTCGAGCCGATCCAGCGCCGAGCACCTCGTGGGACCCGTGCTCGAGTGCGTGGCTCGAGTCGCTGATGCGTTGCACTATGCGTACGCGGAGGTTCCCGAGCTGGAGACGCGACCCCTCGAGCTACTGCACCGCGACATCAAGCCATCCAACATCCGCCTGACCCCGAGCGGGCACCTCAAGCTGCTGGACTTCGGAGTTTCGCGCGCCTCCTTCGCCGAGCGTGAGGCGGTGACGTCCAGGGGCGAGGTGGTGGGAACGCCGGGCTACATGTCTCCAGAGCGGCTGTGTGGATCGGACACCCACGCGGGTGACATCTACGCGCTGGGAGTGTTGACCTACCGGCTGTTGACGGGACTACGATTCGGCGAGACGCCGCTGGATCCGGGCCTGCACCAGCGGCGGGTCTCGGACGTTGCGACCCTCGTGCAGGGGCTCGGTGTCCCGCTTCAGGTCGTGGACCTGCTCCGCCAGATGCTGGACTTCGCGCCTGGCCATCGGCCGACGGGCGAGGACCTGGCGGACGTTGCGCACCAGCTCCGGCGCCAATTCGGACAGGTGACCTTGAGGGACTGGGCGAGGGAGTTCGTCCGTGGCGATGATGCGTTCGAGAGGGAGCAAGGCGGACGTCCACCTGCTCTGGAGAGCCTCGGGTCGGACTCGTCGAGCCCCTCTGCGCATGTCGGCAGCGACCATGCAGACCGGCCGAGTCGTGCTGTGCGAGTCGCAGCCATCGTCGGGTTCGCGTCGTCGCTCGTCTTCGCGCTCCTCGCAGTGCCCCTGTTCGCCTGGCCGAGCGGTGATCTTCGCGCGGGGCATTCCTCACGGTTCTCTCCCGTTCCTTCGTCCAGCTGGGCTCCCGATGGAGCTGCAGATGCCACAGTCGACGAGCCTGCCGGGGAGGAAGGATCGGGGGTGGTCGCACTGCCGACCGTGGAGCAGGGTCGTCGGGAGCTCGAGGTGCCGACCGGGCGCCGTCCTCCAGTGCCAGCCCTCGAGTCGAACTCACTGCCTCGGGTGGAGACGATATTGACGAAAGAGCGAATTGTGCTGGGTGACTCTATTCAGTCGAAGTGTGCTGGGGTGCAAGTAATGGTGAGGTGGCTGGGGGGCGGCGGTGGCTCGGTGGAGCTCGTCGGCCACTCCGATGCGACGTGGCCTCGGTGCGTGCCAGCCGGCGTCGTGGATGCGCGGGTGACCTTTCCAGGTGTGGCGCGTCCGATGATGTATCGCTGGAACCTCGCTTCCTTCGACGGACAGGCGGTCGAGGTGCTGTGTGACAGCTTCGAGACCAAGAGCTGCAATCGGCCGAGGCTTCCGTAGAGCCGTTGGAGGGACCGTGTGGCTTTTCGCTGTGACGATTGCTGCATCGGCCGTGGAGCCGTGTCGGGTGGAGCGCCTCGATCAGGAGCTGGCGGAAGCTGCGGTGATTGCGCAGAACCTCGTCGGCGCGGCGGGTGTGTACGAGGAGCGACATCGACGAATCCGGAAAGCGGTGACGTGTCTGACCGAGCGGATTCCCGAAGCGTCCTGCGCACGGTTCTATGTCGCCGAGGCCTATGCCGTACGGGCCGACGTCGAGTCTGGCGCAGGGCTGGACGCGATGATCTCGATGCGCCTCTGTGGGGAGGTGGAGGACTCGATGCCCGTCGAGTGGGTGGGAGATGCACGCGTGGGGGAGTGGGACGAGACGGCCAAGGAGGTAGCGTTGGATTGGAGTCGCCCTCTGCCGCGACCCGCGAGGAACGTCGACCTGTGGGTCGACGGTCGGCTCAGTCAGTTCGCGCCCCAGCAGCGGGCGTTCATCCTCCAGTATGGATCCGGTCGGGCTCGGTCTCGAGGTGACGTCCGAACGTCCTATGTCGAGCTCGGCGACCCGCTGCCACCCTATGCGCGCCGAACCAAGGTGCCGGTGATCGCGGGGGCGATGCTGGGAACGCTCGGGGGGCTGGCCCTTGTCGTCACCCCAGTGTTGGACCGGTCCGTGACTCGATGCTTGGTAGACAGTGTCGCTTGCGGACCAGAACCTGCGAAGGCGCGATTTCGTGTGCAGAGGGCGTTGTTCTGGGGCGGCGTCGGTGCTGCCACCTCTGGCCTGGTCCTCGCTGGCAGTTGGTCGCTGTCGGCTCCCAGACGTGTTCGCCCCTCCAGGTCTCGAACGACGGAGTCGAAGTGACGAACCGCATCGTAGCCGTGATGATGCTGTCGTTCGTGCTCGGATGTCCTCCCGACGGAGCTCCCGTCCTCAGTGCCGAGATCGATCTGCTCGAGCAGCAGGTCTCCGACCTTTGCGGCGAGGTGCAGACCTTGTCCGCGGCCTGTGTAGAAGGCCGACGGGAAGGCGCTGGCTTTGCCTCATCGCGACAATCAACACGGCCTATGTGTCCACACCCGGAGACGTGGTCTCGCGTGGACCTCCGACTCGAAGCCGACTCGGCCACAGGCGAGAGCCTGCTCCATTCGGCTGCCCCTGCTGTGCTGCGACTGACGTGGCCCGACCTGCATCGCCCGACCGCCTTCCCCCCCTGACGTACTCGGAGTTCGACCGTGTCCATGCCTCTTCGCATCTGCGTGTGCCTCTCCCTGGTTCCGTTGTCGGCCTGCCCCGCGGAGGGATTCGATGACCGGGTTCGTCTCTCTCAGGTGGTGGAGGGCCTCGGGTGTGCGGGAGAGGAGGACGATCTCGCTGGTTGCGTGTCTGCCCAGCTGAGCGCGAAACGGGGCTCGGATGCCATCGTGGGCCGTCTGGACGGCATCGACGTGCGCTTGGACGGGGTGGACACACGAGTGGATGGTCTTCAAGCTCGACTGGCAGCGGTCGAGAAGGAGAACGACGAGCGACGGTGCACTCCTGTCGTGGTCAGGTATGGCAGAGCCAACGATGCACCGTTCGGCGACGGTGCACCGGAGGTGGTGAACTTCAACGACCTCGTCGTGGACGAGCTCGACTTGGTGACGACAGGGGCCGATTGGACGTTTCGTGCCCCCGAGGACGGGGTCTACAGCGTGCACACGGCGGTCGAGGCGGATGTCGGTATTCTCGTCAGCGAGGTGCTCTTCGCCATTGGCCTATACGTGAACGGCGACATTCGTTCCTATGCAAGCCACGTGGAGCCACCGGGAACCGTCTACCCGTCCGTGGGCCACAGCGACGACGTGATCCTGACCAAAGGGCAGCATCTCGATGTTCGCATCAATCAAGCAGGTGCGAAGGGGCCTTTCTCGACCACCGCGAGTCATGTGGCGAACTTCATCTCGATCACGAGGCTCTGCCCTTGATTCTCGCCCTGCTCGTCGATGGGCTGCTCGGCTTGCCTGCAGGGACGCAGTCCCGAAGGCCCGAGCCAGTGCGCGTTCGTGCGAGGCGTGGGTCGCGCCGAGAAGGCTACTCGGACAGCGTGCGCAACAGGGCCTCCTCGCGACGCGGAGATCTTCCGAGGCAAGCGCGTGCTCGTGGTCGGGGCTGGGAACTCTGGCGTCGACATCGCCTGTGACGCAGCCTTCGCCGCCGATCAGGCGTTCTTGAGCGTGCGCCGTGGCTACCACTTCCTGCCCAAGCACATCTTCGGCATGCCCTCGGACGTGTTCGCGGCACGTGGGCTCTGGCTGGAGCAGCGGGTGATGGGCGCACGGAGACTTTGTCGCGAAGGGGGATGTGTCACACCTCGACGGGCGCTGGGTCCACTTCGTGGACGGCAGCAAGGAGCAGGTCGATCTGGTGGTGACGGCGACGGGGTAGCACCACAGCTGTCCGTTCCTCGAGCCAGCGGTGTCGTCGATGCGGGACGGACGACCAGATCTCTATCTGGGCCTGTTCTCGCGCACCCATCCGACGCTGGCGGTGCTGGGCTTCGCCGAGTTCGCATCTGCGGCCTACACGCTGTTCGATGAGATGGCCGAGCTGATCGTGGCCGACGCGGTGGCGCCGAAAGGAGGAGCGCTGCGGACCCATCTGGGAACCATGAAGCGGCAACATCGGCCGGATCTCCGTGGCGGACGGCGCTACGTGAAGTCGGCTCGCCACACCAACTACCTGGAGATGCGCACCTGCCGACGACAGCTCGGTCGCGTGAGGCGCCGGGTGGGTGGTCCCATGAAGCGGCAGGCGCTGGTCACGGGGGCCGCGAGCGGCATCGGGGCGCGCTTCCTGCGACGAAACCTCGAGTAGCGTGCTCCTCGACCAGCGCGTGTAGGCACGATCACGTCGGGGACGCGGTGTCCCGCAGATGGATCACCCCGAGCGCCGGAGCGTGGCACCATGGGGCATGGCACGATTCAGCGACGTGGACGTCTTCCTGGCCGTGGTGGAGGCGGGTTCCTTTCGGGGCGCAGTGGCGAGCCTCGGGGTGACGCGATCCACCGTGAGCCGAGCGATCCAGCGTCTGGAGGACCACCTCGCCGCATCGCTCTTCCTGCGGGACACGCACTCCGTGCGACTCACCGACGCTGGCGCTGCCTACCACCAGCACGCCAGCCGCGCCCAGGTCGCCCTGGCGGAGGCCGAGCGGGCGGTGGCGTCGACCACGGGGGAGGTGGAGGGGCTGCTCCGGATCTCCGGCACACCCGCCCTGGGACCCGCCATGCTGGCGCCGGCCTGTGCGTCGTTCTTGGGGCTGCACCCCAAGGTCTCCATCGAGCTGTCGCTCACGGACCGCCTGGTGAACCCGCTGCAGGAGGACGTGGATCTGGCCGTGCGGACGGGCTCTCGCCTGTCGGACTCGGAGCTCACGAGCCGCCGACTGACGAGCGCGAGTCTGATCGCGGTGGCCACCCCGGAGCTGGCCGCTGTCTTGGACGTTCGCGCGCAGGTGCCCTTCGTGGAGTTCCTGCCCCTGGGGCTGTCACGCTACGGGGAGCCCTCGGTTCCGCTGCACGTCCGGCTGCGCGTGGACGACTACCTGTCGGTAGTGCAGGCGGTGCTGCAGGGCGCGGGGGTCGGGGTGACCAGCGAGCTGCTGGTGGCCGAGCACCTGCAGACCGGCCGCCTCGTGCGGGTGCTGCCGGACTGGGCTCTGCCCGAGGCACGCTTCTGGGCGGTGTACCCGAAGGCGCGCGTGCAACCGGTCAAGCTGCGCGCCTTCGTGGACCACCTCGCGACGAGCGTGGCCCGCGCGCGATGACCCGGAACCCAGGGCTGTCCTGCCTTTGTGAAGTCGTGCCAAGGTGGCACAATGGCCGTGGGATCTCGGCTAGGGTGTTCGTTGGCGAGGGGGCACATGGTGCAGACGATTCGGTCGGGGGGAGGCCCCCATGGCGGCCGGCTAGCCGAGCGACGTAGGCGGGTCCTTCGCTCTACGGCATTGGCCTTGTGTGCCGTCGCCGCGTTCTACACCCTGCTGTACGCCGTGGTGGGCGCCTATGTGTTGATGGGGCTCGACCTGGTGGCCATCGCCGGGTGTCTGGCCGTGTTGCCGCTGCACGCGAGGAGCCCGGTCTGGGCCGCCAACGTGTGCACGGCCAGTGGCTACCTGTGCCTGGCGGCGTCCCTCGTGATCTCCGGGGGATTCGAGGCGCGCTTCGTGTTCTGGTTGGTGGTGATCCCCCTGATCGGAGGCATGCTCGGTGGCTTGCGCACGGGCCTTGTGTGGGCGGCCATCACGGCGGCCACGCTGTTCGCCTTCGTGGGCTTGTTCGTGGCGGGGGTGCAGCTGCCCATCTGGATCCCGCTACAGCTGCCTCCCAGCCAGCTCTTCCTGCAGACAGCGGGCATCATCGGGGTCGTCACCCTCACGATGTCGGTCTTCCTGATCAACCAGTCCTTCTCGGACGACGAGGCGCGCTTGGCCAGGGAGCGCCTGACGGTGGAGTACCAGCTCCGACGCCGCGCCGAGGAGGAGCGGGTGGCATCGCTCGGTCTGCTGGCGGGGGGCTTCGCCCACGACTTCAACAACCTGCTCGCCTCCACCACCATGAACCTGGAGCTGCTGCGCGACCAGGTCGACGACGACGAGGCGCATCAGCTCGTCAGCGAGATCTCCGACGCGCTGCGCACGGGCACGGCGCTCACGGCCCAGCTGCTGACCTTTGCCAGCGGTGGGAGCCCGGTCACGGAGGCCGCCGATCTCGGTGGGCTACTGGAGAAGGTCTGCTCCTATGCGGTGCGTGGCTCTCCGGTGAACGTGGTCTTCTCGGTGTCGCCCGACGTGCCTCCGGTGGCGGTCAACACCAACCAGATCGCGCACGTGTTCCGGAACCTGGCGCTGAACGCACGGCAGGCGATGCAGGAAGGCGGCACACTGCAGATCACCGCGAGCTCCCCCTCCAAGGAGTGGGTGGCCGTCGACTTCACCGACGACGGGGTGGGGATCTCGCCAGAGGCGCAGCCGCGCATCTTCGACCCGTACTTCACGGAGCGTCCCGGCGGCACGGGCCTCGGCTTGGCCATCGCGCGCTCGGTGGCGGAGCGCCACGGGGGCAGGCTCACCGTGACGTCCGCGCCGGGTCGTGGCGCGACCTTCCGCCTCCTGCTGCCCGCCTCTCCCACCGACGATCCGCAGCTGGCCAGCGAAGAGGCACCCGTGCACGCCCTGGGTCGGAGGGTCCTGCTGCTCGACGACGATCGCTTCGTGCGTCGGGCGGTGGAGCGATCCCTGCGGTGGCTGGGGCACGAGGTGGACTCCGTGGCCGACGGTGCCGAGGCGCTGGCGGCCTACGCCCTCGCAAAAGAGCAGGGAACGCCCTACGACGTCGTCATCTTCGATCTGACCATCCCTGGGGGCATGGGCGGAGTACAGGCCATGGCGGCCCTGCGGGAGCGCCACGGCGACGTGGTGGTGGGGATCGCGGCCAGCGGCTACTCACCGGAGGACGCGCTGGCGCAGCCCGGCGATCACGGATTTCGGGTGGCGCTGCAGAAGCCCTTCACCCAGGCGGATCTGAAGGATGCCATCGAGCGTTGCCTCGCCTGATGGTACCTTGGTCCTGTGTCACACCCAGCGGAGGCCCGATCATGACCACGTTCCTGTTGGCCCTGCTGCTGGGCGGTACCGCCCACGCCCAGACCAGCGTGCAGGACTTCCGGCTGGGGGGCAGCGCCCAGGTGCTCGACCAGGAGTGCATCCGACTGACGCCGGACACGCAGTACGTGACGGGCTCGGCCTGGTTCCACAAGTCGTTGGATCTGCAGAGTCCCTTCGAGATGAAGCTGTCGGTGATGCTGGGTGCAAAGGATCAGGAAGGAGCCGACGGCATCGCCTTCGTGTTCCATCCCGGCATGCGAACGGGGTTCCGAGGGGAGGGGATGGGCTTCGGGGGGTTGTCGCCCTCCATCGGCATCGAGCTCGACACCTACCGCAACGTCCATCTGTCGGATCCCTTCGCCGATCACTTGGCGCTGCGGATCAACGGCGACGCGATGCACCTCACCAGCGACCCGACGGTGGTGGAGCTGCCCAACCTGGAAGACGGTCGGCGTCATCCGCTGCGGATCGTGTGGACGCCCAAGGGCGGGCTGAAGGTCTACCTGGACGACGCCTTGAGGGCGAGCTTCCCCGCCGAGCTGGTGCGCAGCACCTTCGGCGGGGAGACGGTGGTGAACTGGGGCATGACGGCAGCCACCGGACGCCTGAGCAACAACCAGGACGTGTGCATCGAGCAGATGTTCATCGGCGTGTAGGTGCAGCCCGCGTGGCGTGAGCGCGTGTGCGAGGTGCTGGAGCGCCACTGGCTCGGACCGGCGCCAGCGACCATCGCGGCAGGCCACAACGCCACGCATCCCACCTTCCTGGCGGGGGAGGTGGTGGTCAAGTTCTTCGGCGGAACGCCGTCGTGGCGGAAGGCCTGGCTGGCGGAGTCCGATGGTCATCGGCGCGCCCGCTCCGATCCTGGGCTGCTCGTCCCCGAGCTGCTGGCCACCGGCTCGCTGCGACCCGAGCACCCGCACACGCCGTGGCCGTACCTGGTGACGGCGCGGATGCGAGGCGAGCCGTGGTGGAAGGCGGAGCTGTCCACGGTGCAGCGACGTCGCGTGGCGAGCGAGCTCGGAGCGCAGCTGAAGCGGGTGCACGCGCTGCCTGTCGAGGGAGCCACCGACGTGGCGTTCTGGCAGCCGGGGAGCGTGGTGCGGGCGCTGGAGCGCAGCGCACTTCCGGCTCGGCTGCGCCACCGGGTGACCCACTACGTGCAGTCGCTGCCCGAGCCCGAGCCCGCCTTCGTGCACGGGGACCTGGTGCAGAACCACTGCTACGTGGCGGAGGGCCGACTGTGTGGAATCATCGACTGGGGAGATGCCGTGGTGGCGGATCGTGCCTACGAGATCGGCAAGCTACACGTGCACACCTTCGATGCGGATCACACGTTGCTGCGCGACTGCCTGGAGGCCATGGAGTGGGAGGTGGACGACGACTTCCCTCGCCGGGTGCTGGGGCGGGCCTTCGAGCGGCAGGCGGTGGGGTTGGTGCAGCATCGATCCTTCGATCTGTTCCACCAGGTCGCCGAGCAGGTGTCGCTGCACGAGATCCACACCCTGGAGGCCCTGGCGATGGCACTCTTCGAGACGCGAAGGTCACCGTCGATGGGGTGAGCGCCGACGTGATACCAGTCCCAGCAGACCGAGCCCCAACAACGCCATTGTCGGGCTCGTCGGGGAGGTCCGGCAGCCACAGACCGTGCCCAGGGCTCGGACCTTCTGGTTCCACACAGCGGTGTTGTTGAGCTCGTCGTCCTCCGCTGTGAAGGCATTGTCGCTGTCCATCACCAGCTGGATGTAGTAGTCCCCTGGAGGGGCATCGATGGGGACTTCGATGTCCACCCCATCCCACTGGTACGGGGTGTTCGCGGCCACGTTGTAGCTGTCCTCGTGCACCACCCAGCATCCATCGCTGGTGCAGTTGGTGTCGGTCAGATCGTTGGTGAAGTGGACCTGCCAAGTGACCAGCCCCTGGCCAACGCCGAGGTTGTTCAACACGAATCGCACTTGGATGAAGCTGCCATTGTACGCTTCCAGTGGGGCAGGTGCCACCACCGGAGGGGCGCTCCACGAGTTCGGACAGTCCCCGTAGTCTTGGTTTTCCTGATCCTGGGCCACGGCGAAGATGTCGACCATCGGATCTGGTCGGGACACCATCTTGCCCACCCACTTGTCGCAGTTGCTGCCTGCAATCGCAAGCAGCACCTCGTCGTTGTCCACTCGATAGGACTGGGCAGCCCAGTCGAAGGGAGCGCTGGCGAGTGGGATGTACAGATCTCGTACCCCCTCGCGATCGTCCTCGTTGACCACATATCGGGGCTGGCGGAAGCCGCTGTCGTAGACGCTCCCGCCCCCTAGGGACTCAGCCATCGTGGCTGGCCAACCCTCGTAGTCGATCAGGTTGTTCGCCAGATCCGAGTTGGAGATTCCGTACTCGTGCTCCAACCCGACCGCATGGCCGACCTCGTGTATCGCGATCTGTTCAAGATCGATCCGATCGTCGAGGTACCGCTGATCGAGCACGTCGTAGTACTCCGCGGCCATCGACAGATCCCAGTCGCAGTCGGCGTCGAACAGAATGTCCGCTTCCTTGATGTGGTTGGTGCCGATCCCCAAGAAGTCGGCGGAGTAGCGCATTTCGGTCAGCCCCATGGTGACGCAGGGCAAGAAATTCGCGTCGATCCCAGGCCCATTGGCGAGATCCATCATCACGATGGCGGAGATCGAGTTGACGTTGTCGCTATTTGCGAGGCTCTGCTTGTGGGTGGTGGTCACCGAGGTGGCGAGTCGGGATCCAGGGATCTGTGTCTGATCCCAGGAGAGGATCCCACGCTCGATGGCTTCTTCGTACGGGCCAGGGACCGCGAAGCTGTAGGTGTTGACTGCCCCGACGAACGCCGGGAGCTCCCAGCGGAAAGGTCCCTGGTCGAAGCCGGTCGGGTCGTTGTGGAACTTGTAGGCGTAGGCGTCGTAGGAGAAGACGACCAGCAGCGTGAGCATGTCGACTCCAGAGTGGAGGGTGGACGTTCAAGGGAGCTTGGCGAGGGGGACACTGGTGCAGTTGCTCGGGGTGTTGCCCACGGAGGCCACCAAGCGCCCGGCGTTGCCCTGCTCGGCAGCCTTGGCCCCCAGCCATGCCCTGAAGTCGGAGATCGACAACGGGGCGCGCCAGCCGTCCCACGTGGCGATGAAGTCGACGTTCTTCGCAGGATCTGTCTCGAGGCTGAAGGCATCGACGTACTGCCGCGGAACACTATTGGCGACTCGGGCGCCCGTGGTGTGTCCAGTGAACCCATCGGGGAAGTCCCTTGCCGAGGATCCGGTATGGTCGTTCCAGGTGAACTCACCAGCGATGTCTGGGTCGAACGCGGCCGACAGTCGCAGCTGTCCGGACCATGTACCAGACCACGTGCCATCCAGTCGCACGTCGAGCAGACCCACCCGAGGTGCGTTGCACCTGCCACTGAGGCTTAGAGTGGTTCCGTCATACGTGCCGGACAGAGAGGCGTTGCAGTCGCCGTTCGTCGGGAGCACCTTGCCGTTGGAGAGGGTGACCGGCTCGGTGGAGGTGATGCGGAGGCGCCCCACCCAGTCCCCTTTCGGAGGGGATGATCCGTCGTAGCCCGCCCCAGCGCGGTATTCTCTGATGGCTTCGCCAACGGCAGCCTGATCCACGGCCACACCCCCAGGCTCTGTGGCGTGGGCTGGTTGGACCACCACGCCAGGTAGGGGTCGTCCGACACTGGTCCGCTGAAGGATTCGTCCTTCTGCGGTCACTACGGATCCGCCGATTCTATCCGGAAAGATCCGGAAGTAGGCTCCATCCCCTCGCAGAAAGATGGGGAGGAACGATGGTTTCCCACTCGCCGCGAACACTGGCACGATCATCTTGTCGCCGACGCTGAACGTAGGGGCGCCGACCAATGCAGAGAAGGTTCCGTCAGGATGTTTGCCTGCAGGGATCCGGATCGTGAAGGTGCCCGGCGGCTGCCCAGATGCAGGCTGTCCGCTGCCGACGATCGAGTGCTCGACGTTGAACCTCACGAACGTCCACGGGCGTGAACCATCGGGAGTCATGCACTCCGAGAGCCCTGCTACCGTCCCTTGGAAGAGGTAGTCAGCCATCGCCGCAGTCACGAGGGGCACGTCGCCGCCCGCTCGAGCGGTCATGGCGATGTGTGCAAGGAACAAGAACATGAACACCTCTTTGGGTGTGAGGGCAAGACCGTGGGGGAATCCCACACGCCCTCTGCTCCAAAGAGAACCAGCGCATTCACTCGTTGTGTCGCGACTGTGTCGTAGGAACACACTGCGTCCGGCCTGACAGGTCCTCGAAACGGACGGAGGGTGCAGACCTCGTTTCGCCGGTCGAACAGGGATCGAGCAGCTTCGGCTCGGTGGGGGTCAGAGGCTCCTGTCGCGTGTCGAGGGCTCACGGGCCGAGGCGGACGTCCGTGGCGTCGGGGTGCCTCGACGTCGCGGTGACATCAGCCATCGCAGGAGGAACAGGCTGAGGCCGCCGACGGCGAGCCAGGCGCCGAGGAAGACGAACAACACCTGTTGCTCGGTGGGCTCCACGGCCGTTCGAATGTAGAACACGGCCATCAGCACGGCCAAGATCATGGGCCAGAGCACGGGCCCGAGGGGGTGGACCCGCTCGAGCTTCCGCCTCAGGCGCGAGATGCTGTCATCCACGGGCGTCATCGCGACAATCGACGGAGTTTATTGTCGCGATGCTCCAGGTTGCCGCTCCGCGCCTGGACTTGCAGCACTCCCTGCACTCGCTCGCACGCTCGCTCGTTCCAGTCCCACTGCAACCCCGGATCAGACGCGCTCCGCTCGATCGCGACAATCAACGGAGTTGATTGTCGCGATCAGAAGGGCAGATAGCCGTAGCCGTCCAGGGACACGTCACACCGGTCGACGTTGGCCGAGGCCTCGAACCCCTCCGCTTCGTCGAGGGCCGATCCGGTCAGCTCCAGCTTGAACCCGTTGTCGCCCTTCGCCTCGAGCTGCAGGGTTCCCCCCACCAAACGGATGGTGTCGACCACGTCGATTTCGTCCACGTAGAGGGCCTCGTACAGGTCGTCACCCTTCTGCACGCTGTCGCAGTCGACGTCTCGGAGGGCGTCGCGGGCGACCGCGTAGGGGTTGTCGGAATACCTGGACAGCGAGCCCGACCAGGTGGCGTCCGCGGTCCCCGTGACATCGTCGATGGAGACGTAGGTACCTTCGCGGGGCGCCTGGTCGAAGTCCTTGCCGTCCCTGCTCACCGTGCTCAGCTGCAGCACGTTCGTGTTCTTGCCGAACAATCCGCTGGTGGCGTTGGCGAGGTCGCCGAAACGCGTCTGGTATGCGTTGCACACTCTCTGGGCCAGCTCGGCGTAGTCGAGGTTCTTCTTCTTCTTGTCGAAACCCTTGTAGTAGTCGTCGTAGAACTCCTGCGTCAGCTCGGCGAGCTTGGGGTAGGCCCGCTTGGCTTTGTTGCAGAAGCCCCCGTCGTTCGACAGCACCAAGGAATGATCCACGTCGACGATTCCGTCGTCGGCGGTGGTGATCACGAGCCAAGTCGCCGATCGGACGTTGCCGAAGTCGTCGAGACCGGCGGGCATGACAACGGTGCCGGAGCCGCAGGCAGTGGTGCCCAACGTAGCGGCTATCAGGAATGCTAGGGTGCGCATGTCTCTCCCAAGTCTCGGGGGAATCCCCGATTGCCCCCGAGTCTAGCAGCCGTTGGGAACCTGGCTCCGAGTCATCGTTGTTGTCGTGGTCGGATCCGTGCTCGGCGGGGGCGTGGTGGCGGGCTGGGAGCTGGTCGGGATGCTCCGCCTTGGTCAAGGCTTCGGTCTCGCCGAGGTGTGCAGCGACGTGCTCGTCGAGGCGATGCTCGTGGCGGTGTTGTTGGCCGTGCCGTCCAGTGTCGCGGCGGTGCTGGCGCCTCGGTCTCGGTGGGTGGGGCTCGCCGTGGCTGCGGTGGCCTCGGCGCTCCTCCTCGGGGCCGTGGTCGTTGCGAGCCCGTCGCCCCCGGAACGAGCTGCTCGAGCCGAAGTGGGCGGCGCATCCGGTGCGCGCACGGTGGTATTCGTGACCTTGGACACCCTTCGGCTCGACCACGTCTCAGCCTACCCGGGCGCGCTGATCGAGGGCCTCACCCCCGCGCTGGAGGCCTTGGCCGCCGACGGGATTCGCTTCGACGGTGCTCGGGCGCCCGCGCCGCTGACGCTGCCGGCACACATCTCGATGCTCACGGGTCGCTTGCCGGTGGACCACGGCATCGTTCGCAACGGCACGATCCTCGATCCCGCGCTCCCGGGCCTTCCGGCCGTGCTGTCCGCACGTGGCTACCAGACCGCCGCCTTCGTGAGCTCGTCGGTGCTGCACGGTGCCCACGGGCCAGGGCGGTGGTTCCAGACCTACCGGGATCGGCTCGGAGAGCGTCCCGCCCGGGAGCTGCTGCTCGTCAGCCGGTACGCGCTCGGGGTGGAGTCTGCGGCGCGGCTGCAGAAGGAGCCTGGCGACCGAACGGTGGACCGAGCGCTGGCCTGGCTCGACGCGGTGGACGAGGGGCCGGTGTTCCTCTGGGTCCACCTCTACGACGCCCACGCGCCCCACGCAGAACGGCCGCCCGAGGGCGGAGCCCACGGCGCCTTCGACCGTCTGCCGCACCCCTGCGACTATGCCGGCCATCCCGCTCAGCGTGCGCGGTTGGCACCCGTGCGTCTGTTCGCGGATCGGCCCGCCCTGGTCGACGAGGCTGCATGTCGGCAGCGCGACTGGGCTGCCCTTAGGCGGGCGGTGGGGACCTATGCGGGCGAGGTGGCCTTCGCCGATGCCCAGCTGGGTCGGCTCGTGCAGGGCCTGCGCGCCCGTGGCCGCTGGCGCGACACCGCGCTGGTGGTGGCCGCCGATCACGGCGAGAGCCTCACGGAGCACCAGCAGACCGTCTCCCATCAGTTCAGCACCTACGAGCCGGTGCTGCGGGTCCCGCTGATCGTGCGACCCGCGGGGGGGCGGGGCGAGTCGCCCGCGGTGGTGGACGCGCCGGTGGGCACGGTGCAGGTGGCCCCGACCCTCGCGCGCATGGCCGGGGTGCCCGAAGGCACGATCGGCGGCATCGACCTGCTCTCCGTCGCCCAGGGGGCTGCTGCGGGGCCCGAGGTGGCGGTGGCGGTGGCGCCCTCGCCGCTCCCGGGCGAGGTGCGGCACGCGGTGGTGGTGGCGGAAGGTGGGCGCAAGGTGGTGAGCCTGGGAGGCGGCCGGTACGAGCGCTACGATCTGGCTGTGGATGCGCTGGAGCGCTTCCCGCTGCGGGCGGCCACCGATGCACCCACCCCCGAGCCCCCCGGGGCACAGCGCGCCACGCGGCCGCGGCGGAGCCTGGGCCTGCCGCTGCTGCCCGACCCCCGCGATCTGCTCGACGACGCCCGGCGCCACCAGTGGCCTCGCCCGGAGGACGAGCTGAGCTGGCGGCCCCTGGACGCGGACCAGGCTGCGGACTTCGCGCCACTCGAGCGCCGGGCGGACACGGTGTTGGACGCGGTGGAGCAGCGAGGAGATCCCGAGGGTGACGCACACCAAGATCTGCCAGACGACGTGCGGGAGGCCTTGGAAGCCCTGGGCTATCTGCACTGACGAGGGGTTTGCGTCACCTACTGTGCGGCATGCTGCACGAAGCGCACGTAGAAGGCCGTCGAGTCCGCCACGTTGGCCTCGCTGATGTGCTCGTTGTTCCCGTGCATGGTGCCTAGGTCGTCGCTCGTGAGGCGGGCGGGGGTGAAGCGGTAGACGTGCCGCGACAGGTCCGTGAAGTGCCTCGCGTCCGTCGCGCCCACCGTGAGGTAGGGCGCCACCACAGCCGTGGGCCAGGTCTGGCGGATCGCCGTGTTCAGCGCCTCCCACGGTGCGCCCTGCACCTCGGAGATCGGAGACGGATCGCTGCCGATGCCGCCCAGCAGCGCCACGGCCAGATCGGGTCCCACGGTGCGCCGCACGTGCTCCAGCACCGACTCCTTGGTGTGCCCTGGCGCGATGCGGAAGTTCACCACCAGCCGTGCTCGCTGCGGCAGCACGTTGTCCTTGATGGAGCCCTGGAGCATGGTGACCGCCGTGGTGGTGCGGATCGTGGCGTTGGTCTTGGGATCCCCCGCCATCACCGAGGTGACGACGCCGCCCAGCAGCCAGCGGTTCGTGAACACCAGCCCCATCGGCAGGCCCAGCTCCGGCCCCAGCGCGTCGATCATCAAGCCCGTGGGCCCGTCGAGGGTGGCTGGCAGGGGATTGCTCTCCAGGGCCACCGCCGCCGCACCGATGCGCCCCGCCGCCGTGTGGGGAGGCGGCATGGAGCTGTGGCCTCCCGAGCCCTGCGCCACCACCTCCACGCTCGCGTAGCCCTTCTCCGACACGCCGATGAGTGCCACGGGTGCCTCGAGGCCGTCGAACACGCCGTCGGCCACCGTGCCCCCCTCGTCGAGCACGAAGGCCAGCGACACCCCGCGACGCTCGAGCAGCTCGGCGATGGCCTTCGCCCCCGCGCCGCTCACCTCCTCGTCGTGCCCCGACACGAGGTACAGCGTGCGGGCCGGCGCGAAGCCCTGCCCGAGCAGCGACTCCACTGCTGCGAACTGGGTGATCAGGTTGCCCTTGTTGTCCAGCGTGCCTCGGCCATAGACCGAACCGCTGGCCCGTGCTCCCGAGAACGGCGGATGATCCCACGACTGAAGCGCCTCCACGGGCACCACGTCCTGGTGGGACAGCAGCAGTCCGGGCTGCAGCGATCCATCGGTTCCCTCCCAGCGGAACAGCAGGCTGTGGCCGTCCACCACCTCCTTGGCGAGGGCGCCGTGCAGCAGTGGGAACCGCTCCTCCAAGAGTGCCTGCAGGGCATCGAAGGCCTCGGGCGACTCCACCACGCCCGCGGTCCGCGACACGGTCTGGAGCCGGACCGCAGCGGCCAGCGCGTCGATCACGGGCTCGGCGTCGACGGTCACAGGCAGCGCCTCCACGGCGCGCTGCTTGCTCGAGGTGGTGCCCCAGATGACGAGCAGCACCCCCACCAGCAGCCCGACGGCGGCCACGAGGGCTCCCACGATGCGCACGACCCACTTCACCGCGCCTCCAGTCCGCAGGTGGTACCACACTCGGCTGGTGGGCTGGATATCGGGCGTCCATGCTCCTCCTCGGTCCCTCCCTGGCCACGTGGCTGGGCTGCTCTGCGTTGCTCGCGCCTCCCGTGGGGGCCCTCGTCGACCGCCGCGTGCGGGGGCAGGTGCACGCCCGCTCCTTCACCGTGCGCTTGGAGGAGCAGGCGCCCCTCACGCTGACCTGCGCCGATCCCACCGATGCCTTCGAGCGCCACGTGTTGACGGCATCTCCCGCGGATCGCCACGACCTCACCCTCTTCGGGCTGCTCGCCGACACCGCCTACGACTGCGAAGCGGAGGCTCCGGGGTGGTCGGCGACGGTGTCCTTCCGCACCGATCCGCTGCCGGACTGGGTGCCGTCGTGGTCGCTTCAGCCCGGCAGCGAGGCCCAGGGGTACACGCTGCTCAGCCACGGCCTGGACGTGAACGAGCGCGACGCCAAGCTGCTGATCGTCGACGAGCACGGGCGGCTGCGCTGGGCGCTGCGCGCCGAGGACCGTCGCGCCACCGATCTGGACGCTGCCGTGCTGCCCGACGGCACGCTGCTCTACGGCGGTGGCTACCACGTGCCACCGACCCGCCTCGGGCTGGACGGAACGGTGCTCGCGCAGGCGCGAGACACGAGCTCCGGACAGCCCGTCCATCACCACGTGGAGCAGCTGCCGAGCGGCGAGGTGGTGGCCCTGGCCAGTGCGGAGGCCACCGACGGTGAGACCGTCTGGGAAGGCTTCGTGGTCGACGTGTTCTCGCCACAGCTCGACGAGATCGTGTGGACCTTCGACGCGCAGGCGGCGGTGGACGCCGGCTGGCTCCCTCCCGGCAAGAAGCCCGATCAGGACCGCTACCACGCCAATGCCCTGGTGGTGGACGGCGACCGCCTCTACGTGCACCTGTTCTACCTGCATACGCTGATGGCCATCCACCGACCCACCGGGGAGGTGCTGTGGACGCTGGGGGAGCACGGCGACGTGGAGCTACTGGACGTGGACGGCACTCCCATTCCTGCAGCGGCCTGGGGGCGGCGCGTGCACGCTCCCGAGAAGCGTGGATCGGGCTGGCTCATCTACGAGAACGGCGCCTCGGCCGAGGTCGGCTCGCGGATTCGCGAGCTGCACATCGACGAGGACGCCAAGGTGGCCCAGCTGCTGGGCGACTGGACGGAACCTGGCTGGTACGAGCCCATCTGGGGAGACGTGGACGAGCTGCCCAACGGGCACTGGCTGATCACGCGCGCCCACTGCAACCGCTGCCCCCGAGCACCGCGGGAGCACACCACCCAGATCATGCAGGTGGATCCCGGGCAAGACGAGGTGGTGTGGCGGCTGGTGTTCGGCGATGCGCTCGACACGTCCTACCGTGCGCAGCGTATCGGCCGCTGCGACCTGTTCCACCACGTGGGCTACTGCCCCGAGGAGCGCTGAACCGCGCAGGGATGCCACATGTCGCGTCTGGAGCTGTGTGTAGGGACGATCCACCTCGAGACGGGTGCCATCGACGGCAGCGAGACGACCCTCACCGTTGCGGAACTCAGTCTGCTGCTCCATCTGCTCGACGTGGGTGTGGCCTCTCGCCACTCCCTGCAGACGGACGTGCTCGGCTTCTCCGCGCACGCGCGCACGCGAGCGGTGGAGCAGGCCGTTCATCGGCTGCGCAGGAAGATCGAGCCCGATCCGAAGTCGCCCATCTACGTGTTGACGGAGCGTGGGCAAGGGTATCGGTGGGCGGGGCCGCAGCCGTCGACGCGTTCGATTCCGCGGGTACGGAACGCTGAGCCCAACGCCTTCGTAGGGCGCTCGTCGGAGCGTGCAGCGCTGCTTCGCGCCCTCGATCAGCCTGGAATCGTCACGCTACGTGGGCCTGGGGGCGTGGGCAAGACACGGCTGTCGCTCGCGGTCCTCTCGGAGTGGATGCGACGGACAGGACAGGGGGCATTCGCTGATCTCTCGGCGGCTCGCACGGTCGAGGACGTCGTGGACACCATGGCTCGGGCCTTGGGGGCTGCCGCCCCGGACGTGGAGTCCCTGGGGGCCGCTCTGGGGGCGCGTGGCGACATCCTGGTGGTGGTCGACAACTTCGAGCAGCTCCTGCCGGTCTCGAGTGTGCTGGAGACGCTGCGTCGAGCTGCCCCATCGGGGCGGCTGCTGGTGACGTCACGGTCGGAGCTGGAGCTCGAATCCGAACGGGTCGTCGTATTGTCGCCGTTGGGCACGGACGACGCCGTGGATCTGCTCTGTCGACGGGCCGCCGAGTGTGGAATTCCGCAGGAGCCCGACGAGGCGGCCCGGGCCTTGGTGCACGCCCTGGACGGTCTGCCGCTGGCGGTCGAGCTGGCTGCGGCGCGTCTGAGTGTCTTCACGCCGAGCCAGATCCTCTGTCGGCTCGACGAACGCTTGGACGTGCTCTCCCGTCGCCGCGGGCCCGCTCGGCATGCCACGTTGCGCGATGCCCTGGATTGGTCTTGGTCTTTGTTGTCGACGGACGAGCGCACGGCGCTGATGCGGCTGGTTCCGTTCCTGGGCGGATCCACGGTGGAAGCGGCCGAGGTGGCCCTGGGGGATCTGCCCGACGAGACGCCGGTGCTGGACGTGCTCGTGGCGTTGCAGCGTGCCTCGTGGCTCGTTCGTAGGGTGCACCATGGTCGTGCGCGGCTGCACATGCTGGAGAGCCTCGGGCTGTATGTCCGCCAGAAGCTCGAGGCACGAGGGGCTCGTGCGCTCGACGAGGCCCACGATGCTCATCGACGGCTCATGGTCTCGTTGGCGCTACGCATGAGAGAGCAGAGGCAGCAGGAGGGGGAGGCTTCGCTGCGGAAGCACGCCTCCATGGAGCTGGACGACCTTCGGGCGGCGGGCGGGCGGGCGGTGTCCGTCGGAGATGTAGACGAGGCCGTCATTCTCTGCGAGACCGTAGGCACGGTGTCGCGTCTGTGTGGAATCAGCAATCCGCCGCTCGAGCTCACGGACCACATCCTTCAGATGTCGGGGTTGACCGACGAGAACGAGGCGCGGACCTGGTACGCTCGGGGCATGGCGCTGTTGGGAAGGGACACCGCCCGGTGTCGCGAGGCCTTCGCCCATGCGCTCGAGCCCGCACAGCGCGCGGGGTTGCCGAAACTGCGAGCGGACGCGCTCGCGATGTGCGCGCGGATGTGGATGGCGTCGTGTGACACGTACGAGGCGGGGAGGCTCCTCGAGGAGGCGGTGGGGCTCGACTCGAGCCCGTTGGGCCGGGCTCTGCTGCTCTTCGACCGAGCGGCGTTGGCCGGCCACTTGGAGCAGTACGACGTCGCCCATGGGTTGTTGGACGAGGCCGACAGTGCCATGTCCAGCTCGAGCTGGCCCCGTGGGCACGTTCTCTGCCAGGCCTACCGGGCCCACACGCTCGCCTCGTCGGGGGAGCTGCGGAACGCCAAGGAGCAGCTCGGCAGCTCCATCCAGCAGCTGTTGGAGCTTCAGGACGTCAGCAACGCCGGACTCGCCAGGGTCCGCCTGGCCTGGGTGTTGCTCGCCCTGGGGGAATCGGAGGCCGCCGAGACCATGTTCCGAGACCAGCTCGCACAGTATCGCCTGGAAGGCAGGCGGTCCTGGATGTCGGAGAGTCTCGGCTTGCTGGCCTCGACCCTGACGATTCGAGGGGACGACGAAGAGGTCGGCGCCCTCACCCGAGAGGGGGGGCAGATCGCGCGGCGAACGGGCAGCGTCGCTCCGTTGGTGTGGAATCTCGAGGTTCGCAGCGGGTGGCTCGTGCGCCAGGGGCGCGCCGATCAGGCTGCGGCGTCCATGCGCGACTGCGTGGCGATGCTGCCTGCGTCCGCGCCGCCCTCGGTTCTTCGGCGAGCGTTGGTGGGCTGGCTGCACGCCGAGCGGGCAGCGGGGAGGCGAGCGGAGCCAGCGCACCTGGCAAGGCTCCATGCGCTGGGGCTTGGCCAGGACCCGCTGCTCGCGCCGCGGGTCGCTGCCATCCTGGGCGCTTAGCCGTTGCCGTCGATGAACGACGTGGTGTCGATGACGTCGATTTCGTCCACCAGAGCTTGTGCCGCCTTCGTGGGCAGGTTCGGGTTGTCCTCGATGCGGATGGACCCCACGTGGGTCAGGCCATGAAGCCCCGTGACATCGGACAGCACGTCGTTGCGATTCAGCCTCACCTCACCGTGGACGTCCGTCACTGCACCAAGCCCACTCAGGGTTCCCAGCTGTGGGTTGTCGGTGACGAACAGGACGCCGGCCACGGTGTCGACGCCTGCGAGCCCGTCGAGGCTGGTCAGATCGTCGTTGTTCGACACGTTCAGGATGGTGGGAATCGTGCCTGTGAGGTTGGCCAGGCCCAACAGGGAGCTCAGCCTGGGGTTGTTCGAGATGTTCAGCCCGTCGTCGACCTGCGTGAGGTTGTCCAGGCCCGCCACGGAGGTGAGCTCTTCGTTGCCCTCGATGAGCAGGTACCCTCCGATGCTGGTGAGGGACTCGATCCCCCCCAAGGACAACAGGGCGTCGTTGTCGCTGACGAACAGTGGGCCGTCGATGGTCTCGAGCTCGGTCAGACCCGTCATGTCGAGGAGGCTGGCGTTGGTCTCGAAGGATGCGAGGCCGCCCACCTCCGTGATGGAGTCGAGGCCTGTCAGGGAAGGCAGCGCATCGTTCCAGCCGACGCGTAGCTCACCCCGGACCGTCTCCACGCCGCCCAGTCCAGACAGCGAGGTCAGCGCTGGGTTCACCCCCACCAGCAGGTCGTCCACTTCGACCACCTGATCCAGTCCGTCCAGGGACGTCAGGTTGACGTTGTTGATGACGTGGAGGTCCTCGTCCACCTCCATCAGGCACCACAGATCCGACAGATCGGCGGCGGTGGAGTCCATGATGATCACGCTCTCGGTGACGTCGCGGGTGCACCATCCGGTGCAGAAGTCGACCATGTCATCGGCGTACAGCGTGCCCTTCCACGTGGAGTGCAGGCTGGCCAGGTCGTCGTCGGCGCAGTCGATGGCTCCGTCGCAGTCGTTGTCGAGGCCGTCTCCATAGGCTTCGGGTGACTTCACCCCCATGGTGGCGTCGAGATCGTTGCAGTCGTCTGCGTAGAGGACTCCGTCGCCATCCAGGTCGTCGTCGGGTGTCTTCGGATCGCAGTCGTTGTCGAGGCCGTCGTAGGGAACCTCCTCTCCGCCGATGAGCGGATCCTCGTCGTCGCAGTCCTCCTTGTCCGGTACCCCGTCGTTGTCGGCGTCGGTGGTGGACGTCGTCGGGTCGGTGGGATCGACGATGGTGGTGTCGGGGGTGGTCCTAGGGGGCTCTGTCGCCTCGGAGACCTGTCGGACATCGCACGCGCTGCCCATCGAGCAGCAGCCGCCCACGAGGAGCAGAGCAGGGAAGAGGAAAGACGCTCGGTCGGTCATGGGGTCTCCACTGGCAGTGGCAGTGGATAGATCGGGGGCATGTGACACACCCGTCACGGTGTGTGACATGCCCTTACCGCGTCGGAGCTGTCCTTATTCGCTGTCGGTAAGGCTTGGTCCCCCCGTCGGAATGTGCCACCTTCGCTGTGGCTCGCGGGAGCTGTCGGCTCGCGACCCAGGTCGTTGCTTCACTCCTGGTGAGTCCGCGCTTGCGGGAGCGCTCTGTCCGTTCGGTCAGGCGTGGCGCGCCAACCCGAAGGAGGAAGTGTGAGCAGATTCTGGGTGATGCCGCTGTTCGTGGCGCTCGCGGCGTCGTGTGGGGGCGACAAGGACACCGACGTAGCGGACGTCGACGTGGACACCGATGCGGATACCGATGCGGATGCCGACTCGGACACCGACTCCGACGCCGACACCGACACCACGCCCAAGGTGGACTGTGCGGACGTGGAGCTGGCCGATGGCGTGCCCGACGCCGTCGTGGACAGCACGCAGTCGGAGGGCGACGACCTGGCTGGCTCCTGCGGGGGCGATGGAGATGCGGACGTGGCGTTTCGCTTCGTGGCGCCCTTCGCGGGGGACTTCGGGTTCGTCGTGCCGGCGGGCGCGGCATTCGACTCGGTGCTCTACGCCCTCGACGAGTGTGGAGGCACGGAGCTGCAGTGTGCCGACGTGGCCGGCAACGGAGGGGAGCAGCTGCGACTGACCTTGGGCGACGGTGACGAGGTCATCGTGGTGGTGGACGGTGGGGAGGGCGCCTTCGATCTCGAGGTGCGAGAGGCCTTCGACACCGAGCAGGACTGCCTGGACGGATTCGACGACGACTTCGATGGCGATCTGGACTGCGACGACGCGGACTGCAGCAAGGACGCGTCGTGTCTGCTGTACGAGTGCGTGGACGTGGTCGCCACGGGCACGCTGCCCGAGACGTTCGTGGGCAGCACCTTGGGCAACGACGACGACGAGGAGCCGTCCTGCGACTACGGCTATGGCTACTACAAGAAGAAGGGCGGCGACGGCGGCGACGACCAGGTGCTCTACACCGCACTGCAGGCCGGTAGCTTCGTGTTCGACACGGTGGGCTCGGACTTCGACACGGTCCTGTCCATCCTCGACAGCTGTGGCGGCAAGGAGCTCGGCTGCAACGATCAGTGGATCGACAACGACTCCCAGCTGGTGGTCACCCTCGCTGCGGGGGAGGCCATCGTGGTGAACGTGGATGGCTGGGCGGGTGCAGAGGGCGACTACGTGCTCAACGTGGCCGAGCTGCAGGCCAACGAGCTCGACTGCGCCGACGGCCGGGACCTCGACGACGACGGCGACGTGGACTGCTTCGACGCAGACTGCGTGGGCGTGGGCGCGTGCCTCGAGATCTGCGACAACGGAATCGACGACAACAAGGACTTCCTGATCGACTGCCAGGACCTCCTCGGCTGCGGAAAGGATCCGGCGTGTCAGCCCACCTGCCCCGACACCCTCGCCGCGGGCTCGCTACCCGAGACCCTGGCGGGCGTCACCCTCGGTGCGTTCGACGAGCTGACCCCCAGCTGCGGCTACAAGCTCGCGAGCGGGGATCACCAGATCGAGTACCTCGCCCCCGAGACCGGCGACTACGTGTTCGACACGGTGGGCTCCGACTACTTCACGCTGCTGTCCATCGTCGATGCCTGTGGCGGCACCGAGGTGGCGTGCGACTCCGGCTCGGTCAACGGCCTCGACTCGCAGGTGGTGCAGTCGCTGACGGCCGGTCAGAGCGTCATCGTGAACGTGGACGGCGTGTTCGGTGGCGGCGACTTCGTGCTCAACGTGGACCGGCTCGAGGCTGCGGAGAGCGTCTGTGACGATGGCCGCGACCTCGACGACGACGGTGACGTGGACTGCTTCGATACGGACTGCGAGGACGACGCGGTCTGTGTGGAGATCTGCGACAACAACGTCGACGACAACGGAACCGGCCTGGTGGACTGCCAGGAAGCGCAGTGCAGCAAGGACAAGGCCTGCCTTCCCCAGTGCCCCGACGAGTCGGAGGACACGGTCCCGGCGACGCTGGTGGGGGAGACCATCGGCGACACCGACGAGGTCACCCAGAGCTGCACCGCCAAGAAGGGCGGAGGCCCCGACGTCCAGGTGGAGTTCACCGCGCCCACCACGGGTGACTTCGTGTTCGACACGGTGGGCTCCGACTACGACACGGGCCTGTCGCTCCTCGATGCATGCGGCGGAACCGAGCTTGCCTGCAACGACGACTACGACAGCCTGCAGTCGCACCTCTCCCTCAGCATGACGAAGGGCGACACCGTGATCGTCGACGTGGACGGGTACTCCGACCTCGACTCCGGCAACTTCGTGCTCAACGTGGCCGAGGTCGAGGCGGTGGAGACCGACTGCGCCGATGGCCGAGACCTCGACGACGACGGCGACATCGACTGCGCCGACACGGACTGCGCGAAGGATCCCAGCTGCTGATCAGACTCGTGCCAGCTTCGCTGCCACTGTACTGATTGGCCGCGAACTACGTTCGCGGCTGATCGGCTGCTGACCGCCAGGCGCGCCGGTGTCTGGCGAGTCAGTCCCTTCCGCTAAGGGATGGTGGCCTCCACGACGTAGCCAGAGCCTTGCATCACGTCGTTGGTCTGGCTCACGAAGGTCAGCTCGCCCGTCGACTGGTTCCACGAGGCAGCGTACTCCCAGAAGTACTCGTTCAACAGGACGATCCCCGCTCCATTGGGCTCGTAGCTGCCGAGCGCCACGGCCTCCTCGGTGCCTCTCAGATCCGAGGTGTGCGCCCACCAATTGTAGGAGGTGTTCCACGCATCCGTCCACGCCTGGTAGTTCTTCGTGTAGTTCAGGACTGGAGCGTCTCCGTTCGGATCGGGGCTGTCCTTGCATCCGTGCGTGGTGCTGTCGGGCGACCACGTGTAGGCGACCTGGAGCTGCCAGCTCAGGGTGAAGTCGCAGTCTGGACAGGTGTGCGACGAAGGCGTCCCCATGACGTCCCACTTTGCCAGACAGTCCGGCGAGTCACCCACGGCCTCGAAGGCGAGCCCCGTCGCCACGAGCACGCGCACCGCCATCGATCCCGTGTCCGCCGTGGTGGTGTCCGCGTCGGAGCCTGTGTCTGCAGACACGTCGATGTGGGTGTCGGTGGCTGCGATGGCAGCCCCATCGGGGGCGACGGGAACGGGGCTCCCAGCCAGGCAGCCAGGCAGCACCAGCGTGAGGGCTGCGATGCGCCGTGTCACGTGTGCGTCGCGCGTCGAGGTCGAAGTCCCTGCGTTCTCCACGAACCACCTCCCGGTACTGGTCATTCGTCGGACGTCGAGCCTGGGTTACCGGCGCGATCGGTACCGACGACGACAGTGCGCAATGCCGAGCGAGCAGCAGCGTGGCATGCCACAATGGTGATCTCGAGGAGAGACGGCCATGCTCGTGATCGGACTCGCCACCACTGCCCACGCCACCTGGTCCATCGTGGCTGCAGACGCCGACACCGGCCAGGTGGGCGGTGCGGGTACCTCGTGCGTGGGGCCGTTCGATGTGGGGATCCTGTTCGCCGCGGCTCCAGGGGTGGGGGCCGTGCACGCCCAGGCGTTCGTCAACGAGCAAGGCCGCGACCGCGCCGCCGAGCTGCTCGCGAAGGGGAGCACGCCTGACGAGGCGCTGAACGCCATCACCGACCCAGCCGCCGATCCGTACGCGGACTTCCGCCAGTACGGAGTGGTGTCGCTCGACGGCGAGTCCGTAGCGTGGACGGGGGCGAGCAACGGAGACTGGGCAGGAGATCTACAGGGCACTGACGCGCGCTACACCTACAGCGCCCAGGGCAACCTGCTCACGGGGCCGGAGGTGGTGCAGCGCACTGCCGATGCCTTTGGTGAGCCGAAGCACTGCGATCTGGCGGAGAAGCTGATCCGCGGGCTCGAGGCAGGGGCGGCGCCGGGGGAGGGGGACGCGCGCTGCGCACCGGCCTTGCCGTCGGACAGTGCCTTCATCCGTCTCGTGGACGCCAGCGGCACCGTGCTCCTCGATCTGTCGGTGGTGGACACCGCCCCGGTCGATCCGCTGGTGGCGCTGCGCACGGAGTTCGAGACCTGGCGCGACGACAACCCCTGCCCCGAGCCACCGAAGCCGAAGGACACGGGCGAGCCTGTGACCACGGGCGACACTGCGGTGCCCGACGACACGGGGGTGGAGCCGGACACAGCGGAGCGCCCGGCCTCCGACGCGGCGCGGTCTTGTGGCTGTGGGTCGGGTGGCGCTGTGGGATGGCTGATGCTTGCGGGGTTGGTTCCGATCGTGAGGCGCAAGCGGTGAAGGCGTTCCCCACGGGAAGCACCCCGAGCGCCATTTGGCGCAAAGTACGAGGACGTCGCGAGGGGGCGACTCGCGTGCGGTGGAGGCTCTGGCGGTCGAGATCGAAGGTGACAGCTTTGCAACACCGGTTGCTGACGTCAGCACGCCGCTCGACAATGGTTGTTGACTGGGAGGACTCATCTCGGCCAACGCCTCGCCAGAACTCACATCCGCCGTCGAACTGCTCTGTTCGTTGTCGACGGAAGCAGGGGAGTTAGCAACGGCGTTGCGTGTTCACGGGCTTCAGGACCTGGTCGATCAGTGCCCAAATAGCGCCACTTCTTCGAAGAACTCGTGGTCCCGGAGCCTGCTTCTCCGTGCTCGCGTCGAAGGGCGCCTGGGCGAGCTGATGGTCGTGTTGCAGATGATCTACACTGACAGGAATCAGCAGATCTCCACCGTGTTCGATCCTCTCATCGAGAGGCCTGAGCAAGACCCGATCTACCCACTTCTTCAGGCCAAGGCGGAGGTCTATTTGGTGGTGCGCGTCGGGCTCGATGGGATGCGAGACCTGAAGTACGCTTCTCCAGATCCCAGCCGGCCAGGATGGAAGGCGACGTTCGATGCGTTTCTGGAGGATGTGCCGACGTTGATGGCTGCCTCCTACGAGGACTTGAAGAGGCCGCTGCGAGACGTGCTCGGGGGTCGGCGTCTTGCCGGGCAACGGATTGTCGGAGAAGACGTGCTGTACTTCGTGGGAGTCGACACGTTCCGCGAGGTGCTCGGACATGTCCAGGCGCTGGTGGATGCCACCACCGCATTCAACGAGCGACTCCATCGGCAGAGGCCCTGTCGCGCTGCGGCGTGGCTCTGCGGCGTGCCCATCTCGGACGTCAAGCGTCAGACGAAGGATGGTTCAGTGGCCTTCGTCGGGCCCAGCATGGATCTGGGGGATGCTCTGTTTGGTCGTGCTCGGCCCTTTCGCATCACGGTGTCCACGCAGGTTGCCACGATGCTGTGTGACTCCATGACTGGCGAGGGCCGACTCCCGCACTCACTTCAGTGCTACGTCGGTGAGCAACCTGTCGACGGACTGTGTCGTGGTTTCGAGTGGCATCCACTGATCTGGGTAGGGCCCCCTGCGCTCCCCCGTCATCGCCCACTTTGCGGAGTGGCACCGCGAGAGGAGATTCGCGAGCCCGGTCACTTGGGGCATGAGCTCGAGGAGCTGCG
Source organism: Myxococcales bacterium (assembly GCA_019634415.1). GTDB lineage: Bacteria > Myxococcota_A > UBA796 > UBA796 > DRPG01. The sequence goes on from JAHQVJ010000216.1 coordinate 108,853, forward strand.
GCACATCAACAACGACCGCAGATGGTTCCTCAAGGCCGACTCTGACGACCGGTACCGAGGCCCCACGCAATACTGGCTTCGGCTCTTTCGCGAGGAGGTGGGTGCTCGCTCTGTCGCTCAGGGAAGTGGGAGCACGCCGAACCTCTCCGTGCTCTGACTCAGTCACAGCTCTCGTCCATCTCAGGATAGGGTCCAAGCTGCTTGGCTGGGAGAACGGGCACAGATGGACAAGGCCAAGGGCGAGCCGATCGCCATCGTGGGAGCGGGGCTCCGGCTCCCAGGAGGCGTGCGGGATCTCGCCAGCTACTGGACGCTGCTGATCGAGGGCGTCGACGCCGTGGGCCGCGTGCCCGCCGACCGATGGGACGCTGCGCGCTACACCTCGGCCGATCCCGACGCACCGGGCAAGATGATCACGGACCAGGGCGGGTTCCTGGGAGACGTGGCGACCTTCGACCCGGCCTTCTTCGGGATCTCCCCTCGGGAAGCGCTGGAGATGGACCCAGCACAGCGCCTGCTGCTGGAGGTGGCCTGGGAGGCGCTGGAGAACGCAGCCCTCGATCCCAGCTCCCTGAAGCGCACGCCCATGGGGGTCTACGTCGGCCTGGGCCTGTCGGACTACAGCCGCCGCCACTTCGGCGGGCCCGATCCCACTCGCATGACGCCGCACTCGGGCACCGGCAGCCTGCTGTCCGTCGCCGCTGGACGGATCAGCTACACCCTGGGGCTCACGGGTCCCGCCATGACCGTGGACACGGCCTGCTCGTCGTCGCTGGTGTCGGTGCACCTGGCGGTGGCGGCGCTGCGGCGCGGTGAGGTGGATGCCGCCCTGGCGGGGGGCGCGAACGTGCTGGTCGCTCCCGAGCCCAGCATCTACTTCAGCAAGCTCGGCGCGCTGGCTGCCGACGGTCGCTGCAAGACGTTCTCGGACGCCGCCGACGGCTATGGACGCGGCGAGGGGGCGGGGCTGGTGGTGCTCCAGCGCCTCGACGACGCGCTGGCCGGCGGTCATCCCATCCTGGCCGTGATCCATGGCACGGCTGTCAACCAGGACGGACGCTCCAACGGTCTCACAGCGCCCTCGGGCCGTGCCCAGCAAGAGGTGATCCGCGCCGCCTGGGCGGACGGCGGCGTGCAGGCCCGCCAGGTGGGCCTCGTCGAGGCGCACGGCACGGGCACGCCCCTGGGCGATCCCATCGAGGTGGAGGCGCTGAAGGCCGTGCTCGGCACGGAACGCGAGGTGGTGCACCTGGGCAGCGCCAAGACGAACTTCGGGCACCTCGAGACCGCAGCCGGCATCGCCGGGCTGCTCAAGCTCGCCCTGTGCGTGAAGCACGGGGAGGTGCCGCCCCACCTGCACCTGACCAAGGTGAACCCACGGGTGCGGCTGCAGGGGTCGCCGCTCGAGATCCCGCGCCAGCGCACCTCCTGGGAAGATGACGTCCGCGTGGGCGGGGTCAGCGCCTTCGGGCTGTCGGGCACCAACGCCCACGTGGTCCTGGGTCCCGCGCCCGACTCGGTGGTCGCCTCCGCACCGGCGCGTTCGCCCGAGATCGTGGTGCTCTCGGCTCGGGATGCCGCGGCCCTGTCGGAGACCGCGCGCGATTGGTCCTCCGCCCTGGGAGAGGAGTCGCTGCCCGACGTGGCCTACACGGCACTCGCGGGTCGTGCGGATCTGCAGGAGCGCGTCGCCATCACCGCGACCACCGCCCGGGAGGCTGCCGAGCGCCTCGCCACCTTCGCGCGCGGCGAGCTGCCCGAGGGGGCGGCCGCGGGCACGGCCCCGAAGGGCGGGCAGGGGGTGGTGTTCCTCTACACGGGCCAGGGAGCGCAGCACCTGGGCATGGCCCGCGCGCTGGTGCAGACCGATCCCGTGTTCCGCCAGGCGCTGTCGGAGGCCATCGAGGCCATGGGGCCGCTGCTCGATCGGCCGCTCACCGAGGTGATGTGGCAGGACGCCTCGGCGCTGGACGACACGCGCTACACACAGCCCGCCCTGTTCGCGCTGCAGGTGGCGCTCACGCAGTGGTGGGCCCACCACGGGGTGCGGCCGGACGCCGTCGTCGGGCACTCCATCGGAGAGTTCGCCGCCGCCGTGGTCGCCGAGGCGCTGTCGCTCGACGATGCGGCTCGGCTCGTGGTGGAGCGAGGGCGGCTCATGTCGGAGCTGCCGCGCGAGGGGGCCATGCTCGCCGTCTTCGCCAGCGAGGAGCGGGTCGCCGCCGTCGTCGCCCCCCACGCCGCAGACGTCAGCATCGCCGGCGTCAACGGACCCACGGAGACGGTGATCTCGGGCCGCACGGCGTCGATCGCCACCCTCGAGGCCGAGCTGAAGGACCTGGAGGTGCGCACGCGGCGGCTGTCGGTGAGCCACGCGTTCCACAGCGCGCTGATGGAGCCCATGCTCGACGGCTTCTTCGCCGCCGTGGCGGACGTGCCCTACGGCCGCCCGAGCCTGCCCGTCTACAGCAACGTGGACGGCACCGCCGCCGGGTTCCTGGCCGACACCGACTACTGGGTGCAGCACGTGCGCAAGACGGTGCGATTCGCCGACGGCATGCGCGCTGCCTTTTCCGATGGCCATCGGTTGTTCCTGGAGATCGGGCCGCGCCCCGTGCTCTGTGGCATGGGCCAGCGCGTGGCGAGTGCACAGGCCGAGGTGCAGGGGGCGACGTTCGTGCCCTCGCTGCATCCCGACCGCCTCGACACCGAGCAGCTCGCGGAGTCCCTGGGGGCGCTGTGGGCCCACGGCGCGAGCGTGGAGCTGGCGGTGCGGTCGCCGTCGGGCCGGCGGCTGTGCTTGCCGCCCACGCGTCGCACGGGACAGCGCCTGTGGCTGGAGCCGTTGGCGGAGACGCCGAGGTCCGCGCCGGCGCCCCTTGCCCCCGACACGGCCTATGCCATCGGCTGGCAGCGCTCCGGGGTGCGGCGGGGCACGGCGACCGGTGACTGGGTGGTCCTGGGCGACGACGCCGTGGCGGCTGCCCTGGCCGAGCGCGGGGCGGAGGTGCACCGCGAGTGGGTGGACGATCCCGTGGGCGTGGTGCTGGCACCCGAGGGAACGGATGCCCTCGACATCGCCTGGCAGGCGGTGCGCGCAGTGCAGCGCCTCGGCCCCGGTCAGCAGCTGCACCTCGTGAGCCACACGGCCGAGCGCCCGGCCACCGCCGTGCTGCAGGGGCTGGGCCGAGTGGTGGCGCTGGAGCACCCCGATCGCTGGGGCGGTCTGGTGGACGTGCACGGCGGCGACGCCGATGCCGTGGTGGACGCCCTGCTGGCCGGCGACGGGGAAGACGCGGTGCGCCTGGTGGACGGCGTTCGTCACCTGCCGCGCTTGTCGGCCGTGCGGCGCGACGGCGAAGCGCTCCCCGTGGGGCCAGGGACGGTCTGGATCACGGGCGGCTTCGGGGCCGTGGGCGCGCACGTGGCGCGCTGGCTCGCCGACCGAGGTGTGCGCTCCCTGGTGCTCACGGGCCGCTCCGGCCCGGCCTCCGACGACGCGCAGGCGCTGGTGGCGGAGCTACAGGAGGCGGGCGTCGCCGTGCGCGCCCTGGCCGCCGACGTGGGGCAGCAGTCCGACGTGGAGCTGGTGCTCGCCGAGCTCGACGAGCCTCTGCTCGGCATCGTGCACTGCGCCGGCACCAACCGCGACGCTCCGCTGTCGAGCCTGTCCTTCGACGACCTGCAGGCCGTCTTCGACGCCAAGGTGGTCGGCACCGACGTGCTGCACGCGGCCACCGCGGAGCTGGATCTGCGCTTCTTCGTGCTGGTGAGCTCCGCCGCGGCGGTGCTCGGCACGCCGGGGCAGGGCAACTACGCCGCCGCCAACGCCTACCTCGACGCCGTCGCCGCCTGGCGCCGTGGCCAGGGCCTGCCCGCCACCTCGGTGGCCTTCGGGCCCCTCGCCGGCGCCGGCATGGCCGCGGCGGTGCAGCCGTCCGTCCGCAGCCGCTGGGCGTCGGAGGGCGTGCACCTCCTCGAGCCTGAGCACGCCCTGCTCGCCCTGGCGCGCACCGCCCTCGGTCCCGAGCCCTCCGTGCTCGTCGCTCCCTTCCAGTGGTCCGTGCTGCACGCGGCCCGATCGTCGCCCCTCCTCCGTGATCTCGCGTCGGCGCCCGCGCCCGCGCCGCTGCCGGAGCCGCGGTCTGCCCAGTCGCTGCCCGCCGCCCTCGTCTCTGCCTTGGCAGCCGCGCCCTCCGGCGCCCGGCCCCGCATGGCCCTCGACCACGTGCAGCAGCTCGTCTCTCGCGTGCTCGGCCGCGGCCCCGACCAGCCCCTGTCCCCCACGGAGGGCTTCTTCGACGCCGGCATGGACAGCGTGATGGCCACCGAGCTGCACCAGCGACTGCAACGGGATCTCGGCCGGGAGCTGCCCGCCTCGCTGCCCTTCGACTTCCCCACGGTGCAGCGCCTCGCCGAGCAGCTGCTCGTCCTCGTCGACCTCGCGCCAGCTGCCGAGATCGAGCAGGCGGACGCCCCGGTGGCGGCCGACCACGAGCCCGTCGCCATCGTCGGTGCGGCCTGCCGCTTCCCCGGTGGCGTGAACGATCTCGACGCGCTGTGGGCGCTGCTCGAGCGCGGCGGTGACGCCATCACCGAGGTGCCGTCGGATCGCTTCGACATCGACGCCGTCTATGCCGCTGGTCGGGGCACGCCCGGCACCACCTACAGCCGTCACGGGGGCTTCATCGAGGGGATCGATCAGTTCGATCCCAGGCACTTCGGGATCCCGCCCCGGGAGGCGGCGTCGCTCGATCCGCAGCAGCGGCTGCTCCTCGAGGTCACCTGGCACGCGCTGGAGCACGCGGGCATCGCCCCCCGCAGCCTCACCGACACCCGCACCGGCGTGTTCGTGGGCATCGGCCAGTCGGAGTACTGGCTGCGCTTCGATCCCCGCAGACCCGACGCCGACAAGTACGCGGGCACCGGCAACGAGGCCAGCTTCGCGGCTGGCCGCATCGCCTACACCCTGGGGCTGCAGGGGCCCGCGATGAGCGTCAACACGGCCTGCAGCTCGTCGCTGGTGAGCGTGCACCTGGCCGTGCGTGCCCTGCGCGAGGGCCGCGCCCAGCTCGCCGTGGCCGGCGGCGTGAACGCCATCGTGGGACCCGAGCACACCCTGTGGATGAGCCTATTGGAGTCGCTGTCGGAGGACGGCCGCTGCAAGGCCTTCGACCGCTCGGGCGACGGCTACGTGCGCTCCGAGGGCTGCGGCATGGTGGTGCTCAAGCGCCTCTCCGACGCGCGGCGCGACGGGGATCGAGTGCTCGCCGTGGTCCGGGGCTCCGCCGTCAACCACGACGGCGCCAGCGCTGGCATCACCGTGCCCAACGGGCCGGCCCAGCAGCAGGTGATCCGGGCGGCGCTGCAGGACGCGTCGGTGCAGCCCCACGAGGTGGGCTTCGTGGAGTGCCACGGCACCGGCACCACGCGCGGTGATCCCGTGGAGATCGGGGCGCTGGGCCAGGTCTTGGCCACCGACCGCGCGCAGCCCCTGCTGCTCGGGGCCGTCAAGACCAACCTCGGTCACCTCGAGGCCGCCGCCGGGATCGCCGGTCTGCTCAAGGCGGTGCTGTGTCTGCAGCGCGGTGCGGTGCCCTCCATCGTGCACCTGCGAGACGTCAATCCAGCCCTGCCCTTGCAGCGATTTCCGGCGCTGACCCTGCCCACGGAGCTGACCCCGTGGCCCGGTGAGGGAGCGCGGGTGGCGGGGGTGTCGTCCTTTGGCATCTCCGGCACCAATGCCCACGTGGTGCTGCAGCAGGCCGAGCCCGCTGCTGAGCCCGAGCGCGCCACGGAGCGTCCGGCGTTGCTGATCACCTGGTCCTCGCGCACGCCTGCGGGCCTCGCGGAGCAGGCCGAGGCCCTCGCAGCGGTCTTGCAGGGCGACGTGCCCCTGGCAGACGTGGCCTACACCCAGAACGTGGGGCGCTCCGGCGGCCGCGTACGCGGCGTGGTGGTGGCGGCGGATCGGGCGGGGGCCATCGCCGGACTGCGGGCGGCGGACGTCTCGGATCGGCCGCTCCCCAAGGGCGACGTGGTGTTCCTGTGCACCGGTGCGGGCCCCCAAGAGCCCGGCATGGCCAAGGCGCTGTACGACGCCGATCCCGTGTTCCGGCAGGCCCTCGACGAGGCGGCGGCCGCCGCCGACGAGGTGCTCGACACGCCGCTACTCGAGGTGCTCTTCGCGAAGGAGGGGGAGCGCCCCGAGCTGCACGATCTGGCCTACACCCAGCCCGCCATGTTCGCCGTTCAGTGGGCGATGGCCGCGCTGTGGGCCGACTTCGGCGTGACCCCCGCAGCGTTGATCGGCCACAGCACCGGACAGGTGATCGCCGCCTGCTTGGCGGGGGTGCTCGATCTGCACGACGGCATGCGCCTGATGGCGGCCCGCGCTCGGCTGATGACGAGCTTGCCGCGCAACGGAGCCATGGTGGCGGCGCGCACGTCGGAGCGTGCGGTGCTCGAGGTGCTCGCGGAGCGGGACCCCGAGGGGGAGCACGTCTCCATCGCCGCCGTGAACTCACCGGGCGACTGCGTGTTCAGCGGTCGGTCCGAGGTGGTCCAGGCCGTGGCGGATCAGCTCGAGGCCCAGGGCGTGGACGTGCGGCGGCTGAAGATCAGCCACGCGGCCCATTCTCCACTCATGGAGCCGATCCTCGACGAGTACGAGGCCATGGTGGCGCGCACCACCTTCGCCGCTCCGCAGATCCCCCTGGCGGAGAACGTCTACGGCGGCATGGCCACGGCCGAGCAGCTGCAGGATCCGGCGTACTGGCGCGACCACATGCGGCAGGCGGTTCGGTTCGGAGAGGGGATCCGGACCTTGCTCGACGCGGGCCATCGCACCTTCGTGGAGCTCGGCAACCATCCCGTGCTGTCGTCTGCTGCCGAGCGGGTGGCACAGGCGGAGCCCGAGGCGCGCTTCATCCCGTCGCTACGCCGAAATCAGCCCGATTGGCCCACGCTGCTCGAGGCGGTGGGGCGGGTGTGGGCCCGCGGTGGCGGCGTGGACTTCCGCCGGTTCCACGCACGGCAGCCAGGTGCGGTGGTGGCGCTGCCCGGGACGCTGTTCCAGCGGGAGCGCTACTGGGTGGATCGCCCGGCGGAGCAGCTCGAGCCCGTGGTGGACGTGGCGCCGATCTATGCCGGGCACTGGGCACCTCTGGCCATCAACGTGGAGGCTCGGGGCGGTCAGGGGAGCGAGCCACTGCTCGTGCTCGGCGAGGCGGGCGGCCTGGGCCGCCAGCTCGTGGACCGTCAGCAGCGACCCAGCGTGCTCGCCGATCCCGGTGCCGAGGTGCAGGCGCTGATCGCCGACGTCGCGCCCACCGACGTGGTGTTCCTGGAGCCGCTGCAGGTGAGCCGCGAGGGCGACGCCATCGAGGCCGTGCACGCCGTGGCGGAGCGCCTGCTGCAGCTGCTGCAGGCGGCGTCGAGGCAGGGCTGCACCGTGTGGGTGGTCACCGACGGGCGACTGACCGCCGCGGCCATCGACGGGCTGTGCACGGTGGCAGCGGTGGAGCTGGACGTGCCGCTGGTGCGTCTGCAGCTCGACGCCGCGGCGCCCGAGGATGCGTCGCTGCAGATGCTGCAGCTCGTGCTGAACACGGGCCTGTCGGAGGGGCAGCTCGCCATCGTGGACGGCCAGCCACGGATCCGGCGCTTCGGGCGCTGGCAGCCACCGTCGCTGCCGCCCACCGAGTCCGCCCGGCGCCGCGAGGGCACCGCGCTCGTCACCGGGGGCCTGGGGGCGCTCGGGCTGCACCTGGCACGGTGGCTGGCCGATCGTGGCGCTGCCTCCATCGTGCTCACCTCCCGCTCGGAGCCGTCGGAGGCCGCTGCCGCCGTGGTGGCCGAGCTTCACGCCCGCGACGGGGTGCGCTGCCAGGTGCTCCGCGCCGACGTGGCCGACGCGGGCGGGGTGCGCGACCTCGTCGCCGGGATCGACGCGGCGGGCCTGCCCGCGGTCAGCGAGCTGTTCCACGCGGCGGGGGTGCTGCGGGATGCGTCGCTGCTGTCGGCGTCTGCCGCGGACTTCGAGCCGGTCTGGCGCCCGAAGGTGCGCGGCGTGGAGCTGCTGCTGCAGGCCATGCCGGACCTGGACCGCCTGGTGCTGTTCTCCAGCGCGGCGTCCATGCTGGGATCGGCCGGGCAAGCCGTCTACGCCGCGGCCAACGCCTACCTCGCCGCCCGGGCGCGCACGCGCCGCGCCGAGGGGCTTCACGCGCTGTCGGTGGGCTGGGGGCCGTGGGCAGAGGGCGGGCTCGCCGCCGAGTCCACGCGCGCCTGGCAGGCACAGGGGATCACGCCCCTGGCGCCAGCCCGCGCCCTTGCAGCCCTCGACGCGCTGCTCACCAGCGACCTGGCCACCGCGGCGGTGGTGGATCTGGACTGGTCGGTGTGGCCCGACACGCTGGTGCGCGTGCCCGCCGTGGTCGCCGAGCTGGTGCCCCGCGACGCTGAGGCCGACGACGTGCCGGCTGGGCTCGCCAAGGTGCTGCGGCTCGGGTCGGCCGAGCGCCAGCGCGCCATCACCGAGATCGTCACGCACGCCGCGGCGCGGATCCTGGGGGTGGCGCCCTCCGAGGTCCACCTCGACACGGGCTTCGCCGATCTGGGCATGGACAGCCTGATGTCGGTGGAGCTGGCGCGTCGCCTGCGCCGCGAGCTGCACCCGCCGCTGCCGGTGTCGGTGGCCTTCGACCACCCCACGGTGCGAGCGCTCACCGCCCACCTCGGCGAGGTGGTCGCTCCCGCTGCCGCCACCGAGCTGTCGGCCCCGCCGATCCTGCCCTCCAGCAGCGACGAGCCCATCGCCATCGTCGGCGTCTCCTGCCGCATGCCCGGCGGCGCCAACGATCCCGAGGCGTTCTGGGAGCTGCTGCACAGCGGCACCGATCCCATGGAGCAGGTGCCCGCCAGCCGCTGGGATCTGTCCGCCGTCTACGACGAGGTGCCCGGCACGCCTGGCCGCATGTACACCCGCGAGGCCGGCTTCGTGGACTTCGACGTGGTCGAGGGCTTCGATCCGGAGTTCTTCGGGATCTCGCCCAAGGAGGCTGCCAGCCTCGATCCGCAGCAGCGCATGCTGCTCGAGGTCGGCTACGAGGCCATCGAGCGCGCCCGCATCCCCATCGGGTCGCTGCGCGCCTCGCCGACCGGCGTCTACGTGGGGGTGGGGGACTCGGGCTACCTGCAGCGCTTCCAGGGGGCCGGCGAGCCGCTCTACGCCGACGCCTACGCCGGCACAGGCTCGCTGGAGGCCTTCGTGAGCGGCCGGCTCGCCTACCACCTCGGGCTGCACGGGCCCAACCTCGCGCTCAACACGGCCTGCAGCTCGTCGTTGGTGGCGGTGCACCTCGCCGTGCAGGCCCTGCGATCGGGCGAGTGCAGCCTGGCGCTGGCCGGTGGCGTGCACCTCATGCTGTCGCCCGAGAACTTCGTCTACGTCAGTCAGATCAAGGCCGTCGCCCCCGACGGCCGCTGCAAGACCTTCGATGCCCGCGCCGACGGCTATGGCCGCGCGGAGGGCTGCGGCATGGTGGTGCTGGAGCGCCTGTCGGACGCACAGCGCCACGGGCACCCCGTGCTCGCCGTGATCCGCGGCAGCGCCGTCGGCCACGACGGGGCCAGCCAGGGGCTCACGGTGCCCAACGGCACCGCCCAGGTGCAGGTGGTGCGCGAGGCGCTGTCGCGCTCCGGGGTGCAGCCTGCGCAGGTGTCCTACATCGAGGCCCACGGCACGGGCACCGTGCTCGGCGACCCCATCGAGGTGCACGCGCTGCAGCAGGTCTACGGTGCGGGTCGAACCGCAGACAACCCGCTGCACCTCGGCGCCGTGAAGTCCAACGTGGGGCACCTGGAGGTGGCGGCGGGGGCCGCGAGCCTCGTGAAGATGGTGCTCGCGCTGCAGCACCGCAGGGTGCCGCCCCACCTGCACCTGCAGACCGTCAACCCCGAGCTCGATCTCGCCGCTGGTCACATGGTGGTGGACACCGAGCCCGCACCGTGGTCGGCGCCCGACGGGGTGCTGCGGGCCGGCGTGTCGGCCTTCGGGCTCGCGGGCACCAACGTGCATCTGCTGCTGGAGCAGGCGCCAGATTCCCCCGTCGAGACGCAGCAGACCGCGGTGGCGACGGAGCGTCCGCTGCACGTGCTGCCGCTGTCGGCGCGCTCCGAGGGATCCCTGCGGATGCTGGCGGCCCGCGTGGGCGCGCAGCTGCAGGCCGGGGTCGACCTGCCCGATCTCGCCTGGTCCGCGGCCACCACCCGTACGGCGCACCCCCACCGCGTGGCGGTGGTCGCGGCCGACGGTGCCGAAGCCGCCGAGCGCCTGGCCACCTTCGTGGCCTCGGGAGCCGCGCCGCTCGCGTCCACCGGTCGCGCTGGGCGTCAGGTGCGCCTCGCCTTCCTCTTCGCCGGGCAGGGTAGCCAGTACCCCGGCATGGGCCAGGAGCTGTACGCGCTGTTCCCCGCCTACCGCGACGCGCTCGATCGCTGTGCGGCCGTGCTCGATCCGCTGCTGCCGCGGCCGCTGCTCGAGGTGGTGCACGCCGCCGAGGGCGACGAGACGGTGCACGACACCACCTTCACCCAGCCCGCCCTCGTGGCCCACGAGCTGGCGCTCGCCGCCCTGTGGCGGTCCTGGGGCCTCGAGCCGGAGCTCGTGGGCGGGCACTCCGTGGGCCAGATCGCCGCTGCGATCTTCGCCGGGGTGTTCTCGCTGGAGGACGGACTCGCGCTCGTGGCGGAGCGCGGCCGGCTGATGGGGGCGCTGGCCGAGGGCGGTGCCATGGCCGCCGTGTTCGCCGACGAGGCCACCGTGCAGCGACAGCTGGCCAACCACTCCGAGCTGGCCATCGCCGCGGTGAATCACCCGGGCGAGGTGGTGATCTCCGGGCCCGCCGCTGCCGTGCAGGCCGCCCGCGACGCCTTCGCAGCCGCGGAGGTGGAGGTGCGACCGCTGGTGGTGAGCCACGCCTTCCACAGCGCGCTCATGGAGCCCGCCCTCGACGACTTCGAGCGGGCCGTGGCCGGCGTGCAGCGCCATGCGCCGCGCGTCGACGTGCTGTGCAACGCCAGCGGTGAGGTCGCGCGCGCCGAGGACCTGCAGCGGCCGGGCTACTGGCGGGATCTCGCCCGCCAGCCCGTGCGGTTCGCCGACGACGTGCGCGCTGCCGTGGCCCGCGGCATCGACACCTTCGTGGCCGTCGGGCCCCACCCGTCGGTGCTGGCCCAGGGGCGACGCACCCACGAGGAGCCGCATCTGGGCTGGTTCCCCTCCCTGCGGAGGGGCAAGCGGGCGCTGCCCACGCTGCTGTCGAGCGTGGCGGGCCTGTGGGCGCGTGGTGCCGCCATCGACTTCGCCGCCTTCGATGCGCCCTGGCCGCGCAGCCCCGTGGACCTGCCCACCTACCCCTGGCAGCGGGTGCGCTGCTGGATCGACAAGCCCGAGTGGCCCGCGGTGGTCTCCCCCGGCCGCGACTGGTTCCATGTCGTGGACTGGCAGCAGGCCGAGCCGCCAGCACCGGTGGAGGAGCTAGGCGCCTGGCGGGTGGTGGGAGAGGGACCCGTGGCCACCGCCTTGAGCGCTGCGCTGCGCGACGGCGGCGCCGAGGTGGCCCAGGCCACCGATGCCAGCGACGTGCAACCCGGCGAGTCCGTGGCCTTCGTGGCCCGCGGGGGCCTCGGGCCCGCCGACGCGGCGGCGGAGGCCTTCGCGCTGACGAGCGCGGCTGCCGCCATGGTGGCCACCGAGGCTCCCGGCGCGCTGCACCTGCTGACCACCAGCGCGACGCCTGCGCCCGGAACCGTGGCGCTGGACGCTGCCCAAGCAGCGCTGTGGGGCGTGCTGCGCGTGGCGCGGATGGAGCACCCGGAGCTGCAGCTGGTGGGCCTCGACCTCGATCCCAGCGATCCCGGAGCGCCCGGCGACTGGGTGGCGGCGCTGCACGATCGCCAGGAGCCCGAGCAGGCCCTGCGCAGCCAGGAGCGCTGGGTGCCGCGGCTGCGGGCGCTGCCTGCCCCCACCGGCACCCAGGGCGTGCGCGGCGACGGCGTGTACCTCATCACCGGTGGCCTGCGCGGCCTGGGGCTGCAGGTGGCCAGCGCCTACGCCGAGGCCGGGGCAGGACACCTGGTGCTCCTGGGGCGCTCGGCCCCCGAGGCTGCCACCGAGCAGCAGCTCGAGGCCTGGCGCGAGGGCGGCACCGGCGTGAGCGTGGTGCGCGGCAGCGTGTCCGAGGCCGCCGACGTGCAGCGAGCCGTGGCCGCGGCAAAGGAGGCGGGTGCGCTGCGGGGCGTGGTGCACGCGGCGGGCGTGCTCGACGATGCTGCCCTCGTGCGGCAGACCGCCGCGGGCTTCGAGCGGGTGTTCGCGCCCAAGGTACTGGGCACGGAGCACGTGCTGCAGGCCGTGGGCGACGGGCTCGATCACGTGGTGCTGTTCTCCGGTGGGGCGTCGCTGCTGGGATCGCCAGGTCAGGCCAACTATGCGGCTGCCAACGCCTACCTCGACGCCGTCGCCCACCGGGCGCGCGCCGCGGGGGTGCCCGTGCTGGCCGTGAACTGGGGTGCGTGGGCGGAGGTGGGCATGGCCGCGCGCCTCGGCAGCGGGCACGCCGAGCGGCAGGCGCGCGAGGGCATCGGCCGGATCCCGGTGGACCAGGGGCTGCAAGCGCTGATGCGCCTGCTCGGCAGCGGACACCCTCAGGTGGGCGTGCTGCCCGTGGACTGGGATCGGCTGGTGGCCACGGTGCATCGCGGGCGGCGTCCGGCGTTCCTGGAGCACGTGGCCCGCTCGGTGGCTGCCCCACCCGTGGCGGCGACGGCACCCAGCGCTCCGGCGGTCCCCGCTGGTGGCTGGACCCCTGATCGCATCGCGCAGATCGTGCACGATCGAGCCGTGGCCGTGCTGCAGTTCGAGGCGTCGCGGAAGCTCGATCGCAGCAGGCCGCTGCTCGAGATGGGGCTGGACTCGTTGCTCGCCATGGAGCTCAAGAACGCGCTGACGGATGCGGGGATCGACCTGCCCATCGCGCGCGTGATGACCGGCCCCAGCATCGACGAGCTCACCCAGGTGGCCCTCAACGCGGTGGAGGCCCCCGCACCCGCTGGACCCGTGCAGGAAGGGCCCGTGGGTGCGGCTCCCCCCGTGAATCCCATCGCGAGCCACTTCTTCGCGTTGGTGCTGGGCGCCGTGTTGTCGGTGGGGCTGTACATGGCCACCCTGAGGGTGTCGGGGCCCAGCAAGCAGCTCCAGATCGACCCAGCTGCCGCCGAGGCAGCGGCCGTGATCGACGATGCGCCCAAGGCCAAGGCCAAGCGCCCCGGCTCGAAGGTGAAGACCAAGACCAAGACGAAGTCCAAGGCGCGCGCTAAACCACCCGCTGGCCCCTAGGACGTTGTCGATGGCCAAGATCTATCTGTCGTACCAGCATGCGGACGAACAGGCGGCGGGGGTGCTGCACCGCCACCTGTCCGAGCAATACGGCGACGTCGTGTTCATCCGTCCCGTGGACGGATCCGGTCTGGAGGCCGTCGACTTCGACTCCGTGGTGTTCGAGGAGCTGTCCTCCGCCAGACTGATGCTGCTACTCGTCGGCGAGGACGTGCTCTCCTCGCCCTGGGTCGGTCAGGAGCTCGAGCTCGCCTCGAGCACCTCGACGCCCGTGCTCCCCGTGCTGCTCGGCGAGCAGACCATGCCGTCCCTCGATGCGGTGTTGGCGCCCGCTGCCGTGCGGCCCCCCGTCCGCTTCGATCCGACCTCCGAGGATCCGGATGGCTCAGGGCTGGCCTTCGCGATCCGTCGGGCCTTGAGCGACGAGGACACCGGGTTCCTGCGGTCCGTCGATGCGCCGGCCACCATGGCGCGCTCGAGCCGGAGCTTGCTCGGCAGGCTCGTGGCCTGGGTGGGGCTCGCCACCACTGTGGCCGCAGGGGCCACGTTCGTCTGGCAGATCAGCAACACCGCCACGCAGATCGACACCGGATGGACCACCCTCACGGATCGCTTCTCCAGCGAGGAGCAGGCCTACCTCGACGCCTGGCCGGTGGCGTTCCGGCTGCTGGATCCGGAGCTGCTCGACGAGCCCACCCTGGTGATGGGGCCCGACTGGTACACGCTCACCGGCAGCCTCACCCACCTAAGCCTCATCCGCTTGCGGCCCGCCGTGCGACGCACCCGTCCCGTCACCGCCGACGTGTCGCTGCACGTGGTGCGCTCCGGCGTGGGCGATCCCGAGCTGGCGCCCGTGTCCCACAACGCCTCCGTGGGGCAGCATCCCGCCTTGCTGGAGCGCTCCGAGCTCGGCTGGATCCTCGGCTGGGACGACACGCAGCTCGGCGTGTCGCTGGAGCTCTCGTGCGGCAGCGAGCCCGAGGTGGCGCCCCCCGACAGCGAGGATCGCCTCGTGGTGGATCTGGTGGTGCAGGCCGACCAGGTGGTGGCCAGCGAGGACGAGATCGCCCAGGTCGGTCGGCTGCTCGCCGCCGAGCCCACTGCTGCCTACAGCGCCGATGGACTGTTGGTGATGCACCTCGTGGGCCTCGAGCCGCAGACCGCACGCACCGTGGCCGATCGCTTCGCCGAGCGCCTCGGCCCCGACGTGCGGTGCGAGCTCGGCACGCCGTCCGAGGGCATCGAGCACGTCACCTGTCGCTCCGAGGACTGGCGGAACGGGTTCGTGCAGGAGGTGTTCCTCGCCCCCGAGGGCACCGCGGCCACAGCCGAGCAGGTCGACGCCGCCCAGCGAGCTGCCGTGCTCGACTTCGTGTGTCGACCCGATCTGCTCTTCCAGCTCGCCCTCGAGCTCGAGGACACTCGCCCATGACGTGGCTCTGGGTGGCGCTCGCGGCCCATGCGGAGCCGTTCACCTACCTGGCCCCAGGCGATCTGCTGCCTGGCTCGGGGTTCGGCGATCGCACCGAGCGCGTGCTGGACCCCGAGCTGACGTTTCCCCTGGGCGAGGTGCCCGCACACCCGGGCTCGCAGCTCTACAACCCCGGCGGGTACCTCGGCAGCCCGCCGTGGGACGAGTGCACCGCCAGCAACTTCCGCTACCCCTGGCGCGACACCTACTGCGAGCGCCGTCCCGACCGGCGCTGCCATGCCGGGGTCGACATCCGGGCCCGCACCTGCGCTGCCTCGCTGCACGAGGTGGTGGCGGTGGCCGACGGCACCGTCTCCCAGGTGCGCGAC
Source organism: Myxococcales bacterium (assembly GCA_019634415.1). Classification (GTDB taxonomy): domain Bacteria; phylum Myxococcota_A; class UBA796; order UBA796; genus DRPG01. The sequence goes on from JAHQVJ010000216.1 coordinate 124,055, forward strand.
TACTTCGTGACGCTCGTGAGCGACGATCCGCACCGCACCGAGTACCGCTACTGGCACATGGATCCTGCCGTCGTCCAGGTTCGGGCAGGAGATCCGGTGCGCCGGGGCGACACCCTGGGTTGGGTCTCCAACCACTACAGCACCCGCACCACCACCCACCTGCACTTCGAGATGCGACGGAAGTCTCCCTCGGACGTCTCCCGGTTCGTGCCGCCCTATCCTTCGCTCGTGGCGTCCTACGAGCGACGGCTCGGCACCTCTGGGCGGCCCGTGGTGGCGGGTGTGCTCACCGTGGAGCACGCCTTCGACTGCGACGACGGGATCACCGGCTGGATCTGGCCCGACGCCCAGCAGCAGGAGGTCAGGGTGGAGCTGTTCGACGCCACATCCTCGCGGGCCCTCGATGCCGCCGACGTGACGGTGGCGTGTGCGGGCGAGCAGCCGTGCGTGGCCTCCTTCGCCCTGTCGGTGCCGCGCTCCCATCGAGACGGACAGCTGCGGCGCTACGGGGTCTATGCCCACCTCGGAGACGTGGCCGTGGGGGTGGGCGCTCCCTTCGTGGCCGTGTGGGAGGGCGCAGACCGCTGCATCGCCGAGGGTCGCTGACGGAGCGGACTCACCTGCACTATCCTGGCCGCGAGGTGGCTCATGTGGATGGTGTGGCTTGCGATGATGGCCAGTGCGAAGACCATCGAGGTGGGACCCACCGGGGTGGCGCTGCGCGAGGCGCTCCTGCTGGCAAAGCCTGGAGACGTGGTGCAGATCGCGCCCGGGAGCTACGGCGCCGACGCGCTGTCCGTGCCGCCGGGCGTGACCGTGGTCGGAGCCGGGGCAGCCGACACCGTCATTCGGCACGAGAGCTTCTTCACCAACACCACCGTGCTGGCGGTGCAGCAGGCCCGTGACGTGGTGTTGCAGGATCTCACCATCTCCGGTGAGGGAGCGGCGCGGCCCCTGCTGGTGGAGATCGCCGGGGTCACGCTGCGCGGTGTGGTGCTCCGTGATGGTCCCGACAGCATCGACGTGGGGGCCCTGCTCTACGCCCGGCTGTCCGACGTCACCCTGGTCGGAGCCGAGCTCGACGGCACGCGCAGCGTCGTGGAGCAGCTCGGCGGGCTGGCCTTCGTCGAGGCCTCGGTGCTGACCATCGAGGGCGGGCACTTCCACGACGGAACGTCCACCAGCGACGGTGCCGGCATCTTCGCCGAGGCCAGCGAGGTCGTGGTCACCGGAGCCACCTTCGAGGACAACGTCTCCGAGACGGGAGGAGGCGGCGCGCTGCTGTTCAAGGGCAACCCCTCCGACGGACTCACCATCGACGGCGCCCAGTTCCTCGGCAACCGCATCCGCTCCACGCTGCGCAACACCGATCGGGTCGGCGGTGCGGTTCACGCCGTGGGCGGCGTCGTTCGCATCGAGCGGGCCCACTTCGAAGGCAACGCGGCCGGCTTCGGGGGAGGAGCGCTCGCCGTGAGCTTTGCCTCCGATGCCCTGCTCGCCGACAACACCTTCCGCGACAACGACGCGACGCAGGGGGGGAGCATCGCGGTGTACTCCAGCCGGCAGGCGCGAATGCATCGCAACGACATCCGCGGTGGTGGAGCCACCAACCTCGGCGGGGCGGTCTACGTCCTGGGGGACGGCAGCTTCGAGCTGCGGGGCAACCGCATCTGCGACACCTCCAGCCTGAGCGGGGGCGCCATCGCCGTGCACGGCGGATCCGAAGGTCTCGACGGGGAGATCCGCAACAACCTGGTGCTGCGCACCTCGGCCACCACCGGCGCCTCACTGCTCGCCTGGGACGAGTCTCGGCTGACCGTGATCAACAACGTGTTCCACGAGGGCATCTCGGAGCAGGGCAGCGTGCGGGTGGGTACGGGCGCCCAGCTGCAGCTGATCAACAACGTGCTGAGTGGGCACCTCGTGGCCGTGTGGGACGAGGCCTCTGGGGTGTCGGCCGCCTACAACGCCTACCACGACAACGCCGAAGACTTCGGGGGCGTGGCCACGGACGCACAGCCCATCGCCGTCGGCGACCTCGCCCTGGGCATGGCCGACTGTGATGCGCCGTATCTGCCGAACGTCGGCAGCCCCCTCGTGGACACAGGCGATCCCACGATGGACGACGACGACGGCACGCGCTCCGACGTCGGCGCCCACGGGGGCCCAGGGGCTTCCTCGTTCTTCGACGTGGACGGCGACGGGGTGGTGCAGGACGACTGCGCACCCTTCGATCCCCTGCGCACGGGTCCGGAAGACGAGGTGGTTGCAGACGGCTTGGACCAAGACTGCGACGGGCTGGACCTCTGCTACGTGGACGGCGACGGCGATGGTGTGGGGAGCGACCTGGTGGGGGCGGCGGTGTGCACCGACGCCGGCTGGGCTGCCACCACGGGCGACTGCGACGATGCGGATCCGAGTAGGGCGGCGGACTGCAGTCCGGCGGTCGTGGACGGTCCACAGCAGGCTCCCTCGGGGTGGTTCTGTGGAGTCGGGCCGACCGGGGGAGGGGCCGCACCCGTGTGGCTGGCCTCGATGCTCCTGCTCGTGCGACGGGAGCGGTCATGATCGCACTGTGGAGCGCCAGCGCTGCCCTGGCCGGAACGCTCACGGTGAGCACCGACGGTCCCTACATCACCCTGGACGCGGCGGTCAGCGCCTCGTCTCCCGGCGACGTGATCGACATCGCACCAGGCGTGTACCCCACCTTGGGCGCTCAGGTGCCGCACGCCTTGACCATCCGGGGGTCCGGATCGGATCAGACGTTCCTCGAGCCCGTGAACCTGTTCGGGGGGGCCGGCGCGCTGCAGGTGTGGTTCGCCCACGACGTGCACGTGGAAGGGATCACGCTGCACAACTCGTCGTTCATGCGCGCGTTGTTCCTGCAGCAGGCCACGGTCACCCTCGAAGACGTGGTGCTGCGGCCCACCGACGATGCCATCGACGATTTCACCCTGGATCTCGCCTGGGTGTCGGGCTCCGACGTGACCCTGCGCAGCTGTGTCTTCTCCGAGGGAGCCGGGGTGACCGGCGGGGCCGTCTTCGCGAGCGGCTCGGTGCTCACCGTGGAGTCTTCCACCTTCGAGGCCAACAAGGCCTCCCAGGAGGGAGGTGCGCTGTATCTGGAGGGCACCGACGCCACCTTCGTGAACACGACCTTCGTGGGCAACGAGGCGGTGGGAGGGGGCGCCATCCTGGCCCAGGGCAACCCCACCCATCTGCTGCGAGTGGAGGACTCCGTTTTCACCGAGTCCACGGGCTCCGGCGGGGCGATCCTGGGCCGCACGCTGCAGCTCGAGGTGACGGGCTCGACCTTCGAGGGGAACACGGGCTTCCTCGGCGGAGCCATCCACGTGGTGGGCAACTCCCGCGTGGATGTGCGCGGCAACCGCTTCCACGCGAACACCGCCGCGGCGCAGGGCGGCTCGATCTACGCCTGGCACGCACAGTCTCTGCAGGCTCACCACAACGTGTTCGTCGACTCCGGATCCGAGGCCTTCGGGGGCGCCATGTTGCTCGCCGGGGCTGGGGTCTTCGACATCGGGGGGAACCGCTTCTGCGGCTCGGAGGCGGGCTGGGGCGGCGCTCTCTTCCTGCAGGGGTTCGGCGGGGCGTTGCAGGGCGATGTGCATCACAACGTGTTCGTCGACTCGATCACGGCGGCCGAGGGCACGGCGATCTGGCAGGTGGCCAGCGAGCCCGAGGTGCGTCAGAACGTGTTCCTCGACCACCCGACGGCGACGGCTCCGTCGCTCTACCTCGACGGCGTCGAAGCCGTCGTCAACAACGTGGCCATCAACCCCGCGGGGCTGATCCAGCGCTCCGAGGAGGATGGGGACGTGGGCGCTCCCTACAACCTGGTCGTCAGCACGCTGTCGGATGCGTCCACCTGGTTCGTGGACGACGCACTGGGATGCGAGTCCGCCTTCTTGCCCGTGCAGGCCGGGCCGCTGGTGGATGCGGGCGATCCGGCCGTGCTCGACGACGACGGTAGCCGCTCGGATCTGGGGCTGTACGGAGGGCCCGGCGCCAGCGACTTGTTCGATCTCGACGGCGACGGCGCCATCGAGGAGGACTGCGCACCCTACGATCCCGATCGCGTGGAGGCGTCCGAGGAGGTGGTCGGCGACGGGGTGGATCAGGACTGCGATGGCACGGATCTGTGCTACGTCGATGGGGACGGCGACGGGGTGGGGGGCGTGGACCTGGCCCCCGGGAGCTGCACCGAGGCTGGCCTGGCCGCCACCACCGGGGACTGCGACGATGCGGATCCTGCCCGCACCGACGACTGCTTCGCCCAGACCGGTCCAGCTCAGACCTCCGCGGTGCTCCCCCAGGGTTGGTTCTGTGGGCACACCTCGCCTCGAGGGGCGACGCTGCTGGGTCTGTGGGGTTTGCTGCTCCTGGGGCGTCGTCGATGCGTCCGGGGAGCGTCAAGAGCGTAAAGAAGGCGAGCCGACAGCGCATCCGCCAGGTACGATGGACTCGTTTGCTGGGGGTGTGCGCATGTGGACAGGACTGATCGCGTTGCTGGCTTGTACGGGGCCAGCGGAGGTACCCGACGTACCGCTGCCTACGGACGGCACGGTGCCCGATCCGACGGACACACAGACCACGCCCGACGAGACGGGTACGCCGTCGACCACGGACGTGCCGTGTGGTCCCGATGCACCAGTGGGGCTCGACGAGTTCTTCTGTGCTCCGGACTTCACCCTGCCCGACCACAACGGCGAGCTGCACACGCTGTACGACCATCGTGGTGACGTGCTGCTGGTGGACATGGTCGGCATGTGGTGCCACTCCTGTGTGGAGCTTGCGCCCTCCCTCGAGCGCATGTTCCAGGCCTACGGCGACGATGGCTTCGAGGTGTTCACCTTCCTGGCGCAGGACCTGTTCGCGGGTCCAGCCACCCTGCAGGATGCCGGCGACTGGGTCGACGCCACGAAGGCCACGCACCCGGTGGTGGCCGACACCACGGGCAAGGTCCAGTGGGAGTGGTCGCGGGATCCGAACAACGTGGTGATCCCGATGACGTACATCATCGACCAGGATGGCGTGATCATCTGGTTCGGAGCGGGAGACCACCATGCACCGCGCATGGAGGAGGTGGTCGCCGAGCTGCTGGGTGTGCCGAACCAGAAGGTCGTCGACCACGAGCACGAGTAGCGAGCGCAGCGCTCCTGGCCGATTCGTCGGCCACTGAGCACGAGAGCCGCGGTGCAATCGCACCGCGGCTCTGTCGTGTTGGCGCTAGGAGCGCGTGCTTAGCGCACTGGCTCGTAGCTGATCTCGATCTGCGAGCCGGCGGGCGGCAGGTAGTTGTGGAACAGGATCGAGTTGCGCGCTTCGATGTACGCGTAGTCTCCACCCTCCTCCACGGTGCCCTCGGTGAAGTTCAGCTGGCCGGTGGGGGCGTTGACCCACACCTCGACGCTGCCCTCCACGGGCATGCGCGACAGGCCGAACTCGGTCTTCGGTCCGCGGGCCTGCAGGCCGATCTGCTGCAGGACGTTGCCCCACGGCATGTCGCGGATCTCGTGGGAGGCGCCGCCGAGGATGTTCGTGGCACCCACGTTCTCGGCGTCGAGGTTGAAGTCCACGATGGTGGACAGCGAGTCGACCTCGGGATCCGGGCTGAACCCGTCGTACCACTGGACCCACTCGTCGAAGCTCATCCGGTAGGACTGGTCCACGTCGTCGCTCACGAAGATCGTGTGCATCGAGGCGTCGTCGCGACGGTAGCCGAGGTTGTGGTGCTCGGCCTGATGCTCCAGCGCCATCCAGGTGGCGTCGCGGGGGCGGCGGGGACCGACGCAGCCCGAGGCGTCCATCGTGGCCATCTGAGCGAAGGTCTGGATCGGGAAGTCGGTGTCCTGATCGATCCAGCGCAGGCCGTTGGCCTCGCGCAGCTTGCCGTTGTCTTCCACGTGGTCGGTGTCGGTGGAGATGGCACCGATGTGGTAGTCGATCTCCGAGTCGATCAGCACCATGATCATCTCGTCGAACGCGTCGATCAGCTCTTCCTGAAGCCGCTCGCTGGACCACCAGTTGCTGATGACGAACAGGATGTCCGCCTTCATGGGGATGGTCTGGATGTAGGTGTCGGTCACCCGCAGGGAGTCGAGCTCGTCTGCTGGGTTGTGCACGACGTCGGGCACGTCGCCGCGGATGGCGGGCTCCTGACAGGCGGCCATCAAGGCCATCGGCAGAACCAGACTGAGTGTGCGCATCTGTCCCCCTAGGGTGTCCTCATGTTGAACCCACTATGCCCTAGCCGATGGGGGGACGTCATCCCCGGATAGGTTTTTTTCAATTGTCAAGAAGCAGGGTCGCGCCTGCGGAACGCGAGAATCGCCGCCAGGGCGCCGAGCCACCAGCCACCAGACACAGGCGTGTGGCACCCGCAGCTCGAATCGGACGTCTCCGGGCAGTCCTCTGGCAGGATGCATTCGTCGATGCAGTCGAGGATCCCATCGGCGTCCAGATCGTCGTCGGACTCGGGCACGCCACAGCCGCACTGGAGCGCTTCGACCTTCTCCGCGTCGTCGGGGCACTCGTCGAAGCAGTCCAGCACCCGGTCGCCGTCGCTGTCGACGTCGGGCACGTTGCAGCCGCACAGGCCGTCGTCCACCGACTTCGTGGGGTCCTCGGGGCAGCGGTCGATGCAGTCGGGCGTGGCGTCGGCGTCGCCGTCGTCCAGATCCGACACACCGCAGCCGCAGATCCCCGACTCGATCTTGCCGGGATCCTCCGGGCACTCGTCGGGCGAGTTGGGGGTGCCGTCGCTGTCGTCGTCGGGATCCAGCGCGTTGACCACGAAGTCGCGCGACACGCCGTCGTCGACGTACCCGGCGAAGGCGATCTTCCGATCTCGGATGTGCAAGCCCTGGATGCGGGAGTCGCCGGCGTGATCGGGGCCCAGCCACTCCTGGAGCTGTTGGCCGGTGGCGCCGTCGAGCTTCGCCAGGCGCCACACCTCGATGCCCGTCTTCTTCGGCACGTGTCCGCCGCCCACCACCACGTGCCCGTCCGCGTCCACGTCGATGCTGGTGGCGACGTCGTCGTGGCCGGTGCCCGAGCCGAAGCGATGGGTCCAGCGGATGGAGGGCTGCCCCGTGCCGTCGCCGGCCAGATCGTAGGACACCACGAGCCAGTTGCCGCCACCGTTCGCGGTCTCGTGGCCGGCTGCGGTCACCGAGTTCGTAGCTTGATCGTAGGTGATGGCGTAGGCGCCGGCGTCGTGGCCGGGGGCCGGGGGCAGGATGTGGGTCCACGCCACCTCGCCGGCGGCGTCGTAGCCGCGCACGAACCAGTCACGGCCGACGTCCGAGCGGCCGCTGGTGCCGGCCACCGCGAAGGCGCCCGTCTTGCGATCCGCAGCTACGGCTTGGAACGCCTCGAGCTGCGTGGAGAGGCCGTCGCTGAAGGTGAAGGCTGGATCCCCCTTGCCCGTGCCGGCGGCCACGCGGAACGCGATGCCGCCCAGGTCCTCGGAGCGTCCAGCGGCGTACAGCGTGGTGCCTGCGCGCTCCATGTCGTAGCAGGCGCCGATGGCTGCATCGAGGGTCCAGCCCCAGCTGTCGTAGGGCACGTAGTGGATGCCGTAGGGGTGGGGCGTGGTCGCCACGGCGTAGAAGCCGTCCTGGTTGCGACCGCAGAAGGCCAGATCGTTGGTGCCTGGGTTCGCGATGGCGTTCAGCCGGTCGGTCTCGTCGGCGTCGAAGGTGAGGTCCCACAGGAAGCGCAGGTCGTAGTACTCCAGCGTCACCAGGTAGCCGTCGGTGCCGCGCCCTTTCTTCCCGTCCACGATGCCTACGGCGATCACGTGGCCCGTGGCGTCGATCACCACGTCGGTGGCTTCGTCGTTCCCGTCGTTGCCCCCTGGGCCGGAGAATGTGGAGGGCCCGAGCTCGAGCCAGGTGTCGAGATCGACGGCGTGGGCGTCCAGACCGGCCCAAAGCGCAAGCACCCACATCAGCGTCTCCTCCTCGTGGCACCCTAGGATGCCATGGGGGAACGACGATGGTGCCGATCTGGATCTTGGGGTGCGCGACGCCCATGCCCGCACAGACCACCGCGTCGTCACCCGTGATCGACTCCGGGGTGGAGGATCCCTTTCCGAACCTGCTGCGCGTCACGCGGCCCGCGTCCTTCGGCGTGCAGCCCGAGGGCTGGACCTTCGAGACGGGGCTCGAGGTCCTGGACGTGGCGCAGGCGGTCTACGAGGGCCACGACGACGACTTCGACTTCCTCGTGGTGTACACCGAGCGGCCGGTGGTCGGGCTGTTCGCGTTTGCGCTGCCCCACCGCCTCGCGAGAGAACGTGGAACGGACCATTGCCAGCTTGATGGAGCGTATGGCCATCACCGGGCCCGACGGGCGGCGCCGCTTGGAGGAGTTGACCTCCCATCCGTCGACTCGGAACCTCTTCGCCAACGGCGTCGCGGACGCGGTGGCGCTGCGCTGGGCGTTGGTCAGGGATGCTCAGTCCCCCCTCGAGCGCTCACGCTTGCTGCTCGAGTTCGGTCGGCTGCTCGACCCACGCGTGCTGGGCCCCGATCAGCGTCGACAGCTACTGGAGCGGAGCGAGGCGGAGCGCGGCTACGGCGTGACGGGCCGAGACGTGCGCAGTCAGCTGGTCGGGATGTCCAGACAGGAGGCCGTCGCTCACCTCGACGGGCTCGTCTCCGAGGGCGTCATCCGTGAGCCTCTCCTGTTGCCGACACAGGGCGGAGGGCCGCCGTTGAGGGTGTGGCTGGGACGAGACGGAAACGTCATCCGTGTCCACGGAGTCGACGCGGATGGCCGGATCGGCGGCTTCGACACTCGACAGACGCAGCTGATCGCCCAGGCGAGCGCGCTGCTCCGAGAGGACGTCAGGCAGGACTTGTGGCGCGCCCATGCCTCTAGAAGAGGTCAGACGATCCGCACTGACAGGCCACCCATTCGTTACGATCCGTCATTGGCGGAGGGTGTGGCGACAGCGGGCGACACCCTTGTATTGGGTCCCAAGGCGTTCGAGACTCCCGACTCCTTGAAGCGGGCCATACTGTCGGGTCTCCATGGCTTGGCCAGCCTACCCACCAACCAAGGGGAGTCCTTCTCGATGCTGGCGGTGGGTGAGGTGGACGGATGAGCGGTGATGAGGTCGATGGATGGTTGGCCGCGGCCAAGGCCATCAGGAGTAGTCCGTCAGCGACGCTCCTCTGTCCCAGGTGTGAGGAAGCCAACCTCCTGGCGACCTTCGTGCCCCACGCAGAGTCCTACGAGCTGCTCCTGCAATGCTCTGCCTGCGAAGGCAGATACCGGGGAAGGACGTCAGGCGAGATACCGGTCCCTTCCTCGGTGCCCGGATCAGAAGTCCGCACTCCGGCCGAAGCAGCGCTGTACCGTACCCTCCGCGGCGAGCCGCCCGCCCCGCTGACCGTGCTCGATCCCGAGGATCCGAGTCTCGGTCCCGGCCGAAGCCCTGTTCTGGAGGTGTTCGAGTTCGTCACGCACGCCAGGAGCATGCTCTATGGCCTGCCCGAAGACGAGTCGTTGTGGGAGGCCCGTCTGTGGGCCGGCGAGGAGGACTGCGAGCAAGCTCTTCGCTTCTTCGACCTCGGCCAGCGCGAACCCGCGGTGCACAGTAACCATGGACTTCGGGGCCAGCAGGACGACCCTCTTCTGTATACGCGTGGCGGCGTCAACGCCCTACGCAACGGCATCCGCGCCGTGCTCGCCCGCCTCCATGGTGCCGAGCGCTTCGCGGTTCCCCACGAGGAGATCGAGGCCCAGTTTCCCAACATCTCGCTGTTCGAGAGCATGGGTCACACCGAGGCCGTCGCCGAGGACCTGCTGGAGCGGGGCGACGCGATGCAGAGGTACGACGAGCCGAAACGTGCGCTGGTCGACTACACCCGCGCCCGCGACCTCGCCCGAGGCACGCAGGCCATGCCCCTCGAAGGCCTGGCCGAGCTGCGCATTGCCGAGCTGCACCGCACCGAGGGCCTCCTCGTCACTGCTACGGAGCACGCCGTCACCGCTCTCGGCCTCTTTCGTCGCTTCGTCGAGCCGAGGGGCGCCGCCGAGGCCTTGCTGGCCCTCGGCCGCCTCTGGTCATTGGGTCGGAGCCCCGCCGACGCCCGACGCGATCTCGACGAGGCCTTGGGTCTCTTCGAGACGGTGGGCTCGGAGTCGGGGGTGGGGACGGTCTTGTTCGAGCGCGCCAAGCTTACGCTTCAGGAGCACGGCTGGTCGGCTGTCGAGGCGACCCTGAGGGACGCGTCGCGGCGCCTGCACAGCGTGCAGGCTCCCGTCGCTGCCGACGTGGATGCCTTCCTGGAGGAGGCTCCTTCCGAGCCCACTCGCAGCCACGTCGACGCCTGGCTCGCCCTCGGGCGCCGTGCCCTGACGGAGCAGGATCCAGAGTGTGCCCATGCGCTGTTCGACCGGGCCGTGCAGGCGTCGATGCATCTGTTCGACGCCGAGCGGGAAGCCCAGGCGCTGATGGGCCGAGCCCGTGCCGAGAGCGACCTCGGGCGGCCCGAGGAGGCCAACTGGTCGCTGGTGGGCGCAGAGGGCTTCGCCCACGAGCTTCGCTTCGAAAGGCTCGAAGCCCAGGTCCTGCACGCCTTCGGGGACCTCGCGCGGCAGCAGGAACACACCAAGTACGCCTCCACCAGCTACACGAAGGCGCTGTCTCTGTACGAGGATGTTGGTGTGCCGCATCGTGTTGCACTGTGCCATGCTCGGCTCGCGCAGCTCGCCATGGGAAAGAACGACCGCGCCACGGCCAAACACCATGCAGACCTGGCGCTTACCCATGCCAGTCAGGCAGGCGTGGAGATCGCCACCACCCTCGCGCGCGCCGTGCGGGCCTGGCTCGACGACCCACAGCCCTGACCTCGGGCGTCTGCCCGCGATGGCCACCACAGTCGATGCTACTCACCTGGCAGGCTGCCACCCGAGGACTGACGGATATTCGGTCGTGAGCGTCGGGGATCTACGCCACTGTGCTGGATCGGCTTCGCAGCACCCGACG
>JAHQVJ010000217.1 GCA_019634415.1 Myxococcales bacterium
AGCAGCCCGTGGCAGGGCACGCTGTGATCGATGTCGGACAGGGCGATGAGCTGTCCGGTGGTCCGCAGCAGGATCCCGGCGGTGCCGTCGTGGGGGCAGCGCAGTCCGAGCCAGCCGCGCAGGCCCGACTGCTGCACCTCGTCGCGGACCAGCCACCCCTGCTCGGCCTCCGACAGGGAGCGCCACACCTCGGGAGCGTCGTCGTAGCGGAGCTGCGGGCCCCCGCCTGCGGCGGGATCGGGCTGCACCACGGCGAGCTCGTCCCGGGTCAGCGCAAAGGTCCACGGCTCGGCGAGACGCACGCCGTGGCGTGCCACCACGCGGGCGGCGCGATGGGTGCGGATCTCGTCCACGCTGCGCCGCCCTCCGCCATCGGAGGGCACGAGCAGGGGCTCGTGCGCTCGCTGAAGCAGGATGGCCAGGTGGAGGATCGCCAGCCGCCCCAGACCCTCGCAGCGAGCCGTGCTGATGGGACCCCGCGCGAAGCGCGCCCAGCTGCCTTCCCCCTCGATGCGATGCAGCTGCTGCGAGAGCAGCCGCCAGCCGCCCTCCCAGTCGTCGGGCGTGTGATCGGCGCGCGTGGCGCTCACCAGCTCGGGGAACGGGTGGGACTCGGTGCGCCAGCGTGCGTCCTGGGTACGGGGCGCGAAGGTCGCGCCCACCCACACCATCTGGCGCAGCGTGTCGTCGACCCACATGCCCTCGTTCTCGAGCCACACCCACCGGTCGGCGATGCGGCCCACACCGAACAGCGGCTGGCCCTCGAGGCCGGCGTGGGTGAGGTGGCCGAATCCGAAGCGGGACTCGAGCCCGTCGAGGGCGGGGAGCGCCGAGGGGTCCCGCACGCTGGCGGTGGCGTCGGTGCCCAGCAGACGCAGGAAGCGCTGCAGGCTCAGGTCACCGTCGGAGGTGAGCACCAGCGGCACGTGCCGCAGGCTGTCCGGCCAGCCCACGGGCAGGGAGGCCTCCACGGTGACCCCCTCGGAGCTCCGCACGAACTGCGGCACCGCCAACGCCCCGAGGAGCGCCGAGAGGAGCTCGGGGTGGGGGTCGCCGCGCTCGGGCACGGCCAGCTCCCAGGCTCGGGTGAGCACGGCCGCCAGGTGGCGGTCTTCGAGCAGGGCGTCGGGCCGGTCCACCTCCAGCCGCAGGGAGACGCGCGGCAGCGTGAGCGCCGTGCGCACCTCTCGGATCGGATCCCAGGTGGTGGCGCGGGTGCCGCTCACTCGGATCCGGTTGCCGTCCACCACCCCGAACTCCACCGTGCCCTTCGCGTCGACCACACAGAAGGGCACGCCGGGCTGGCCGTGGCCCCAGTCGGGCAGCGGACCCTCGAGGTGCAGCCGGACCACCAGGCGATATCCGCGGCCCGAGATGGGCAGCTCGCGCATGCGCACGCGGCGGTCCACCACCCGGCGCACGAAGTCGACGTCGGCCTTGGAGGTGAGTCGGTGCAGCGACGCGTCGGGCACCGCCTGGGCCAGCGTCAGCACCTGGCCCTCCGTGAGCACCAGGACCCGCCAGGGGAACCTGTCGGGCTCGGCGGTGCGCCCCCGGAGCGAGGTCTCGTGGGTGGGCTCCACGAAGAAGAGCGGAACGTCCCCGCTGCCGGCTAGATCGTCGACCGTGGTGGTGCCCCGAGGCCACAGCATGGGCAGCGGCTCGGGGAGGGGCTGGGGCGCCGGACCCTTCGGAGCTGCATCCGACGCCTCGGGCTCCAGCTCAGGCATCGGAGGCAGCGAAGGAGCCCGGTAGCGAGGTCCCTCCTCCGACACCATCAGCTTGGTGGCGACGGGCTGCACGGCGTGCAGCATGTGCACGTAGCGGTGGTCCTGCACGATGTCGGACTGATCTGCCGTCTTGCGCAGGCTGTCGTCGCAGATCACGCCCACCAGCGCCCGATCCGCCAGCGGCTCCAGCGCCAAGGTGGAGATCCACACACCGCCCACCACCATGCGGAATCCGCGCGGGGCGCGCGGGCTGGTGTGGATGGCGACGACGCCGCGCCGGCCTTCCTCGTCGAAGTGCTCTTGCTGGCGGGCGCCGAAGATCTCGATGTGGCGCGAGCCGCGGTAGCCGAAGGGCGCCGATCCGTTGAGCAGGATGGGCACGGGGGTGTAGAGGCAGCGCCGCTCCACCAGGGCCTGCTCGTCGGTGAGGGTGTTGGAGCGAAAGCGGGAGAACCAGCCGCCGCCGTACTCGACGTAGAGGTAGGTGCCGGCGATGGGGTCGGTGGGGGTGCCCAGGGTGCCCTTGCCCGCGGCGTCGAGGTCCAGGCGCACGGCGCTCTCGCCGTCGCCGCTCTCGATGCGCAGCGTGCGCGGCCGGCGCTGGAGGATGGCGTTCACCCCGATGGCCAGCTGCACCAGGTGTCGCCACCGCGCATCGCCGCGATCGGCGAACAGGTAGTCGAACAGGTCCTCGAGCTCCTTGGCCGTGAGGGCGTTGCCGCCCACCCAGGCCACGAGCAGGCTGTGGGGCCGCGTGTCGATGGCGATGTAGGTGGCACCGCCGAAGACGGCGGCCTGAACGAGCTCGAGCACGTACTGCTTGGGATCGCGCAGGGCGAACTCGCGTTGCTTCTCGATGGCCTTGTCGCGCGACAGCGTGAAGCGTCGGCGCTCGATGAGGGTGCCCGGGCTGCGGCTGCGAGCGAGCAGATCGTCGAGCTGACTCACGCGCTGTCCTCCGTGTCGTCCAGCAGACGACCGAGCATGCGGTGGTGGGCGCTGTCGCCCTCGATGCCTTCACAGTGCAGCAGGGCGCTCGCCAGCCCGAAGGCGGCCAGCTGGAGATCGGAGGCGCTGGCGAGAAGCTGGGCACGGAACAGCGGGTGGTGGCGGTTCACCAGCAGCGTGCGCCAGGTCATGAACGCAGGAAGGTAGAAGCGCTGGGGCTTCGGACGTTGGAACACCCTGCCGTTGGTGGGGCCGTTGAGCGCGAGCACGTCGGTACGCCCCAGGTCCATGCCCCCGAAGTCACCGACCCGGATCGACAGGCGGTTGACCACGCTGCTCTTGCTCGGCGCCCAGGTGAGCACGCGATCGCTCATGGGTACCTTCAGCCTGACCCCCACGGCACTGCGCAGCAGCTCCTCCGTGAGCTCCAGCAGGCGTCGCTCCATGGGATCCAGAGAAGCGGGGTCCACCAGCGCGGGAAGCACGTAGATCTCGTCGGCGCGGCGGATGTTGCGCTTTCCCTGGAAGTACACGAACACGGGAGGCTCTTCGGTGGCCAGAACCAGCTCGCGGGTGGCGGGGTGATCCTCGAGGAGGAGCTGGTTCTCCTGGAGCAAGACGTCGTGCAGCGGACTTGGCCCGTCCGCCATCATCACGAAGTTGTTCTCCCCCTCCTGACGACGGAGCTGCTCCAGTGTGATGGGGCGGTCCCCCAGCCCGCGGAACACAGGCTTGTCGGACAGGTTCTCGACGAAGCTGCGCGAGCCGGGGGCGCGGGAGGCGGCGGCCAGTCGTGCGTGCCAGGTACCCAGCGGTTCGCCCTCGGCCACGGCCTTCACCGTCCCCTCGACCAGCTTCTCGCGCAGCCCGGTGCGCGCGCGGAGCACGGCCTGCATGGCGTGCTCCCAGTTCACGTCGTGCAGCACGTTGTCGCGAGTCAGCGTGTGCTCGAGCCCGTCGTGCTTCACCTTGAAGGACAGGTGCCCCAACGCCTCGCGGAACTCGCCGAGCACGTCGGTGTTCTGGGTGTTCAGCAGGGTGAGACCGCCGTTGTAGAAGCCGAAGCGAGGCGGATCGGCGTAGCCGATGGCGACCTCGATGCCTTCCTCGGTGTGCAGGTGCTGTAGGTCCGCCTCGAGGCTCAGGGGCCGGTTGACCTTGACCTGCTCCTTGCTGCCTCGCGCGGCGGAGAACGCGTCGAAGGGATCTGCCGACTCGTTGGGATCGACCTCGCTGTCTTGGGTGAGGTCCACGAAGGTGATGGGGGTGTCGGAGTGCTCGCACCAGTAGTCGAGCACGAAGCGAAGCTCCTGGACGAAGGGCACGAGGCGATCGGCGGAGTGGCGCTTGAACAGCGTGATCTGGGTGCCCTGGACGGGCTCCTCGATGCGGACCTTGTCGAAGCTGCGGTCGGCGTGGAACAGCAGCTCCCAGAACTCCCCGTGGCGGCCCGTGCGCAGCAGCACGGCCTCGGGCTGGATGGCGAAGATCGACGTGAACCCGATGCCGAACTTGCCGATCTTGGTGAGATCGTCCTCTTTGGTGGAGGAGAACAGGCGGGTGAGCTGGTTGTCGATGATGTCCTCGTCCATCCCCTCGCCGAAGTCGTCGACCTGGATGCGCAGCACACCGTCGACGTCTGGCTGATCGGAGGGACTGAAGTCCACCGACACGTCGATGCGCGGCGAGCCGGCATCGATGGAGTTCTGTGCCAGCTCGCGCAGGAAGTCCAATGGCCTGGCGAACTGGTTGACCAGGTTCGCAAGGGCCTGCTCGGCCAAGGACGGAGGCGCGCTGGGGTCGACCAGGGGCAACTCGGACATCTCACGTGTTCTATCGTGGGACGTTACCCGTTGGGGCACGGAGGACGCGTGCCTGGCTACGACTATGATCTCATCGTGATCGGAGGCGGATCCGGCGGCGTGCGCGCGGCGCGAATGGCGGCGTCCTACGGGGCCCGCGTGGTGCTCGTGGAAGAGAAGGAGATGGGGGGCACCTGCGTGAACGTGGGCTGCGTGCCCAAGAAGCTGTTCGCCTTCGGCAGCCACTACTCCGACGATCTGCGCGACATGGCCGCCTACGGCTGGCAGCTCCCTGGCGAGGCTCGCTTCGACTGGGCCACGCTAAAGCGCAACAAGGACAAGGAGATCGCGCGGCTGAACGGGATCTACCTCCAGATCCTGGACCGCGCGGACGTGGAGGTCGCCACGGGTCGGGGCACGGTGACCGGTCCCCACGAGGTCACGGTGGGGACTCGGCGGCTGTCGGGTCAGCACATCCTGGTGGCCACGGGAGGGCGGCCCTGGCGGCCGGAGCCTGCACAGATGCCGGGTGTGGAGCACACCTGGGTGAGCGACCACATCTTCGAGATGGAGGAGCTGCCCGAGCGCATGCTGGTGGTGGGAGGCGGCTACATCGCGGTGGAGATGGCCAGCATCTTCCACGGCTTCGGCGTGAACGTGGACCTGGCCTATCGCGGCGAGATGTTGCTGCGCGGCTTCGACGACGACGTGCGGCACGAGCTGTCGAACGAGCTGCGCAAGCGCGGCCTGCACGTGCACTTCCGCTGTGCGCCCCAGCGCGTCACGCGCGAGGCGGACGGCCGGCTGCGGGTTCACATGGACGACAGCGAGGTGGTGGTCACCGATGCGGTGCTGATGGCCACCGGCCGCGTCCCGAACACGTTTGGGCTGGGGCTGCAGGACGTGGGCGTGCAGCTGTCGGATCGAGGCGCGGTGCTGGTCAACGACCGCTACCAGACCACGGTTCCCTCGATCTACGCCGTGGGCGACGTGATCGACCGCATGCAGCTGACGCCGGTGGCGCTGGCCGAGGGCATGCTGGTCGCGCGCAACCTGTTCCTCGGGGAGGACAACGAGCTGGACTACGCCTACACCCCCACCGCCGTGTTCACGCATCCCTCCGTGGGCACCGTCGGCTACACCGAGGCCGAGGCGAGGAAGCACTTCGGTGCGGTGCGCTTGTTCAAGTCGCACTTCCGGCCCATGCGTCACACCCTCACCGGGCACAACGAGCGCACCTTCATGAAGCTCATCGTCGACGCCGAGACGGACCGGGTGGTGGGGCTGCACATGGTGGGGCCCGACGCTGCCGAGATCACGCAGGGCTTCGCGGTGGCCATGCGCTGTGGCGCTACCAAGGCGCAGTTCGACGCCACCATCGGGATCCACCCCTCGGCTGCCGAGGAGCTGGTGACCATGCGCACGGAGTGGACGCCACCGACGGACGGGGAGGTGGCGTGATGCACGGGCTACCCGACGACAGCGAGGAGCTGATCGACAACTTCGACCTGTTCGACGGGTGGGAGGATCGGTACGCCTACCTGATCGACCTCGGCCGAAAGCTGCCCCCCCTCGACGACGCGCACAAGACGGACGCCAACAAGGTGCGCGGCTGCATGAGCCAGGTGTGGTTCGTGCAGCGCGAGGATGCGGAGGGGCGCCTGCGCTGGGACGGCGACAGCGACGCGACCATCGTGAGGGGACTGATCGCGGTGCTGCAGGTCCTCTACAGCGGCACCACCCCCGACGAGGCACGCGCGGTGGACGTGCAGGGGATCTTCGATCGCATCGGGCTGGGTGGGCACCTCTCGGCGAACCGCAGGAACGGGTTCTTCGCGATGGTGGAGCGCTTGCGGGGGTTCGCCGCCGGCTGAGCTGATAGACTCGGGCTGCGGGGAGGACACGAGCGAGGCGCGACATGATTCAGGTGTGGGCGATCTCCTTCCTCAGCGGCTGCTTCGTCATGGATCTCTTCGACAAGGAGGAGCCGGGCGAGCCACCTCCCTTCATCGTGGAGCCGGAAGGGGAGCCTCCGTATGGCGGTGGCTTTCTGGTGGGGCAATTCTGCGACGTGCAGTCGGTCTTCCAGGTCAGCTGCGTGGTGGGCTGTCACTCGGGCTTGGTGCCTGGCGGCGGGCTCGACCTCGACACCGATCCCTATGGGTCCATCGTGAACCAGGTGGGCGGCACGGGGCTGGTGCTCGTCAACCCCGGGTACGCCGACCAGTCGTTCCTGTACCGCAAGATGCTGGGGAACCTGCAGGTGGGCGAGGGGGCGCCGATGCCTACTGCCGGCGTGCTCGATCCCGTCTTCACGGACGTGATCTACCGCTGGATCCAGAATGGCGCGCCCAACGACTGCGAGCAGGTGCAGACCGTGCCCACCGACTACACCGTCGACGAGCCCTACCATCCTCCGGGTTGGGAGGAGCCGGAGGTGCACGGGGTGGCCGCGAACCTGCAGACCGACGGCGACTGCCGGGCTTGTCACGGTCCTGATCTCACGGGCGGGATCGACGGCACCAACGGTCCGTCCTGCGATGGCTGCCACGAGCCCGACTGGCGTCAGGACTGTGTGTACTGCCACGGCGGCGGGGACAACCTCACCGGTGCGCCACCCCAGGACATCGACAACAGCCCGGTGTCGCTGGCATTCCCCCCGCACACCGAGCACGTCACGGGCGGTCTGGCCTACGACCATCCGGCCTACGGCTGCACCACCTGCCATGCCCAGCGTCTCGACGTGCTCACGCCTGGCCACATCTTCGACGACGTGACGGCAGGCTATGGCGAGCTGGACTACACCCAGGGCCTGTCGCCCTACGGCACCTACCTGTTCGGTACCTGCAGCAACCTGTACTGCCACGGCAACGGGCTGGCCGACAACGGCGAGGTCACCGTCGGCGATACGATGTACTGCTACAGCTGCCACCCCGACGGCCTGAACAGCGGGGCGGCCGAGTGGCTACAGATGTCTGGACAGCACGCCGACCACATGGTGGAGGCCGAGGCCCAGTGCTACGAGTGCCACACGCAGACCACCGATGCAGCGCAGGCGATCCTCAACGGCGACTACCACGTGAACGGAACCGTGGAGGTGCTACCCAACGGCGTGGTCTACAACGGCTTCACGTGTACGGGTGTCTGCCACGAGCACGAGCACGAGAACGACAGCTGGGAGTAGGGTGTTCGGCGTTCAGGTTTCAGCGTTCAGGTTTCAGCGTTCAGGTTTCAGCGTTCAGGTTTCAGCGTTCAGGTTTCAGCGTTCAG
>JAHQVJ010000218.1 GCA_019634415.1 Myxococcales bacterium
ATCGAGCGGAGCGCGCCTGATCCGGGGTTGCAGTGGGACTGGAACGAGCGCGCGTGCGCGGGAGTGCAGGGAGTGCTGCAAGTCCAGGCGCGGAGCGGCAACCTGTAGTATCGGACAATCAACTCCGTTGATTGTCGCGATGATTCGGCGTCAGCGCCGATGGCGAGGGCGCCGGTGCGAGGCACCCACCACGGCACCTTGGGGAATGCGCGCTCCCGCGGCCACCTGCGCCCCCGGTAGTACCACCACCCGGTCTCCCAGCACCGCACCCGCTCCGATCACCGCTCCCTGGCCCACGCGCACGTCGTGACCCAGACGCGCGTGGCTGCCGATCACGGCCTGTGGACCGACGTCCACCCGATCTCCCAGGCAGGCGTGGGGTTGCAGGCGCGCTCCGGCACCCAGGCGCACGTCGTGGGTGACGAGCACGTGAGGGGCGATGTCGACGTGGGGGCCGATCCAGGCGCGGTCGCCGACCCGGGCGTGCGGGGACAGCTGCACGTCCCGCGCGATCTGGGCGTCGTGGCCGATCTTCACGTGGGGACCGAGCTGGGTGCCGTGATCCACGGAGCTGCGATCGCCCAGGATCACGTGGGGACCCACCTGCACGCCATCTCCGAGCCACACACGGTGGCCGATGGAGGCTGTGGGGTGGATGGACGCATGCGGCGCGTCGTACAGCACTCGCTTGGCCCGAGGCTGCCGGTGGTGGGTGGGCCCGGCGCTGGCGGGGGCAGCGAGGGCGAGGGCGGCCACGAGGGCGAAGGGGCGCAGCGTCACGATGCCTCCAGGCGACACCCCTGCAGACGTGCGGGAGCGTCCGGATCTTCGATGACGATCGCGCTGCGGTGGACGACTACGCCCACTCCGCGCGACAGCCTTGGTGCAAGGCGGCGTACACCCGATTCCGCAGACCGTTGGCCTCCTCCGCCGTGAGCGCGCGGTCCAGGTGGCGGAGGGTGAGGCGCAGCAACAGGTTCGCCTGGCCCTGGTGCATGCCCAGGCGCTGGCGCACGGCCGGCGTGAGGTCCGCCCAGGGCGTGCGTGCCAGGGGCTCCAAGGACTCCACGGCGTCGGCGGCAGCGCCCAGCGACTCGCGGACGGCGTCCCCCAGCTGCTCGTCGGTGGCGTCTTCGGAGACCACCAGCGACAGGTCGCGGCGCGTGGCGGGCTGGCTCGACACCGGTCGCCACGGGTCCAGGTTCGTCATCTGGGTGGCGACGCGAGGATCGGTGGCCCGAAGCAAGCGGATGTCGTCGAGCCCCTTGCGCAGCATGACGAGGCGGTCGAGGCCCAGCCCCATGGCCAACCCCGTCGTCTCGCTGGGATCGAGACCTGCTTCCTGCAAGAGCGCGGGCAGCGCCAAGCCGCACTCTCCGATCTCCACCCAGCCGTCGGCGGTGTGGACCTCGATCTCGAGGCCGTCGGTGGTGTAGGGGTGCTCGGCCGGGCGCGTGCGGCAGGCCACCCCCGGCAGGGCTGCGCGAACCACGGTGTGCACCATCTGCTCGAGGTCCGAGCCCCTGAGTCGAAGCGCTCCCGTTCGGATGCGCCACAGGTCCACCTGGTGGGGCTCACCGGTGTGCAGGCGGTCGATGGCGTCGCGGCGGTAGACCAGCCCGGGGCAGACCAGCAGTGTGTCCGAGGGGCCCGAAGGGGAGGGCCCGAGGTGGGCGAGCTGTGCCAGCAGGTCCGGGATCATGGCGGAGGTCTGCGTGCGCAGCACCATGCGGTCGCTGACGTAGCGCGTGTAGCGGGCGTCGCGAGCTGCGCCGTCGCGCGGATAGTGCAGGCGGTCGTAGTTGTCTTCGATGGGCACCACGGGGTTGGCGCGGTGCTCGCGCACCCCGCAGCCCCAGGTGCGTCGCAGGGCGGTCACCACGTCTGCCAGCAGCAGCTGCATGGCGTGGGGGCCTCGGGTGGGATCGGTCAGGTCGCGCAGCGACACGGCGCGACGGTAGGCGTCGATGGAGAGCAGGTGCATGACGGTCTCGCAGGTCGTGGGTTCGGTGGATCAGCGAGCTGAGTCCCCCGGACCGGCGAGTCAGGGAAGCGGTCCCCGGGCCCTGGTGGACCCGTCGGCTCCCCCCGAACCCGCTGGGGTCCGGGGGCCGATAAACAGCAAGTGGCTGTCGGGTCCCATGCACGAAGTGTAGCACTGCCGTGTGTGCTCGTCCCTAGGCGAGGTCCGCCAGGCGGGTCGGGTCCGCCTGGATCAGCACCCACGCGATGCGCCCCCGCACGACCACCACGCTGACGGCTGCGGAGGGCGCGCCTGCCTTGCGCGTGAGGATGGCGGGACGCCCATTGAGCTCGCGATGCTCCATCGTCAGCTCCGACAGCCCGCGCGGCGTCACGTGGGCGGTGAACGCCGCCACTCGCTCCGCCCCCACGAGCGGCCGGGGCAGGTTGCGCACGCCTCCGAACTCGGTGCCCGTGTCCCCCGCATCCACGATCAAGGTGGCGTCTGGCGCGAGCAGGGAGACCAGCCGCTGCACGTCGCCAGCGGAGGAGGCCTCGACGAAGGCTGCCAGCAGCTGGGCGTGCTCCTCGCCGCTGGCGGGGTGCGGCACTCCCTGCACCGCGACGTGGCGACGCCCTCGCTGCAGCAGCTTTCGACTCGACGCCTCCGAGCGGCCGAGCATCCGTGCCACCTCGGCGTGCGTGAACCCGCACACGTCGTGAAGCAGCAGCACGGCACGCTCCGGGGGAGGAAGACGCTGGAGCAACACCAGCAGCGCCAGCGAGACCTCCTCCGCCCGTACCCACGGATCCGACGCCTCCGTGTCGATGAGATCGGGCAGCCGCGTGCCGCGTGCCTCCTCCCGCCGGTGGCGTGCCGAGCCAAGCTCGTTCAGGCACAGGTTGGTGATCACCCGCATGCCCCAGGCGCGGGGGGAGCGGATCCGTGGGGCCGTCGACCAGCGCAGCCAGGTCTCCTGCACGAGCTCCTCGGCCCGTGCCCGATCTCCCAGCATGCGGTAGGCCTGTGCGAACAGCGCCGTCCGATGGTCCTCGAAGTCACTCACGCAGCACTCCGTCGTCCCACACGCTGCACCCACGCTGCCACGGCAGCACCCACGGCGTCGCCCGAGGCCAGGATGGGGAAGTGCTCCTCCAGGGGCACGATCATCGACTCCGATCGCGGGAACACCTCGGCCCAGCGACGTGGTCCGCCCAGCCAGCGCATCGGATCCAGCTGACCGAACAGGAGAAGCGCAGGCAGATCGGCGAGCGCTCGGCTGGCGGCCGCTGCACGATCGAGGAAGGCCTGGTCGCGGGCCATGCCCGAGAAGACGTCGAGCAAGTAGTCGTACTGCTCGGGTCTGCGCCAGTCTGCCAGCAAGGCCCTGCGCTCGGCGCGGGAGAACGGGCGGAGCAGAGGGGCGATGGTCACCACGAGCCAGGGGAGGAGCCCGAGTGTGCGGTTGATCCAGCGCACGGGGGGGGTCGACAGCCACCACAGCACCGAGCGCACAGGCCGTGCAAGCCCCGTCATGGGCAGCGGCACCGTGTCGGCCACCACCACGCCGCGCAGGCGGTGGGCCTCCGGCTCGAGCGCCACGAGCCCGATGCAGGTGCTGCTGTCGTTCAGATAGACCGTCAGGTCGTGCAGATCGAGGGCGCGCACCAGCTGTCGCACCGCGTCTGCGTGGGCGGCGAGGTCTCCCGCGAAGCCAGGGGCTCGAGTGGAGCCGCCGAAGCCCGGCAGATCCGGCGCGATCACGCGGTGCGACTCGCGCAGCCGGCGGATCACTCGCACGAAGGCCAGCGACGTCATCGGGGCGCCGTGCAGCAGCAGGACGGGAGAGCCGTCACCAACGTCGACGACGCGCATGGAGCCGCAGGGCAGCTCGATGCGCGTCGTGGGGAGCTCGAGGGTCATGGATGCCTCCTACATCCAGAACCGAGCAGACCCTCGAAGTGTGACGTCAGGGCAGGGGGATGTTGGTCGGATCGGCGCCCGCCCCGGCGAACGCGCTGTCCAACACGAAATCCGACTGGCCGAAGGAGTCGCAGTCCATCGGATCCGGATCACTGCCCGGCAGCGGGTCGGTGCCCGGATCGGTGCAGCTCGGCGGGCCGGTGAAGATCGACGTGAAGTCGTCGGGCTGGTTGGCGTGGCAGTAGTTCGTGCCCCAGCCCGAGTCCACGATGGACTCCGTCGTGGCGTCCCAGGCGCCGATGGCCCCCACGCCCGGGAGGATGGCGCTCGCGTCCGAGTAGGCCACCACGTTGTTGTCGGTGTTCGCCGACGCTCCGCTGGCCAGGGTGAAGAGCAGCGCCGCGGTCCGGTCGCCGTCGTTGTTCACCACGGTGTTGTGGGTGAAGTCCACGCCAGCAGGCTCGTTGAAGACCACGGCTGCCCCGTGGGTGGTGGCGCTGTTGTTGACGAAGATGTTGTTGTGCCAGCTGTCCTGCACGCCCGAGCGATCGGTGTGCACGGCGCCTCCGTTGGCCGCGCTGCTACCACAGAGGAAGCTGTCCTCCACGGTCGTGTGATCGTTGTAGACGAGCCGGAGGGTGCCTCCCCGCTGCGTGGAGCCGGCCATGGCCAGGTTGTCGAGGAACAGGGAGCGGCGAACGTCGAGGTTCCGAGCACGCGCGATCTGCAGTGCGCCGCCCTCGGCCACCGCCGCCATGCTGGGGTTGGCCAGGTTGCGCTCGAACAGCGAGTCCTCGATGCTCACGTCCGACGCCAGCGTGCCCACGTTGCGGGAGTCGTAGGAGATCGCCCCGCCGGCGCGTGCCTGGTTGTCGGAGAAGGTGCTGGTGCGAACCGTGAGCGAGCCCTCGCGCCACTGGTACAAGCCACCACCGAGGTGGACGGCGACGTTGTCGGCGAAGGTGATCCCCTCGAGCTCCAGATCCGTGCCATCCACCCACAGCGCAGCGCCGTTGTTGACCTGGGCCTGGTTGGCACGGAACGTGGTGTCCACGATGAACGCGCTGCTGGCGGCGAACCCGATCTCGAGACCACCGCCGAAGTCAGCGATGTTGGTGTCGAAGCTTCCGCGCTTGTGGAGCAGCGTGCCCCCGAAGAAGGACATGCCTCCTCCCCCCAGTGCCGTGTTCCCGCTGAAGACCGTGTCGACGACGATGGCGTCCGACGCACTGGTCCACACTCCGCCGCCTTTCTTGACGGCCTTGTTGGCGCCCAGATCGTTGTTCTCCATGAACAGCGTGCCGCCCGTCTGGCGCACGCCGCCGCCATAGCCGGCCAGCGCGAGGTTGC
>JAHQVJ010000219.1 GCA_019634415.1 Myxococcales bacterium
CACATCGATGGGGTGGAGGTTCCATGAGACACACCCTCGCCTTGATCACCATCGCGCTCACGGGCTGCGGCGGCTCCGTCATCTCCCAGTGGGAGGACTGCGGCTGCAGCGGCACCGAGATCTGTGTGCGCGGCGACGCAGCGGACACCTGTGTGGCGCTGCCCACGGAGTGCACCGAGACCTGCGGCACCGAGCAGGCCTGCGACGACGCCGTCGAGGCGCTGTGCGGCGACGACACCTTCACGAGCTCCGAGTGCATCGAGGAGAGCGACGAAGGCTACGGCCACGTGGTGGACTGCGAGGCGGCCTGACATTCCGAGGTCGGGTGAGCAGCCGCCCGGCGTGACGCCTGAGCGGGCTCACCCGATCACCGGTCGCGCATCGGATGGCCAGCAAGACGCCATGGGTGCCCTCGACCTGGGCTCACCGGGGCCATAGCCCTGCTACGACCTGCATCGTGACCCTTGTTTCAGAAGCCGATACACGCCGTTACCGGCGTCGTGGCCAGCAGCCTCCTAGGTTCCGAGGGTGACCCTGGAGAGCCGAGATGGTTCAGCTGATCGCCCTGTCCCTGCTGGGATGCTCCGAGTCCCAGACCTGCGACGAGGGACTCGTGCGGTCGGGCGAGGACTGCATGCCCTACACAGCTGGGGCGCCCGGATCCGCCACGGACGTGGCGCCCGTGCCCAACGGCCTCACCTGGCAGTGGCAGATCACCGAGGACGTGGACACCTCTCACGACGTGCAGCTGTACGACGTGGACCTCTTCCAGCTCACCCCGCAGGTGGAGCAGACGCTGCACGACGACGGTCGCATCGTCATCTGCTACTTCTCCGCTGGCTCCTTCGAGCCCTGGACCGACGACGCCGACCAGTTCCCCGACGAGGCCATCGGCCGCCCGCTGGACGGCTGGCCCGACGAGCGCTGGCTCGACCACACCAACCCCACCGTGCGCGCCCTCATGCAGGATCGGCTGGATCTGGCGGTGGCGCGCGGGTGCGACGGTGTCGAGCCCGACAACATCACGGCCTACAACAACAACAGCGGCTTCGGGCTCAACGCCACCGAGCAGCTCCAGTACAGCCGCTTCCTGGCCGATGAGGCTCACGTCCGTGGCCTGTCGGTGGCCATGAAGAACGACGTCGACCACGTCGAGGAGCTGATCGACTGGTTCGACTTCACCGTGAACGAGGAGTGTGCCGACTTCGACGAGTGCGAGACCCTCGCTCCCTTCGTGCAGGCCGACAAGGCCGTGCTGCACACGGAGTACGTCGACGACTGGGCCGATGCCCCCGCCAGAGCCAGCGAGGTCTGCGGGGTCGAGCCCGGGCTGTCCACCATCATCAAGGGATGGGATCTGGGCCCCGAGTGGCTCGCCTGCCCCTGATCAGCTGCGAACGCAGTTCGCGGCCAATCAGTACAGTGGCAGCGAAGCTGCCACGAGTCTGATCAGCTGATCCCACAACCCCAGACCCCAAGAGGAGGCCACATGCGTGTCCATCCTGCAGTCTTCGTCTGTCCGCTGATCCTGACCGCCTGCGGCGGTTCCGCCACCGACACCGATCTGGAGACCGCGTTCTGCGAGCTCCTCGAGAACGGCCGTGAGAAGGACGTGGTGGCCACCGCCACCGCCACCGACGCGCCCGAGGTCGCCTTCGACAACCGCCAGGTGGAGATCGAGCTCGTGGGCAGCCCCGGCGCCTACAGCGGCTACGCCACCTTCACCCCCGACGAGCCCGGGCACTTCGCCATGGGCCTCGGCCAGAACGTGCCCTTCGAGGTGCAGACGGCCTCGGGAGAGGTGCTCCCCTGGGCCGCCGAGGTGGTGGGTGCGGCCTGCGCCGATCTCGCCGTGCGCTACACGGTGGAGCTCGCTCAGGTGCCCCACACGCTGTTCTTCGGTCCCGGTGACGCCGAGGAGATCGACTTCGTGGCCGAGGAGTCCAACGACGACCTGAGCCTGGCCACCCCATGACCACCCGCCTCATGCTCGCACTGGGCGCCGCGCTGCTCTTGGGAGCATGTGGCGACGACGATGACGACGATGACGACGACACCGTGATCCTGCCGGCGGAGCCGCTGGATCCTGGGGTGGCCGCCGTCACCGATGGAGACTGGTGGCGCCCCCGGATGCGCACCAGCTGGCACTGGACGCTGTCGCAGCCCGTAGACACCTCGGTGGCTGCGGACCTGGTGGTGGTGGACCTGGCTGCGGTGCAGCCCACGGACGTGCAAGCGCTGCACACGGCGGGGCACCGCGTGGCGTGCACGCTGGGCGGCATCACCGACTCGCGCACCATGCGCAGCCAGCTGGCCGCTGCGTCCGACGCGGGCTGCGATGCCATCGGTGCGGTGGACTTCGGCGCCCCCGAGGCAGAGCACCTCGCCCTGCATCGCAACCTCTACAACGAGGCCCGCACCCTGGGCATGGCCGCCCTTCACTGGGCCTCCAGTGTGCCGGTGGCCGAGGTGGTGGACTACGCAGACGCCGCCGTGGCCCTGGGCTGCCACCAAGCCGAGACCTGCGGCGACTACGACGCCTTCGGGCTGGTGGACAAGCCCCTGCTCGTGGCCGAGCACGAGGGCCTCGCCGCCACCGACCCCGCGCTGCTGTGCCGCACCGCCCTCATCGCCCAGACGCGCACCGTGGTGTTGTCGCCCGAGCAGGACGCCACCGAGCTGTCGTGCGACACCTCCTTCCCCAGCACCACGCGGCTGGCAGACGTGCAGCAGTACGTCACCTACTACGGCCGGGATGCGCAGCGCATCGACGAGCTCGCCACGCTGGATCTGGCCATCGTGCAGCCGCTGCTGACCCCCGACCAGCGCCTGGCCCTGAAGGCCAACGCCCAGGTGGCGGTCTACCTGTCCATCGGCGAGATCGGCCTGTCCAACACCTACCTGATCGACGGCGAGGAGCAGCTGGGCCAGGTCGTCTACGACGCCCATCCAGAGTGGTTCCTCGGCAAGAACCCCTTCTTCGACTCCTGGTTCGCCGACACCACCGAGAAGGGCTGGCAGGACTTCGTGCTCGACCAGGCCGAGCAGCTCCTCGACCAGGGCTACGACGGCCTGTTCCTCGACACCGTCGACACCGTCGACGTGTTCCCCGAGACCATCCCCGGCATGGTGCGCCTCATCGAGCGCCTGCGCGAGAATCACCCGAGTGCGGTGCTGATCCAGAACCGCGGCATGAACGTGATCCCCATGAGCGGGCCCGTGGTGGACGCGTTGATGTTCGAGGTGTTCAGCAGCACGTTCAACTTCGACCAACAGACCTACGTGCGCACCGACGTCGGGGCCCCCGGCTACCCCGAGATCGTGCAGAAGGCGGTGGACTATCGCCTGACGGGCGGCGTGGTGCTGGCCCAGGACTTCGCCCTTCCGGGGGGGAGCTTCGACGACCTGATCTGCTACGCCCACGAGCGAGGCCTGCGCCACCTGTTCGTGCCGTCCTACTCCGACAAGTTCTTCCAGGACGGCCGCTTCGCCTACCCCGATGCCTGTCCCTGGCCCGAAGCGCCTCGCGTGAAGCTCGATCTGCAGCCGCGAGTGGCCCACGTCTCGAGGGGCCGCACGGTGGAGATCGAGATCGGGGACGGCAGCGAATACCCCGGGATCTCCCCCCTCGACGTGTCGCTGGACAGCTCGCCGAGCCAGGTGACCAGCACGCTTCTGGACGACACCATCGAGCCCGGACAGACCGCGCTGGTGAGCCTCTCGGCGGGTGCTGGCGCACCGACGGGGGTGCAGTCGGCCCAGCTGTCGGTGCCCGGTCACCCTTCCGCCACCGCCGATCTGCAGGTGGTGGTGCACCACGAGACGATCTGGGTCACCAACGCAGGCCTGTCCAACGTGGTCGCCTTCGACGAGCCGAGCCAGCTGCCGTCGAACGCCGCCCCCAGCCGCGTGACCGGCGAGGTGGTGTCACAGCCCTACGACATCGTCGTGGACGACGACGGCCACCAGTGGGTGGTGGAGAACGTCGGCGATCCCACCGCGACACAGCCTGCTGGGCGACTGCTGCGCTACCGCCCCTTCGATCTGTCGACCCCCGATCTGGTGATCGACGAGGGGCTGAACTACCCCACCGGCGCAGCCATCGCCGACGACGGAGCCCTGTGGGTGGTCAACTCGGCCCTGGACTGGACGGGCACGCCACGCGGCACCCCCGACGTCTCGCGCGTGGCCCCCACAGCCAGCAGCGCGACCCTCGCCTTCCGCTACGACCAGACGGTCTACGGTTGGCCGCTGCGGATCACGTTCGACGGATCGGGTGACGTCTACGTGGCCACCACCTACGGCATCGTGCTCGGCTTCCCGCCCGTGCAGACCGGATCGGAGATCGTGCCCGACGCGGTCATCGTGGGCTTCGACGGCGGCGGCAACGAGGCCTGGGACACCGTGCGGGGACTCGTCTTCGACGGATCGGGCAACCTGTGGTTGGCCGCGTCGTTGCAAGGCAACGGTCGCGTGGTGCAGCTCGGAGCCGGAAGCTGGCCCACCGACGGCAGTCTCGCCTTCTTCGATCAGGGCGACCTGGGTGCCCTGATCACCAGCGGTCTGTACCAACCCTGGGGGCTGCAGCTCGATGCGGCGGGTCGGCTGTGGGTGGTCAACGCCACGGATGCCGACGACGGCGGCAACAGTCGCGGCAGCCTGCTCAGCTTCGACTCCCCCGTGAGCGGGGCTGTGCCCTCCCAGGAGATCCCGCTGGCCTCGCGCTACACCCTGGGGCTGGCGGTGGCTCGACCGTAGCGCTGTGATCCGCCGAGCGGGCACGGAGCACTGATGCACGGCGAACCTCGTGCCTCGGAGCCGCCGTGCCCTCTCTGCTCGTCCTCCTCCCCCTGTGGGGATGCAGTCCTTCTCTCGATCAGGTGGTGCAGCGCACCGTCGACGGTGGCTTCGTGGGCGTGCTGCACGTGGAGCATCGCGGCGAGGTGCTGGTGCTCGACGCCTGGGGCGACGCCATCCGCGCGAGCGACGAGGCCCCTGCCGTTCCCAACACCGTCGACACGGTCTTCACCGTGGGGTCGCTGACCAAGCAGTTCACGGGTGCCGTGGTGCTGGAGGCCCAGGACCGAGGCCTGCTGTCGCTGGACGACACGCTGGAGGACCACTTCGACGGGGTGGCCCCCGAGCGCGCCGACGTCACCCTGCACCAGCTGCTCACCCACACCGGCGGGTTCCCCGGGGCCATCGGCTGGGACGACGAGGTGATCGGCCGTGAAGACTACCTGCAGCGCGCCTTCGAGGGGCCCTGGGACGTGCCCGTGGGCACGCACCGCTACAGCAACACCGGCTACAGCCTGGCGGCCGCGGTGCTGGAGCAAGTCACGGGCGAGCCCTACGAGAGGCTGCTGCTGGACTGGCTGGTGGAGCCGCTGGGCATGGCACACACGGGCTACGAGACCCCGGACTACTCCGACACCGTGGTCGCCCACGGCTACCGCGGAGACGAGGAGCCCTTCGGACCGCCCCTGACGGCGCGCTACGACAGCGACGGCCCCTACTGGCACCTCACCGGCAACGGCGGCGTGCTGTCCACAGCCGCCGACATGCGCCGTTGGGTGGCGGCGGTGCACGACGGCGAGATCCTGAGCGACGAGGCTCGCGCCACGTACTGGTCGCCGCTCGAGAGCCAGGGCCCCAGCTTCTGGTACGCCTACGGCTGGGCCTACGAGGAGTGGGGACCCATGGGGCACAACGTCAACCACGACGGCAGCAACGGGTTCTTCTTCGCCTTCGTGACCTGGTGGCCCGAAGACGAGCTGTACGTGGCCTACTACACCAACGACGTCACCACGAGCCCCGAGGGGCTGGCGTGGGATCTGTCGCGCGCGGTGCTGCGCTAGCGACCTCCTCAGCGCTCGGCTGCCGCAGCCTCGATGCGGTCGGCCGCCTGGGGAGCCTCGCCGAGCAACACCGCGCGCTCCTGGGCTGCCTGGACCGTCTCGCCGAGGGCCACCCAAGCGGTGAGCCGATGCAGGCGCAGCTCCAGCGCGATCGCGCCCGGCGGCTGAAGCTGCAGCGCCACCCCCACGTCGTCCACCACCTCGCGGTGTCGGCCCTGGACCTGCAGCGCCGTGACGCGCCGCAGCCACCCAGCGGCATCCACCGGCGGACACGCCTGGGACTGGTTGGCCGTCAGCATTCGCTCGGGGCCATCTGCGCAGCGCAGCGCCACCTGACCCCGCGTCACCGCCACCTGGGTGCCCAGTGCATCCCGGGTCACGTCGAAGGCCGTCCCCACCACCCGGACCACCGCTTCGTCGGTGACGACCTGCAGCTGCACACCGCGCTCGGGCACCACCTCCACCTGCAGCGATCCCGAGCGCCACTGCACCGTCAGATGCTGCGCGTGGCCGCTCACCTCGCCGGTACCGTCGGAGTGCACGTGCACGTGGGGTCCCAGCTGCTGGCCGGCCACACCCTCGAGGGCGTGCTGCACGGGCTCGGGCGCCTCGGGCCACAGCCACAGGGTGGCCAGCCCCACCGCCACAGCCGCGAGCGCCAGACGCCCCCAGGGCACGCGCCGCGACCGGCCTGCCCGGATCCGCGCCAGCCGACCAGGGCTCGGCTCCGTGGCCGCTCGCATCGCGTCGAAGTGGTCCTGCAGCGTCACGACGCCTCCGCCAGCGCCCGCAGGCGCGCCATCCCCAAGCGCAGCCGGCTCTTCACCGTGCCCACGGGGATCCCCAGCAGCTCCGCCACCGCCGGGCTCGATCGCTCCTCCAGGGCACACAGCACCACCACCTCCCGCTGCGCCGTGGGCAGCGTCTCGAGCCACTGCTGCAGCTGGGCGGCGCGCTGACGAGCCTCTGCCAGCCGCTCCGGACCCGCGCCCGGATCGGGCTCGAGCCCGGAAGGTGCCGCCACCCAGCGGCGAAGCCACGCCCGTCGCCGGTGCGCCGCCAGCACCCGTCGCGTGATCCCGAAGAGCCAAGGCTCCAGGTGATCGGGGTCGCGCAGGCTGTGCAGCCGACGCGTGGCGGTGGCCATCACGTCCTGCGCGGCATCCTCGGGGTCCACCTTCGGGCCTCCGAGGCGCGCACACCACCGCGCCACCGTGGGCACGGCATCGTCGAGGCGCAGCATTGGTGCAGGCTCGGGCAGCAGGGAACCTCGTCGAGCAACAGTGCCCTCACCTGCCCGTACGGATCACCGCCACCGCCAGCTCGGGTCGAGTCCCCACGGTGCTGACGGCGACGCCACCGCGAGGAGCCAGCGTCCACCTACGTCCCAGCGGCAGGCCCACCTGCACCTCGGCACGCGCGACGGGGCCCATCCCCGCCGCGTTCGGCGGATCCCAGAACAGCGAGGTGGTGGTCACCTCCACCTGATCGCCGCCATCGAAGACGTCCACGGTGCAGCCGAAGCACTCGGTGAGCCAGGCCTCGACCCCCGCCCAGGTACCGACCGTGAGCTGAACGGGGCCCACACGGCCCGAGACGCCCACTCCGGCGTCGGCGGTCAGCGAGCCGTCGATGCGGCCTCCCAGCCCGGCCAGCCACGGGCCTCGCCGCACACCCACCTGCGCGCCCAGGAGCGCGCCCGAGCTCGCTCCCGCCCACGCCGACGCCCACCACGTGGTGGCCGGCCGCACCCTCGTCGCCGAGACCTCGCGCGACAGCGCAAAGTCGGTGGCGGGCCGCACGGCGTCGATCCCTGCCGCACCCACTGGCGGCACGGCAGCCACGACCCATTGCGCCGCGGCGATCCTGGACTCGCTGGGCGCTGCAGGAGGCGTGCGTGACGGCACCGACGGGCGCAGAGCCGCCCCCGGCCCAAGCGCCAGCTGGCTGCGCGCCAGGGCCAACCCCACCTCGGGCTCGACGGCGGGAATCTCCTGGGTGCGCCCGTCCGCCCACACCACCTGCAGCCCTCGCTCCGTCAGCCGCGCGCAGTCTCCTTCGCACGCACCCAGCCGGAAGCCAGCCAGCTCCGCGGCCTCTCGCCAGACCTCGGGGGCGTGTGCAGGCAGCTCGAGGGCGGGCGCCGCCACCGCCACCGCCGCCCAGGCGCCGATCACGAGGCCCTCGCGATGGCATCCGCCAGGACCCGCATCTGGTCCACGTCGTTCGGCCAGTGGGGCGAGATCCGCAGCCACCCGTCGGGGGTGCTCACGCTGATCCGCTGCTCCCTCAGCGCCGCCGCCAACACGGGCAGCGCCTCGGGCTGCTCCGGGCGCAGCGACAGGATGTTCGATCGCGCCGCCGGGTCGCTGGCGCGGGCCGAGGTGAAGCCCCGCTCGAGCAACGGCGCCTCCAGGACGTCGTGTAGCTGCTGCACGTGGGCCGCGATGGCGCTTGGCGTGAGCTCCGCGAGCATGCGCAGCCCGGCCAGCATTGCAGCGAAGGCCGCCTGCGTCTGCACTCCGCCCTCCATCCAGTCCAGCGTCCGCCTCACCTCACGATCGTAGCGCAAGTGGCCGGCTCCCTCCGTCAGGAAGCTCAAGGGCTCCTCCACCGACAGCCAGCCCGCCGTGAGCGGACGGAGGCGCTCCCGAGCCGCGGGCGCGGCGTAGGCCACGGCGAGACCGTCCAGGCCCATCAGCCACTTGTGGGCGCCCGCCACCAGGTAGTCCACCTCCGTCAGATCCACCGGAAGCCCCCCCACCGCCTGGATCCCATCCACGAACAGCTCGGCCCCGTGCTCGTGCGCGAGGCGCCCCAGCGCGGCCACCGGCATGCGCAGGCCGGTGGAGAACTGCACCGCGCTCACCGCCACCAGCCGCACCCCGCCCGCCCGAAGCGCCTCCTGTACCCGCTCCAGGCCCAGGCCCGAGCCGTCGCCGAAGCCCGACAGCGGCAGCACCTCCACCGAGGCCCCGAAGCGCTCGGCGGCGGCCATCCACGGCAGGACGTTGCTCGGGAACTCCCCGTCGAACACCACGATGCGATCGCCAGCCTGCCAGTCGAGGGCCAGCGCGATGTCGGAGATCCCGCGGGTGGTACCGGGCGGAAAGCCGAGGTCGTCGGGCTGCACCCCCAGGAACCGCGCCATCTCCTCGCGCAGCTCGGCGCGCACCACGAGCCCCTCCACCAAGGCCTCGAGGCCGCGCTCGGCCACGCCAGCCAGCACCTGGGTGGCAGCGATCTGCACCGGGAGCGCGAGGGGGCTGACCGACGCGTGGTTCGCGTAGATCTCCCACTGCAGTGCGGGAAACGAGGTTCGGCTACCAATCTCGAGCGTCATGGGGGAGCCTGTGACAAAGGGGCGAGTCGCGACGCTAGGGCTCGAGCGTCCGCGGTGTGCGCGGCACGCTCCTACCGTCCCGGAGGATGTATGCGCACCACGATTCTGCTGTCGGCCCTGTTGCTCGGTTCTCCCGCCCTGGCCGGCGACGGCTCCGCCCACGACGACGCCGTGGCCCTGTGGAAGGCCGGCGATCTGCCTGGAGCCGTCAAGGCCTTCAAGGCGATCACGCGCAGCGACGGCGAGGACGCCAAGGCCTGGTACCTGCTCGGCACCGTGGAGCTACAGCGCGGCAAGCTCAAGCGCAGCGTGGCGGCCCTACAGACCGCCCTCGACAAGGGCTGGTACGCCACGGTGGGCGCCTACAACCTCGCCTGTGCCCACGCCCGTGCCGGCAACGCCGACGCCGCCTTCACGGCCCTCGATCAGGCCCTGTCGGCCGGCTACGCCAACCCCGAGCACATGGCCGAGGATGCCGATCTGGCCAACCTGCGCGACCTCGACGGCTGGCAGGCTCGGCTCGACCAGGCCGACCTCAACAAGCGACCGTGCATGCACGACGAGGCCTACCGGGCCTTCGACTTCTGGGTGGGCGACTGGAACGTCTACGACGCCGCGGGCACGCAGGTCGGCACCAACACGGTCTCGTCGCTGGAGAACGGCTGCGTGATCGAGGAGCGCTGGACGAGCGTGCTGGGCTCCACCGGCCGTAGCTACAGCTACCTCGATCCCACCGACGGCCAGTGGCACCAGGACTGGGTGGCCAGCGGAGGCGCCGTGGTGCACTACACGGGCGGCCTCGACGATGCGGGCGCCATGTCCCTGACGGGCACCCGCGCCACGCCGAAGAGCCCCTCCACTGCCACCCGCTGCATCTGGGCGACCGCGGAGGGCGGCTCCGTCACCCAGACCTTCCAGGGCCAGAACGACGACGGCAGCTGGAAGACGAAGTCGGTGCTGACCTACCGGCCCGACACCGAGACGGCGAAGGCGGACAGCGACGGCTGACGCC
>JAHQVJ010000220.1 GCA_019634415.1 Myxococcales bacterium
AGCGGCCTCGTCGACGTCGGGGGTGTGCAGATGCAGGTCGTCGTCGCCCAGGCGGGCGAGTCCTCCAACTGCATAGATGGATGCAGCACTCGGGCCTGGATGGCATGGCGAGCAAGGTAGGCCGTCGAGCGCCTACTCCTCTGCCGGGCCCTGCAGCAGCCGCATCAGCTCACGCTGTGCCTGCGTGAGCGTCGGGCGATCCAGCAGCGACAGCAGCAGCTGCAGATCGATACCCAGCAGCGCCTCGCTGGCCTCGACCTCCTCGAACCGGCCCTCGCGCAGCACGTGCACGTGCAGGCTGCCTCGCTGCCAGGTCCACACCTCGCGCACGCCCAGCCGGCGGTAGATCTCGAGCTTGTGCAGGCCGCCCGACGTCCACACCACCTCGATGGCCAGATCGGGCCGTTCCTTGCGCTCCGGTCCGATGATGAAGCACTCGTCGGGCTCGGCTCCGACCTGTTGGGTCTCGTCCTTCTGGGTCCAGGATCCGACAGCTTGAATGTCGACGCTCTTCACCAAGCACCACATCTGAACCAAGCCACTCAACCAGGACTTGATGCGCTCGTGGTCGAAGGAGGGGGACATCATCTCCACCATGGCGTCGAGGTAGGCCAACCTGGGCCCCGAATGATCGCCACGGGCGAGGAGCAGGCGCTCATAGTCCGACCACTGCACCCCCCGAAGGACGATGATGGCATCGTCCTTGGGGCTGTCGTCACGCACCTCGGGCACGCTGGCAGCCGGTAAACCCATGGCCCCTCCGGATCTACAGCATAGCTGGTGGACAGCGACCCTTCAGCTGCCTCGCGTGGCCAGGAAGGCGTCGATGCGCTGCAGCGTGGCGTCGCGGCCCAGCAAGGCGATGGTGTCGAACAGCTCTGGGCTCACGCCCGTTCCCGTCACCGCTACCCGCACCGGCTGCGCGAACTTGCCGATCCCCAGCTCCGTGCCGGCACACAGCGTCTCGAACACGCCGCGCAGGGTGGGCACGTCCCAGGTGTCGAGCTCGCCCAGCGCCCGCCGGGCCACCTGCAGCCGCTCCCAGCCGTCGCCCTTCTCCACGTGCTTCTTCACCTGCTTGGGCGCCCACTCGGTGGGTGCCTCGAAGAAGAAGGCACCCAGCCGATCGATGTCGCGGAAGGTGCGGGCTCGCGGCCGGTACATCTCGACCAGCGCGCGCCGGGCCGCGTCGTCGAGCCCGGAGATGGGCGAGTCGGTGACCTCGAGCCACTGCGACAGCCGCGAGAGCAGCACGTCCGTGGGCAGCTGCTGCATGTACTGGCCGTTCATCCACGCCAGCTTGTCGGTGTCGAACTGGGCTGGCGTCTTGTTGATCCGGTCGACGGTGAAGGCCTCCACCATCTCGTCGAAGGTGAGGATCTCCCGGTCGTCGCCGGGGCTCCAGCCCAGCAACACCAGGTAGTTCACCAGCGCCTCGGGCAGGTAGCCCGCGCGCCGGAAGTCCAGCACCTCGACCATGGGCAGATCCACGCCCAGCGCCTGGGCGATGGCGTTGGCCTCGGTCACCCCGTCGGCCTTCTTGGCCATGAAGGGGGCGAGCTGCTCGGCCGACAGTCCCGTGGCCTCGGCGAGCCAGGTGTAGTCGCCCTTGGGGTGACCGCCCGCGGCATGAGCCTCGCGGGCCGCCTTGCGCGCGGCCTTGGCCTTGTCGCGCTTGCCGAGCTTCGGGCCACCCGCACTCACGATGAGGGGCAGGTGGGCGTGGCGCGGCGGCTCCCAGCCCAGGGCTCGGTAGATCAGCACGTGCTTGTGGGTGTTCTTGAGGTGCTCCTGGCCGCGCAGCACCAGGCTGATGTCCATGTGGTGGTCGTCCACCACCACCGCGAAGTGGTAGGTGGGGAAGCCGTCGGCCTTCACGATCACGAAGTCGTCGATGTCGTCGGCCACCACGTTGCCGAGGATCTCGTCGCGCACCACGATCTCTTCGCCCGGGGGCGAGGCGAAGCGCAGCACGGGCGTGCGCCCCTCGTCGGCGAAGCGCTGCAGCTGCTCGTCGGTGTAGCGGATGCGGCGGTAGCGGAAGTTGGCCTTCTTGGCCTCCGCCTCCTTGCGCATGGCGTCGAGCTCCGCGGGCGTCTCCCAGGCTTCGTAGGCGTGCCCCTGCTCCAGCAGCTGGGCGGCATGGCGCCGATACAGATCGAGCCGCTGGCTCTGGTAGAAGGGCCCACAGCGCTCTTCGGCGACGCCCGGCCCCTCGTCCCAGGGCAATCCGAGCCAAGCCATCTCCGACAGGATCCCCGCCGCCGCTTCTTCGGTGCTCCGAGTGCGGTCGGTGTCCTCGATGCGAAGCAGGTACTGGCCCTGGCTGCTCCGCGCGACGAGCAGACAGTACAGCGCGGTGCGGACACCGCCCACGTGCAGCGAACCGGTGGGGGACGGGGCGAAACGGGTGCGGACGGGATCGTTGGCCATCATCTCCTCGGCGTGTGCCCAGCGCGTAACGCGTGGTCACGATACGCGAGCCCATATGGCCGACGAACCGACAATCTTGGGGACCTGCACGGTGATCGTGGCGCGCGAGGGGGCGGTGGATGCTCTGGCGGACGACGCCTTGCTCCGCGACGTGGCCTCCGCCCTGGGGCTGCAACCCGGCAGCTTGCCGCGCGCCAACGGCATGTCCCGACCAGAGTTCCGCCTGGTGGAGGGCGTGTCCCGCGCCACCGCCGACCGCGTGGCGGCGCTCGCCGTACGCCACGGCTTCAACCCACGGGTGCGAGAGCGGCTGGGCATCAAGTGGTCCAGCGAGCGCAACCCCCTGGGGCTGCTGGGGCTCATGATGGGCCTGACCATGAGCCTGGTGTTCTACTCGGCGCTGGTGACCACTCCTGGCTCGCTGGCCTTCGGAATCGCCTTGTTCGGACTGGGCTTCCTCACGGTGATGCTGGGCTGGCGACGGCTCATCTACATGCCGCTGGCCGTCCCGCGCGCCGCCCTGCCCGGTCCCTCGGAGCGCACCCCGATGCGCCGGGCGAGCGACCGCCACGAAGCCGAGCCCGAGCCCGAGCGTCGGCGCTCACCCGAGGTGGACGACGCTGCCCGCCAGGCTCGACGTGCCCTGGACGGCCTGCAGCGGCTGCTCTCGAGCCAGGCGCTGCCGGCGGTGGCCACCTCGGATCTGCGCCTCACCCACGGCGAGCTCCTCGATCGGGTGGACGCGCTGCAGTCGGAGGCCGCAGACCTCCCACCCGCCTCCACCACCGCAGTGCAGGCGCTGCGCACGCGCATGGCGTCGCTGGCGGACCCGGCGTCTGAGGAATCGCAGCGGCTGGCCGCTGCCATCGAGGACGAAGAAGCGGTCACCCAGGCCGCCGAGGCCCGCATCGCCGCCATCGTGACCGATCTGCTGGCCATCCGCCGCACGGTGGTCGACGCCTCGAACGCGCTGAACGACGTGCCCGACGCCGACGACGCCGCAGCGCGCCTACAGACGCAGATCGGCGACCTGCGGCGCGCCTCGGAGGAGTCACGAAAGGTGGCCGCTGCCCGTGCACGGCAGGCCGCACTCACGGGCCTTCCTCGCTGACCTCCTCGGGTCGGATCACGTGCCAGGCGCTGGTGTCCCGACAGTGGGTGGCGAGCGCCGACACGTCCTGTGCCGACACGTCCACGACACGAAGGGGCAGTGCCCGTAGATCATCGGGTGTGCGCGGCCCGGAGGGAGCCAGCGCCAAGCTCGGCCAGTCCGACAGGAGCGCCAGCGCCGTGGAGGCCGCCACCGACGCTCGCCGGCGAGCCACCAGCAGCTCCCCCGCCGCCAACCCGCCGGCAGCCAGCTCCTCCACGTCCAGCTGCAGCCGCTCCAGAGCGCGTCGTGCGGCCTGCGGCGCCACCTCCGCCTCGAGCAGGATCCGGTTCCCCATCGTGTAGGCATCCGGCGCGTAGGACCAGGCCGTGTGCTCCCGCAACCGCTGATACGCCCGCTCCGCCAGCAACGGCGTGAGCACGGCAGCCGCCGCCCCTGACGCAGGAGGCACGGGGCAGGTCCAGGTGAGCGTCGCCAACGAGGCATCGGGGCTCACCTCCCACTGCACACCCGGCTCCACCGGCGGGACCTGCCGATCGCCCTTCAGTCCCTCAGGCAGGGGTGGCAGGGTGCTCCGCTCCCCCACCGCATCTGGCCCCACCCACAGCAACGCCTCGGGAGCCTCCGTCCAGAACCCACCCCGCAGATCCTCTCCCGAAGGAGCCCCATGGCGCGTGGCATCCGGCGTTCTCCGGCAGGACGCAGAGCGTGGACGCGGCACTGACGGACATGGTGCAGCACCCCGCGGTCCGAGCGGGAGTGCTCGGAGACACCTACGATCGCGTGGTCCTGGCTGCGGTGGAGGAGCCGGGCTCGGGCGAGCTCGCCTTCGCCGCCATCATGGTGGAGCCATCGGCGGATGCGGGCTCGGCGCGGGAGCAGTTCGTGGCGAAGGTGACGCCACGCTGGCCTGGAGAAGACGGACCCGAACCTGCCCCGAACCTCCAGAGTGCACTGGACGAGTTGGCCGAGCGCCTGGCCTCGGGCAAACTGCCCATGAAGAAGTTCAACAAGGCGATGGACAAGATCTTCGGCGAGCCTGGGTTGGTGCAGGGGCGCGCGATCAGCCACGCCCAGGTGGTGCCGCCCGGGGAACCAGTGGACACGTCGGAGGTGGTCATGGAGGACTGGGCGCGGCACCTCGCGGTGGGCCAGGCGTCGGGCGACCTGGGCACCGACTCCGGAATCACCTACGCCGTGATCGTGTACGTCATGGCGTCTAAGGCGCGATAGGCTCGACGATCCAGAAGTCCCGCGGGTACAGCCGCTGCAGGGTGGCCCCGGACTCGGCCTTCGCGAGGTAGGCCGCCCAGGCCCCCAGCTGCGCATCGTCTCCCACCACGAAGGAGATGGCAGTGGGATCCTCGGCCGTGGCGGGCCCGAGCCCCGGCAGCACCCGCCCGTAGGTGGCGGACATGCGGTCCCGTAGCTGCTGTGCCAGATCCGGCCGCCCTCGCTGCGCCAGCACCGCCTCGCGGAACGCCCGCACCACCTCGGGGGGCTGCCCGTCCTGCAGATCGCTGGCCATCGCCCACGCGCGCGACTCGTAGGCCGACGCCATGCGGCTCGAGAACGCGCCGGCCACCGCATACTCGGCGATGGCGTCGTCCACTGGGCCGTCGTCGAGCACGTCCACCACGAACGTCAGGGTCTGGGGCAGCTCGGGGCACCGCTCGGCGTAGTAGGTCACCCGCCCGTTCGTGGAGCTCCCCCCCACACCGTTGCTGTAGGCCAAGCCGGCACCCCAGGTGCGCATGAACACGCCGTGGGAGCCGCCGCCCCCGTAGGTCTGAGTGGCCAGGTAGTCGAGCACGGAGGACTCGTCGGTGTCGGTGAGGCGGGTCAGCGCGGCCGAGTGCACGTGCACCCCCGAGCGCCGGTTGGGATCGAACAGGCCGACGTGCACGGGCTTCGCGTCGGCGCCCCGCCCCGCGAGGCGGCCGCGCACCACGGATCGCTGCGGCACGTTCGCGCGTGCGCGCTCCGCCGTGCCGAGGATGCCGAGCAGCGCTCCCAGATCTGCATCGATGCCGTCGAGCACCGCACCACCCGCGGCCACGAG
Organism: Myxococcales bacterium; assembly: GCA_019634415.1. GTDB lineage: Bacteria > Myxococcota_A > UBA796 > UBA796 > DRPG01. The sequence continues at coordinate 5,607 of JAHQVJ010000220.1, forward strand.
CCGTGCCGCGGGGCGCACCGCGATGGAGGAGCGCAGCGCCTCGAGCTGGGCGAGCACGTCGGCGGGAGCTTCGTCCCAGTCCGCCGCCAGCCGGTGGCACAGGTAGTCCCAGTCCGCGGCGATGGCGTCGTCCGGCAGGTCCGCCAGCGACCGCTCCAGATCCGCCACCGCGTCGCGGAAGGCCTCGAGATCCGCTCCCTTCAGGCCGGAGGCCACCCCCACGAAGCGATTCGCCGCCAAGGGTGGCTCTCCCTCCCGGTCCTGCAGCACCGCCGCCAGCTCCGTGAGCCCCTCGCGATCCAGGCGCTCCCCCGCCGAGGCCAGGGCACGCAGGGCGTCGCTCCCCGGTCCCGGATCGGCCAGACGCCACTTGAGGCGCAGCACGTCGTGCGTTTGTGTGAGGAAGCTCCAGGCCCGTAGCTGGGCCGGTTGGTTCTCGTGCTCCCAGGCGGACGCCGGGTTGCGCACCCAGCTCTCCTCCGAGCCCCGCATGCGGTTGCGCAGGCCCGACAGCTGCGCGTCCACCACGTCGCGGATCCGGGGCAGGTTCTCCGGACGCCAGTCCGGCGACGACAGGAAGGTGGCCGCCCAGCCCAGCGCCGCGGAGACCTCGTCGGCGTCGGTACCGCTCGCGGTCATGCTCAGCTCGATGCGGCCCGTCTCGGCGTGGGTGGCCAGACCCGCCGAGACCGAGAGCACCTCCCGCTGCAGCCGCTCGATGACCTCGGTGTGCGGCACGGGCTGCCCGTCCACGATCACACCCACGGACCGCAGCAAGCGCCCGAGCGCCGGCAGCAGCCTCTCGTGATCGGGGTGCAGATCGGCCACGTCCAGGTACAGACCGACCTGCGCGCCCGTCATGCTGGAGAACCGCGAGGCCACCAGCGGCACGCCCAGAACCTCCGACCGGCTGTAGTCCAGGGCCTCGTCGCGGGTCAGCGGCGGATCGTCCACGAAGGAGATGTCGGGCTGCTCCTGCTGCGCCTCCAGGGCGGCGGTGGCCGCGTCGTAGTCCTTCGCGAAGGCGGCCAGTGCTGCCTGCTCGTCGTCGGTGCCGTAGCGCGCCACCAGCGCCTCGACCTCGGCCTGAAGCCGCGCCGCCTTGTCGTCCGACAGCGCCTGCAGCGCCTCGGGGCTCGGTCGGTTCACGTAGACCAGCGGCTCGGCATCGAGCAAGCCCCACTGTGCCAGGCGCTCGGTCCAGGGGTTGCCCTCCGCACCCACCTCACGCTCGACGTAGGCCAGGTGGGGGCTGTAGGTGAGGGAGCGCCGGAATCCACCGTCGGTGTCGAGGTCCATCACCAGGTCGTACCAGGTGGTGCCGGTGCCGCGGAAGCCGAAGCGCGGCGGGCTGCTCACGGTCTTGCGCATCCACCGTCGCCACTCCACCACCTCGCTCTCGAGGCGCCGCGTCAGGTCCTCGAGCTCCGGATCGCCAGCCTCGAGCGCCGCGACCCGGGCCAGCTCCTGTCGGATCCGATCCGCCAGCCAGGTGACGTCGTCGTCGGTGAGGCTGCCGTTGGGCAGCCCCCCCACCGAGAAGTGGACGGGGTGACCGAGATCGTCACTCACCCACGCCGACACGCTGGTGGCTCCCGTGTCACGCTCACGGGACTCCCGGTCCACCAGCGCCTCGTACAGGTTGGTGTTGGCCGATCCGGCGAGGCCCGACAGGAAGATCTGCAGCAGCGCCTGGTCGGCGTTGGACAGCTCCCGGGTGGGCGGCCAGGCCAGCATCACGTTGGCCGTTCCCGCCGCATCGCCGTTGGGAAAGGCGATCTCCCTCCGCGCGCGGTCGTCGGTGGGCTGCGGCTGCGGGAGGTCGGCATCGGTGACGAAGCGACGCTCCGGCTCCGTGGGCTCGGGCTGCTGCGTGCGCAGCGTGGCATCGAAGCGCTGCAGCGCCGTGGGCAACGGGACGGACGTGGGCAGCACGGCGATCATGCCCATGTTCGCGAGGTGGTGCGTGGCCGCGTGGAAGTCGCGGATGTGCTCCGCCGTCATGGTGCGGATGGCGCTGGGCAGCCCACCCGTCTCCACGGCCAGCGGATGCTCGGTTCCGTACAGATCCTGCCCCACCCGGCGCCACAGGTTGCCCCAGGGGCGCTGGTAGGAGCTGTCCATCTCGTTGTAGACCGTGCCCTTCTCCTCGAGGGCCAGCTGCCCCGTCTCGGCGTCGGTGCGAACGCCGTAGTGGTGCACCTCCCGCTCGATCTCCAGGTCGGTGTAGTCGGGGTGCAGCAGCGCATCGAGGCGAGCCCCGAGCACGTCGAAGTAGACGTCGGAGCTCGCCGTGGTGTGGAAGTGGTAGACGGTGCGCGTCTGGGCGGTGAACGCGCTGCTCCCCACGAGCGCCATGTCCTCCAGCGTGGCCACGGCACGCCCCGTGTTGCCCTTGCCGAGGAGCAGGTGCTCCTGCGTGTGGGGCTCTCCCCGATCGGAGTCCGCCACGGTGTTGACCCACAGGTAGCTCTGAGGCGCGGTCTCGAGCTGGAACAGGGCGAGATCGAAGCGCGTGTGCTCGTGGGTGAGCCGCACCCCGAGGGGGCGATCCCCGTCGTCGACGTACAGCGCGACCACGCGGAAGCCAGCGACGGCCTGGCCCTCGGTCAGCGACGACAGCTCGGTGGGAGTGGGCGACACGGGTGGCTTGCACGCAACGGCGAGAAGAAGCGAGTAGACCACGACGACCTCCGGTCGCGCCAGGTATCGCGCACGGTGTGCGGTGTCGGTCTAGCCAGGTCCCATTCCGCGACCGCGCAGATACTCCAGATCCTCCCCTTCGATCTCGCTCATCACCTCGACCACCCTCACCACGCGAGGGTCTGCGCACCCGGCGGCGCACTCGATGAGCACGGGCCCATAGAGTCTTGGGGCGGACTCCCAGACCTCGAGCAGCGGCTCCACGGCGAGTCGCCCCAGCCGGACGAGGGCGTCGTTCACGTAGAAGTCCAGATCTCCTCTCCGCTCCTGAAGCAAGGGCACCAGGAAGGGCGCAGCCCTCGGATCACCGAGATCACCCAACAACTCGACCGCATGGGCGGGAACTCTGTCCATGGCGTGGGCTCGGCTGTAGACGAGGCCCAACAGACGAGGCGTCGCTCGATGCCCCTGCGCGAGGATCCCCTCCCTCACCTCCGGTGGCACATCACGTGCCCCGCACTTCGACAATCGCGTCATCCACTGCTCCAGGCCCACCAGCCCTCCACTCGCCGGCCAGACGACCAACTCCGGCGCCACCGAGCGCATCCGAACTCCACGGGAACACGGAATGAACGCTCACATTCGGTCTCGAAGCATACTTCGGACACAGGTTCGCGGAGTCCGTTCCTGTTCACGTCCCGTGTACATGGCACCTCGATGCGCAGGCGATCCCCGTTGGACGCGAGCTGTCCGAAGCGGTAACCAGCGCCCATGCCGATGTTCGAACGCGGCGACGTCCGCCTGCACTACACCGAGCTCGGAGACCCCACCGGGCCCGCCGTGCTCCTCATCGCCCCCGGAGGCCTTCGCTCCGCGGCCGAGCGCTGGGAGGCCGCCCCCTACGACCCGCGCGCTCAGCTCGCCGACAGCGGCCTGCGCCTCATCGCGATGGACCAGCGAAACGCCGGAGACTCCTGGGCCCCCATCACCATCGCCGATGGCTGGGAGACCTACACCGCCGATCAGCTCGCGTTGCTCGACCACCTGGGCGTGAAGCAGTTCAGCGTGGTGGGCATGTGCATCGGCGGCCCGTACGCCCTGAACTTGATGCGACGGGCTGCGGAGCGCGTGCGCTGCGCCGTGCTGCTGCAGCCCATCGGCCTACACGGCAACCGCCACGCCTTCGAGGGCCTGTTCGACGGCTGGTCGGCCTCGGTGGCGAGCGAGCACCCCGAGGCGAGTGCCGGGTCCTGGGCGGCGTTCCGGCACCGGATGTTCGGCGGCGACTTCGTGTTCGCGCTGGGCCGCGAAGACGTGGCCGCGATCACGGCGCCGGTGCTGCTGCTGAAGGGCGACGACCTGTACCACCCCGCCGAGACGTCGGTGGCCCTGAGCCGCCTTCTCCGCAACGTCACCTTCCTGGAGGAGTGGAAGACGGGAGGAGCCCTCGATGAGGCGAGTCGGCAGATCGGCGCGTTCCTCGCCGAGCACGCGACGGAATGAGCCATCACAGCGTGAGCGCGGCGTCCTGCGCGTAGTGCTGCCCGAACATCTTCGTCTCGATGTGCATCTCGCGCGGCCCGGCCGGTGCGTTCTCTCGAGGCTCCCCCGCGAGCAACGGCGTCGCCTCGGTGATCCACTCGGCGCGATGGGTGGCCTCGACGATCTCCACTCGCTGCACGGCCACGCTGGCCCGGCCTCCGATGCTTCCGGCGAAGCGGACCGTCACCGTACCGGTCGTCACCGTCTCGATGGTGGTGCAGCTGTCATCGTGGGTCGTCGCCGTGCGCACCAACGCGGCAGGCTCGACCCGGATCTCGGCGTCCTCCACCGGCACGCAGGTCGGATCTCGGTGGAGCCCTCGGCTCCGCAGCCCAGGACGACCACGGCGACGAACAGCGCGATGGGATGTCTCATCCCGCGTCGATACCGCAGGTCGACGGCTCAGTCGAGCACGCCCACGGCCGCCAGCAAGCGCTTCACCACTTGCTTGTGCATCTGCACGCGCCGCTGCTCGGGAAAGCCCATCCAGGTCTCCACACAGGTGCCCACACAGCCGATCGCATCCACGATCACCTCCGTGGAGCTCGTGGCCACCGGGTAGTACAGCGTGGCCCAGCGCTCCTCGTCGCTCCGCCGCGCCTCGTTCAGCTCGTCCACCACCCGCTGCAGCACGACGGGGCACGGCTCCACGCCGTAGACCAGGGTCTGGCCGAAGCTCGGAGTCACCGACGGATCGTAGCGCTTCTTGCTCTCGTGAAGCGTGGCCACCAGCGCCGGCCGCTCCTCCTCCACGAGCGCCATGAAGGCAGCCGCCAGGCGCGGCTCGTAGCGCTCCGCCGTGGCGTCGCCGGGAAAGGCACGGTTCAGATCCAGCCCCCCAGGCTCCGCTCGCTGACGGGCACGGTAGGCGCCCGGGTTCATCACCGGGACCACCAGCAGCCGGCCTGCCGCCGGGCGGAGGCTCTCCTCCAGCAGCTCCTGCAGCGCGTGCACCCCGGCGATCTCGTCCCCGTGGATGCCCGCCTGGATCAACGCCGTCGGCCCGGGAGCGCTGGCCTGCATCACGTACAGGGGCACGGTGGGGGCCAGCAGGTGGATTCCCTCGCCACGTAGCGCCATGGCTCCTCCTCGCATCGCCATGCTGTATGGTCCTGTCCCCGCGGGCGCGATGCAATCGGGGCCGAGGGGATGGCGGGCGACGGGCCGCGGGTTTGTGCGGCCGAGCCACGGAGATGTCGTGACTGGGCTGGTGTGGACCACGATGGCGATGGCGGGACCCCAACCGGTGGTGGCCGTGGGCGACAGCCTCCTGGCGGCCCCCGCCGAGGCCGTCGCACCCGCGGAACCAGCCCTGCCCGGGGGCTGGGTGCCCGTGCTGGCCGACTGCCTGGAGGAACGAAAGGCGAACGGCTTCACGGTGGTGGATCGCCGCACTCCCGGAGAGACCCCCTCCTCCCTGCTGTCGCGGGCGGAGGCCGTGCTGGAGCTACAGCCGGCCTGGGTGGTGGTCACGCTGGGGGCCCGAGAGCTGGCGAGCGACCGCGTCTCGCAGATGCGACCCGGCATGGAGGCGATGCTGCGAGCCCTCGCGGGGGTGGGCAAGAAGGGTCGCCCGCACGTGCTGCTCGTGGCCATGGTGCCCCCCACCCTGTCGCAGACGGCCCTCGAGCTGTCGGAGCAGACGGCCCTCGACCGACGCACCGAGGCCTACAACCGGCTCCAAGCCGACGTCGCGGCGTCGCATCGCGCGGCCACCCTGGTGGATCTGTGGTCCGACTGGCCGCGCACGGCGGCCGCTCGCGCACGCCTCACCTCGTCGGGATTCACCCTGTCGGACGAGGGCCACGCACGCGTGGCGGCGGCCATCTGCGATGCGGTGATGACCGACAGCGGCACGCAGCCTCGCTGACGGCTCCCGAGCACGCTGGGAGCCGCGAGGATCCCGTGAGCAGGGCCGGTCGACGATCGCATGGTGCCGTCTGCCGTACCCCACTGCAAACCGGGCTCGCTTCGGCTCCGACACCGACGCCAGATCGCCTCGCGATTCGGTAGCGACCATCTGGGAGATGAAGGGACACCGGGCCGATCTCCCCGACAGTACTGGCGTCTCAGGCGACACGTCGAGAACCGTATCCGAACCGGACATATTTTGGTGGACTACGCGCTGAAGGGGATGCTAGCGCGCTCGCCATGCGCTAGGGGCGTGCTACGCTGAGGGCCCTCCTGCGGTCCTCCCACCCCGCTTCCCGCGTTCTCTCCCTCTTCGTTTTCCAGTCCGAACCCCCCACGCCACGGAGCCCGAATGGCGACGCCCCAGGTCGTCGAACAGGTCCCTCTGCACCAAGCCACGTCCGAGCGGTACCTCTCCTACGCCTTGTCGGTGATCACGTCCCGCGCGCTTCCCGATGTGCATGATGGGCTGAAGCCGGTGCAGAGGCGGATCCTCTACGCCATGTTCAACGACATGTCGCTGCACCCCGGCGGTCGCTACCGCAAGTGCGCTGCCGTCGTGGGCGAGGTCATGGGGAAGTACCACCCGCACGGCGACTCGGCGATCTACGAGGCCCTGGTGCGGATGGCGCAGGACTTCACGCTGCGAAACCCCCTGATCGACGGACAGGGCAACTTCGGCTCGCTGGACGGCGACCCCCCAGCGGCCATGCGCTACACCGAGTGCAAGCTCCGCCCCCTCGCCGAGGAGCTGATCTCGGAGATCAAGAAGCGCACGGTGGACTTCCGGCCGAACTACGACGGCCAGCGCTTCGAGCCCCTGGTGCTGCCCGCCCAGTTCCCCCACCTGCTGGTGATGGGCTGCGAGGGCATCGCCGTGGGCATGGCCACCAAGATCCCTCCCCACAACCTGGGTGAGGTGATCGACGCCGCGGTGGCACTGATCGACGACCCCTCCCTCGAGGTGGTGGACCTCCTCCGGTACGTGAAGGGTCCCGACTTCCCCACCGCTGGCCAGATCGTCGCCTCCGCTGCCGACCTGCAGCGGGTCTACGAGAAGGGCCAGGGAAGCCTCAAGGTCCGGGCCACCTGGTTCGTGGAGCCCGGCCGGCGGCGCAAGGTGGTGCTCACCTCCATCCCCTATGGCCAGAACAAGTCGAAGCTCGTGGAGCACGTGGGCGCCGAGGTCAACGCCAAGCGCCTGCCCCAGGTCATGGACGTGCGCGACGAGTCCACCGACGAGGTCCGCATCGTGCTGGACCTCAAGCAGGGAGCCTCCCCCGAGGCCGTCATGGCCTACCTGTTCAAGCGGACCAACCTGCAGTCCACCTGGCCCGTGAACCTCACCGCCCTGATCCCGGCCAAGGGCCCCGACGGCTCCGACTCCGGCATCTCGGCCCCCGCGCGGCTGGATCTCAAGCAGATCCTCTGGGAGTGGCTGCAGTTCCGCTTCCAGACCGTGCGCAGGCGCTACGAGTTCGACCTGGAGCAGCTCCGAGAGCGCATCCACGTGCTCGAGGGCTTCGCCATCCTGTTCGATGCGCTCGACATGGCCATCGAGCTGATCCGCAACTCCGACGGCAAGCGCGACGCCGCCGAGAAGCTGATCGCCGCCTTCAAGCTCACCGAGATCCAGGCAGACGCCATCCTCGAGCTCCGGCTGTACAAGATCAGCAAGCTCGAGATCACCGCGATCCTGGAGGAGCTGGCCGACAAGCGCACCGCCGCGGCCCAGATCGAGCAGGTGCTGGCGAGCGACGAGCGCCTGTGGGCCGCCGTGCGGTCCGAGCTGCTCGAGGTGCGCAAGATCTACGCCGATCCTCGCAAGACCGTGGTGGGGCTCCCCCAAGAGAAGCTGGAGTTCGACGAAGACGCCTACATCGTCAACGAAGACGCCTACGTGGTGGTCACCCGCGACGGATGGATCAAGCGCCAGAGCAGCTTCTCCGACATCTCCAAGATCCGGATCCGCGACGACGACAGCATCGGCTGGTTGTTCCTCGCCAACACCCGCTCCACCGTCACGTTCTTCACGAGCCAGGGAAGCGCCTACGTGATGCGGGTCGACGCCGTGCCCGCCACCACGGGGTACGGCGAGCCGCTCTCGGCGAACTTCTCCTTCGCCGATGGCGAGCGCGTGGTGGGGGTGGTCCCGCACGATGCACGGCACCGGCTGCCCACCCACGACGATCCGGCCCTCAAGGGCGACGACGATCCCGATCCTCCTCACGGCATCGCGGTGACCCTGCGAGGGCGCATCCTGCGCTTCCCCATCAAGGCGCACACCGACGTGAGCACCCGCTCGGGCCGAAAGTACGCGCGCCTGAACGCAGGCGACCACGTGTTCGCCACCTACCGCATCGGGGCCTCCACCGACCGGGTGTGTCTGGCCACCCGCGGCGGACGGGCCACGTCCTTCAGCGTGCTCACGGTCCCCGTGCTGAAGGCCCCCGGCAAGGGGGTGGGCGGCATCAAGGTTCGCGACGACGACGCGGTGATGGCCTTCGAGCTCGCCGACGACGAGAACAGCGGACCCACCGTGACCACATCCTTCGGCCGCGACCTGGTGGTCAACGACAAGTTCGGCTCCGACTCCTACGGGGGTCGAGGCAAGGTGGTTCTCAAGCGCGGCTCCATCGATGAGTGGCATCGACGACCCGCACTGCTGTTAGGTCCTGATCGGCATCCCCTCGATGACGCCGACGGTGGACACGGGGGGGAGGAGTGATGGATGTGCAACGCACCCCGGCGACTGCAGGTCGCGCGGTGAGTGAATCCCCTGCCTACACCGCGAGCGACATCACGGTCCTCGAGGGCATCGACGCCGTTCGCAAGCGCCCCGGCATGTACATCGGCGGCACCGGCATCGACGGGCTGCACCACCTGCTGTGGGAGATCGTCGACAACGCCTGCGACGAGGCCATGGGAGGGCACGCCAGCTCCATCGTGGTCACGCTGCATCCCGACGGCGAGACCATCTCGGTGGAGGACAACGGCCGCGGCATCCCGGTGGACATGCACCCCACCCAGGGCCGGAGCGCACTCGAGGTGATCCTCACCACGCTGCATGCCGGCGGGAAGTTCGGGGGAGCGTCCTACGACGCCGTAGGCGGGCTCCACGGAGTGGGAGCGAGTGCCGTGAACGCCCTGTCCAGCCATCTCGAGGCCCGCATCAAGCGGGAGGGCCGCGAGTGGGTGCAGGAGTTCCGCCGGGGGCGGCCGAAGGCAGCGGTGGCCTCGGTGGGTCGTGCCCGTGGCTCCGGCACCAAGATCACCTTCACGCCAGACCGCGACATGTTCGAAGAGGTGGGCTTCGACCCCGTGCGCGTGCTGCGCCACCTCGAGGTGAAGTCGTTCCTGCATCGCGGCGTGCGCATCGTGTTCCGTGACCAGCAACAGGGCGAGACCCACGAGCTGCGCCACGACGGCGGGCTCGAGGACTTCCTCGCGGTGCTGCTCGAGCGCAACGGGAGCCAGCGCGTGGTCGGGCCCACCTTCGCGGTGGATCGCTCCGTCGACGAGATCGGCATCGATCTGGCGCTGGGCTGGACCGATGCCCCTCGGGAGCTCACCCGGTCCTACGTCAACGGGATCCCCACCGCCGACGGTGGCACCCACGAGCAAGGCCTGCGCGATGCGCTGGCCAAGGCCCTGCGCGCCTTCATCGAGACCCACCAGCTGCAGCCACGCGGCGTCACCCTCACGGCAGAGGACATCCGCGAGGGCACCCTGTGCCTGCTGTCGGTGCGCGTGCGGGAGCCTCAGTTCCAGGGCCAGACCAAGGGCCGCCTCAACAACCCCGAGGTGCGCGGCGTGGTGGACTCCACGGTTCGCCCCTCCCTCGAGCAGTGGCTGCACGACAATCGGTCCGTGGGCGAGACCATCGTGGCGCGCGCGGTGCAAGCTGCACGCGCTCGCGAGGCGAGCCGCCAGGCGGCGAAGTCGGTGCGGCGCAAGTCCGCCACCAGCGGGCGGCTGAACCTGCCCGGCAAGCTCGCAGACTGCTCCAGCACCGATCCTGGCTCGTCGGAGCTGTTCATCGTGGAGGGCGACTCCGCTGGTGGCTCGGCCAAGCAGGCGCGCGACCGCCGCACGCAGGCGGTGCTTCCGCTGCGCGGCAAGGTGCTCAACGCCGAGCAGGCCACCCTCAAGAAGGTGCTCGGCAACGAGGAGCTGTCGAACGTGGTGACCGCGCTGGGCTGTGGTCTGGGCGACGACTTCCGGGAAGATCGCCTGCGCTACAACCGCATCGTGCTGCTGATGGACGCCGACAGCGACGGCCATCACATCACCACGCTGCTGCTCACCTTCTTCTACCGCTACCTGCCCAAGCTGGTGGAGCGCGGCTACGTCTTCTTGGCGATGCCGCCTCTGTATCGAATCAACGTCGGCAAGGTCACCCACTGGGCCCTCGACGACGCCGATCGGGACCGGATCCTGTCGGAGCTGTCGGGCCGCGCCAGGCCCGAGATCACCCGATTCAAGGGACTCGGCGAGATGCCGCCGCGCACCTTGTTCGAGACCACCCTCGATCCAACCACGCGGCGGCTGGTGCAGGTCACCCTCGACGATCCGGTACAGACCCACAACGTGGTGCACGAGCTGATGGGCAAGGATCCGGCCCATCGCTATCGGTTCATCATGGACCGGGCAGCCGAGGTGGACGGAGAGCTATTGGACGTCTGATGGCGATCTTCGCCTAGATCGGACGGTTTTTGTCCCGCCGGTCAGCTACCGTGCGGCATGGAGCGATCATGAACGAGCGGGAGCTGATCGACAAGCTGAAGCGAATCCAAGCGCTCCATCGAGGAGCCACCACCGAAGGGGAACGGATTGCTGCAGAGCGCGCCTACGAGCGCGTGCACCATCGCCTCGAGCAACACCGGAGCCAGAAGCCTCAAGCCAAGCCCGTCTCCCCGTCCCCGAGTGCAGGCAGGCAGGGATCGAGCACCGCGGCAGTGTCCGAGTTCCAGTTCTCGCTGTCGGATCGCTTCAGCCGGCGCCTGTTCACCGCGCTGGCTCGGCGCCACGGGCTGCGGCCGTTCCGCTACAAGCGTCAGCGCAGCACCACGGTGATGCTGCGAGCCTCTCCGCAGTTCATCGACGATGTGTTCTGGCCCGAGTTCGAGCAGCTGGGTGACACGCTCGATCGGTACCTCGATCAGATCACCGACCGAGTGATCGCCCAGGCCGTTCACGGGGATGCCTCCGACGCCGCCATCGACGGCTGACGCTACCCCTGCCCTGCTCGGCGACGGAGGATCCGCCTGGGCGCAGGAGGAGTGTCGGGTGCCGGTTCTTGCTCGAATGGGTCCCAGGTGTCGCGTGGGACGACCACGATGGCGGTCACCCGGAACCACTTCGAAGCGACGCCTCCTTCGTTGCCCCGCCATGGATCGGCCGACGCCGAGTAGCTGGCCCAGTCGTGCCGCTCCTCCACCAGCACGATGGAGCCGTCACTCACTTCCTCCTCCGGGCCGACGCAGCGCTCACCTCGCTCGTCGATCCAGGTCCGAAGGGTGACCTCGCGGCCGCAATAGGTACCGATGCCCTTGTCGACCTCGGGTGGCTCCTCGATGCAGAGGAGCCCCCCAGGCCAGGCCATCATCTCGGGGAGCAGTGGCGGCCGCGGCCACGTCAGTGACCACCACGTTGGCTCGGACCGAAGCGGGCCGGCAAGTGCGACCCACGCCGGCACGCTGGGATCGTCGTCCTCCTCGCCGTCGTCCACCGACAGATCGGGGCCATGGTAGTCGTAGCCCTCCACTGCGTCGGCCAACGCCAGGAAGCACACACAGTCGAGATCACGAGCCACTCGACGCAAGGCCTCCGCCCGGGTCCGATCGCCGTTCTTGAGCCGGCCCCAGTCGATCCCCTGCTCCGAGTACTGGTGCTGCAGCAGGTGAACCAGCCAGTCGCCGTCGGAGAGGCGGAAGTACCGGGCGAGACTAGCTCTGAGATGCTCGATACGATCCGTGTTCGGAACCGGACGCAGCCGCGCCGATTCGACCTGGAGTGTGAAGGTCAGCACCACGCGGTACCCCGAGCTCACCG
>JAHQVJ010000221.1 GCA_019634415.1 Myxococcales bacterium
GACTCCCAGGTCTCCGGGATCCGCATGCGCCAGCACTCCACCAGGAAGGGCAGGTAGCAGTTGGGCCCTCCCAGGAGCAGCACCTTGTGCCGCAGCGTGTTGCCGCGGGTGAGCACCGACAGGTTCTGGTGGACGATGGCGTCCGCCAGGCTGCACATGATCTCGGCGCCCGGGATGCCCGACTTCACCAGGTTCACGATGTCGGTCTCGGCGAAGACCCCGCACTTGGCTGCCACGTGATGCAGCTTGGTGGGATCGAAGGTCAGGTTGCCCACCACCTCGGGCTTCATGCCCACCTTGATCATGCACTTGTCGATGGTGGCGCCCGTGCCCGAGGCGCACTTGTCGTTCATCGACGTGAGCGCGGTCTTCTCCACGCGGCCGTCCGCGCCCTTCTGCTCGCGGAACATGATGATCTTGGCGTCCTGGCCGCCCAGCTCCACCACCGATCCCACGTCGGGATGCAGCCGCTCCACGGCCAAGGTGACGGCGTTCACCTCCTGCACGAACTTCGCGCCCAGCGGCTTCGCCAGCGGACCCGAGCCCGAGCCCGTCACGTAGATGCGGATCTCCTCGGTGTCGGGGAAGCGCTCCCCGATGCGCACCATGAACTCCAGCACCTTCTCGGGCTGGCGCGTCTCGTGGCGCTGGTAGTCCTGCCACAGGATCTCGAGGCTGTCGGGATCGCACACCACCGCTTTCACCGTGGTGGATCCGATGTCGACGCCCACTGCGAGGCGCTTGTGCTGGGTCATGGAGGGGTCCCCTCGGTCCGTGACTGACACGTCAGTCTACCCGTAAACCGCGGTGTGTGGGACACCCCGGGTGCCGATCGTGCGACATGTGACGTGCACGAATGCGAGTCCCACCTCTCTTTGACCGGCACCCATGGTAGGTTCCGCGGACTCCAACCTAGGGGGTTCCCAATGGTGCGTTCGATGTTGCTAGTTTCAATCCTGGCAATGGCTGGCTGCTACAAAACCAACCTCGCCAATTTCTCCAACGAGGGCTCCCCTGGCAACACCGTGGTGGTGTGGTCGCACTCCCTGCTCTACGGCCTGATTCCACTGAGCGAAGTGGACGTGAACTCCAAGTGCGGCGACAACGGCGCCTGGGCCGTCTCCACCCGCCAGAATCTCTGGAACCTCCTGCTGACGGGCATCACCTCGGGCATCTACTCGCCCACCGTCGCCAAGATCACCTGCAAGCAGTGAGCCGCGCCTCTCGGGTCCTCCCCTGGGTGGGCGGTGCGGTGCTGGGCTCGATGCTCTGCGCGGGCCTGCTGTCGCCGTTGATCGTTCCGGCCAACTGGACGGAGCGCAACGTGCCCCCCCACCTGAGGGCGGATCGCTGGGAGCTGTCGGACGAAGGCATGCGCGCCCGCTCGGTCACCGAGGCCGAGTGTGGCGCCCTGCCCCACGAGGTGTGGCTGGACTTCCCCGACCACGCCGACGAGCCATCCCTGGAGAGAGGGGCCGAAGCGTTGACGGACTGCTTCGCGAGCAAGGTGGCACCGCGCTTCGCGCGAGACCGCTTCGAATAGTCGGCCGTCACACTCGATTGACGAAGTCTCCTCCCACCAAACATGCCGCGTAGCCCAGCACGCGAGCCCCTTCGGCCAGAGACGAGGGGATCGGCTGCCAGCCCCGCGCCACTCGGTCGTCCAGCAGCTCCCGCGACGTCGGGTAGTGATCCCACACGGCGACCGCCGTGATGCCACCGTTTCAGGTGGTGTCGAAGACCAGCACCAGCTCGTCGGGCAGGGGCACCACCACGTCGTGGGTGAACTCGTCCATCGGGATGACCTCGGCCAGCTCCAGGCCCTCCGCGAAGGCCCAGCGGACGACGTGCTCCAACGTGGGAAAGTCCGAGACGATCCGTGACAACTCAGCCCGTCGCGTGTCTGCGATGTGTCCGTTCACCCTCATCTCCCCTCCTTATCACCAGGACTCGCATCACAGTGCAGGTCGTCCCGTTGGGTCAACGGAGGGACGGAAGCCCACAGCAGGGTTGTCGGATCGCCGATGGGTGCACACGCATCCGCGCGTCGGAGGTCTGGGTGCTGCGTTCGATTCCCCTGGTGACCCTGGTACTGGCCGCCTGTGCTGGCCCCACCGAGGCTGCACAACCCCGTATGATCGGCGCCATCGAGAGCTTCTTCGGGGAGTGCGAGGGCGCCTGCCAGCACACCCTGGTGATGGAGGGAGGTGCTGTCGCCATTTTGCGTGCGCAGACCTACGGCGGTGCCGACACGTTGAGCGAGCATCGCGGCACCCTGACGTCCGCTGGCCTTCAGCGGATCGCCGCCATCGAGTCGTCGATCCCGACCCTTCGCACCAGCTACGGCTGTCCTGACTGCGCCGACGGAGGCGCCATGCGCCTGAGCCTGAACCGACCGGAGGGTGCCAGCGTGCACACCTGGGAGTTCGGCCAGCCCCCCGCAGAGCTTGCCCGCGTGGACCGCTTCTTCGACGACGTGTCGCAGGCGTTGCGGGCTTGCACCGAGCACGTGGACGTGCGACCGGACCGGAGCTGCTCCCCGATTTCGAGGTAGCCTCGTCCCAGGAGGCCCATTCGTGAGCTCCCCTCCTTCCGACTTCGCCGACGTCTTACCCGACGCACGCTCGGCGTGGGCGGGCGATGCACGACCGCGCTACCCGGCGTCGCTGCTGAACCGCTTGGGCAACCTCGTGGAGGGCAAGACGGTCCTCGAGGTGGCTGCGGGCAGCGGTGATCTCGCTCGGCCCCTCGCCGCCCGCGGCTTCGACGTGGTCGCGCTGGAGGCCTCGGCCAAACGAATCGCCCGAGGAAGGCGGCAACCCTTCGGCGGCCGGGTGGACTGGGTCGAGGGCCGACCCGAGTCCACCCAGCTCGGCGGGCCCTTCGACCTGATCCTGGCCGGCGAGGCGGGCCGCTCCCTGGACTGGGCGCGCGCGCTGCCCAAGCTCGGTCGCGCAGCCAACGGTTGGTTCGCCGTGGCTGGCCGGGGCCTCCGAGTGGATGGTGGCCAGGAGGCGCTCGACGACGTGCTGAGGAGCTGGTCGGGGATCTCGCGGAAGGACGCGGTGGACGAGGTGCAGTTCGTCACCAAGCTCCGGCGATTTCGCCGGGTGGGCCACTGGAGGGCCCGAAGCCAGACGGTGCTGCAGCCGATGCCGGTGTTCGTTCGTTCGCTGCACAGCCTCGACGGGCTGTCCGTCGAGGCCCTGGGCGCCGACCGGGTGGAGCCCTTCCGACGTGCCGCAGAGGAGGCCCTCGGCCGACATCACGGCGGCATGGTGCGGCTGATCACATCTCCCTGGATTGTCTGGGGCCGAATCACGCGGGGTGTGGCACTCTGACCCCATGCGCATCCCGACGATGGCCCTCTGGGCGGCAGGCTGTGGTGGTGGTCCCTGGTGCGAGCTGCCCGACCCCGAGCCCGTAGAGCAGCCCAACCTGCTCCTGGTGGTGATCGACGACGTGGGGCTGGAGCAGCTCGACCGATGGGACTCCCCCGACCCGGTGCCCACGCCGACCCTCGACTGCTTGTGCGACGCAGGCCTGCGCTTCGACAACGTCTGGGCCGCGCCGTTCTGCACACCCGCGCGCACGGCGCTGCTGTCGGGCGTACACCCCCGTCGCGCTGGGATCGGCAGGTTCATCAACGTGGGGCAGTCCCGCTGGGAGATGCCGCTCGAGTGGGTGACGATGGCCGAGGCCGTAGCCGAGGTGGGCTACAGCACGGCCTTCTACGGGAAGTGGCACGTCGGAGCCTTCATGGCTCCATCGGGCCGGGACCACCCGAACCTCCAGGGCTTCGAGACCTACTCCGGCGGGCTCGGCAACATCGACCACCTGTCGGAGCTGGGGCCTCGGGGCACCTACTTCGCCTGGGAACATCTCACGAACGGACAGGAGCGGTGGCGGGAGGGCTACCTCACCACCGCGACGGTGGACGATGCGCTGGCCGGTCTCGACGACCTACCGGAGCCCTGGCTGCTGGTCCTGTCGTTCCACGGAGCACACTCCCCACTGCATCGCCCCCCCGGACGCCTGCACACCCAGAGCCTGGGGGGATCACCATCGGAGATCTCCCGCTACCGCGCCATGGTGGAGTCGGTGGACACCGAGCTCTCCCGCTTCCTGGAGGGCATCGAGCCCAGGGTGCTGGGACGAACGCAGATCTGGACGATGTCCGACAACGGCACCCCGAGCCACGGCATCTCGGGCGACTTCGACTTCATGGGCGCGAAGGGCACCCTGCACGAGCCCGGGCTACGCATCCCGATGGTGGTCACGGGGGTCGGCGTGGAGGCCCGCGGCCAGCGGACCGAAGCCCTCACCTCCATCCTCGACGTGTACCCGACGATGCTCGCTCGAGCGGCCGCCCCCGTCGGCTTCAGCGACGGTGTGGCGATGACAGAGGTGCTCTCCGATCCCGCGGCCAGCCACCGCGACGTCGTGTACGCCGATCTGACGGATCCGGACGGGTCCCTCAGCTACACGGTGCGCACCCTCGACCGCAAGCTGCTGCGCACCGTGGCCGACACCGAGCGCGCCTTCGTGGTGGGGCCAGGCCTCACCGAGGAGCTGGTGGACGAGGAGTGGGAGGACCTCTCCGGCCTCCTCGACGAGCGAATCGAGCGCTTCGCGGACCCACCCCCGCTCCCCTGACCCGTCCCCGTGCGCACCGCTTGTCTGTTTCGTGCACGCAAGCTCGTTTGTCGGCGACAACGCGATCCACGGCCGGCAAGGCCTCATGCCGGCCAATCGAGACCGTGTGGTACCAAAGTGAGGTCGCGAGGTCGGCAACCGGGGTTACCCTGTGCTCGGAGACGACGAGGGTCGATGTCGGACGGGTGGCGGCAGCACTTCGAACGCGCTGAAGAACAGATGGGCTCTGGCGCGTGGTTGGAGGCAATCGCCTCCTTCACCTCTGCACTCGATGCAGATGGCTCGGTCTTCGAGGCCTGGGCGGGCATTGCACGTGCGCGTGAACAGCTCGGACAGTGGTCCTTCGCCGTGGAGGCATGGACGCGGGTCTTGAGCTCGTCTCCGAGCCACCGCGGGGCGCTCAGCGGCTTACCGGAGGTTCTCCGAGCTGCGGGCTGCCATCACCAGGCCCTGCCTGCCTACGATCAGCTGCTTCGTGAGCATCCTCACGATCGGTTCGCGATGGCCGGCAAGGCACACTCGCTGCTGCAGATCGGACGTGCCGAGGAGTCCATCCTCTGGTTCGACAAGGCGCTGACCCCCGGAGGCGACCCCACCGCGGTGCGCAACCCGGACCGGCTGGAGACCTTGCACGGCAAGGCCACAGCCCTCAACACCACGGGCCGCTTCGTGGAAGCGGTCCCCGTGTGGAGGGAGGCCTGCTCGAGGGCACCGGAGTCCGTGGGACTGGCCGAGGGACTGGCCGAGGCGGAGCGTGGCGCCCAGCAAGAAGCCCCCGAGGTCACCGCACCCAACCCCTCCCCCCTGTCCGACGAGCGCCGGCGCGCCTTCGTGGACCGTGACTGGGGCCGTGCCCTGACCACGGACGAGCGATGGACGGAGGCTGCCGCGGCCTTCGAGCAGTCGCTGACGGCCGCCCCCTACTCCGTGGACGTGCTCACCGATCTGGCGCGGGCCTACGAGCAGGCACAGCGCTGGGACGAAGCCCGCGCCGCCTGGGGCCGCCTGCTGGAGGTCCGCCCCGACCGGGTGGACGCCGCCGCTGCGCAGGGCAAGGCCATGCGCCGCGCAGGACGCTTCGTCGAGGCCCTGGCCGACTACGATCTCGCGCTGACCCTCGACCCCGACCACGCCGACTCGCTGGTGGGTCGCAGCGATGCGCTGGTGCAGCTCGGCCGCTACGGCGAAGCCCTGGTGTGGACGGCGCGTGCGCTGGAGCTGCAGCCGGGCCTCATGGAGGCACTGCTCACCAAGGGCGCTGCCCTGAACGGTCTCGGTCGCTGGGCCGACGCCCTGCCCACCTGGCGCCAGGCCTTGGCGGTGGAGCCCACCTCCGAGGTGGCGCTGGCCGGCTTCTCGCGCTGCGAACAAGCGCTCCGCGATCCGCCCGACCTCACCGACGCTCCGACCCTCGACACCGAGCGCACCAACGACGGCGCGCCCGCCACGGGGGACCCCGAGGGCCGCGACCGCGCGCGGCCGGCCTTCGAGCAGGGCCGCACGCTGATGCAGCAGGGCCGCTACGCAGAGGCGGCCACGAGCCTCGGCCAAGCCGTGAGCGCCGACGCCACCTGGACGGGTGCCTGGTACCTGCTGGGGCTCTGTCACGCCGAGGATCGGGACTTCCGCAACGCCATCTCCGCATTCGACGAGGTGCTCTTCCTGGAGCCCAACCACCTCGACGCCGCCTGCCAGCGAGCCGACGCCCTGCGGCGGAGCAACGACTACCAGGGCGCCATCGTCGCCTACGACACCATCCTCGAGCAGGAGCCCAAGGAGGTGCGCGCCACCTCGGGCCGCGCCGAGGCCCTGCGCATGCTGGGTCGTTTCGACCAGGCCATCGAGTGGTTCGATCGCACGCTGGCCCTGCGCCCGCGCCACTACCTCGCCCTCTGTGGCAAGGCCGCGTCCCTGAACGCCCTGCGGCGCTTCGAGGATGCACTGCCGCTCTGGCTCGAGGCCAAGCGCGAGAACCCGAGCGCAGCCTTCGTGAAGCGCGGTCTTGCCCAGTGCCGTACCGGTCTCACCGACCATCCGCGCACCACGCCCGACGAGGCTCCGCCGCGGCCCACCACGCCTCGCCGGCGGACCTCCCCCACCGCGCGCACCGAGCCTCCCGTTCCCGAGCGAGAGCGAGCGCTACCGGTGGCGGCTGCTCCCACTTCCCTGTCTGCACCGCTGTCGCGCATCAACCGCCAGCGTGCCCGCGACGACCTCGACAAGGGTCGCTACCTGTACAAGGAGCGCAAGTTCGCCAAGGCGATCGAGCGCTTCGAGTCTGCCCTGCGCCACGATCCCACCTTCGCCGAGGCCGCTCTGCGGCTGGGCATGGCCTACGAGGAAGACAAGCAGCTCGATCGCGCCATCGAGGCCTACGAGCGGTGCCTGCAGATCGATCCCGAGCACTTCCACGCCGCCACCAACATCGGCGAGGCCTACCGCAAGAACGACCGCTACGAAGAGGCCATTCGCGCCTACGGTCGGGCCCTGGAGATCAAGGACGACTACCTGTACGCCATCGCGGGCCGCGCCGAGTGCATGCGCATGCTCGGCGACCTGTCGGGCAGCGTCATGTGGTTCGATCGGGCGCTCGAGGTGGGGCCGCGCCACGCCTTCGCCATCCAGGGCAAGGCAGCCGCCCTGAACACGCAACAGCGCTACAAGGAAGCCTACCCGCTGTGGGAGCAGGCGCTCGAGATCGAGCCCAACAGCGAGTTCGCCAAGGAAGGTCGCGCGGTCTGCGAGCGGCACCTGCGCGAGGAAGCCCAGGACGAAGAGGCCGAGAGCCCCACCCCCACCCTCGACGAGCAGGGCCGTGACCTGACGGCCCTGGCGCGCGCCGGGCGCTTGGCCCCCGTGGTCGGCCGCAGCGGCGAGATCCGCTCAGTCATGAAGACGCTGGTGCGTCGACTCAAGGCGAATCCGCTCCTGCTGGGTGATCCGGGTGTAGGCAAGACCGCCATCGTGGAGGGCGTCGCCCAGACGCTCACCTCCGAGGACGCCCCGGAGCGCCTGAAGCACCTGCGGCTCATCGAGCTGTCGATGGGGTCGCTGCTCGCGGGCACCAAGTACCGCGGCACCTTCGAGGAGCGCCTCAAGGACATCATCCGCGAGGCGCGCGACAACCCCGGCATCGTGCTGTTCATCGACGAGATCCACACCCTCGTGGGCGCTGGGCGCACCGAGGGCGGCTCGCTGGACGCGGCCAACATCCTCAAGCCCGCGCTGGCGCGAGGAGAGATCACGGTGATCGGCGCCACCACCGTGGCCGAGTATCGCAAGCACTTCGAGGCAGACTCGGCCCTGGATCGACGGTTCCAGCCCATCCACGTGGAGGAGCCCACCACCGACGACGCCGTGCAGCTCCTGGGCCGCATCGTGCACCTGTACGAGGGGCACCACGAGGTCTCCGTCACCCCCGAGGCTGTCGCGGCCTGCGTTCGCCTGAGCGTGCGCTTCGTGCCGGATCGCCGCCTGCCCGACAAGGCACTGGACTTGCTCGACGAGGCCTGCGCCGACGTGTCGCTGGAGGCACGGGACAAGGTGGTGGACGCCCAGCGCGTCGCTCGCATCGTGAGCGAGCGAACCAACATCCCCGTGCACGACCTCACGTCTGCGGAGCGCGAGCGCCTCGACCGTATCGAGACCTTCCTGTCGTCCCGCGTGATCGGTCAGCGCGAGGCCGTGTCGCAGCTCGCGGCCTCGGTGCGACTCGCTCGCTCTGGCCTGCGGCACCCCCGCCGGCCGCGGGGGGTCTTCCTCTTCGCGGGCTCCAGCGGCGTGGGCAAGACCGAGCTCGCGCGCGCCCTCGCCGACTTCCTCTTCCCCGAGGGCAATGCCTTGGTGAAGCTCGACATGTCTGAGTACGGCGACCGCTTCACCGGCAGCCGACTGCTCGGTGCCCCTCCGGGCTACCAGGGCCATGGCGAGGAGGGCCAGCTCACTGGGCCACTGCGCCGTCGTCCCTATGCCGTCGTGCTGCTGGACGAGTTCGAGAAGGCACACGCCGACGTGCAGGCGATGTTCCTGTCGCTGTTCGACGAGGGCGTGGTGACCGACGCGGAGGGCCGGAAGGTCCATGCCCGCGAGGCCTTCTTCATCCTCACCACCAACGCAGGCTCCGAGGTCGCGAGCCGTGCCCGACTCGGCTTCGGAGGCGACACGGCTGCGTCCCGCCGCGACGCGGTGCTCACGCGAGCACGCGAGCGCTTCCGGCCCGAGCTGCTCAACCGCATCGACGGCGTGGTGGTGTTCCACGACATCGAGCACGAGGCCCTCGTGGACATCGTGCAGCTGCACCTGGGTCACCTCAAGGAACGGGCCGTGGAGTCGGGGATCACGCTGACCTGGGCTCCCGAGGTCGCCGAGCTGTGCGCCCGTCAAGGCGGCGCCAGCGCCGGTGGGCCGGGTGGTCGCATGGGTGCGCGGCCCGCGCTGCGCGCCATCGAAGAGCTCGTGGCAGAGCCTCTGGGCCGGATGATGCTGCAGACGGGCTCGTCCACCCGTCGCCTGACCGTGCACGCCGTCCTCCGCGACGGCGTGGTGGTGTTCGAAGAGCACCCCACCGTGGGCCCGCAGGAAGCGCTGACTGCAGAGCAGACGCGCACCCCCACGCCGACTCGCAGCCGATAGCTGTCCCATCGCGGTAACTCCCGCTATGAAGAACACATGCCCGGCGTGGCCATCGGTTCTTGGACGTGGGACACCGACAGCCAGGAGCTTCGGCGCGGAGAGGCCCGGCTCCAGCTGACGGTCCTCGAGCGTGATCTGCTCGCCTTCTTGGCAGACAACCCAGGTGTCACCGTGAGTCGGGCCGAGCTGCTTCGACACGTGTGGTCCTACTCTCCCAAGGCGCGGACCCGAGCCGTCGCGAATGCCGTGGCGCGGCTGCGCGCCAAGCTGGGTGACGACGCCTCCAGCCTGGTGACCGTCTACGCCAAGGGCTACCGCCTGGAGATCCACACCGACACCGATCTGGTGGGCCGCCAGCGAGAGGTCGTCGCCATCCGGGAGGCGCTGCAGATCCATCGCTTTGTGACCCTGTACGGACTCGGCGGCGTCGGCAAGACGCGACTCGCCCGCTCCATGCGGCATCGGTCACAGGGCACTCTGTGGGTCGGCGTGGGCTCCATGACCATGCAGCAAGAGGTGATCTGCGCCGTGGCGGGCGCGCTGGAGGTCGGCGCCGAGGCGGCCACGGCCGAAGGCATCGGAGCCGCACTTCAGGGGCTGGGGCGAGTGCTATTGGTGCTCGACGAAGCCGAGCAGGTCGGCGACGGTCTGCTTCAGCTGGTGGATCTCTGGCTCGCGCGGGCGCCCGACATCCAGGTGCTGCTGACGTCTCGGGTCGTGCACGGCGATGGGCCCTGTGTGCACGTGGCGCCACTCGATGCTGCGTCAGCTGCGGAGCTGTTCCGGCAGCGCGTGGAGCTCGTTCGACCAGGGCTCACCTTCGACGAGGCACAGCTCGCCTCCACCCTCGCTCCCCTCGAGGGGCTGCCGCTGGCGCTCGAGCTCGCGGCGGCACGAATGCGCGTGCTCGATCTCGACGAGCTGCATCGCAGGCTGGATGCGCGCCTCGAGCTCCTGCGGGATCGCACCAAGAGCATGGAGGCCGTGCTCCGAACGACGTGGGACCTCCTCGACACGCCGGAGCAGCGGGTGCTCAGCGCCGGGGCCCTGTTTCCCACCGGGTTCACGCTCCAGGAAGTGGAGCACGTGGCGGGCTTCGACGCCGTGGATCCCCTGGAGGCACTCGCGCGTGCGTCGCTGGTGGTGCGAGACGGGTCCCGGTTCCGGTTGCTCGAGATGGTGCGCCACTTCGCCGAGCAGCGGGCCCCCAAGGCGTTCCTCACGCCCTTCGTGTCCTGGGCAGTCACTCGAGCCGACGTGCACAACGAGCGGTACTACGCCCATGGCCCGTCGAGCCTGGACGTCTTCCGCGACGAGGCCCCCGCCCTGCGCGAGGCGCTGCGACTGGCCCACGTTCCCGCCGAGCGAGCACGCCTCGTGCTCGCCATCGACCTGCACGATCGCGCGTTCGGCCCTGCCCGCGATCTGTACGAGGACCTGCACGCCCTACCCCTGGACGAGCTGCCGGTGGAGCTCGCGGCCGAGGTGGCGATGGCGCGGGCCTTCGAGAAGCACCACGGGGAAGGTGACGCCCTCGAGCTGGCGACCGCCGCCCTGGCCTGGGCGCGACGGACGGACTCCCCGGATCGGGTGGCGCGCGCATGGCTCATCCTCGTGCCGGAGCAGTGGCTGCGGCACGGAGCCGCCGAGGCCCTCGAGGAGGCCCAGCACCTGGTGCAGTACGTGCTGCAGCACACCGTGCGGCCTCGCACCAAGGCGCTGTCCCTGCGTGAGCTGGCCCTGTGGCACCTGCAGCTCAACCAGCTCCAACCCGCACGCGAGTGGCTCTTGAAGAGCCTGGCTTGCGTGGAAGCGGGAGATCTGGGCACCCAGTCCCAGGTGGTCCGAGGCCTCGCCATGCTCTACGAGCGCCTGGGACAGCCAAGCGAGGGGGTGAAGGTGCTGGAGGAGACCTACCAGGAGCTCCTCCAGCACGAAGACTGGTCGCGGGCGCCTCGATCGCTGGCCATCAGCTTCGGCGGCACACTGCTCGACGCGGGCCAGGTGGAGCGGGGCCGCGAGATCCTCGAGAGGGAGGTGGCGCGTGCACGCGCCGCGGGGGACGTACAGCAGGCCCTGCTCGCCGAGCTCGTCCTGGTCGAGACCGAGCCCGATCCTGACAAGGCCGAGCGGATCACCGTGAGGATCCGGGAACAGGCGCAGCGCGTCGGGCGCACCGATCTCGTGGGGATCGCCGAGTTCAACATCGGAGCCATGCGCCACGTGCGGGGGGAGCTGCAGGCCGCCGAGACGTGCTACGACCACGCGCTACAGCTCTCCGCTGGGCGCGACGAGCTGGTGCACACCGTGGTCTCGGCCTGGCGCGCCCTCATCGTGGCAGAGCGTGGGCAGCGGGAGGAGGCAGCTGCGGCGCTGGCCGCCCACGCCTCGGCGGCGGGGCTGGCCGCGAGCGTGGTGGCGCTGTGTCGGGCAGTGTTGTCGGGGCCAGAGGCTTGGGAGCAGGCGAAGCGACAGACCGCTCCCCATCCGCTGACCGATCGCACCCAGCAGCTGTGTGAGCGGCTGGCGTGAGCGATCTCAGCCGCTGAAGTAGTCTCCGTCGGCCTGGCTCCAGTCCGGATCCGGATGCAGCACGACGCCCGGCATCGGATCGGGCCCCAGCAGCTCCAGCTCACCGCATCGGCTGTCGAAGGCTCGACGACCCACCGCCCATCGAACCTCGGCGAACTTGGTGTTGTAGCAGTACGACGTGGCGCCATCGGGATGCAGATAGCGAAGGCCCACGAACTGATCGGGACGTGCCTGCAGGCAGAGCTGCGCCGGCACGCGCAGGCCGCGACCGAAGGAGGCTCGCCAGCCGTGGGCGGTGATGGTGGAAGCCCGCCACAAGTCCCTGGGTCGGTTGCGATAGACGTCGGGGTTCCGGCCCACCACCACCGTGAGCCACGGCGTGATCATCGGCCCCACCTCGACGCGGGCCGCAATCCCCTCCACCGTGCGGTCTCGCGCACCGTCGCGCCACAGGTTGCAGTTGCCATAGGCATAGGCGTGGGTGTGTGCCGGCCCCCAGTTGTGGCCCCGCAACCCCACCCAGCCATCCACCTCCCACACGCGGGAGCCCACGGTGATCCGACCGTCGAAGCGCAGGTTGCTGGCGGGCGTGAGGATCTTGGAGCGAGGGAAGCTCCCCCGGTACATCCAGGCGAAGGGCAGGTGATGCAGGGGGCCGAAGCCCCCCGTCATCCGGAGCGACCAGCGCACGTCGGCCAGGGATCCCTCGGCGCTCCCCTCGGTCAGGGAGACGTCCCCCGCCGACAGACACAGCCGCTCGGGATCCAGGCTGGCAGCGGACAGCGGCACCTCGCGCTTGGCGACGAGGGGCGGTCGATCCCGTCGGAAGAGCACCGCCCACAGCTCCAGCGCGCCAGGGCCTCCCGCGCGCCGCAGCACGGTGTGCTTCAGCCACAGGGCGCGCGAGCCGCATGGGCTGTTGGCCTTGAGGTAGTTCGACTCGTACAGCTGGCCGATGGCCGGGTCGGCCCCCAGGATCCGCTCGTAGGCGTCGATCACGCAGCCCACCGGCGACGGAGCCGGGCGTGCAGCTGCACCCACTCGTCGGGGTGCAGCCAGCTCGGATACAGCGCGAGCATCGCCCACGGGAAGATCCCGAGGTTCATGACGCCCGCCAGCACCACGTGGAACGTGGCCCCCGTGCCGATCCAGAGGAACTCGAGCCGATAGCGGTTCGCCCACTGGCCCCACCGCCCCGCTCGCTCGGGATGGCGGCGCCACCACATCAGCAGGAACACCAGGGGGTAGGTCAGCTGGTAGAGCATGGTGGTGGCAGTGCCCAGCTGGGTCACGAAGTAGTAGGGCTGATGCCTCGCGAAGCTGAAGTCGTAGGCTGCGACCGCGGGATCCTGCAGCGCGTAGTAGAGCGCCGCGAAGTCGCCCATGGGCCACCAGGTGATGCCGGTCTTGAGGATCCCAGCGCTGAAGTACATCAGCACGAGCTGGCCGATGAGCAGTCGCCGTGGCCAGGCAGCGACGAGCTGGCCATCCCCCCACACGGTGCCGGTACGGATCCAGGCGTCGACCGACAGCCACCCGCCGGCGCGAGCGAAGGCGAACACGGTGAGCACCAGCCGGCAGAGACTGTCGATCCCGCGGTCGGAGTACGGCAGGATCGAGGCGAACTGGCTCCACGCGACCACCAGGACCAGCGCGCTGGTGCGGGTGAAGAAGCCCAGGGTGAAGGAGATGGCCGCCACGACGATGCAGGCGTGGAGGATCTGCGCACTGCCCACCGTGGCGGGGACGAGCGCGTAGTACAGCGGAGTGCCCTCCCGCAGCAGGGCATCGGACAGACCTCCCACCTCCGTCACGCCGAACAAGGGCACCACGAGGCCCAGGCGCCAGATCTCCAGGAAGTCGTACAGCACGCACAACCCCAGGGCGATCCGCACCAGCGCGATGGAGCGTGGGTGCTCGTGCTCGTCCCAGAAGTCCACCCAGGCGTGCCACCAGCGCTGTAGGCGTGCGCTCATGGGGCTGCGTCCGGCTTCGCCTTAGGGCTGGTGGGAGCGTGATTCTCGCGCTTGTGATGGCGCAGCGCCCGGCGCTCTGCCTCGAAGACCTCGTCACTGCCGGGCGGTCGGGCCCGGCGCCGGTCCAGGTACAGACGCACGCGCTTCACGTCGGGAAGCTCTCTGAACACCTCCTTGGCCACCCACACACTGAAGCGCTTGTAGGTCCCCTTGGGCTCGTCGCGAACACCGTCCCACACCCCCCTGAGCCGGCGGTACTTGAAGACGTCGTCGCGCCAGCGGTGCTCGGGATGCAGCCTCCGATACAGCTCCTGCCAGGTGTCGCCATCGCCGCGCACCTCGATCACCAGGGTGTCGGGCTGCTGCGTCACCGAGGCGAACAGCCCCCACTGTTGGCTGCCGCGGATGGCCGAGAAGTAGGGCTTGAACGGCAGGCGCAGGGTCATCACGAGCTGCTTGAAGCCGTAGCCCACCGACCGGACCCGCTCCTGCAGCACGTCCGCGGGCATGGCCACCCCCACCTGCCCCAAGGTGGTGGACCAGCGCTGGAACTCCTCCTGGAACCAGGAGGGATCCTCCAGATCCTCCTCGTCGATGCGCGGGTAGGGAATGGCATACACCAGGTTCGCCACCACCACGATCAACAGGAGCACTGCGCGCAGCTGACGAGGCACGCCCCACCTCCCGCGGGCCCCTAACCGAGGGGGGGCCCGCACACGCATGTTAGGGCGCGCCGGAACTCAACCGCTCGGTCCGAGGACGATCCCATGCACTTTCTGCACTCCATGATCCGGGTGCGCGACCTGGATGCCGCCACGCACTTCTTCTGTGATCTGCTCGGACTGAAGGAGGTCCGGCGGCGCGATCACGAGGGCGGACGCTTCACGCTGGTGTTCCTCGAGACGGGTGTCGAGGGCGACAAGGCTCAGATCGAGCTGACCTACAACTGGGATCAGGAAGAGCCGTACACCACAGGCCGGAACTTCGGCCACCTGGCCTTCGCCGTCGACGACATCTACGAGGTGTGCGAGCGCCTCGCGGCGGGCGGCGTCACCATCGCTCGGCCCCCGCGCGACGGGCGCATGGCCTTCGTGCGCAGCCCCGACGAGATCTCCGTGGAGCTGCTGCAGCGCGGCGAGGCCCTCGAGGCCCGGGAGCCCTGGGCGTCGATGCCCAACGTCGGCAGCTGGTAGTGCCTGCACGGCCCTTCGATCTCGTGCTGTTCGGGGCGACGGGCTTCATGGGCCGGCTGGTGGCGGAGCGGATCCTGGCCACGGCTCCAGCGGGTCTCACTTGGGCCATCGCGGGGCGCGACCCGCGCAAGCTCATGGACGTCAAGATGGCCCTGGTCGGGGCCGATCGACGCGCCGCCTCGGTGGGGCTGATCACGGCAGATGCACGCTCGCCCGAGTCACTGGCGCTGCTCGCAGAGCAGACACACGTGCTGGCCTCCACGGTGGGGCCCTTCGCCCTGTGGGGAGAGGCCGTGGTGGCTGCCTGCGTGCAGCAGCGAACGCACTACCTGGACATCGCGGCCGAGCCAGCGTTCGTGCGCAACGTGGCGCACCTCTTCGATCGGGACGCTCGTCGGCGCGGGGTGACGCTGGTGTGCTGTTGTGGCTTCGACGCCGTTCCAGCGGACGTGGGCACCCACCACGTGGTGCAGCAGCTCGACGAGGGACCGCGACGGGTGCTGGCCTACCTGCGCACGCGCACCCACCCGACGGGGGGCTCGTGGGCGAGCCAACTGGCGGTGGTCGCTGGCTCCGGGCGCCGCCCTCCAGGCTCCCTGCCGAGACGGGGCAACGAGCCAAGCATGCACAGAGCGCCTGAAGAGGCGAGCGGCGGCTATGCCCTGCCGCTGCACTCCGTGGATCCCACGGTGGTGCGCTGCACGGCCCGATCCCTGGCCTCGGTCTACGGTGGCGACTTCGTGTACGGCCACTACCTGCGCATGGCCTCCAAGCGACGGATCGCCACTGCGCTCGCCGGACGAGGCGCGATGGCCGTGGCGGCGCGCATGCCCTTTGGCACACGCACGCTACGGCGCTCCCTCCCTGCGGGCGAGGGACCGAGCGACGCAGATCGGCAGCACGCCTACTTCGATCTCACCCTGGTGGGGACCACCCCCTCGCAGCGGGTGATCACACGCATCTCTGGGGGCGACCCAGGCACCACGGTGACGAGCGAGATCTTCGCGGCATGCGCACAGCGGCTGGCCGACCGGCAGGGCACAGCTCCGGGCCGCACGGGGCTTCTCACCCCGATGCTGGCGTTCGGAGACGCACTCCCGCCGATGCTCGCCGAGCTCGGCATGCCCATCACGACGCTGTCGCTGACCTAGCGAGCTGATCAGGGGCCGCTGCCGGAGGACGTGCCCGAGCCGCCACCGCCACCGGTGCCCTTGCCCGAGCCACCAGCGCCGGTGCCCTTGCCGGAGCCACCACCGCCCTTGCCCTTGCCCGAGCCGCCAGCGCCGGTGCCCTTGCCGGAGCCACCGCCACCACCCTTGCCCTTGCCCGAGCCACCACCGCCGGTACCCACGCCAGAGCCAGTGCCGGCTCCAGTGCCGGTGCCAGCACCCGTGCCCGTGCCCGTGCCCGAGTCCTGGCCAGTCTCCTGGGTCCAGGCCGTGTCACCATCGGCATCGGAGTCCGCGTCCGCATCTGCGTCCGCGTCGACGTCGGCATCGGCCGCGTCAGTCTCGGGTTTGGTGCCGTCGACACCGGTGATGGGGGTGCCGTTGCAGGCCACAAAGATCAAGAAAGCGCCAGAAAGAATCGCTCGGGAGAAGACCATGGTTGCTCCGTCTCAGAATCACAGCAGACAGGGAGTGAAACGAGCGCCTGCAGCCTACTCGATAAGGGGCTGCACAGCCAAACCAATTCCTAACGGAGGGTGACATGGCGGACCGCGAATTCGCGACGAACCGGGCACCGAAGCCGGTTGGCCCCTACCCCCATGCACGGCGCGTGGGACCGCTGTTGTTCGTGAGCGGGATGGGGCCTCGGCAGCCGGGCACCGACGCGATCCCCGGGGGTGCGATCCGCGACGCCGACGGACGGCCCAGGGACTACGACGTGTCCGCCCAGACCCGAGCGACCATCGAGAACATCCGCACCGTGCTCGAGGAATCGGGGGCCAGCCTGGAGCACGTGGTGGACGTGACCGTGTTCCTGGTGGACATGGATCGCGACTTCGCCGACTTCAACGCCGTCTACGGAGAGTTCTTCTCCACGATCCGGCCCACCCGCACCACCGTGGCAGTGCGAGCGCTGCCCACCCCCATCGCGGTGGAGCTGAAGGTGCTCGCCTGGGTGGGCGAGCCGTGAAGCTCATCGACATCAGCCCCACTCTGTCGGAGCGCACCGCCGTGTGGCCGGGCGACGTAGGGTTCTCGCGCTCCGTGGCGCTGTCCATCGCCGATGGCGCCAACATCGACCTGTCCTCGATCCACACCACGGTGCACATCGGCGCCCACACCGACGCTCCCAGCCACTACGCGGCTGGCGGACAGGACATCGCCCAGCGCCCCCTGGAGCTGTACTACGGGCCCTGTCAGGTGATCAGCGCCGACGTGGGCCGGGGCGAGCGGATCCGGCCCGAGCACCTGTCGGTACCCGTCACCGCGCCGCGCGTGCTGTTCAAGACGGGCACGTTCCCCGATCCCGATGTGTTCAACGAGGACTTCGCCGCGCTGTCGCCAGAGCTGATCGCGCACCTCGCGGGCGAGGGGGTGCGGCTGGTGGGGCTCGACACGCCGTCGGTGGACCTGTGCCACGATCAGGAGCTGCTCACCCACACCGCCATCGCGTCGCACGACATGGCGATCCTGGAGGGGGTGGTGCTGACGGACGTGGCGGATGGGCAGTACACCCTCATCGCGCTGCCCCTGAAGCTGCAGGACGCCGACGCCTCCCCGGTCAGGGCCGTGCTGGTGGCGTGATCCCGAGCAGCGTGTCCAGGAAGGCGACTCGGTCGTAGCCGATCAGGATGGTGGCGTTCCGCTCCGCAGGGGGGGCGAGGCGCGAGCCCCACTTGCCCTTCTGCCGGTACAGCTCGACCTCGGCCCAGGTCCCGATCTCGGGGGTGAGCGCGCAACAGGCCGCGAGCGGATCGTGAAACGCCTTGCCCTCGGGCTTGCGGCGCAGGTAGTGCTCCATGCCGCGATGAACGAGCTGCAGCGAGTGACGGTGCGCGCCGTCGGCCAAGGCCTCGATCCGAGCCCCCACGGTCTCGTGGAGTTCACCGTCGTAGACCACACCGTGGCACACGTTCTTCGAGACGAACCGACGGTGGAGGATGCGTGGATCAGCGAGCGCCAGCAGCGCCGAGCGCGGATCGCCGTTGAGGTTGTAGGTGGGGCAGGTGGTGAGGCCTCGGAACTTCTCGAGCTGCTGCTCGGCAGGGACCACCCCCTCCCCTGCGAAGCCCCCCTGCGCCACCCAGCGAAATCGCAGGTCGGCGTCCTCGTCGTTGCGGAGCAGGGCGCCCAGGTTCTTCAGAGGCGCGCCCGTCACGAGCACGGTGTCGGCGTCGAGGTGGTCTCGGAGCACCTGCCAGCCCACCGCGGCATCGCGTCGGGGCTCGAGCTCGCCCAGGAACCGCCAGTGCCAGCTCGACACACAGGTGACGTAGCGCTCCTCGGGCGTGCCACGGGCCTTCACGTGGTCCAGGTCGAAGGCCCCGACGGGCAGATCTCGATCGAAGCGGCGCACCACCTCGCGCACCACCGCCACCTGATGGGGTGTGCCCGGCGTGACCGTCACAGCACGCAGCTCCACCGCTGGGTGACCCAGCAGGAGGATCAACGTGAGCACGTCGTCCGGGTCACCGGTCTCCATGTCGAACACGAGGCGTGGCACGGGTTACGTCCTGCGCTTGCGGGAGGGTGGGTGTCCACGACCAGCAACCCCAGCGCGGTGGCCGGTTCACGGCCGGGAAGCCGAATCTTCCCCGACACGCCGCTTGGCGAGCGCATCGAGGGAGTCGCCACCGGGCGCGACGTGGAGTGGGAGCCCCTGGTGGACTATCGCCGCAACGGCGTGAGCGAGACCACCATCCACGGCGCCGTGGCGTGGGCCACCCCCACCGAAGTGGTGCACTCCTTCGGCGGCAACGTGCTCTGCTACGGCCGCTCCATGATGAAGCCCTTCACGATGAAGGTGTTCGCCGAGGAGCTGAAGGACTGCAGCTGGGAGCAGAAGGCCATCGCCGTGGCCAGCCACAACGGCGACACCGAGCACGTGCGAGCCGCTCAGTCGCTGCTCCCCGCCTCGGATCGAGGGCTCATGCGCACGCCACTGGACGTGCCCCTGGTGCAGTTCGGGCGGCAGGTCCGCCGACCGCGCCGCTGGTACCACACCTGCTCGGGCGAGCACGCGGCCATCCTGCGAGGCTGCCGCGCCAAGGGTTGGGATCGAGTGGGCTACACGCTTCCCTCCCACCCGCTGTTCCCTGCCTTCGTCACCGTGCTGCAGCGCTTCCTGGGCCCGAGCTGGACGCCGGTGCGGGTGGCGCGCGACGGCTGCGGCCTGCCCACGGTGTCGAACACCGTCGGTGAGCTGGCTCGGTGCTTCGCAGGCCTGGCAGCGGTACGCGACGAGGACTGGATCTGGGAGGCCATGGCGCGCCATCCCGATCTGGTGGGCGGCTTCAACCGCCTGGACTCCACGGTGATCAAGGCGTGCGAGGGTCGCGTGGTGGCCAAGGAGGGGGCAGACGGGCTGCTCGGCCTGTCGGTTGTACACGACGACTTCCCCGACGGGCTGGGGATCACCGTCAAGATCGCCCACGGCTGGAACCCGCAGGCCACCTGGTACGTCGCCCGTGCCATCCTGGGGGTCTTGGGCTTCGACGTGCGGAACCCCTACCCCCTCCACCGCCAGAAGGCCTTCATCGTGCCGGAGCTGGTGCCGCCCGATCGCCGCGAGACCTTGAGCAGCATCCCCACCTGGGACGAGTGGGATCCCGACTCGGACCGCTGGTACTGGGACTGGCAGGACTACCTTCCCTCCCCCGGAGGCGTCTGATGGGACAGATCGTGTTCGGCGCGCTGGCGCCCCATCCTCCCCACCTGGTCTACGCGGAGAACCCTCCGCAGAACGAGCCCGAGGCCGAGTGCGGCTGGGAGACGCTGCGCTGGGGCTACGAGCGGCTCCGCGCCGATCTCGCCGACATCGAGTACGACTCGATCGTCGTGCTGTCCCCTCACTGGCAGACCTATGTGGGCACCCACTTCCTCGGCGTGCCCCACTTCGACTCCCTGAGCGTCGACCCCGTCTTCCCCAACCTGTTCCGCTTCCGCTACGAGCTCGACGTGGACGTGGCGCTGTCGGAGCAGCTGTGCGCCTCGGCGGCGGAGGAAGGGCTGGTCACCAAGATGATGCGCAACCCCGACTTCCGCGTGGACTACGGCACCATCGTGAGCTGCCACCTCACGAACCCGTCGTGGAACAAGCCCGTCGTGAGCATCAGCTCCCAGCGCTCCACCGCGTTCTACAACGTCGACGTGATGCAGGAGCAGATGGTGGCGCTGGGCCGAGCCACACGACGCGCCATCGAGAACAGCGATCGCCGCGTGGTGGTACTGGCCAGCGAGTCGCTGTCGCATCGTCACTTCGTGACCGAGGCCGACGTTCCCGAGGACATGTCGCGCGAGCACATCACCAACCACCACCAGTACCTGTGGGACATGAAGCTCGTGGACCTGCTGCGGCAGGGCAAGTCCCGCCGGGTGGTGGAGATCATGCCGGAGTTCACCGAGCACGCCGTGAGCGAGACGGATTCCGGTGCCCTCACCTGGCTGATCGCCGCCCTCGACTACCCCGAGTACGCCGCTCGCATGTACGGCTACGGCACCGTGATCGGCACGGGCAACGCCGTGATGGGCTGGGTTCCCGAAGACCCTGCGCCCAAGGCGAGGGCCCGCCAGCCGAAGGCTGCACGGCCATGAGCGACGTCACCGAGGAAGACGCACCGGGCGTGGTGTACGGGCTGCTGGTGCCGGGGATCCCCCACCCGCTCCTGTGCCCCGAGAAGAGCGACAACTACCAGCGACTGCACGACGCCTTCGCCGCCGCCCGCCAGGCCCTGCTGGCCACCAAGCCCGATCTGTTGCTGGTCTACTCCACCATGTGGCCGTCCGTCATCGGCCATCAGATCCAGGCGGATCCCGAGCCCACCTGGGTCCACGTGGACGAGCTGTTCCACGACCTCGGCTCGATCCCCTACACCTTCCGGATCGACGCCGACTTCGCGCACCAGCTGCGAGACCGGTGCGAGGAGCGAGGGCTGATGGCGCGCACCGTCGCCTACCACGGCTTCCCCATCGACACGGGCTCGGTGGTGGCCCTGAAGCTGCTGAATCCCGACAACGCCGTGCCTGCCGTGATCCTCTCCAGCAACGTCTACAGCGACCGGGCCGAGACCATCGTGTTCGGCAAGGCGTGTCGCGAGGCCATCGAGGAGGCGGGCCGACGGGTGGCCGTGGTGGTGGTGGGCACCCTGTCGAACCGGCTGTTCACGGACTGGGTGGATCCCGAAGAGGATCGGGTTCACTCGCTGAAGGACGACGAGTGGAACCAGAAGATCCTGGAGTTCCTGGGCGAGGGTCGCCTGGAGGACACCGCCCAGCTCTCCCGCGAGATCCATCGCCAGATCCGCGTGCAGAAGGTGGTGAACTTCAAGTCCATGTGGTTCTGGTCGGCCGTGATGGGCCAGCACAACCGCTACGAGGGCAACGTGTTCGCCTATGGCGCGCTGCACGGCACTGGTGCCGCGGTGGTGGGCCTGACCCCGTCGGCGAAGGGAGTGGGCGACAAGGAGTTCGACGAGGACGACGTCGACACCTACCGAGGAGATCGCGATGTTCTGGCTTAGCCTGCTGGCCTGCCCCGATCCGAGCGGGGGAACCGACACCGACGTCGTGCAGACGGACACCACCACAGTGGAGCCCGAGGAGCGGCATCACCCCGCAGGCTACGCGGAGCCCTCGGTGCACGGTACCGAGGCCAAGCTGCAGGAGCAGGTCTGCCGCGCCTGTCACGGGGACGGCCTCCAGGGCGGCATCTCCCAGGTGAGCTGCACCACCTGCCACGCACAGGCAGGCTTCGGAGGCTGGGACCGAGACTGCACCTTCTGCCACGGCAGCGGCGACGACCCCGCACCACCCGAAGACATCGACGACAACACCGATCCGGCCTCCATCTCCTTCCCGGAGCACACGAACCACACGGCCGAGACCGAGCAGCACGACCCCTACGACTGCATCGAGTGCCACGTGCTCCCTGCGGACGTGCTGTCGGACGGGCACCTCTTCGTGGGCGACGACACCCCGGGTGTGGCCGAGGTGTTCTGGCCCGCAGGCCAGACGCCTCCCGACGCGCGCTCGCCGGACGCCGTCTACGACGCCGCCACCTCGACCTGTACCAACGTGTACTGCCACGGCGCGGGCCTCGGCCGCGCCGGCGAGGTGAGCAGCGGAGACAACGTGGTCTGCGGCGGCTGCCACGGCGTGGCCGTGGCGAACCAGCTCTCGGTCCCCCACCGCCTGCACATCAACGCCGGCGTGGACTGCGACAGCTGCCACCCCACCGCGGTGCGCGAGCCTTCCTGGGAGATCGTCGACAAGTCTCTGCACATCGACGGCGAGATCACCATGATCTCGACGCCCGGGGGTCTGACCTGGGATGCCGACAGCCGCGCCTGCACGGGCAGCTGCCACGGCAAGGATACGCACCCCGCCAAGGCCTGGAATCCCGTCGAGTAGATCTGGAGTCCGCGCGACGGCGTCGCGCTACGATTCCCGTCGGCCCTCGGCTGCACCTGCGGGCAGACCGTTTTTGGTCGCCTCGGGGACTACCTCCCAGCATGCCCATTCGTCTGCTCCTCGGCCGCACCCGCTCGCGACGCCTCGCCGTGCTGCGGGATCGTGCGCAGCTGGACGCGGTGGGTCGCCCGGATCTGCTGTACGTCACCGACTCGCAGCGCAAGCGGGATCAAGCGCTGCAGGACTTCGAGGCCATGCCCTCCTTCCAGCCCCAGGTCCACGTGATCGGCGAGCTGCTGAGCGCGCTGTGGCATCGCTACGGCGACGGGCGAGCCGTGCTGGAGCCCCAGGCCCTGGAGCTCGCGGCGCGGTTCCTGCTGGATCAGCACGGCCCCGACTGGTTGCTTCCCACCCACAACCTGGCCATGCGGGGCCCCGCCCTGGCCGCTCAGCTGGCGGCCTTGGAGCAGGGGCTGGCCCATCACGACGAGGCCGCCTCCATCGAGCCGCGCATCGAGCGTGCCGTCAAGGCGCTGCGCCGCCACCTGGGGCAACGGCGCTGGCACATACGCCCCACCGAGGCGTGGAATCGGCTGCGGGCGCTCCTCGAGCGGCCCAGCGCTCCCCTGCTGGCCTGGCTGCGCAGCCACGCGCTGGTGGTGATCGACGACGTGCTGCGCTGCACGCCCCTCGAAGCTCGCATGCTGGTGTCCCTGAGCCGAGCCCTGTCCTACGCGGGTGTGGAGGTGATCGTGTCCTTCGCCTCGGGGTGGGATCGAGGGGGCCGCGAGGCGGGGGTGCTCTTCGGCTGGGATCCCCCCACCGATCCGCGCGTCGCCCACGAGCTGCGCACCTTCGGTGCATCGCACCGGCTGCGCACCGCCGCGTTCGAGCTGGTGGCCACGGGGGAAGCCACCATCGAGGTCGCCACCCATGCAGGCCTGTTCGAGGTGGAGCCGTGGAGCGATCCGGCTCCTGCTGCCCCCATGGATCTCGCCGATCACCTCGCCACGGGTGCGAGGCTGCCCATCGAGAGCGCGGCGGAGGCCCATCGCTGGCTGGGCGAGGGAGCCATTCGCCTGGTGCAGTACCCCGATCCCAGCGACGAAGCCTACGCCGTGGCCCAGGACGTCAAGGCGGCGTTGCTGGATGGCGCGGACCCCGCGGACTGCATGATCGCCGTGGCAGGGCTGGCCAACAACCGCGTGCTGCTGGAGGGAGCACTCCAGGACTGCGGCGTGCCCTTCGCCATCGGAGGGGGGACCCCGCTGGCGTGGCTGCCGGTGGTGCGTGCGGCACGGTCCGCCCTCGAGATCGCCGTGAAGGGGCCGTGCCCCCTGTGGGTCTGCGGGCTCGCCGAGCGGATCCGGTGGGAGCTGCCCCTGGACTCTCGGGTGGTGCGACGGGCGCTGAACCAGGCGGGCATTCCCTCCACCCCCGATCCCGCCACCGATCCCGAGGACGTGCGAACGGCCTGGCGCGAGGCCGTGGAGGGCTGGCTCGTGCGCAACCAGGTGGACGACGAGTTCGCGCAGGCCATGGTGGATTCGGTGGACCGGCTCGCGGAGCTGTGTCGCGCCTGCCGACCCCTGGGGGTGCCCGCCGATCCGCTGAGCTGGCAGTCCACGGTGATCAACGGCCTGGACGGCCTGGGCCTGCCCGCCTCCTGCGACGGCGATCCCGATCAGCTACACGCCTGGGCCAAGCTCGTGGAGGTGGTGGAGCGCTTCGCGGCCGACCTGCACGCGGTGCACGACGGCACCTGGCCCCCGGCGACGGTGCTCGAGCAGCTCACGCGGGCCCTGGAGCGCGCCAACGTGCCCTCCCTGCCCCGCTCGGTGGCGCGTGTACCCGTCACGGGCGTCCGGGAGCTGCAGGGTGTGTCGCCGCGCCACGTGTGGGTCCTGGGCCTGAACCGAGGCGCCTTCCCGCAGCGGCCGGGGCTGGCCTTCCTGCTGAACGCCGACCTGCGCCGAAAGCTCGAGCCCGACACCATGGCCGAGGGTCGCGCGGTGCTGGCCTCGCTGCTCCGAGAGGCGCTGGCCAACCCCGGCAGCGCCACCGTGTCGCTGTCGTGGCCTGCCTCGCGACAGGGGCGCGCCGTGCCACCCTCCCCCTTGCTCGCGGAGATCCTCGACGCCCCCACCGCAGAGGGCCCGCTGTCGGATCACGCCGTCACCCACGGCGTGGGCCCCTCGCGCCCGGGCAGCACCAGCGCCGCCATCCGGCTGATGGCCCACGACGATGCCTGGTGCGAGGTCATGCCCACGGATCTGGCAGCCGAGTTCGCCTGCCAGGCTGCGGCGGTGCGCGATCGGACGGGGCGACTGGGCCCTCGGGACGGGCTGCTGCGGCGTGCGCCTCGGGCCCCTGCCGTGCTGTCGGTCACAGCGCTGGAGGCCTTCATGCGCTGTCCGCAGCGCTACTGGTACGACCGGGTGCTCGGCCTGCAGTCCACCGACGCCTGGGCACCGGAGCTCGAGCCCCGTCGGCGCGGCACCGCGCTGCACGAGATCTTGGAGCGCTTCGTGGAGCAGCGGGGGATGCGGGCCCTGGCGGGAGGCGATCCGAGGGTCCTGGGACCCGAGCTGGCGGCGGTGGCGGCGGCGGTGCTCGACGAGGTCGAGCTGCAGGGCGGCTTCGACCCCGCGTTCCAGGCCTATGCGCGCACCCGCTGGCTCGCGGGACTGACGGACGACGCACCGGCCGGGATCCTGCGGGCGTGGCTCGACAAGGAGATCGCCGCCACCACGGGGGCCGTGCCCTTGGCGGTGGAGAAGCCCTTCAACAACCTCCGCATCGGGCCCATCCGCCTGCGCGGGGTGCTGGATCGGCTCGACCGCTTGCCCTCGGGCGCCCTGGTGGTCACCGACTACAAGACCGGCGCGGCTCCCACGCGACGGGCCGTGGCGGAGGGGTTGGCCCTTCAGCCCTACGCCTACGCCGAGGCAGCGCGGCGCATGCACCCCGACACACCGGTGGTGTCGTCGTTCCTGTCGCTGGCCAAGCCCGATCGCCTGCGGCACACCGGCTGGGTCGGAGACGCCGAGGCCATCGACGAGGCGTGCACCCCCACCCAGCGACGCACGGCCGTGGTGGTGGACGACGCAGAGCGGGCCGAGGTGCTGGGGCGCGCAGCCGAGCAT
This sequence comes from Myxococcales bacterium, assembly GCA_019634415.1. GTDB lineage: Bacteria > Myxococcota_A > UBA796 > UBA796 > DRPG01. The sequence continues at coordinate 25,713 of JAHQVJ010000221.1, forward strand.
GCCAAGGAGCTGATCGCCGGCCGCTTCCCCACCACCCGGATCTCCCCCGACGACGCGGGCTGTGCCAGCTGCCCCCACGCCCGGGTCTGCCGACGGCGCGAGCCGGAGCCGCCGGCCTCGGAGGACAGGTCGTGAAGGTCCGCATCGTCTCCGGGGCACCCACCCTCGATCTGGACGATCCCGAGCTGCGGCTCACCCCGCAGCAGCGGGAGGCGGTGGCTGCTCGCCGCGAGCTGGTCCTCACGGCGGGCGCGGGCGCGGGCAAGACGCACACCCTGTCGCTCCGCTACACCGCCCTGCTCTTGGAGCTCGCCTGGGCCGGGGCCACCGATCCCGAGGCCGTGCTGGTGCTCACGTTCACCGAGAAGGCGGCCGAGGAGATGGCGGAGCGGTGCCATCGGCGTCTCATCGCGTTGATCCGCGCCGCCGAGGACGTACAGAAGCAGCTCGATGCCCTGGTCGACGAGGACGACGAGTCCAGCAAGGGGGCGCCCGGATCTCGGCTGGTGGCCAACCTGGCTGCCATGGCGGATCGCTTCGACCGCGCCCGCATCGGCACCTTCCACGGCTTCTGCGCGTCGATCCTCCACGAGTTCCCGGGTCGCACCGGGTGCCCGCCGGGGGCCAGGGTGCTGGGGGAGGCCGAGGCGCGCCACCTCAGGCAGGAGGTGCTCGATCTGGCCCTGCAGGAGGTGGTGCGCGGAGACCGCGCCTCGCTCTCCGCCCTGCTCGACACCTTCGGGAGCCGTCAGCAGCTGCTGCATGCCGGCAACCTGGCCATCGCGCGGCGTGGTCAGCTCACCCCAACCCTCGACGCCCACGCCTCGGGCCGCCTCACCCTGCAGGAGGCCCTCGATGCTGCCGTGGTCCGCCCCGCAGAGGCGCGCACCTGGATCCAGAAGGTGGGCCTGCCCACGCTGAAGGCGCTGAAGCGGCTGGTGGCGCCCTCGGGCGGTGGCCCCTTCGTGGCGCGGGAGCTCGAGCCCGCGCTGAGAGCACTCGAGCCGCCAGCCCCCGACGCCTCGGCCCTGACCGTCTACGGGGTGTACTGCGACGTGTTGGACGTCCTGATGACGGCCACCGGCACGGTCCGCACCCTCGATCACCACACGGTGATGGGCGTGTCGCGTGCCTGGCCCGACGAGCGCACCTACCGGGTGGCCAAGCAGGCGCTGGGCGTGCTCAAGACCCGCATCGCGGACTGGGGCGATCGCGCGGTGCAGGCGCGCCTACTGCCGACTGCGGCCGATCAGGCGCTGTACGACGCCCTGGTCCCCTTCAGCCGGTGGGTCCGCGGGGCTGCCGAGGCCCTCGACCAGCGCCTCGACGTGGACGGGGTGCTCACCTTCGACGCCATGCTCCTGCGCGCCGTGCGCGCGGTGCTGGCAGATCCGCACCTGCGGTCCGTGCTGCGCTCGCGCCACAGCCACATCATGGTGGACGAGTTCCAGGACACCGACGGGCTGCAGTGGGCGCTCGTGCACGCCTTGGGCCGTGCACGGCCCGACGTGGCCGAGGATCGGTTGTTCCTCGTGGGCGACGTCAAGCAGGCCATCTATGGCTTCCGAGGCGGAGACGTCACCGTGTTCCGTGCGGCCTCGGAGTCGCTTCGGGCCGACCGGGTGCGGCTACCCGACAACTTCCGCAGCCAGCCCGAGCTGATCGGCTGGTTCAACGAGACCTTCCCCAGCGTGCTCGGCGAGGTCGCCCACAAGCCCTGGGACGCCCCCTACGAGGCGCTGTCCGCCGGAAGAACCGACACCGGCGGCGCCGTCGAGGTGGTGCGCGGCTCCTCCGACGATCTCGGGCCGGGCTGGCAATCAGAGGCGGTGGCCAAGCTCATCGCGAGCGACTGGCTGGCGCCGGGCTCCCCCTGGCTCGATCGGCAGCACCACCCCGCTCCTCCCATCGCCGTCCTCCTGCGCGCCCGCACGCGGCAGGGGACCTACGAGGCGGCGCTGCGGCGCCATCGCGTTCCCTTCGTGGTCGCCCAGGGCGTGGGCTTCTGGGAGCGCCCCGAGGTGATCGACATCGTGAACGCGCTGTCGGCCATCGTGCACTCCGACCCCGCCTCCATCGCCGCCACCCTGCGCAGCCCTTGGCTGGGGCTGCTCGATCAGGATCTGCAGGATCTGCACGGCGGCCGCTGGGGTGGAGGGGGGCTGCACAGCTTCGGCACCGAGCCCCTGAGCGGAGACGCTCCCTCCCGGCTCCGTCGTGCGTTCCGCCTGCTGGCCAGCGCCCAGGGACTCCGACGACAGGTTCGTACCTCCACCCTCGTGGAGCGTCTCGCCCTGTGGCAGGCCCCCGCCCGAGCCGTAGCCGATCCCTCGGGGCAGGCCGACGCCAACGCAGCCCGGCTCGTGGCGATGGTGGCGGCGTGGGACGGCGAAGGCGTGCACGCGGTGACGGACAGGCTCCTGGGCGAAGTGGTCACCGGTCAGCGCGAGTCCGAGGCGGTGCTCGTGGCCTCGGCGGCACGGGTGATGCTGTGCACGGTCCATGCGTCGAAGGGCCTGGAGTTCGAGGGGGTCATCGTTCCGGAGCTCGATGCACGGCCGCTGAACCGGCCCGAGCCTCTGCTGGTGCGGCGTCCGGAGCACGCCGAGCCCGACGATCCCACCTCCTGGCGCATGGCGGCGCGCGTGCTCGACCCGACGGCCGAGGTGCAGACCCGCGTGCGCCCGGGGCTGTTCAGCAGCCTCGATCTGGTGCGTGTGCAGGAGGAAGACGCCGAGTCACGGCGCCTACTCTACGTGGCCGCCACCCGCGCCCGTCAGCGCCTGGTGCTGGTGGGCGAGGCCAGCAAGCCCCCCAAGCCCGGCGCCCGACCCACCTGGATGCAGCTGCTGCAGGAAGCCCTGCCCGCGAGCACCGTGCGCCGGGATCCAGGGAAGCTGGTTCGATCTCCTGCCCCTCCCCCCGTCCCGCCCCACGAGGGACTCACCCCCAGTGTGGCTGCGGTGTCGGGCATCGGTGGCGTGAACCCGCGTCGCCGCCTGGAGCTCCCGCCGAGCGCGCTGGATCGGTTCTGGGCGTGCCCCGCCCGCTGGTATCGGCGCGATCTGCTCGGCGTGCCCGAGTCTCCCGCCACCCCCATCGACCGGGCGGCCCGGCTGGCTGCTGCGCGTGGGCAGGCCATCCACCAGCTCCTCGAGGACGGCGTCGATCACGATCCCGCCTCCATCGAGGCGCGCTGGAACGCGCTGGCGACCGCCCAAGGGGCCAACCTGGCGGAGCGCCGTGCGGGCCTGAAGCGCCTGTTCGCCCACCTCGAGGCGACCCGCGCCGATCCCCACGTGCGACGTGCGCTGCACGCGCCCGGCCACAACGAGGTGCCTTTCCGTGCCGAGCACGCCGGAGTGGTGCTGCGCGGTCGCATCGATCGGCTGTGGCTCGACGACGACGGCAGCTGGGTTGTGCTCGACTACAAGTCGGAGTCGCTGCGCGGCCGCTCCGCCGAACAGGTCGCTCAGAGCCACGCGAGCCAGCTGCTGGCCTATGGCTGGGCCGCAAATCAGGTGCTCGAGCACCGCTGCGACACCGTGATCTCGCGGGGCGAGGTGTACCTCACGCAGGTCGGTCGCGCGGTGGTCATCGGACCCTGGACCAACGACGTGCTGGATCGGGTGCCTGCCCTACTCGAGGAGATCGGGCTGACGGCGGGCATGGACTGGGACGCCGTGCAGCAGAAGGCCATCGACGGGCCCATGCGGCGTCCGTGTGACCGATGTGGTTTTCGCGGGCGCGGGTGCGCGGGGCAGCCTGGCACCGAGGAGCCCGCCGACGAGCCGACGGCCGTCGCGCCGGGGGACTGAAGCGAGCCCCATTCGCCGACTCGCATTTTTGCGATTTCGAAAACGCGGTCGAAGCAAGGATATCCACAGGTGTGTAACGGATTACGCACTGCGCCGTACTCGCAGTCGCCTCGATGAGATAAACCGAGGCGCCAACACCGGAGCGAATCAATGTCCAAGAATCTCCAATCCGTGGTCCTCACCTCCGCGCTCGCTGGCCTGATGGCTGGTGCCGTGGCGTGTGGCCAGAAGACCGGCTCCACCGAGGCTCCCGCAGAGAACGTGGAAGCCGCGGCCGAGGAGGCGATGGAGAAGACCGCCGATGCCGCCGAGGAGGCCATGGACAAGGCCGCCGACGCCGCCGAAGGGGCCGCCGAGGGCGCCATGGACGCCGCCAAGGAGGGCGCCGAGGACGCGACCAACGCCGACGCCGAGGGCGATCAGCCGGCCAACATCACGCCCCACGACTGCAAGGGCATGAACGAGTGCAAGGGCCAGGGCGGCTGTGCCGTCGAGGGCGCCAACGAGTGCAAGGGCCAGAACGAGTGCAAGGGCAAGGGCGGCTGCAAGGTCGGCTAAGCGCCACGCACGTCCATCGAGGGCCCGGCCGACCGTTCACGACGGTGCCGGGCCCTACTTGTTGTCGGACTTCGTGTCCGTCCAGTGTGGGTAGTCGGAGCGTAGCTTCGACATCGAGAAGTGTGACTCGATCCAGCTGATGAGCGCGGGAGTGAGCGACAGATCCCGCGACTGCTCCGCACCCGACAGGTCGAAGATCTCGTGTGCTCCATCGGGCGCATACAGCTCGAGCGTCCGCGGCAGATCGAGCGCCACGAAGTCCGCGGCGATCCCATCGTAGTGCTTGGACGTGCGCGCCCCGCGCTCCGTGGCGTAGACGACGTCGAAGGCATCGGCCATCCGCCGGGCGGCCTCGCGGGTGGCTTCCCAGCCGTCCGCGTGCTGCCAGGTGATCTCCACGGGCGCCCAGCTCTTCGCTGCGTCGAGTCGCTTGACCATCGACGTCACGCAGGCCGACGTCTTGCAGCTACGCAGCTCGTGCGCACCCCACATCAGGTAGCCGCGCTCGCGGTACCGCAGGAACGACGTGAGGTAGATCTCCCCGCCTTGCTCCTCGATCTGCGCCACCAGCGACGCCACGCGCGACGCGAACCCACTGGTAGGGCGCTTCTCCGCCAAGGTGCGGTACATCTCCGCGACCTCCACCGGGGTCCGATACCGCATGGTCCAGTTCGGCCCCAGCAGCTCACCGTCCTCGGCCACGGGGAAGGAGTCCTGCGGCGGAGGCTTGTCCACGGCGATCTCGTCGGTGCGATGCGGATACACCCTGGGCCGCTTCCGGAAGACGTCGTCGGGGTGCAGCAAGATCCCCACCGACCTCGCCCGACCGGACCCCACGAAGAAGGGCTCCCCGCGCCGCGAGGCCCCCGCGACGAGCACGTCGTCGAGGAAGTACAGGAAGTCGTCCACGTCGACGGGGCGCGCGAAGCGCTCGCGCACCACCCGCACCAGCGGCTCGTCGAGCGGGCTGTCGGCGATGGCCTGCAGCGACGCTGCGTCGACGGGCACGCCAGCCACCTCGATGGACCACTCACCAAGCTCCGTGGCGGCTTGCGCGAACATGGCTCGCTGATCGTCGGTCTGACCGAGCACCTCGAAGGCGCGGTTGGCGGCAATGGGGGGCACGGGGTCTGGCTCGACCACCGGATCGGCGTGACTGGCAGTGACCAACGACAGAACGAACAGGTGCATGTGACGTCGTAGCACGACGCGTGGGCCCACCCGTTAAGCTGCGCCCATGCCAGGCCAACGGCCGTGGGCCGACACGGCCCTCGTGCTCCTCATCACCATCTTGGGCGTGCTGATCGTCCGCTCTGCATGGGTCAGCGACGACGCCTTCATCACGTTGAGGACGCTGGAGAACGGACTCGCCGGACGGGGCCTGACCTACAACCCCATCGAGCGAGTCCAGGCCTTCACCCACCCCTTGTGGGCCCTCTGGCTCGGCTCGGCCTACGCGGTCACACGAGAGCCCTGGCTGACCACGATGGCGGTGGGAGGCATCACGTCGCTGGCGGCGGTGGGCATGCTGGCATGGGGCGCCGCCCGCAGCGCACCCGCCGCAGCGCTGGGCGTCACGCTGCTGCTGTCGTCGAAGGCCTGGGTGGACTACGCCACCTCCGGGCTGGAGGGCCCCCTCGTCTTCCTGCTGCTGGCTGCCTTCACCGCAGAGCTGTTCCGCAGCGATGGGCCCCGCGCCGGCCTGCTGGTGCTCCTGGTCGCCCTGGTGGGGACCACGCGGCTGGACGCCCTGGTGCTGGTGCTGCCGGCACTGACCTTGAGCCTGGTGGGACTGTTCGGCATGGGCGATCGGCGCAGCTCGGTGCTGGCCCAGCTCGGCTGGCTGCCCCTGCTGGCCTGGCATGCAGGAGCCCTGGTCTACTACGGTGCCGCGCTCCCCAACACCGCGGGCGCGAAGCTCGGGGCGGGCATCCCGATCCGGGAGCTCGTGGCACAGTCGGGACACTACTTCGCCTGGACGGCCGAGGTGGATCCGGCCACCCTGCCGGTGATCGGGCTGGGGGTGGTGGCGGGCTTCGCGCAGCGCGACGCCCGCGCCACGGGGCTGTCCTTCGGAGTGCTCGGGTACCTGGCCTACATCGTCTGGATCGGCGGCGACTTCATGGGGGGGCGCTTCTTCGCCGCACCCGTGTTCACCGCGGCCCTGCTGGTGGCCTGCAGCGCGTGGCGGGTGCGCACGGCGGCGGTCCCGGCGGTCGCGGCGGTGGCGCTGTCGCTCACCTCGTCCCACTCCCCTCTGCGCTCCGGATCGAGCTACACAAAGGCGGAGCCCTCCCACGGTGTGGTGGACGAGCGCGGCTACTACTGGCAGGGCACGGGCTGGCTGACGGCCGGCGGCCCGAACCGCGCCCCCACACATCCGTTCGCGCGCGATGGCTTGGCCGTGGCCCGCAAGGCGCGCGCCGAGGGCCCTCAAGTCGTGGTGAAGTCGGTGATCGGGCTGTACGGCTACTACGCCGGCCCGGACGTGCACGTGATCGATCGCCTGGCCCTGGCGGATCCGCTGTTGTCGCGGCTGCCCAGCGAGCGACGAGGGACCTGGCGCATCGGACACTTCCGGCGGCACCTCCCCGAGGGCTACCGAGCATCGGTCACGGCGGACAACCAGGTGGCGGATCCGGGAGTTCACGCCCTGTATGCAGCGGTGCGGCAGGTCACCCGCGGCGACCTCTTCGCCCCAGGCCGGTTCGCCGCCATCGCAGACCTGGCGTCGGGCCGGGCCGCCGCGGACGTGGACTGGGCCAAGGCGCGCTACCCCGAGGTGATGTGGGTCACCCCCCCGGTGCAGCGCACGCTGGCGGCACCGAGGGGGCTGGGGATCCACCACGACGGCACCGAGGGGCGACTCGCCCTGGAGCTGTCCGACGCCATCTGGGCGGTGCATGCCGAGGACGGCCAGCAGGTGGTCTACCGACGGCGGCTGGTCAACGGAGGCCCCCTGCTGCTCGACATGGCGGGCGTGGATCGGGTGCTGCTCTTCCCGCAGCGGCGGGCGCGGGTGATCAGCGCGGAGATCCGTGGGGAGTGACGTGGCGCACGAAGGCGTCGTCGTGGTCGATCACCACCACGTACACGTCCTGCTTGGGCCGCCGCATGCGATCGAGCCAGATGGTCTTGCGGGTCGGCTTGAAGGCCTGCACCTGGGTGGTGCCTCCGAAGATGTAGCCATCACCCAGCGTCAACGAGGCCCCCTTGCGCCCCTCCTCCTCGACCGTGATCTCCGCCGTCTCGGGATCTCCACCCGGACCCAGGTGCGCCAGGAGCCGGAACGTGAGCTCGCGCGACGCGCCGTAGCGATCCCCCCAGATCCGCACGATGTGCGCCGCGGGCCCCCGGATGGGGAGCACAAGGTAGACGCGGCCAGGTCCCTGAAGGTCTTCCACCAGGGTGTGCACCTGCCGGGCGAGCTGGGTGCCGTCGATGCGTCCGCTGTGCACCCCCTGGTCCATGCCGCCTCGCAGCAGGGGCCCGCGGAACACCATGGTGAAGAACAGCACGGCGGCCATGCCGCCCCCCACCCAGGTCGGCAGGCTCCGCTCTCCGCGCCGTCGCCAGGCGTCCGACAGGGTGATGGCCAGCAGCATGCCCATGGGGGGAAGCAGCATGTAGGCTTGCCGCCAGAACCAGGTCTGCGACAGCACCACCACGAGGGTGGCCCCGAGCATCCAGATCCCCAGGAACGCCCGCGCCCGGCCTGCGCGCTCGTCGTAGCGGAGCACGGGCAACACCCAGCACGTCCACAGCAGCCAGACCGTGGCCAGCGCGAGCAAGATGCTGGCCCCCACCCCCGTGAACAACGCCGGCGTGCCGTCCACGGCGTGGGGATCGAGGGTGTAGGCCCAGCAGGCCTCCATGATCTTGCGCGGACGCCACTGCTGCAGCTCGAGCCAACCGGGCCGGCCCTGATCCGACAAGTGCGCGAAGTAGCGCTTCTGGTAGCCGCCTCCCCACACCTTCAGCACGGTGAAGCGGCGAACCACCGCCAGGGCACACAGCGCCCAGCACGGCACCACCAGCCACAGCGCCGCGCGTCGATCGGGCGGCGCGGCCAGATGGAGCACCCACAGCGGTGTGAGCGGTAGCAGCACATAGGCCACCTCGTTCGACAGCACCGCGAGGGCGAGACAGAGCCCCGCTCCCCAGGCAGCCAGCCAGCCGCGCCCGGGACGGAGGACCTGGCGCCCCAGGATAGCCAGCGCGCCCAGGCCGAAGCAGGTGGCCAGCAGGTAGCTGCGCCGAGCGACGTAGGGCACCACTTCCTCGGTGGCCGGATGCCCGAACAGGAGCACCACAGCCACCGCGACGAATGCGCTGCGATCGCCGGTGAGCTGTCGATACACCACCCACACGAGCGCGCCCGTGCCCAGGTGCAGGGCGAGATCGAAGGCCCGATAGCCAACGCTCGCGTAGCCGGTGAGGGCGTGGTTGAGCACGAAGGTGAGGGCCGTGACGGGCCGATATCCCACGAAGTGCTTGGTGGAGACTGCCCAGCTCCACCACCCGTTCCGCTCGAGCGACCCCAGCTCCACCCACTTGGCCGCATCGGGTCCCCAGGGCAGCTGGCCGAGCAGCAGCACGTAGGGCAGGAATCCTGCCACCAGGAGCAGTCCTACGAGCAGCCACCAGTCGCGGCGCGTCACGGGCTGTCGTCTCCGTCGACGTAGCCGAGGGCCTCGAGCTGCCGACTCAGGCCCTTCCCCACCTCGGCACGCGGCGTGGGGGGCAGCGCGCGGGCCTCCAACACCCGGTCTCGTCGCCAGCGGCGGAGCTCCAACAGCAGCTCCAGATCCTTGTAGGGACGTTCGTGCAGCGGATCGGCGAGGCGATCGAAGCAGCCGTCCTCGAACCCGGCGCCCCTCGGGTCGTCGTTCTTGAGGAAGTCGAGCTGGCAGGCCTTGTCGTCGGTGTACACCCCAGCGCGGCTGGAGTTGGTGTACCAGGTGTCCGTGAAGGCGTGGGTGCGGGGCGACACGCTGGCCTGTCCGCGCACGTGCTCAGCCAGATCGTGACCTGGACCGTTCACCGTGGGCACCCCCAGCAGCGACAGCAGCGTGGGCATCACGTCGACCCCCGAGGTGATCCCCGACACCACGTGGCCCGACGCCACGCCTGGCCCGCGCAACAGGAAGACACCGCCCACGGTGCTCGGCGCCAGGAACCGCCCGTGGCTGCGCCCGTGGTGCTCGGGCCAGGACAGGCCCTCTCCGTGGTCGTTGACCACCGCGAGGATGGTGTTCTCCTCGGTGTAGCCGTGCCGTCGAAGCGCCTCGTCGAGCTTCCGGATCGACGCGTCGAGGGCGTGGACCACTGCCCGATACGAGGCCACGGCCCTCGGGATGTCGGGCAGCGCGAGCTGCTCGGTGAGCCTCGCGGGTGCCTGGAACGGCGCGTGGGCGTCGATGAGCACGACCTGCAGGAACAAGGGCCGGCCACGCTCCACCGTGGCCAGGGCCTCCTCCACGCGGGGAATCAGCAGGTGGCCGGGCACCTTGATGGGCCGAGCACGCCAGAGCTGCTCGAGCTGGCGGTAGGAGTCGAAGCCTTGGTGAAACCCGTAGACGTCGTTGAGGTTGGGGTTCGCCGTCACGCCGAGGGTGCTCCACCCATGGTCGCGGAGCTGCTCGGCGAGGGTGACCACCGAGGAGGGCAGTCGACGCTCGTTGCGCTGCATCCCCTCCTCCACCATGCCGACGGAGATCGGATGGTGTCCCGTGAGCAGCGCCGTGGCGGAGGCCCGAGTCCAGGGTGCGGCCGTGATGACGTCGGAGAAGTGGGTCCCCGCCTCGGCCAGCTCCGACAGGAAGGGAGTGATCTCCGGGGGAGCTCCATGGATCGAGGTCTGGTCCTTGCGAAGCGTGCACGCCACGACCAGCACCAGGCTCTTGGCGTCCGCTGGGGGCGTCGCCCGCGGGCCCCGCAACGGATCCATCACCACCTCGGTGGGATCGGCCTGCTGGCGACCACTCGCGCCGGTCCCCCAGACGCTCCACACCACCGCGACCAGGCCCCCGAGGGCCAGCAACGCGACCCCCACCGCGGTCCAGGTCCGATTCATGCGACCGTCTATCCGGGCCCGGACCGGGTCGCGTGGGGATACACCCACACGCGATGCGCCCTCGACGACCCGTTCCTGCTCCCCCCGCCCCAGACACCCACGACGCCGACTTCCATGTGCGCGTCGCAGCGTGGCGCGCACGGCTGGGAGAAGCGGATCTGCGGGAGCGCCTGCGACAGGAGCTGTCGTGGATGCAAGCCGAGCAGACCGCGCTGGTGGCGTTCCCCGATCCGGGATCGGCCGAACGAGATCGACTGGACGCCTGGTTCCGTGCGCGGTCCAGGCGCGTGAGCGTGCTCGCGGCAGCGCTCGCGGAGGCGCAGGGCACCCCTGCCCCCCACCTCACGCGTCCTCCCAACGAGGTGGGCGAGTCCCCTTGTGAGCTGGCGCGTGAGGCTCGGCTGCGTCTCAAGGCGCGCTGACCCGCTCCCAGCGCACACCTCGCTCATCGAGATCTCCCGACCCATGCCCCGGGGGGAGGTGGACCAGGCGCGAAGGTCGGGCGCGATCCCAGGTACGGCGCTGGTCTCGCAGCCAGCCTCGTCGAGGCCGCCAGACCACCCCGTAGGGATGCTCGGAGGCCACCACCGCCACCCGAGCCCCCCAGGTGAACGGCGCCACCAACCCGTCGGTGGGTGTCATCGAGGCCGCCACGTGGCGGATCACGCTCATCTCGGCACGCACGGTGGCTGCTCGCTCGGCGGCATGGTGGCTGGCCACCACGAGCTGCACGGCCACCGCCACCGCTGCGACGGAGCCGAGCCTCGCACGCCCCAGCTGGATCGCCACCGCGACACCGCCGAGCGCATACGCCGGCACGTCCGGAGGCACGAGACAGAGCCCGACAAGCCCCAGCAGAGGCCACAGGCTCCTCGGCCGCAGGCTCGCGGCGGCCAGCATGGCCCAGGGTGCGGCCCACAGCCAGGCCTGCAGCGTGCGCCCCAGCAGCCATGGCCGCGCCGCGAGCACCCCGCGGTCGCCCACCCACCAGTCGCCTCCGCTCACCACCGACAGCACCACCACGGCGAGCACGGCCTCCAGCACCGGTCCACGCCCTCGCGTTCGTGAAACCCAAGGGAGCGCGAGCAGCGCCACCGGGGAGACCGCCACGGCACACCCCATCGCCGCCGGAACCCCCGCAGCCGACAGCCCGACCGCGGCGATCCACACCGGATCCACCTCCGCGAAGGCGCACCAGGGCAGCATCGCCGCCACCACCCCCAAGGCGGCCACCGCCCCGTCCCGGCCGCCGATCCGCCGCCCCCACACCCCCGCGAGCGCCACGGTGGCGAGCACCCCCACGCCGTCGAGCACCGTAGGGAGGGCGTCGCCCGCCAGCGGGGCCAAGCCGATGGCCAGCGCGACGTAGCCCAGGTGCACCACGCGGTCCCAAGGATCGGCGGCCCAACCCTGCGCCACGTAGGCGGCCGCGTCTCCGTTGACGAAGCCCGAGCCCACGAAGGCGAAGGCGCCGAGCCCCACCGCAGCGGCCGCGTCGCTGAGCGCGCTAGGGCGCACGTCGCTCGAGCCAGGCCAGCAGCTGCGGCCAGACGATCTCCGGTGCGTGGCGCCCCAGGATCAGATCGATGTGTCCCCAGTGCACTCGATGCTCGAAGGCATCCAGCAGGAGCAGCTCCTTGTCGGCGCTGCCCGACGCGTCGAAGGTGCGGCGCGCGTCGTCGTGGGACACCAGCGGATCGGCGTCGCCCGCCACCACCAGCAGCGGCACCTCCGAGCGCCCGAACGCCTCGGCGTAGGGGAATGGCTGCCCGGTGGCCCACTGACTCATCTCCACCCACACCTCGGTGCTCGTCCAGTCGAATCCCCGCTCCAGGCGCTCCCGGAGCAGCTCCCGCTCCATGGAGTCGGGCGCCCAGCCTGCGAGCGGAGCCCCGTAGCCAGCCACGTCCGTGAGCCGGTAGAGCCGACCGATGAGCCGCCCGGCCAGCTGCGTGCGAACCCGCATGGGCGCTTGGCCGAGCCAGGTCTGCGTGGCCACCGTGAGGCGCGCCAGCGCGCGCAGCGTGCGGTTGTCGCCCGCGAACCCGAAGACGCCGGCCAGGTGGACCAGCCCTCGCACCTGCGCCGAAGCGCTCACGCCGATGGCGACGGCGCCCCCCAGGGAGTGCCCCATCAGGAACGGCGGCATGCGGCAGGTACCCACCACGCGGACCACGTCCTCCACGTAGTCCGCGAAGCCAGTGGCGCTGGGCGCCCCCCATTCCCGCGACAGCCCGTGGCCCCGCAGCTCCACGTTGAGGACCTCGAACCCCTGCCCGGCGAGGTACGCGCACAGGGAGCGCTGCGAGACGCGCCACGTGAAGCGGTTCTGGGCCAGTCCGTGCACCAGCACCACCGGACAGCGGCTGCGGCCTCCCACACGCACCGTCCGCTCGAAGGCGATGGCAGGCGCCCCACCCTCCGCCGGCACACAGCAGCGCTCCCGCAGGATCGGTACGTGCTCGTCCAGGTGGATCCGCTGGTCCACCCGCTCCACGTGTCGCACCTGGGCCCGGACCCTCACGACCCCGGTCCACCGAGCCAGCCCGGCTGCGTCTGACGGATGGCCTCGAAGGCCACCACCGCGACGGCGTTGGCCAGGTTCAGGGATCGGATCGGCCCGTCGCGCATGGGGATCCGCAGCGGCTGGCCTCGCGCGAGCACGTCGTCGGGGAGCCCGGTGGTCTCGGCGCCGAACACCAGCACGTCGCCCACCTCGAACCGCACGGACGTGTACGGCACACTCCCCTTCGTGCTCAGCAGGTGCACACGACGCGTGTCGGCCCAGCTCCAGAAGGCGGATTCGTCGGGATGCTCCACGAGGTCCACGTGGCGCCAGTAGTCCAGACCCGCGCGTCGGACGGCCTTTGCGTCCATCGAGAATCCGATAGGGTGCACGACGTGCAACCTCGCTCCGATCGCCACCGACAGCCGTCCCACGTTCCCCGTGTTCGGGGGGATCTCGGGATGGTAGAGCACGATGTGCAGAACTGGTCGATCGTCCACATCCGCCCCCTGGCGTGCACATGAGGGAGTCCGTACCGGACAAGGTGGGCCCGTATACGGTGCACGAGCTCTTGGCGATGGGCGCACACTCCCAGGTGTGGGTCGCATCGGGCCCGAAGGGCGAGGTGGCCCTGAAGGTGGCGCGCGTGCCCGCCGCACGCGCCGCCCTGAAGCGAGAGGCCGAGGTCCTGTCCGAGGCGCGCCACCCCAACCTCGCGCTGCTGCTCGACGCCGACCCCGAGGGAGATTGGCTGGCGCTGCGTCGCGTGCCGGGGGAGACCTTCGACCAGTGGGCCAAGGAACGAGCCGTGAGGCCCGTGATCGAGGTGGCTCTGCAGCTGGCGGACGCCCTGGAGCACCTCCACGAGCGCTCGATCCTCCACGGAGACATCAAGCCCACCAACGTGATCGTGGACATCCACGACAACCCCCACCTGATCGACCTGGGGATCGCGAGCCGCCCGGGCGACGTGGTGGACGGGTTCCGCGGCACCCTGGGCTACGCGGCACCAGAGCTGCTGTCGGGCAAGCCTCCTGCGCCGGCCACCGATCTGTACGGCCTGGGCGCCCTGCTCTACACCTGCCTCACCGGTCGGACGCCCTTCGTGGCTCCCGATCCGGCGGCGCTCGCCTACCTGCCGCTGGTGAGCCTCCCGCCACCGGCCGCTGCCTTCCGCCCCGAGATCCCAGGCCCCCTCGACCAGCTACTGCTCGCGCTGTTGGCCCGGGATCCCAATCGACGCCCCGCCACCTTGGATCGCGTTCGCCAGGTGCTGGAGCGCAGCGCGAGCGCAGAGCCACGGGCGCCGTTCCTGGGCATGCACGAGGCGAGAGAGACGCTGCGACGAGCCGTGGTGGGAGCCGCCGACGGCGAAGCACGCGTCGTGGTGGTCTACGGCGCCCCCGGCAGTGGCCGCCGCACCCTGATCTCCGAGGCGGTGGAGTATGCGAACCGCGAGGGCTTGCCCTACTTCAAGGGCCAAGACGCCGACGGTGCGCTGTCCACGCTCCAGGGTAGCGACCGCGCGGCCGTCATGGTGATGCGGGCTGCCTCGCGAGGCGCCAAGCCACTGGCACAGCGCGCCATCGAGGATCAGCTGCCGTGCCTGCTGCTGCTCCACGCCGACCGCCCCATCCCCAAGCTGGTCAACGCCGGGGCCATCCAGATCACTCCAGCCCCCCTGTCGAAGCAGGAGGCCGTTCAGCTCACCGAGTCCATGGGGGGCGATCGCGAGCGCGCCGAGGACTGGTGGCGCCAGAGCATGGGCCTACCCATCGCCGTGCTGGGCCGGATCGAGGCGTGGCGACGAGAGAACGGCCGCACCGAGACCACGACGCCCCGTCTGCCCACCGAGTCCAAGCGGATCTACGAGGCGCTGCGTGGCCGGCCCCGCATGCAGCAGCACCTGGTCGAGCTTGCCCAGGAGCTCAAGATGAGCGAGCACGCGCTGCTCGATCACTGCGAGGTGCTGTTCGCCCAGGGGCTCGTGGAACCCCAGGAGGAGGGTCTCGTCTTGGCCGTGGTTCGGGCGAGCTCCCTGAGGTAGAACGGGGCGGTGACAGCCCAAGTCGACCCCGGTACCACGGAGCTCACCGGGCCCCATCGCGACGAGCCAGCCGAGCGTTCCACCGGCCTGTTCCATCCGCGACCACGGCCGATGGTGATCCGCGATCTCGTCAATCGCTCGAAGCGGCGCCTCGAGTCGTTGTCGGACGTGCAACTCGAGGCGCGCCTCGAGGACGCCCTGTGGAACGAGCGCAAGCGCACCAAGGGCTCCGACAACGCCGAAGAACGCGACCTGCTCGACAGCCTGGCGCGCTCCCTGGTGCGCGGCTCACGCGAAGATCGGGTGGCCATGGGTCTGCGCCTCGTGGCCGACTGGGCCGACGAGATCCATGGGCGCTTCAACCCGCGGGTGTACCGCCTCGCCACCCGCGCCATGCCACGCATGCTGTCGATGCTGCTCTCGAGCCGGCCCGGCCGGCTGCGGGACTGGGATCTGACCCCCTCGGCACGGCTCGTGGTGAAGGGCGATCTGGAGACGCTTCGCACGCTGTCGCGCGAGGCCACGCTGATCCTGTGCCCCACCCACGTCTCGAACCTCGACAGCCCCTTGATCGGGCTGGCCCTGTACCTGGCGGGGCTGCCTCCGTTCGTCTACGGCGCAGGCCTGAACCTGTTCGACAACGCGTTGGTGGGCTGGTGGATGCACCGCCTGGGTGCCTACACCGTCGATCGCACCAAGAAGGCCAAGCTCTACAAGGACGTGCTCAAGGACTACTCGATCCGCGCCATCACCACGCGGCACCACTCCCTGTTCTTCCCCGGCGGCACCCGGGCCCGATCCGGAGAGGTGGAACGCCACCTCAAGAAGGGGCTGCTCGGCACGGGCGTGGTGGCCTGGCAGGAGATGCTCGCCGCAGGGCGGGCAGACTCCGAGGTCTACGTGGTGCCCCTGACCTTGTCGTTCACCTTGGTGCTCGAGGCGTCCACCCTCATCCAGGACCACCTCGCAGAGGCCGGAAAGCAGCGCTACATCATCACCGACGACGAGTTCGCCCGCCCACGTCGCATCGCGTCGTTCGCGCGCCGGGTGCTCGACATGGACTCCGCTGTGGTGGCTCACTTCGGAGCGCCGATGGACGTGCTCGGGAACCCCGTGAGCGCCGATCCCGTGGAGCGGCACCAGCAGGCGATGGAGCGGCGTAGCTACGTGTGCGACGCCAACGGCAACGTGGAGTGGGACGACCAGCGCGACCGCGTCTACACCGAGCGGCTCTCGGAGGCCCTGGTGGACGCACTTCCTCGCTATGCCGACGCCCTGTCCACCCACGCCGCGGCCCGCGCCGCCTGGGCCTGCCTGGGGCGGAGCGTGGGCTCCTCCGATCCCTTCCGACTCGTGCGCGTGCCGGCCGGCCGTCGTCGGCTCCGAGAATCCGACGTGCTGCAGGAGCTGGGTCGCGTGATGCAGCGGGTGCGCGAGGGACGAGCACAGCAACGGTGGCACGATGCGCTGCCCCAGACCGCGGAGCAGACGCTGGCCGAGGCCCTCGATCGCTTCTCGCGGTACCACAAGACCCGCGCTCTGGCGCGCCACGGCTCCGAGATCGTCGTCGAGGATCCCAGCCTCTGCCTGTACTACCAGAACCGACTCACCTTCCTCGACGATGAACCTCGGTCGAGACCGCTGGGAGGATCGCTGTGAAGGTCGGAATCCTGGGTGGAGGCAAGTGGGGCCAGGCGCTGGCACGCCTGGTGATGGCCGCCGGGCACGAGCCCTTCATCGCCTACCGCGACGTGAAGCGACCGCCGCACCTGCTGCCCTCCACCGACGATCCACCCGAGGTCACTGCGGCCTGCGATCTGATCCTGGTGGCCACCTCCGCCGGCTACGTGCGAAACGCAGTCAGGCTCGCCAAGCCGGGGGCACGTCACAGAGTGGTGGTGGCCGGGCGCGGCCTCGAGCCCGCCACGTCCCGCTGGCTCACCGAGGTGGTGCTCGAGGAGAGCCCCACGATCCGGGTGGGCGCCCTCGCGGGTCCCGCCCCCGTCGACGAGATCCTCAACGGTGGCCTGTGCGCTGGCGTGGTGGCGAGCCCCTTCGAGGAGGTGCGCCGCCTGACCACGGAGGCCCTGCACAGCAACCGCTATCGCCTCTACGACTCGCCCGATCTGGTGGGCGTGCAGCTCGCAGGCGCCATGACGCCGGTGCTCGCCACGCTCGTGGGCGTCGCTCGGGGACTGCAGGGATCGGGCGTGGGGATCCACGCCATGGTCCTCACCCGAGGACTCCGCGAGGCGAGCCGACTGGCCCGCGCCATGGGCGCCGATGCCATGACCTTCGCTGGACTGGCAGGCGTCGGCGACCTGGTCTCTGCCCAGGCCCTGCCAGGGCACCCCAACTACGAGGCCGGTCTCGCCCTGACCCGCGGAGATCGAAGCCAGGGCCCCTCGGCGATCTCGAAGGCGTTGGTGCGATTGGCCCGCGAGCACGATGTGGAGCTGCCCCTCACCGAGGCGCTGTGCGCCATCTACGATGGCGTGGATCCGCTGGATCTGGTGCAGGACCTCATGGCGCGCCCCGCGACCTCCGAAAGCGGTGGGGTCTGACCGCTAGGCCGATGCCTTCTCGCGGAAGCCGATCGGGACCTTCTTCTTCACCCGCTCCTTGCCACAGATCCGGCAGTTGCTGGGCTCGAAGTAGATGCCGTAGTGCCCCGAGTCCGCACACACCCAGGCCTCTTCCTCGAGGACCTCCGAGTTGCTGCGCTCGATGATCTTGCCGGTGGGGGTCTGGACGAGGGCCCAGTGATTGTCCGTGTCGGCCATGGGGACCGCTCCTCACACATCGGGTGGGCCAGGCGTAACCCCCTGGGTCCGAAACACCACCGTCAGGTTGTTGGCCGGCATGGCGTGCACGCGCTCCACGTGCAGCCCCACGCCTGCAGCGATGTCCACCACCGCCTCGAGGTCCCGCACCCCCCACTCCGGGTCGCGACTCCGCAGGCTCTCGTCGAAGCTGGCGTTGCTGGGCGAGGTGTGTGCCCCATCGCGGCGAAAGGGCCCGTACAGCAGCAGCAGGCCGCCCTGGTGGAGCACCCGCGCCGATCCCACCAGCAGCGCCTCGGTGCACGCCCAGGGCGCGATGTGGATCATGTTGGCGCAGAACACCGCATCCGCGCGACCGACGGGCCAGGGCTGCAGCACGTCGAGCGAGAGGGCAGGACGCACCGTGGGCAGCGACGCGCACCACGCATCGATGGAGGCGAGGTGCCTGGGATCGAGATCGGAGGGCACCCACGTCCACTCGGGAAACGAAGGCGCGAAGGCCGCGGCGTGCTGCCCCGATCCACTGGCCACCTCCAGGATCACGCCCTTGGGGCCCAGATGCTCCTGCAGCACCTCGAGGAGGGGGCCACGGTTGCGCTGGGTGGCGGGGAAGTCGAGCTTCATGACGGGGCGATCTCCACGGGGCCGAGCGAGGCGCCGTATCGCTCGTCGAGCCACGCCGCGAACGCGACCGCACGGGGGGCGGCCCGCGTGGCAGGCATGTGCTCGGGGTCCAGGCTGAGCCAAGCGTAGCCCCCCGACACACCGGGCCCTACCCGCGCCTGTGCATCGGCCAGCTCGTCGTCCCCCACCTCGCGCCAGCGCCCCTCGTGCCAAGCCAACGCGTGGCTCGCGGTCTCGACGATCTCGGCGCCGAAGGTGAACCCGATGCTGCCCCGACGATGCTGATCCGCGTGGGCCAGCAGCACGGCCTCCAGGGCAGCAGCGTCGATCCGGAGCGCCTCTCCCTGTACGAGCACGGCCTGGAGCAGCTGGAACGGGACCTCCGCGCACTGCAGCTGCAGCGCCGCCCCCACGCGCGGGTTGAGCTCCGTGGGCCGGAAGCCTCCCTCCGTGAGCACGCCGTCCATGGTGAAGGCGCCCCGATACCCCAGCTCGGCGCGCAGGTGCTCACCCACACGACGCGCCGCGGCCCGCATCTCGGCGCCCGCCGTGGCCGGAGGTTCCCAGAACGTGGCCGCTCGGCCATAGACGAACCGCCGCGGGGGCCCCATCGACCACAAGACCACCATCTCGGTGGGGCGAAGCACCACCACGTGATCGTCGAACACGATGCCGTGGATCGAGCAGGGCACGCCGGGTAGCAGGGGCATCACGCGCGCTCGCTGACAGCGCTTCGCCAGAGCCCGTGCAGCGGCGGCGGCGTCTGCCTCGTCCACCACCGGGAAGGTCGAGGTGGCGCCACCATGGAATCCCTGACTGGCGTCCCCTGCCCACACCGTGCCATGGCCTCGATCGAGACAGGCGGCCGCTCGCTGCAAGGCCTCCAGCTCGGCAGGAACCACCTGGCTCGGCGCCCGTCGGACCGCCGATGCGTCCCACACCGCATCGATGACGAGCTTGTCTTCCAGAGCCTGCCAGGCAGCCGGTCGTCCACCGTAGAACGCCCGCCCCGCCACCGGCTGGCCGTTGCTGAAGATCGCCCCGAGCACCCGGGCCGCGCCCGCCGGATCGAAGTCGTCCACCTGCCGCTGCACCTCCGGAGGGAGGTCTCGCAGCGCGCGCTCCCCGTCGTGGATGGCCTCCATGGTGGTCATGGCTGGACGATCGAGCACCGCGTGCGGCACCTCGGGCACCGTGCCCGTGCCCCGGCGCGCCGCCACCACGAAGCAGTCGCCGGCACCCAACCGGCCCAGCTCCGCCAGCATGCCGTTCGCCCCCTGCAGCACGTCGATGGCGAGGATCCACGGGCGGTCCGCAAAGAAGGGTCGCAGCTCGGTGATCAGGTCATCGACGGCGACGGACAGATCGCACCCCCACGGCAGGGCGATGTCGCTGGCGCGATCCGATATCCTGCACCGGGCACAGAACCACCCCCTGGCGTGTCCTTGGCCAACACCGATGGAGGTTCTCCTGCTCCCCAGTGTGCTCATCTCCGTGGCCTTGGCTGCCCCAGCCGGGCAGGTCGCCGCCGTCCCCGGGGCGAACGTGCAGCGACCCTCCTGGTCCCCGTCGGGCCACAAGCTGTCCTTCGAAGCGAACTTCCACGAGGAGAAGCGCATCGAGCTGTACGTGGGTGACCCCACGGCGGGCCACTTCGACGAGGTGCACGCCTCCAGGCGCTCTCCGAGCTCCCTCACCTCCGGCTTCCAGAAGTCGGAGGGCGGGCAGGTGGTGCACGAGCTCACGTGGGCACCCCCCAAGGTGGGCCGCGACACCTTCGTGTTCTCCGCGAGCAACGACTCCTTCGACTACGACCTCTACATCGCCGGCGGCACGGCGGTGGCGGCCTGGCCAGGAGCCGACGGTGGACCCGCCTGGTCTCCCGATGGGGGCTCCATCGTGTTCACCAGCGCCCGTACCGGCGAGGGCGATCTCTACCTGATCACCACCGACGAGATCGAGGCGTCGCCACGCCGCCTCACCTCCATGCCCAACAGCTCCGAGCTGTACGTCACCTGGGCCCCCGACGCCCGCGCCCTGGTGTTCGTGGCCCACAGCGACGCCGGCGACAACCTCTGGCTGCTCCCCGCCGTGGGCGCCTCCCCCGCCCGCCTCACCAGCTGGCCCGGCAACCAGATCCGACCGCGGTTCTCCCCGGTGGACGACCGAGTGGCGTTCTACGCCAACCACGAGGACCCCGACCGCTTCGATCTGTACGTGGTGTCCATGGGAATCGCTCCCCGGCTGCTCGTGCGCGGTGTGTACCCCGACACCCGGGGCCCCAGCTGGACGCCCGACGGTAAACACATCGTGTATGTGGCCGACGACGACGTGTCGCTCGATCCGGTGCGCGCCGTGAACGTGGAGAGCCGCAAGACGCGGGATCTGCAGCTGGGCACGGTGGGCAACGCCGACCTCGACCTCACCTCGCGCGACGGAGCGCTGTGGGTGGCGGTGGTGGCACAGGGGCTGCGCACCGACGAGGTGCGGGACTTCAAGCGGCTGTTCACCGCCCGGGTCGACGCCCTACCCTGACGAGCGGTAGCCCTCGGGCAAGACCGGAGCCTCCCACCCTGCCGGAGGCTCGTGCAGCGCCAAGGTGAAGTCGGAGCGAAGCCACACCGTGGAGCCGTCCGCCATCGCTTCCCAGCGGTTCTCGGCGTCTCCGATACGCTCCGACGCGACGATCAGGTGGTTCACCGGCACGCCCTCGGGCCTCACCGCCTCCATGCAGACCTTGCTGGGCTCGGGGCAGGTGTGGAAGTCGGCGCAGAACCGCTTCTGGGTCGACAGCAGCAGCGGCATCCCCGCGCGGTGTGCCACCAGCAGTCGCCCGTCCGTCAGCAGCACGTTGACGATCGGGCGCTCCGCGCCCAGCGCCCGAGCCACCCCGTCCAGCTCCAGCAGGGCCGTGCGCACCACCACGGCCACCGCGTCTGCCGACGACTCCGTGCGTCCGGCCGGATCGAGGCCGGCCTCGTGCAAGCGGGTGAGGAGCCAGTAGAACAGGCGCTCGGAGTCCGTGTCCCCCAGGATCAAGGGCTGAAAGCGCTCCGCGATGCGCGACTCGATCCAAGGCCCCATCCGCTCGAAGTCGAACACGGTGCCGTTGTGGGCGAACAGCCACCTGCCGAAGCGGAAGGGATGCGCGTTGACGTGGTCCACCACCCCCACCGTGGCACGGCGCACGTGCACCACGAAGGTGTGGGACATCAAGCGCTCGCTCGCACGCTGGAACCGCTGGCTCGCGTGGGCAGCATTGGTGGACTTGACCACGTAGGCGTCGTCGTCGGTGACCCAGCCGATGCCCCATCCATCCGGGTGCCGCACGGACTGGGCCGACACGGCGTTCTCGGCTTCCACGAGGGAGCGGTGAGCCCGGGAGGGCACCGCGCTGCGGAATCCGAACATCCTGCACACGACGCCGTCCTCCACTTGCCTGCGCGACCGCACCTAGTAGCTCGTTATAGGAGGGGACGGTGGGAGGCACACACCCATGCTGAGCTTCGGGCTGGGCGAGATGCTGCTCGTCGCTGTCGTTGCCTTGCTGGTGGTGGGTCCCGAGCGGCTTCCCCGCGTCCTCCGCCAGCTGGGCCGATGGTATGGGCAGGCGCGACGTGCGGCCGACGAGCTGCGCCGAGCCTTCGTGCTCGAGGCCGACCGGCAAGATGCGTCGGACCGATATCGCAAGCTGCAGGAGCGACGGCGTCAAGCCGAGCAGTCCCGGCAGGAGGCCGACAGGGAGGGTCCCGCTGCCGATGGCGACGCAGCGGAGGGCACGGACGTCGGGGGCGAAGAGGCTGCGAAGGCAGCGCTGGCCGATGCAGGCGTGCCCGTGCCGCAGGAGGTGCCCCTCCCGGTACCCGAAGGTCCCGAGCTGCCGGACGCCCCCGACGCCAACGCGGAGCCCCCCGATGCACCCCATCCCACCCGCCCCACGCCCGTGGTGGAGGAGAGCCCTTGAGCGCCGAGCTTGTCACCAGTGACGAGGAAGAAGAGACCCTCGACGAGGTCGACCAGTTCCGGATGCCGCTGCTGGAGCACCTCAAGGAGCTCCGCAACCGGCTGCTGTGGACCGTGGGGGCCATGTCCATCGCCTTCGGCATCTCGCTGTACTTCGCCACCGACATCATCGACTTCCTGAAGATCCCGATCGATCGCGCCCTGTTGGATGCGGGTGTCGACGGCGGCCTCGCCATCGTGTCGGGTCCCTTCGAGGGTGTGTACGCCTGGCTCCGCGCCGCCTTCCTCGGCTCCATCGTGCTGTCCAGCCCCATCATCGCCTGGCAGGTGTGGGGCTTCGTGGCACCCGGACTGTACAAGACGGAACGGCGCATCGTGCTTCCCCTCACCGTGTCGTCGACCTTCCTGTTCGGCGCCGGCGCGGCGTTCGCCTACTACGTGATCTTCCCCGTGGCCTTCCCGTTCTTCTTCACGGTGATCGACGCCGACGTGAACCTGTCGGTCCAGGGGTACCTGTCGGCCGTGGTCAAGATGATGCTGGCCTTCGGCGTCTGCTTCCAGCTTCCCGTCGGCAGCTTCTTCCTCGCTCGCATGGGCCTCATCGACCACAAGGACATGCTGTCCTCCTTCCGCTACGCGGTCGTGGGCATCTTCGTGATCGCGGCACTGATCACACCGCCGGACATCCTCACCCAGAGCCTGCTCGCCCTACCCTTGGTGGGCCTGTACGGAATCGGGATCGTGGTCGCTCGCGTGTTCTCCACGAAGGAACGCGACCTCTGAGCCTCGGTGTTAGAATGCGGGACCTTGGGGTTTGCGGGGACGTTCGATGAAGACCTGGTCCATGACATCGATGTTGGTTCTGGCGCTCCCCAGCTGCACCGTGGACCTGATCATCGGCGCCGACGTGTACGTGCCCTCGTGGGAGGGAGATGTTCCTTCCACCCAGCCCACCGTGGACACCGAGGATCCTGGGGTGGTGACCGACGACGAGCTGTGTGACGGGGTCGACAACGACGGTGACCTCGATGTGGACGAGGGCGACGTGTGCGCGCGCACCGAGACCTTCGATCAAGTGGCCGACGTGGACGTGCTGCTGGTAGTGGACCCCCGAGACGCCGCCCAAGGGGTGCGCGATCGGCTGGTGAACGGACTCCAGGGCATGGTGGAGCCTCACCTGGGCGATGGTCGCTCGGCACAATTCGCTGTGCTGTCGATGGGCGGCGACCCCCATCACCTCGGACGCCTGGTGTCGCTGGAGGGAGCCTCCTATGCCGAGACGGCCAGCGGCGACATCGGGGCCATGCTGGACTTCCTGCACGACGCCACCGGAGCCGTGGCTGGCACCCACGTGGCTGCTCGGCAGGCCACTCAGCTCGCCATCGACGAGTATCGACACTTCAAGCCGAACCTCGGGTTCGATCGGAACGAGACCTTCCTGTCGCTCGTCTACCTGACCACCACCGAAGACCACAGCCTGCCCTACCCGGACGAGCTCGTGGAGATCCTCGACGAGTTCCAGGGTCCATACGGATGGTCCGCCCACGTGGTCGCCCAGCTCGAGGACTCGGACTGCACGGGCGAGCACGCTCCCCAGCATCGCGCCAAGACCCTGGCGGACCTGGCGATTCACTCCGGCGGCATGCTTCTGTCGCACTGCGAGGAGGACTACGGCGCCTTCTTGGAGGCCATGTCCACCGACGCTGCCATGCGGGTGCTGCGGAGCACGTTCTGGCTCGAGGGCCCCCCGCAGAAGACCACCACCTCGGTGGAGCTCGCGCTGGGTGCAGACGTTCGCACCCTCGACCCCTCGGAGTTCACCCTGAAGGACGAAGCGCTCACCCTGAACGAAGCGCCCGCCGCAGGGACCCAGATCACCGTGTCGTACATGCTCGACGCAGGACCGAAGCACCGCCGCTAGCCGTCGTCGTGCGCGATCGCAGCGCGACTGGCCTCACCAGTATACATGTGTTCAGTGCTCTCCCCTGGGAGGACCGAGCATGGAGCAGGTGGTACCCGGTGCGCGGATCTGCTGTCTGGACCTCGACACGTTCTTCGTGTCGGTGGAGCGGCTCCTGGATCCCGAGCTGGTGGGCAAGCCCGTGGTCGTGGGCGCTTCACCGGGCAAGCGCGGCGTCGTGACCGCGGCGAGCTACGAGGTGCGCGCCTTCGGCGTGCGCTCCGGCATGCCCATCTCCGAGGCCGTGAGACTCGCGCCCGACGCCGTGTTCCTGCCCTGTCGCCACGGTGTGTACGGGCCCTACGCCGCAGAGGTTCGCGAGATCCTCGAGCGCTACACGCCGAGCGTGCAGACCGCCAGCATCGACGAGTTCTTCCTGGACTTCCGTGGCTGCGAGCGACTGTGGAGGCGTCGCGAGGATCCCACCGACGAAGCCACCATCGAGCGAGTGGTGCGGCAGATGCGCCAGACCATCCACGACGAGGTGGGCCTGCCAGCAAGCGCGGGGATCGGCAGCACCCGCTCCATCGCCAAGATCGCGTCTGGCAAGGCCAAGCCTGCGGGCGTCCACCTGGTGCCCGCGGGTGCGGAGCAGGCGTTCGTGCGCCCCCTGCCCGTCCGAGCGTTCCCCGGCATCGGTCCCGCCACCGAGGCACGCCTGCACGCACGTGGGATCCACACCGTTGGCGACCTGCTGGCGGTACCCCCAGGACCCCTGCGCGCGCGATTCGGAGGGCTGGCCGCCTCGGTGACGCGCAGCATCGATCCCACCCGTCGCAGCCCGCTGGGCCGGGATCGGCCTGCCTTTCGCGAGCACGACGACCCTGGGCACGGCTCGGTGGGCAGCATCTCCAACGAGCGCACCTTCCATGCCGACGTGTCGGACATCCAGCGCGTGCTCGATCAGCTGCGTTCCTTGGCGGAGCGCGTGAGCTGGCGAGCGCGGCAGCGTGGCGTGCTGGCGCGCACCGTCACCCTCAAGCTGCGCACCTCGGACTTCCACACCGTCACGCGGGGTCTGACCGCCCATGGCACCCACCACGAGGCCGAGATCCACCGGCGGCTGCTCACCCTGCTGCCGAAGGCGTGGTCCCGAGAGCAGGCGGTGCGACTCATCGGAGTGGCGCTGTCCAACTTCGATCAGCCGGGCAATCAGCTAGCACTCCCCCTCGCGGTGCGGCACCGTCCGAGCGTGGGAGGGGCCATCGACGCCGTGCGGGAGCGCTTCGGCTACGACGCCATTCGCCTCGGTGCCACGGGCTCCCCCACCCAGTGGATCGCGTGAGGCGCCTAGCTTCGCTCGAGGCAGGCCTTGAAGCGGTGCTCCACGTTCTCGGCGAACCAGGCGGTGGTCCGGTCTCGCGACAGCTTCGGGCTGTCGAGGCTCACCACCGGCAGCCGAGCATAGGCGGGATCCTTGCCCGTTCGCTCCTTGTAGGTGGCGCGGACGGCCTCCCAGGTGCGCGTCTGCTCGAAGGCCGCCGTCTTCTCCTTGCCCACGTCGCGCCGGATCTGGCGCTCCGACAGGTCTCCGCCGTACATGGCGCGCCAGGCCATCAGCGCTCCCATGGTCTCTCCATCCTTGGGGCGCCCCCCGTCCTTGGGGTAGGCCAGCAGGTCGCCGTCGAGCGCGAGCTCGAGCTCCATGATGGCCGCCAGCTGCTCCTGGAAGGCGGCGTTGCGCGACGCATAGAAGCCCGCATTGAAGTCCGCGAACCGGTAGGCCGGCCGGTCGTAGTCCGCCTCGTGAGCGAACAGGCGAGCCGTTCCCCAGCGCAGTCCGCCCGCGCGCGTGTAGAGCAGATCGCGCACCGTCTTGCGCGGCACACCCGCGTCCGACGCAGCCTCTTGCGCCCAGGACACCGACACCTGCATCGAGCCCGCCGTCTTCACGGGATTGAGCTGGTCGAATTGGCGCATCAGCAGATCACCCGCGAGCGGGATGTCCGCTGCTCCGCCCGTGTAGTGCTCCGCCAGATCCCGAAACAGCTCGTCGAGCTGACGCTCCGTGCGCACCTTGGCCAGCCGCGCGTCGAAGGACTCGGACGCGCCCTCGGCCACCGGCTTGAGCAACCAATCCACGCCGTGCTTCGACAGGGGGCCGAGCAGCTTCAGCCCCGCCTCGATCTCCCTGCGCGCGATCTTGCCGAGCCCAGGCACCGCCGGATCCGCCTCGTAGGTGGACTCCTGCTCCACGACGGCGAGCACCGAGCAGACGCCCTGCTCGTCGACGCCAATCCCCGATGCTTGCAGCGCCGCCCGCAGATCCGTGGCCCAGCCCGCAGGATCGCTCGATTCCTTGCCGATGTAGGCCACAACTTGCTCGACGGCCATGCCAGGATCAGGGGGCTCGTCGCCGAAGCAACCCGACAGCAAGAACAGGGCGACTCGACCGATCATGGATCCTCCCGACACGGCGTGCGGACACCCAACGAAGGGCATGGTGTCACGTGCCGTCGTGCCTTCACCTACGCAAGCGCGGCCCTGGTCATTCGTGACCCGGCTCGCGGTACGGCTTTCCGACAGTACCGCCGATGGCCAGGATCCGCGCGGATTCGCCCTCGGTCACCAGCTTTCGGGTCACCTCCGGTGCCACGCACACCATGTCACCTCTCGTAAGTCGGAGGATCTGTCCCTGCGCGTGGAGCGCCACTGAGCCCTCCAGCACCAGGTAGACCTCCTCCTGCCCGTCCCCCACATGGTCGTGCTCGGGGTAGCCCTGCACGCCCGGCTCCAGCTCCAGCACGTTCATGCCCCACGCCCGCACGCCCAAGGCCTGACGCACCGCGCGGAAGCGGATCCCGGGGATCTGGTTGGGCCCGACGTAGGGCTCCACGTCGTCGATGTGGACTCGTCTCACACCTGTCATGCTGATCTCCTGGTGAGGTGTCGCATGTCTTCGAGTCGGCCGCCAGACCCGCCGGAGGAGCTTCCCTTCGACGGCCGCGTGCGCGGCATGGTGTCCAACGCCTCGAGCGGCCAGCGCGTGCAGGCCCGCCTGTTCACCGCCCCCGACGATCTGGCTCTGTTGGTCTCCTACCTGTGGACGACGTCGTGGGACCTGCGGGGTCAAGCTCCCCATCGCTTCCAGATCTTGGGCGCACCCACCGCAGACGTGGTGTTCGAGCCAGCTGCGAGCCGAGTGGTGGGGGTTTGGACCCGCATGTGGGAGCGCACGCTTCAGGACCAGGGGTGCATGTGGGCGATCAAGCTCCGGCCCGGAGCGGGCCGCGCGGTGCTGCCCAGCAGCATGGCCACCTACACCGATCGCATCACCCCGCTGGCCGAGGTGTGGCCCAGTGCCGAAGACCCCACCGAGCGGCTGCTCGCCCACCCCGACGAGGCGCAGACCGCCTCGGCCCTCTCGGACTGGCTGCGAGGCGCGCTGCGGCCCCACGACGAGGAAAAGCGCACGCTGGCGACGGATCTGCTGCAGCGTGTGGAGGAAGACTCCGAGCTGCTGAGGGCGGAGCAGCTCGCACACACTGCAGGACTGGGGATCCGGGCGCTGCAGCGCCTGTTCTCGGCCTACGTGGGCGCGTCGCCGAAGTGGGTGATCCGGCGTCGCAGGCTGCAGGAGGCGGCCCAG
The DNA here is from genome assembly GCA_019634415.1 of Myxococcales bacterium. GTDB lineage: Bacteria > Myxococcota_A > UBA796 > UBA796 > DRPG01. The sequence goes on from JAHQVJ010000221.1 coordinate 53,637, forward strand.
CGCGTGGAAGCGGGCTCGGCCGAAGATCTGTCGGAGCTCGCCTTCGCCTTGGGCTACGCCGATCAAGCTCACCTCGCCCGAGACTTCAAGGCGGCGGTGGGCATGCCGCTGCGCGCCTTCGAGCAACACCTGCGGTCCTGATCCGCTCCTCCCCGCATGGTCAAGAAGATGTGAAGCAGGCCCTGGTCAGCGGGCAAGCTCTAGGGCACGAGGAGTGTGACCATGCTGTGGATCGGGATGATGACGGCACTCGCAGCCGACCTGGACGGCGATGCCATCGACGATGCCATCGACAACTGCATCGAGGTGGCGAACGTCGATCAGGAGGACTTCGACGAGGACGGTGTGGGCGATGCCTGCGACAACTGCCCCGACTGGGAGAACGCCGCCCAAGACGACAGGGACGCCGACGGCTTCGGTGATCGCTGCGACCTGTGTCTGTTCATGGCCACCGACACCAACGCGGACTCGGACGACGACGGCCTAGGGGACAGCTGTGACAACTGCCCCTTCGCGCCGAACTTCGATCAAGCCGACGACGACGGCGACGGGATCGGCAACGTCTGCGATCCGTCGCTGCTCCAGCGCTGCGAGGAGGGGTGCAGCACCGGGGCGACGGGCGCTGTGGGTCCCGTGCTCCTCCTAGCTGCCCTCCTCGCCACCCGCCGACGCCTCCGCCTCGCCTAGCAGGCTGCTGAATAAGGTCCGTGAGGGACTGTTTCAACGGCCTGTGCGGAGGGAGCGGCCAACGAGGGGATCATGGAAGCCCGCCGAGAAGTGATGAACGAAGCAAGGGCTCCCCCCCCCCGCCGCGACCGGCAATCGGTAGCTAGCAGACTGCTGGACTGTTCAGCTGCTAGGCGAGCACCTGCGTGAGCGGCGTCGCTCCCCCGACCCACTCGGCGGGGTCCAGATCGGCGGCGGCGAGCAACGTGGCCCCCAGTCGGTTCGCCGAGAGCGTGACCCCTTCTACCTCGAGGCCGTCGTAGGCTTCGTCGTAGCCCCCCACCACGCTGCCACCTCGCACCCCGGCCCCGAAGAGCAGCGCGGAGGTGTAGGGCCAGTGGTCCTTGCCAGCGTCGGCGTTGAGCCGCGGCGTGCGCCCCATCTCCGAGAGCACCACCACCATCGTGTCGTCCGACAGGGGCGCACCGGTGGGTCCAGGGGTGGTCTGCAGCAGCGCGTCGAGCCGGATCAGATCAGCGAACAGGCTCTCCCACAGTGGTGACTGGCCCAACGCGTTGTTGGTGTGGGTGTCCCAGGAGCCCGCGGTGGCCGCCATCGCGCAGCGCGACGTGCGCGTGGCCAGGGCCTGCACGGCGAGCTCCAGCTGGTCCTCGAGGGTGAAGCGCGCGCCCAGCGACAGGCTGTCGTCCACCTTCCGTAGATCGTCGAGCCGCTCCACGGAGGACTCGAAGGCCTCGGCGAGGACCACCTCCGACGCTGCCTGGGCGCGCGTGGTGCGCGCGGCCGCACGACGGGCCAGCACGCGGTCCACGGCGCTGGCTGCGTCGTCGGACATACCGCGTAGACCCGCCGTGACGGGTCTGCCAGACAGCAGCTGGCCGAGCTGGCCGTTGGTCCCCATGCGCGCCACGGCTCGGCCGTAGGGTCCCGCGAAGGAGGGTCCCGAGGCCACGAGCTCCGGCAGCAGGTAGTCGTTGCCCGCGTGAGCCAAGATGGCACCCCAGTCTGCCAGCCCGTCGTCGTTGGAGCCCGTCATCAGCAGGCGGGTGCACTGCTCGTGGGCGATGCTGGGCACCAGGATCCCGCGCAGGATGGCGGCTCGGCTGTGGGCCGACTCGAAGAAGGCACGCACGGAGGGCCGCGCTGGGTGGTCCACGTAGGTCAGGTCGCCGATGGTGGCTCGTTCGGCCTCGGGTTCGGTGTCGGCCACCGTGTGGAACGCGGGCGCCAGCGCGCAGGTGGGATCCCAGCCACCTCGGGCAAACACGAAGATGAACTTGCGGTTTCGACCCTCGTCGGCGAGTGCCCGCAGGGGCACTCCGAAGGCAGCGCCGACTGCGGCGCTCGCTGCGAGAAAATCACGACGTCGCATGGCTCGCCTCAGTACAGCAGGAAGTCAGGGTCACGAAGGAGCACGGACAGCGTGCCCGTCCACGCCAGCACGGGGCTGTCCCCCTGCAGCGCGTACAGCTCCTCCCACAGGTCCATCAGATCGGCGAGCTCGGCTTGTGTGGCGGCTCGTCCGAGGGCTCGCAGCGTAGCCGTGCTCAGCGCCTCCTCCATCCGATCCGCGTCGGTGTCCGGCCGCCAGGCCTCGTCCAACGCGTCGAGCCAGGGCACGGACCCGGGCTGCTCCAGGGTTGCCCGCACAGCGTGCTCGGCCGCCGCCTCCGCGAGGCGCTCCTGCACCAGCAGGATGGTGGGCGTGGGCTCGTGGGCACGCTCGGTCACGGTGAAGCCGTCCGCGCCACCCGCGAGGGTCAGGTAGCCGAGCAGATCGCTCGTGAGCAGCTCCACGCCGCCGGACTCCCACACGTAGCCGGTGAGCGCCTCCACCTGGCTCGCGAGGATCGCAGGCGAGGCCAGCTTCGCCGGCTGTGCGCCCGAGGCGATGCCGTCGTCCACAGCAGACGTGTAGGCGGCACTCTGGACCACCGAGCGGAGCACGGGGCGCATGGTCTGTCCGCCGAGGCGCAGCGCGTTGCGGTGCCGCATCAGCTCTCCGTCGTCGATGTCGCGCCCGAGCAGCCCGTCGGAGAGCTGCGTGACCAGGCAGGCCTCGAACCTGGGATCCGAGGCGATCTGGCGCCCGAGATCCCGCAGGGTGCTGCCGGGCTCGCCGTAGTAGCCGGGCTCCACACCCGTCGCGTCCACCCACCCGCGCTCGCGGGAGGGGTGGTAGCGCGTCACCTCGTCGGCGCCGAAGACGTACCAGGTGAAGCCGTACAGGTAGCTGGCGATGGGGTCGAGGGTGCTGTGGCAGGACGCACAGCTGGGATCCGTCTGGGTGCGGGCCTCGAAGTCGTCGTCCAGCGCCCCCTCGGAGCGGTCGAAGTCCACCTCGCGGTCCAGGTAGTCGTCACACAGCAGGATCCGGCTGATGGCATTGGCGCGCTGGCGGTTCGCGTTGGCCCCGTTCGATGGGTAGCGCCACCACAAGCCGGTGCTCGACAGCACCCCCGCTGCGGGCCGTCCGTCGGCGTAGCGGACCTCGTGCCAGCCGCGCTCCCCCTGGGGGTAGTCCACGTCGAGCACCTCGCCCAGCACCCGGTTGGCCATGCTCCAGTCCGCCTGGACGATCTCGTGGATCGGCAGATCGGAAGCGGCCACCCGCGCCACCAGGCGCAGCGGCTCCGTGCCCGCATCGCGCTGCAGCCGTGCCTGCTCGCCGAGGTCGAGCCCGAAGGAGTTCACGAATACCGTGCCCGCATCGGTGCGGGTGCGGTAGGTCTCGGCGAACAGGTCCTCCATCCGGTCCTCGAGGGCCGGATCGTCGAGGTACTCCTCGAGATACGACGACAGCTCGCGCACCTCGAGGTCTTCGATCTCCTGCTGGGTGGGTCGCACCCCGCGCAGATCCAGGCTCATGCGCGACAGCAGCTGGGCGTCGGGCAGCGCCGTCAGAGGAGACACCTCCCGCCGCTCTTCTGCACAGCCCACCAGGGCCGCAAGCACGGCCAGTCGTCCCGTCACCATGGCGACACCTCCCAGTCGAGCCAGCCCGCTGCGTCCACACACACCTCGCCCTCGTCGCCGTTCAGCGTGGAGGCCTGGCCACATCCCGTACAGTTCATGCCGAAGTCCACGTCCACCCACAGCCCCTCGGGGGTGCGCACCGCGGCGCGGCCCACGGGCTGCTCGACGCAGGGCTGCTCGGGCCAGCCCGCCTCGGTCACGGTGACGCCCACGAAGTCCACGGCCACCCCCGGGTCGTCGAACAGCGCGCCGAGGCTTCCGCCCACGGAGAGCGCTCGGGGGCCCGTGTGGTGGGTGTAGGCCCGCACCACCACGTCGGCGTCGTGGCCAGGCCCCATCCTCGAGGAGGGCCCCGAGTCGTGGAAGGTGCCGTACAGGTACGAGTAGACGTAGGAGAAGTCCTCGTCCACCCCTTCCCCCGTGCCGGCGTAGCCCCCCAACACCAGGGCCGTGCCGTCGGGCCGGGACACCGTGGCCACTCCGTACAGCGTCCAGTACGACGCGTCGGGCTCCGCTTGCTCGAACTCGACCACGTACCCGCCGAAGTGCACGCCGTCGGTGGTCTCGCAGTCGTCGTACCAGATCCCGTTGAAGACGGAGGGACAGGTATCGGATGCCCCCATGGCGTCGTCGTAGACGTCGCGCAGGGCGTAGGCGTCGGCCATCAGAGCGGCTTCGAAGCCGTACTGAAGCACCTCCTCCACCCACCTCAGATCGACGGCGTCGGGCGCGGAGGGAGGAGGATCCGACCCTGGCGGCGCGCTGCTACACGCCGCAAAGGCCCACAAGACCAGTGACATTCGACAACCCCCAGCATGTGACCGATCTGTGTCGCACCGGGGAAGTTCGTAAAGGTCCTCAGCAGAGCGTGAACGCGGTCACCATGACGGAGACGGAGTGCTCGTTGCCATCACTGTCCGTCACGGTGAGGGTGATCACGTGATCCGATCCGAAGCAGTCGTCGCCGAAGAGTCGCACCGTAGGGTTGGTTCCCTCCCCCAGGTCAGCTTGCTGGATGTCCGTGCGGTCGGTGGTCCACACGAGACTGGACCCGGTGAGGGTGCCGTCCTCCGGATCGATTCCGGTTCCCTCGAGGGTCACGTCGACGAACCAGAGATTGGCCATGTTGTCGAAGTCGTCGTAGTACAGATTGGACTTGTCCTTGGGGGACACGATGGTGGCCTCGGGAGGCTGGTCCGTCACGTCGGTGTCGGCATCCGAGTCGGTGTCGGCATCCGCATCTGCGTCCGCATCGGCATCGGTATCGGTATCCGCGTCGGCTGCGGTGTCCTTCGTGTCGGTATCGGTATCGGTGTCGCCAGCGCAGGCTGCGAACATGCTGCACAGAAGGGCGAGACGAAACATGCATCCTCCGAGAGAGTGCAAGGGGGATTCGGGGGCGTGGGCTCGATCTGACACACCCTAGCGAAGAGGCATACGGATCTCTTTCGGGGTGGCCAGGCCGCAGGGCTCCCGAGGCCAGGTCGACACGGCGTCTAGCAGGGTTCGACGGGCCGCTTCGGGAACTGGCCCGCATCGCGCTGCGGTGGACGCCCCGACTCCGCCATCTCCGCCCAAGACGGGGCAGTCTCTGTCGCTCCTCAACTAGACTCGTAGATCCGGCGGGTGTTGCGGCTCATGAAGCGCACGGCGGCTGCGCGGGGCAGCAAGCGCTGGAGCACGGCCGCGACGGTGGCGTTGATCCAGCCGGGCACGGTGAGGGGGCGACGACCGAGGCGCTGCAGGGCCGTGCGCGCGACCACCTCGGGCGCCAGCGGCAAGGCCTGGGCCTGGCGATCAGCGGGGGTGGCTGCCTCGAAGTTCGGGGTGCGCACCGCTCCGGCCGCGCACACCACCACGTCGATCCCGAGCGGGCCGAGTTCCTCCCACAGTCCCTCCCCCAGGATCTGGGTGAAGGCCTTCGTGGCGGCGTAGGTGGTCACCATGGCGGTGCCCTGCATGCCCGACAGCGACGACATGAGCACGATCCCACCCCGCCCACGCTCGCGCATGCCCTCGATCACCAAGGGCAACAGCAGCAGGGGTCCGCGACAGTTCACGTCGAGGGAGGCGAGCTTCGAGGCGGTGGAGGTCTCTGCGAAGGAGCCGATGGTGGAGGCGCAGGCGTTGTAGACGAACAGCCCCACCTCGCGCTCGGCGAGCACCGATGCGAGCCGCTCGTGCACGTCGGGGCGCCCGAGGTCGGCGGCCACGGTCAGCACCTGCACGCCGTGCTTCCGTCGCACACGGGCGGCGGCAGCCTCGAGGGGCTCGACGCGTCGGGCCACCATCACCACGTTCAATCCCTCCTCGGCACACAGGTGGCAGAAGGCCGCACCGATCCCCTCCGAGGCTCCCGCGATCACGGCCCAGGGCCCGTAGCGTTTCCGCACGGTCAGTAGATCCCCGGCACGATCCGAGACGGTACCTTGCGTACGTACTCCTCCCACAGAGGGCCGTATTTCTCGGCACAGCGAGCATCGTCGTCGCGCTGGCGAGGCACGAGCAGCAGCACGTAGTACAGCGGATACAGCCAGGGCCAGGGCAGCGCCCACCACCCCGCCGAGGCGGCGATGGCGAGCCCCATGGTGATCTCCCCGAGGTAGTTGACGTGGCGCGACACGCCCCAGAAGCCGTTCACGAGCAGGCTCCTGTCGCCATCCGTGACGACCTGGGGCGCGATCCCAAGGAAGGGCTCGGACGGGCGCGTCTTGAAGCGGAACTTCTGCATGTTGGCGCCGCGGGCCATGGACCAGCCAGCGAGGAACAGAACCCCGATCCCGACGAGCACGGGGAGCGGCGTGTGGGGATTCGGCAGGTCCGCGGTGAACCACAGGGCGATGGTGTAGAAGTAGGGGTAGAAGACGAGGCAGCCCCAGCCGAGCTTGAAGCCCACTCGCTCGGCGAACAGATCGTAGGTGTACAGGTGCACCCTTTCGAACACGAGATAGTCGTTGACGAAATAGGTCAGCAACCCCGCACAGAGCACGATCCCGGGGGATGGGTCAGAGGAGTGGGTCAACGCGTGGTGAGCGGCAAAGCTCAGCACGTTGAGCTGCAAGATCACGGCCCCCACCAGGTACAGCCACATCTTGTGATCGAGCCGACCGCCGAGCAGCTGGGGGTTGATGCGGCGCCCGAGGAACAGGTCGATGGCGAGGCCGCGGCCGGTGGCGCGGGCGGGCAGCACCATCGCAGCGGTGTAGAGCAGGCCGAGCACGCAGGCGCCGACGAGACCCTCGACGCGATGCACGAACAGCCAGCTCCACGGCACCCAGTCGAGCCAGCCGGCCAGCGCCCAGGCGGCGACGAGGGTAGCGTTGACCCTCAGGCCGTTGAGTCGGTAGCGCAGGGGCTCGCCGGTGCGCTCGTGGGGGACGTAGCCGGTGATCCATCGGCCGGGCAGCGTCAGGTGCAGCCCGGTGATGACGAGGACGAGGAGCCAGGGCGCGAAGAAGCCGAGCATGGGCGGCAGCCTACCCGATCGAGCTAGAAGGCTGCATGGCGACGGGCGCGACTGCAGCGGACCTGTCCCAGTCGGGAGCGCGGATCCGGGTGGGCTGGGGGCTCTACGGGCTGCGGGCGCTTGCGGCTGGCGTAGACGTGGCGGTGATCGTGGACGTGCTGTCCTTCACCACCTCGGTGGCGGTGGCGCGCGAGGCAGGGGCGGAGGTGGTGCCCTGGGATCCGGCCACGCCGGTACCCACGGCCGCCGAGGCCGGTGTGGACGTGGTGGCGGGCCCACGAGCGGCGGACGGTCCGTCGCTGTCGCCAGCGTCGTTGACGTCGCTGGCAGCAGGCACCCGGCTGCTGCTGCCCTCCCCCAACGGCTCGCGGTTGCTGGCGTGGGCGCAGCGCGAGGGGGTGCCAGCGCACACGGCGTGCCTGCGGGATCGCCAGGTGGTGGCCCAGGCCCTCGCCGACGCAGGCGCGATCGCGGTGATCGCGGCAGGCGAGCGGTGGCCAGGCGGCGACCGAGCGCGGTTCGCGCTGGAGGACTGGCTGGGGGCGGGCAGCGTGGTGGCGGCGCTGACGGGATCGCGGTCCCCGGAGGCGGTGGCGGCGGAGGCAGCCTTCGACGCGCATCGTGGCGATCTGCAGGGAGCGCTGCGCGCGACGGCATCGGGGCGGGAGCTCGACGCTCGCGGGTTCGCGCACGACGTGGTGCTGGCGGCGGAGCTGGATGCGACGGGGCGCGTCTGATCCGCTCGCGAGGCGGCCTTTGGTAGGCTGCCTCCATGCGGTGGCTGCTGATCGTCGGGTGCATGGGGCTGGCGGGGTGCGAGGGGTGCGACTTCTCCTTCGGCCCCATCGGCGTGATCGTGGCGGTGACGCCCGAAGACGCCGAGGGCACCTTGGAGCTGTGCGTGGAGGACCAGGGTTGCCAGGAGGTGCCCCTGCCCCACCTGGGCGGCAGCGGAGCCGCGCACAACGAGGTGCGCTTCGACGTGAGCTGGCAGGGGTACCTGGTGTGCAAGCACCCCGAGGTGGTGGCCACGGTGCGCACCGAGGCGTGTGAGCGGCGGGTGGTTCGCCCGCGGCAGCGTCCGAGAGGTCCGCAGCCGAAGGCGAGGGCCCAAGGGAATCGTAGCGCGACGGAGTCGCGCGGGATTCCGGAGCGCCGCGAGGGGCGGACGGTGCGAGGGTCCGTTCGCATCGACGTGAGCGCCACCTGCGACGACGAGCGGTCGTAGCGCCCAGCCGCCCTACCCCATGCTCTGGGTCATGCGCTCCTGCAGCTCCTCCACCGACAGATCCTCGAGATCCTTCGACAGGATCCAGCAGTGGCCGAAGGGGTCGCGGATCCGGCCCTCGCGCTTGCCGTAGAAGCGATCCTCGATGGGGATCAGGATCTCCCCGCCGGCCTGAACGATGCGGGCAGCCGCCGTGTCGGGATCGTCCAGCACGAGATGGAGCAGCACCTGTGGATCGGTGTCGCCGGATGGCTGGCAGCCGAACTCGGTGAGGGAGAACGTGACGCCCGCCACGGTGACCTCGGCGTGGACCACGGTGCCGTCGGGGGCGGCCAGGCACATGCCGGCCTCTCCCCCCAGGGCGTCGGCGTAGAAGGTCTGGGCGCCGCGGGCATCGGTGACGAGGAGACGAGGGGTCAGCGCGGACATGGAACCTACCATGTGTCTGTGGGCCCAAAGGACCCGTGAGAGTTCACGGGCCGAGGTGGCCCGAGTTCGTTGATCGGATTTGTGGGGAGGGTGCGTCTCGGCAGAACCGGAATTGGGACCTTGCGGCTTGACCGCGACCTGGAGTCTCGGGCTGGGCCCCCTCCCCACGATCTCGAATTCCAACATGCGGCTTGGACCGCGCAATTTGGTAGGCCGAGACGGGGCGGGGCGTCCCAGGTCGCCGAGTCGCCACTCACCACGGAGGGGTCATGGAGCATCAGCTGTTTGCTGGGGTAGACGTCGCCAGCCGCAAGCTGGATGTGTGCGTCGTGGACACCAAGGGCAATCCCGTCTGTCGGGAGCTTCGAGTCGCCAACAGTCCGGAGGGCTTCGCTGAGTTGCAGGCGGTCCTCGCCACGCTCGGAGCACCGGTGCTCGTGGGTTGCGAGTCCACGAGTGCGTACCATCGGCCGCTGCTGCGAGCGCTGGATGGCGTCGCCGATACGGTCGAGCTCAATCCGCTCGTCATCAAGCGCTTCACCCAGCTCCAGCTTCGCGGCTCGCGGTCGGATCGCACCGACGCAAACTCGATCGCGCAGTACCTGCGGACGTTTCGGCCTAAGCCATCGCCGGTCACCGAGACGAAGCGGCGGGATCTCACGATGGCCGTGCGCCTTCGCCGTCGGCGCGTCGAGGAGCGGACGGCCAACAAGAACGCCCTGCGGCGCTACCTGGGCGAGTTGCTGCCTGGGTTTCACAACCACTTCCGCCGCACAACGCCCCTTTGGCTGATCTCGCTGTTTGCTGCACATCCTTGCCCCGCAGAGCTGCTCGCGCTCACGCCGGCCGATCTGGCCACCGTCCGCACCCCGGGCGGCCGTTCGATCCGCTCCTCCGAACTCGAGGAACTCCAGGGGTTCCTGCACAGCAGCTCCGTGGAGCCCTGGTCGCCGCTGCTCCGTGCCGCCGTCGGGCAGCTTCTCCAGGACGTGGTTCGGGCAGAGCAAGCGGTCCGAGAGCTCGAGAGCCTGCTGGAGGAGGAGACCCGAACCCTGCCCGAGTGTACGCTGCTTCGAACCATTCCGGGGGTTGGCGCCTTGACTGCGGCCGTGGCGATTGCCGAGGTGGGCGACGTCCGACGGTTCCCGTCCGTGGACCACTTCATCGGCTACTGCGGCCTGTACGCCACCTCGAAGACCAGCGGCGACGGGAAGACGACCGGGCGCATGGTGCGCAAGGGCAACCGCATGCTCCGGCTGCAGCTGCTGCTCGCCTCCACGACAGCTCGCGACTAGACCCCGAGATGCGCCGGCGGGGCCGCGGCTCGCAAGCTGGCCACGCAGCTCTTCGCCATCCTCACCACCCAGCAGCCCTACGACCCAGCGAGGCCCTGAAGGCGCGAAAAGTGAGGGCGGGGCCGCAACAAAGTCGATGCCGACGGCGAACGCCAGCCGGTTCCGCAGTCTCCCGCCCTCGCCGGACATTCTAGCAGGGCCGTGCGCAGTGCTCATGGGAGCCTGCCCTGATCGACGTGCGCGTCGACCTCAGTGTGCACGCGACCGCCGTCCTTGACACGTGGCCTCATTCCAACTCCAGGGTGGCGTCTGTCATCCCTCGATCAGGGGGCGGGCGCTTGTACGGAAAGATGATTGGCCCACCGGCCCACGCGTCGTCGGTAGGCGGAGGGCGTGACGCCGGTGATGGCGCGGAAGTCGCGGGTGAAGTGCGCGTGATCGAGCCAGCCGCCGCGGCGTGCGATGGTGGCGAGATCGTCGGTGGCGCGCAGCCAGGGCAGCGCTCCCTGCACGCGGCGCACGCGCGCGTAGCGCTTGGGTGCGATCCCCACGTGCTCGGCGAACAGGTCGCGCAGCTGGGCGGCGGACAGCCCGGCGCGATCGGCGACGTGCCCCACCCGCGTGCAGTGCTCGGTGGCGGCGACGAGGGAGGCGATGCCCGGGTCGCTGGGGCGCACGGCGGCGGACAGCACGGCCGCAGCCGCCGACGCGATCCGCGCGGGGTCGCGCAGCTCGGCGACGGCGTCTGCGAGGCGGTCTCCCCAGGTGGCGACCTCGGACAGCGCGACGTGCTGGTCGGCGACCTCGGACAGCGGCTGGTTCAGGAAGGGTCGCAGGCCACCCGGCGCGAACACGATGCCGAGGACGCGTCCAGGCTGGTGCGTGAGCGTGAACGGCCGGCTGCGGGGCCCCTCCAGGAGGAGCTGGGGCGCCTTCGGTGCGTCCAGGAGCACGAGGAGCTGGGCGAGGCCCGACGGCAGGCGCTGCTCGGTGGCGGTGGTGTGGCCGTGGTGCACCCAGAGTCGCTGCAGGTGGTGGGCGAGCAGCGGGGGGTGGCTGCGAGCGACGCGTGCGGGGTCGAAGGTGCGCAGATCGGGGGGCATGGGCCCAGTGTAGCTGCTAGCCGGAGAGCCACAGGGCGGCGGCGAGCGCGAGCATGCCGGAGCTGGCCACGGCGGCATGGGCGAACACACCGGGGATCGGGATGAGGCGTCCCATGGCGTGCAGCCCCGACAGCGCCATCCCGCCGACGGTGGCGAGCGCGAGGGCGACCAGGGCGAGCGTCAACAATCCGTCGAACCCGGTCCGCATGCCGACGACCAAGAGCACCGCGACTCCGGCGAGTGCACTCACGCCATGAAGCGCGGCGACGGGTGTGGGCGGGTTGGCCTCACGCTGAAGGCGCAAGGCGGCTAGGAGCATGCCTGCGAGGGCGGCGACGACGAGGAGCAGCAGCGCAACGAGCAACGACATGGGACCCCCGAGCAACGCCCTGGTTGTACCCGCTGGGTGTGACGATCGCGGGACGGGGTCCCCGCCATCGATGGGCAGTGGTGTTACGTGGGGGCCGGTTTGCGGCGGGCCTTGCCGTGCTGGTGCTGGTCCCGGTCTTCAAAACCGATGGGACGGGTCGAGAGGCTTTGTCCGGTGGGTTCGATTCCCATGGTCCGCCGCCAACTACCTCAGATTGAAGGTTCATTCGGCACTCTACGTGTTGCGCTCGCTGCCCGCGACCTTGCTCTGCCGCCACACGAAGAATCGGACGGGGTGTCGCGGACGTCGCTCATGGCGCGAACCCCGCGGGTGGAGCGCTCCAATCTTCCGTGTGGTCGGCGCACCACTCCCACACGTTGCCGAGCATGTCGTACAGGCCCCATGGGTTGGGAGCCTTGGTCGCAACGAGCATCGTGGAGTCGACGCCAAACCAGGCCACGTCTTCGAGCTGGCCGTATCGAGCTTCGGTGGTGCCCGCACGGCAGGCGTATTCCCACTCGGCCTCTGTCGGCAGACGCCATGTCAGGCCGTCCGGCAGCCGCTCGAGGAACCCTTGGCAGTCGTCCCACGAGACCTGCTCCACCGGACGGCTCGGCCAGTCCTCGCCGTTCCGGAAGTGGCTCGGGTTCGCCCCCATCACATCGAGCCACTGCGCCTGGGTCACCGGCGTCTCTCCGAGCCAGAAGCCGCGCGAGATCCGCACGGGGTGCTGTGGCTCGTTCCCCTCGCGTTCCTCTTCGTCTTCGGGAGCGCCCATCAGGAACTCGCCAGCAGGGATCCACCGAAGGCGGAACCCCGCCACCTCGGCGCACAAGCCGTGTTGATCCAGCGTCAGGCGTTCCGCCCACCCCACGCCAAAGCGCCTGAGCAACGCGTCCCCTGCCCGTTGCTCCCGCAGCGCATCCATCAGGATGCCCACGTCGTCTTGGTCCAACAATCCCGCCTTCCTCGGCGCGTCCCGCGCCTCGTCCCCGGCGGGATGGCTTTCAGCTCCACCTGCGGCCAAGCGAAAGCCCAGGCTCTCGACGCGGTTGCCAGGGTGAGAGGCGAGGCGACAGGCAGCGCGCACGAGGCGCGCCTGGCCGAACCAGCCGCCTCCACGGATCACACGCTCCGGGCCTGCGGTTCCAACCGGGTCGATCATGCGCCACCTCGCACGGCAAGTAGCGCTCTCGCCGCGGCCTCGGCGAGAGTGGTGCCTTCCGCCGACCAGCCCGAACCCCAGATCAGGAACCGAGCACCCAGCAAGCCCAGGCCCTCCCGCCGGACGCACCAGTCACCGGGCAGCAACCCCAGCAGCACGCCGCCGTGGGTGAACCGCCCCCGGTAGTCGACGTGGCAGAAGAGCGCGTTCAGCTCCGGGGCGTGCTCGTAGTCCTACGACGGCGAGCCACTACCGCCGCCGCACGAACAGCAACGCGACCAATGCGATGCCCGCTGGCAGCGCCGGCGCAGGAGCATGGGAGCAGCCTCCACTGGTGACGTCGTCACAGGCGTCGCCGAAACCGTCCTCGTCTACGTCTGCCTGGCTGGAGTTGCCGGTGAACGGGCAGTTGTCTTCCCCGTTGGGCACACCATCGTTGTCGACGTCGGTGCCATCGGTGGTGTCGCAGGCGTCCCCGAACCCATCGGCGTCGGAATCCTCCTGCATCGGATTGTCTTGGAACGGGCAGTTGTCCGACCCGTTCTCCAGGCCGTCACCGTCTACGTCGAGACCGTTGCTCGGGTCGCACACGTCGCCGAGCCCGTCGCCATCTCGGTCCTCTTGGTCCGGATTCCGATCTTCGGGACAGTTGTCGACGAGATCCGCCACACCATCCAGATCGAAGTCGGGGTCGGTGATCTCACACGTCGACGAGCACGTGTCCCCGTTGGTGAGGTTGCCGTCGTCGCACTCCTCGTGGACAGTCCGTGCCCCGTTGCCACAGCGATCGCTGCCGAGGGTCAGGGACCCGATGGCAAAGAACCCTTCCGTTGTGGCTTCGCCATCGAAGAGCCCGATGTGGATGCGCTCGATGAACTCGGGCGCCGTGACCCCCCAGAACCCCGAGGCCGGCAGCAGGTGGTTAGACGACGAGCCATCACCGTAGAAGACGCGTGCGTAGTAGGCGGGTGGACCCTCGTTGACAGAGACCTCGATGCCCACGCCGAAGACCCCGAGCCCGTCTGGCTCCGTCACGCTTGACGTGCGAAAGGACAGCTCGAAGGATCCGTTACAACCAGCGCAGTAGGAGAGGTCCCCCTTCACGTCAGTCACGAAATTGAGATTGTCGAAGCCGGTGGTCTGGTAGTCCGTCTCTCCGAGCACCGCGCTCATCGTCGCGTCGTCTTGAAGCAAGTCGTAGCCGGGATCGCTGTAGTCATCGACCACCGTAGTCCCGAGCAGTCCCTCGAAGTCGAGCGCATCCTCATGGAGCGTCTGGGTGCTCGCGTGGGCCAGAGGACTGCCTAGGGCGAACACGACGGCCCACAGGTTGGATGTGGCAACGATGGGGCGCATGATGGTCTCCGGGGAGCGTCTGGATTCTACAGCCCGAGACGGCTACGACTAAGGCCTTAGAAGACCGACGCGCACTGGACGGCTGCCTCGGCAGGCGTGACCACCATGAAGTTGAAGCACATCTCGTCGGACGTACCCAGGCCGGCCCACACCGTTCGATCGGTGGGATTGACGTAGCCACATGTCAGGTCCAGCACATCCCCCGCCCGAACCTGCAGCGGGGTGTCGTACCAGAACTGGGACTCGAAGAACCATCCCGACAGGTCGATCAGATTGTCCGTCTCCCCCGAGGGACGCTGGATGTTGACCTCCAAGGTGGAGCCGATCTCGTGCATGTGCGGCATCGAGGCCACCACCTCGAAGTCCCTGGACACGGTGCAGTCCATCTCGGCCGTGGACTCACTGTTCGGCGGAACGCGGATAAGCCAGGTGGAAGGAGCCATGACGGCGTACTCTCTCCCCTCTGGCGGGCCCACCCAGAGCCGCACGCCGCTGCTGTCCACGGCGTCTGGCACGCCTGCACCATTGTTGTAGTGGATCTCCAAGATCAGCTCATCATCCGGCTCGAGCACGATCCCACCGTCCTCCATCTGGATGGCTTGCGTGCCCGGCGCCCAGGTGTACAGAAACGGCAGCCCGATGGGACCTCGCGTCAGCGTCATGTGGTGCAGCACGCGGCTGTCGTCGATCAGGGGCTCGATGCGACGAATGAACATGCGCTCTGTGGTGAGGTTGGTGAAGGAAAAATCCCGATAGTCGTCGAGCACGCTGGGACCGATCTCCTCCTTGTCGGCCGTGACGTCGACGGGGATCGTGTTGGCTGGTGGCGTGGCGCCAGCCACCCACACCTCTCGGTTGGTGAGCAGCCCATCGGGAGGATCGGGATGCACTGCACCGCAAGACGCCCAGCCCACGAGGGTGTCGAGCTCGGTGTGGCTCAATGCGGGAGAGGTCTGAGGGGGCATCGAGCCCTCGAGCAACTCGTCGAGCATCGCATCGACCTTGCGGTCCCCCTCGATGCCCGCAACGATGTCGCCATGGTCCACGATGGGGTACGGGGCGCCGAACTGCGGCGTGGCCCCGTGACACGATCCGCACTTGTCTTGCAAGATCGGTGCGATGTTGGCGTCGAAGACGGAGCCGATGGGCACACACTCCGCAGAGGGGGTGGAGGGACTGGGCTTGGTTGGGGTGGTGTCTTCACCAGGGCCCGAGCAGCCCAACATCCACCCCATGACGATCAGCATGCGTCCTCCTCACACCACGCCATGCTAACGGAAACGCCGAGGCATCAACGGCGTCAAGGTGCCGCCCAGCTGACCCACGGTGGTTCGACTGCGGAGCCGGCGCCCTTGCTGCTGTTGCCGTTCGTTTCGTCCTGGCCGGCAGGTCCTTCTGGGCGTGTGGGGCGGTCATGAAGCGAGTGGGGGTTCCGAGATCAAGACCACCGAGGTGAGCGCGACGCAGAGCCAACTGATCGCGACAATCAACGGGGTTGATTGTCGCGATCAGGCTCTGGTTTGTCCGGCTGGTGTGCAGGTTGCTCAGGCACCTGGAGACGCACGGGAGACGAAATCCGGACGCTCACCTCGTTGAACTTGGCCACCGTGGCCATCGCCAAGTCGACGCCAGCTCGAGCAGCCAGCAGGTCGAGGTAGCAGACAACGTCGGCGAACTCCTTCGCCAGCTCCTCTCGCACCTCGCCCAACGTGCAGTCGCCCCGCTCGACCTTCTTGATCAGGTTCGCGGCCTCGCCAAGCTCGCCGAGGCACGCATTGCTCCACTGCGCGAGACCCCACTCCCGCAGGCCTCCGTGCCCGAACTCGGACACCCGCGCCAAGTTGGCCCGTCGCAGCTCGGCAAAGGTCAGTTGGTCGCCCACCGCTCCTCCCCGCCACGCGCTCGCGCGGCCAGCTCATCTCCCCTCAGCGCGCAGCCGCTCGGGCTGGACAGGGTGTCGTGGCTGCCCCTCGGAGTCAACACGACGCCTACAGTCGGTCCAGCTCGCAAGTGAGCACCGCATCCTCGTAGTGATCAGACCACGGCGTCAGGTCTCCCTCCAGGATGCCACCGTCCACGAACCCGGTGAGCTGGAGGAAGTTCCCCTGCTTGGCCGTGGCGAACACCAGCTGGTGCTGGGGGCCGCCCGCCCCCCCCGTCAAGAGACAAGAAGTCTCCCGCAGTTGGTGTGCGACTCGCTCGGCTCGCGCCAGTGGCGAGCAAGGCGCACCCTGCACGCACGACCCGTGCCGGAGCGTTCAGCCAGCGAACAACGACGACCGCAACGACCGCAGTGCGCCTCGTAGCACCTTCTGACCGCAGTCTCGTGGATGGCATCGCGGTTGCAGTGCGAGAGCCCAGGAGGGAACCAACTCTCCGCACACAATCCATGGAGCTCATCGATGACCTTTCTCGCCATGACACTCGCGGCCAGTCACGCGAGCGTCCCCAGCAGCGTTCAGCTCCTCGATCCCCAGTCGACCCCTGTGCTCACCGCCCGGGATCATACCAGTGACCATGAACCACTCCCCTTCGCCGTCCGTGCCATCGGACCCGTCGACGTCGGCGTAGAAGTGCCACACGGGACCACGATCCTGGGCTGGGAGTGCGCAGCAGATCTGTGCGAGACGGCCCTCGACGTCGAGGAGTCTTGCGAGACCTCGTTCGACGTCGACGACCCTGACGGAAATCCACTCGGCACGGTCGCGGTGAGCATTCACCTCGTGGGTCCCACCGATGGCTCCTGCGCGAACTGCACCGTGGACGACCTGTGGGCGGAGCGCGAGGAGTCGGAGCCAGCGGCAGATGCCAACGAGCTGATCGCGGCTTGTCGTCTCTTGGTTCAGCCACAGGGACGGTAGGTCGGCTCAGCCGCAGACCGTCTCGATCAGCAGACGCGTGACCACGTACGGGTCCACGTTGGCGCACGGGCGACGGTCCTCGAAGTAGCCGCAGCCCTCCGCCACCGTGGACGGTGGGATCCGCACCGACGCGCCCCGATCCGAGTCGCCGTACCGGAACTCGCGGAAGGAGCAGGTCTCGTGCGTACCCGTGAGACGCTGCTCGATGCCCTCGCCGTAGTGCGCAATGTGATGGGCGTGCCGCTCCTGCAGCCTCTCGATGGCGACATGGATGGCGCGGATCCCACCTGGTGCACGCATGGCGGCGGTGGAGAAGTTGGTGTGCGCCCCCGCGCCGTTCCAGTCACCGCGCACCGGCTTCGGATGCAGCGTCATGCTGGTCTGGTGGGCCTCGCCGATTCGATACAGCAAGTACCGCGCCATCACGAGGTGATCGGCCACCTCCAGCGGCCCGGCCGTGCCCACCTGGAACTCCCACTGACCCGGCATCACCTCGGCGTTGATGCCGTAGATCGACAACCCCGCCGCAATGCAGGCGTCCAGGTGGGCCTCGGCGATCGACCGTCCGAACACCTCGTCGGCGCCCACCCCGCAGTAGAACGGCCCCTGAGGAGCCGGATAGCCTCCCTCGGGCCACCCGAGCGGCCGGCTCTCGCGGAACATCGTGTATTCCTGCTCGATCCCGAACCAGGGCACCTGATCCTGATGCCGGGCAGCCACCTCCCGGAGGTGTACCCGCTGGTTGGATGCATGGGGCGAGCCATCGACGTTCATGACCTCGCACAGCACGAGCTTGTGCGGCCCGCCGCGCAGCGGGTCGGCACACACGAACACCGGCTCCAACAGACAATCCGAGGCGTGCCCCTCGGCCTGCTGCGTGGAGGAGCCGTCGAAGCCCCAGGTGGGCAGCTCGGCACCCGGTGCCAGCACCCGCGTCTTCGACCTCAGGGTCTGGGTGGGCTTCGTCCCGTCCACCCAGATGTACTCTGCCTTGACCATCGCTACTCCTCGGTTGCACCGGTCCCGCGCTGGCCCCTAGCGAGAACCGTGCCGACCCCAAACGTCAGCTCCGACCGTCCATCCACCCGCACATCCTACGGCAGCGTGGGAGACTGTCCGCAGCGAGCCGCATGCCGTGGCGACGGCATCACACGAGGAACAGCCTCCTATCGGCCGAATTGTTCAATCCTACGCACGAGTAGGCCGACAGCCCCGATCCTACATCTTCGTAGGATCCGGACAGTGAACTCACTGCACCAAGCTGTGCTGCTCGCTGACCGTGTCGTCGCGCAGCTCGAAGTGGCCCAGGCTCGACACCACCTCCGTGTCTTGCCCTGGGATGCGAGAGGTGTACGTGCCGTAGACCAGATTGCCGTAGCCGATGATCCCGTCCGACGTGGACCAGATGGACGCCACCTGAGCGCCCTCGTACCCCACCTGGTCGTTGAGGTCGTCGAGGAAGTCCGAGACCCCGAAGGGCCCCAGGCCCCACCACAGATACCCGGGGTACAGGCCGTTCGTGGCACCGCAGGTGGGGGTCGTGGCCCCCGTCAGGTAGCAGTTCACCAGGCCCTGGTTCGCCCCTGCGATCCCCACGAACGCATCGATCTCCTGGGTCAGGGGAGCGCCGAGATCGTATGCCCCGCCGTCCAGTGCGTCGTGGGCGGAGCCGCCGAGGATGGCCTTGCGCGCCAAGGTCACCCCCATGGAGTGCGACACCACGTCGATGTGGTCGGCACCAGTGTAGTCGAGCACCGCCTCGAGGAAAGCTCGCAGGCCCGTCAGGTGCTCCCGCGAGTGGTACTGCAGCGGAATGCCCGCGGTCGTAGCGGGTCCCCACGTCGTGGCGTACAGCTCCGCCGACGTGTAGCCCTGCGCCAGGAAGTGATCGATGGACGGCTCCCAGCTCGCCGCTGAGTCGCCGTTGCCGTGAACGAAGACCACGGGATGCCGGGTGACCGGATCGGATGCGGACACCCGACCACCGAAGCTGCCATCCACCAGCTCCGTCCGCGCGAAGTCGAAGCCACCGTAGCCGTTGTCGTCGAGCCATCCGTCGAAGTGAGCCGTGAGACCCCCAGCGAAGGCAGGTGCAGACATGGTCATCGACGACCACATCGCAAGAGTTGACATCCGAATCATGTTTCACCTCCGCAGTCAGTGAAGCACGATTGCCGCGAACGCACAACAGCAAGCCCTTGGCTTGGGCATGTCCGCTGCCTGAAGGGCCGGCAGTACGCATTCCTCACAAGGCGCCACCCAGACTGACCCGGACGGACGGCCCTGCCAGATCCACGCCCACCTCGACGCCATAGTGGAGCTTGCCCGACGTCTTGTCAGCGCCGATGGACAAGCCACCGTCCACATAGGGGAACCCCACCACGCTGCACTCAAAGATGCAGAGATCAGCCACCGTGACACCGGCAGCGATGTGGGGCGCGATGTACGGACCGTTCGTGCTGTTCGCACCGGGGTAGATGCGAAACTGCTCTCGTACGAACCCACCCCCCAGCAGCACATCACCATCCCCCACTCCTGTGGGGATGGAGGCACCGAGCGACGTCACGAAGACACTGCGGTCACCGCGACGTCGGCCGAAGCTGACGGTGGGACGGGCCATGGCCTGGGTCGTGATCCAGTTCCAGCGGACGTCCGGCGCCACATCCACGAACGAGAGATCAGCCGCCTGGGCCGGTCCGGACAGGGCGACGAGGGCGATGTGCAACACGGAACCTCCACGGTCCACGAAGCACATCCCGTGCCGGCGATATCCGAGGATCCACCATTGCCGTGGTCATCGCCCGGCCCCAGGAGTCGCCGATCGTGGTCACCCCTGCCCAAGGGCGGTCACGCGACCCGGAACCCCGAGATATCGGTGGACTCGAAGCCGCTCCACAGGCCCGGAATGCCGGAGTCCACCCCGTAGGCGGCGAGCGCCTCGTGGTAGACGTGCTCCGGTCCCAGCTGCTGGTCGTACCAACCCGAGGCGAACCGTCCGCCCCCACCCAGCACCGCGTGGAACGCGTGCTCGACGTCGTGGTTCTTGCCGTACTCGGTGCCCATCAACACCAGTGAGTTGTCGAGCACCGTGCGACCGTTGCTCTCCACGATGGCGTCCATCGCAGACAGAGCGTGGGCCAGCTGGCGGATCGAGAAGTGCTGGTACAGGCGGATCGCCGTGGCGTCGTAGCTATGGAAGATGAGATCGTGGGGACTGCCGCCAGCAAACCGATCGCCGAAGTCCAGCGAGCCGCCCAGTGCCTCGTAGGTGCCGTCGAAGCGCACGTGGCCACCACCACCGACGAAGATCAGGCTGCCGAAGCGCACGGCATCACACGACATGCCCAGAGCCAGCAGCTCCCCCAGCAGCTGCATCACCTCGTCGGCCACCTGCCAGTCGATGCTCGGAGAGCTGGGCCCGACCGGACCGCTCGCGGCATCGTAGAAGGAGTGGCCCTCGGGATCGAGGTAGTCCGATGCCTCGGGAGGATCACAGGCCAGGCCCCCGGGCAGCTTGCCCTCGGTCGGCGCCAGCTGAAGCTCCGAGCTGCGGATCGCGTCGAGGTGGAGCTGCAGCCGAGCCTTCGAGCGCGCCCCAAGCACCGACCGATCCGACAGCAAGCTGCGGTACTGCTCGGTGACCGTGTCGAGCACGCTGCGGTGCACGTGGTCGCGCGCGAGACGCTCGGGATCGGGCTTGGTGGCGTCGGGCTCGAAGCTGCCGAACAGTGCATCGAAGATCCGCGAAGGACGACGCTCTGGACGCGGTCCTGGCGACCCGTCGGAGTTCCACTGCCGGGTGAACTGTGAGTCGGCGCCGGTGCGCGACCAAAGACCGCAGCTGATCTCCGCCGCGCTCACGTTCGGCACGCCGTTCGGGAACAACGCGCGCTTCATCACCTGCTCCATGCTCGGGCCGCCCGCGTGGTAGTTGCCGGAGCTGCCCTGCTGGTGAACGCCGGTGAACAGGGCCGACGACGTGGAGAAGTGTGGCGTGCCGCTGCTCGCCAGGCCCCCCCCGTCCACGTTCGTGAAGAAGGCGGCCTTGTCGGCGAAGGGAGCGAGGGGCTGCAGCGGGCCGTCGAAGCGCTCGAGCTGCATGGCGTGCTCGATGCCCAGCCCGAAGGACATGGTGAAGAGCCGCCATGGAACTCCGTCGTCACTCTGTGCACGGGCGACGGACATCAGCTCGGGAAGCAACGGCAAGGCGATGGCGATGCTTCCGGCGCCGCGGAGGAAGGCACGGCGCGACGGGGTGCGAGACATGGAACTCCCTACTCGGCAGGGGCGCGGGACATGGTGAGGCGTGGGCTGGTGGCGGCGGCGCGCACCAGATCCCGGAAGCTACTGCGGGGCGACTCGATCTGGGTGGCCGCGTCGTCGAGGAAGGCCCCGGCTCCGCGAGCGGATGCACCAGAGGCGAACTCGAACACGTTCTCCGCCAGGCAGCGCCGAACGCTCGGCTCGTCGGACAGGGCCCGCAGGAGCACCGGAGCAGAGTCGAAGGGGATCGCGGCTCGCTCACCGTCCTCGGGAAGCTCGCCGTCCGAGAACAGCGCCCTACCCTCGGCATCGGTGAGGGTGTAGCGCCCGTTCACGTCGTAGCGCTCGAAGGCGTAGGCGATGGGCTCGAACCGGATGTGGCACGCATAGCAAGGCCCCTCGAGGGAGAACCGGAACGCACTCGCCTCGCGTGGGGTGAGGGAGACGGTGGCCAGCTCCGTCTCCTCGATGCGCGTGGAGGTGTCGTCGTCGCTGGGAGGTGCGATGACGTGCTCGCAGAGCAGCCGCTCCGACAGGAACGTGCCCCGCCCCACGAAGGAGGTGGTACCGATCGCTGCGAGGAACGCCGGATGGGTGACGAGCCCCAGCCGATCGGGCACGTCGTCGTAGACCGCCAGGCCCTGCTCGGAGGGCGCCACGTCGATGAGCTCGGCCACCCGCCCTGTCAGGACGAATCGGGTGCCGTCGAACAGCGACGACAGCGGCTCTGGATCGTCGGCACTCGATAGGCCCGCGAAGCTCGCGAGCATGCTCGCCCGCAGATCCTCCGCTGTGTCGGCAGGCACCGTGGAGAACGACGCGGTGGACACCAGGGAGTAGTCGCCCCAGAACGCCCGGATGGCCCGCTCGAAGCGCGGGTCGGCGAGCATGCGCTCCACCTGCAGCGGCAGCGCCTCTCGGTCGAAGACCCCGTCACCAGCTGGGCCCGCGGCGAACTCCAGCAGCTCCTCGTCGGGGGCCGACAGCCACAGGAAGCTGGCCAGCCGCGCCCCCAACTCCCACCCCGAGATCACCCGCACCCCTGGCTCGATGCGCTCGGCCTCCAGTCGGTACAGGAACGACGGCGCCTGGAGCATGGCCTGCATCAGACCCTCGATCACCAACCCGTCCGTGGGGTGCGCACTGTCACGGATCGCGTCGACGAGGGCCAGGTAGATCGCCTGCTCCTCCAGGGTCACGGGGCGACGGAACAGACGCAGCCCGAGGGCATCCACGAACCGCGACAGGCAGTCGTCGCCCGTGTCGGAGCAGCCCGCGAGCTCGGCGAGAAGGCCATCGCCGTCGAGCCGCTCGGCCACGGAGCGGGCGATCCGCGCGTAGCCGACCACGAACTCGTCCGCGAAGCTCTGCGCCGTGACATCGGACTGGTAGCGACCTGGCAGTACCTCGCTGCGGGGCAGCCAACCCTCCTCTTGCTCGGTGAGGGTGACGCCCAAGACATCGAAGAGCGTGTTCCGGAACTGGACGTCGGACAAACGCGCCGCAATCGGCTCGGCGACGGCCTCGGGATCGTGTTGGTTCCGATCCTCGCCGTCGCCTCCAGAGGTACAGGCGAGTAACCCCAGCAACGCGAGGAAAGCAGCGCTCGGTTCCGTCAGGCTCGAAGCCAGCGCGCGGAGAGGGTGCATGTAAGGTGCTCCAGGGCAGCGTCGTCGACGCTAGCACGGACCCACCTTCATCGGCTCGCGTCGGCGGCACATTGTTTCACGCTGGTGCATTCACCTCTCGCCGACCCAGACCAGCGCTCGGGTTCTCGATTACGGTGCGAGGCGAGCGATCCGATAGGTCTCGTGTGAGGACCTCCATCCATCCAGCGCTTCACCAACAACAACCAGGAGTTCCAAATGATCCGACACTTCATCCTCGACGAGGAAGGCGCGACCGCCATCGAGTATGGCCTCATCGCTTCGCTGATCGCCATCGTCATCATCGCTGGCGTGGCCGCGCTCGGCACCAACCTGGGTGCCACCTTCAGCTCGGTCGCAGTCCACGTGTGATGTGCGTCCTCGGCGCGAGCTCCGCCTCGCGCCGAGGGCCTCGGCTCCATGCCTCAGCGACCTCGGGCGCGCCGTCCTCCGGCAAACCCCAGGGTCACCTCCCACGTCTGCCGCTCCCCCACGAGCTTGGCCCCGCTGCGCCATCGAACCTTCCCACCGAACGGGCCCGACCCAGGTTCGGCTGACGCGCGCACCCTCTCCGCGTGATCCTCCAAGCGCTCGCGCAGGGTGTGTGCCGCTGCCTCGCTGCGCGACGTCGTGCGCCACCGCACAGCGGCCACCCTGCCCCTGCGGACCACCGCCTCGACCACCCCGAAGTGTCCCTGCACGATGAGCGGCTTGCCGCAAGGCCATGGCTCCCCCTCGCAGGACGGCCATTCGCTGCTGCCGAGCTGCCCATGAACCAGCTGAAAGGCGCGCTCCACCGACACCGGACCGTTCGGCCAGCCAGGCTCCCACACCGTCATCGCCCGCAGTCGTGCCTGTGCGGCCGCATGGGCCTTCGCGCGCGCGTCCACCGGGACCGTCAACGCCGCCATCGTGCGATCGAACACGTCCCAGCGGGCGTCGTCCTCGGATGGATCCTGCGCCAAGGCCAGTGCCCCGAGCATCACCAGCAAGGAACCTCCCGTAGCGCCCACGCTATCACCTGCCACCACGAGCGGGGCCTCACACCTCGAAGGTGCCCACCGCAGCCTCGCAGCCCTGCCAGTTGATCCGCAGGTTCTCGGGATCCCGCAGCAGATCCTCGGGAGGCAGCCGCTCGGGAAAGCCGGTCCATCCCTGCGGCCCGAAGAAGTCGCCGGACGCCGCCTCCGGATCGGCGCAGGCCCGGAGGATACCGAGCGCACCGTCCTCCGCCGACTGAGCTTGCGACATGAAGCCGCTGTTCACGTCCATTCCGCCCGTCTGCGCCGTGGTCGTCTGTAGCCCCGTGGCTGCCAGGCCAGGATGGGCAAGGAGGGCCTTGACGTTCGAGATCCCCTTCGCCTCGAGCCGCTGCTGCAGCCCGTAGGTGAAGGCGCAGTTCGCCAGCTTGGTCTGGTGGTAGCGGGACCAGCGAGGGCCGCCGAAGCTGGCGTTCTCCTCGTCGGTGCCGTCACCACCCAGATCGCCGCCGTTCTTGCCGAAGTACCGCTCCTCGAGGGGAGGCCCGAGCCGCGCCATCGACGAGTGGTTGACGACGCGGGCGTCGTCGCTGCGCTTCAACAGCTCGAAGAGCTCCTTGGTGAGCAGAAAGTGAGACAGGCAGTTCGTCTGCATCTGCACGTCGTACCCGTCGCCCGTGGCTCGATCCGGCAGCGCCATCACGCCTGCGTTGTTGCAGAGCACGTCGAGGCGGTCGTACTGCTGGCGGATCTGGGCAGCCGCTGCGCGAACGCTGTCGAAGTCCTGCAGATCGCACACGACGGCGTCGAACCGACCGTCCGGCACCTCCGCCCGCAGCCGGGCCAGCGACGACTCCGCCCGCTCGCTCGCCCGGTTCAGCAACAGGACACTGGCCCCGAGCTTCGCCAGCTCGCGGGCGCAGACGAAGCCTGTCCCGCTGGTGGTTCCCGTCACCGCGGCCACGCGACCGGTCAGGTCCCGCGTGTGGTTCTCCACGACCGCGTCGAGATGAAGGGTGTCGATCTCACTCATGGTGTCTCCAGTTCACCTGGACGACCTATCGAGGGCGCGCGCCTCATCCATGCCTCATCCTCTCCATGGCATGCCCGTTCCTCCGAGACTACGGAGAGCCGCGGCCATCGGAGCCCTCGCCCCCGTAGAGCTGCTGCAGGAGGAGCACCCGTGACCCTCGACGCCCTGATCCAGCAGCTGACCCTCGCCCGCGGAGGGCCGCTCGCCCCCGGGCTCCACCTCGCACGACGCACCACCTCGCACACCATCGAGGCGCTCGTGTACGAGCCGGTCGTATGCCTGATCCTCCAGGGCGCGAAGGAGACCACTGTGGGGGATCACACCGTGGCGCTGCACGCTGGGCAGTCGTTGGTGGTCAGCCACCACCTGCCGGTGCTCGCCCGTGTGACCCAGGCCTCCCCCGAGCAGCCCTACCTCGCCCTCGTCGCCGCGGTGGACGTGGCCGAGCTGCGGAGCCTGCACGACGAGGTGGCCGACGACCTGCCCCCGCCCGAGCCCACGTCGTCCCTGGCGGTCACCCGAGCCGACGCGTCCACCTTGGGTGTGCTCTCCCGCTACGTCGACCTGGCGCGCAACCCGACCGAGGCACGCGTCCTCGCACCGTTGATCCGTCGCGAGCTTCACTATCGCCTACTGCGGGCCGACAACGGCGGCATGCTGCGCGCCTTGCTGCAGCACAACAGCCATGCGAGCCACATCTCCCGAGCGATCCACCGCCTTCGCACCGAGTTTCGCCGCCGCGTGGAGGTGGGGGATCTGGCGTCGTCGGTGGGGATGAGCCCGTCGTCCTTCCACAAACACTTCAAGGCCATCACCTCCACCACGCCCCTGCAGTACCTCAAGGATCTACGCCTGATGGAGGCACGGCGGCTGCTGCGGGGCGGAGAGTACACAGTGTCCACGGCAGCCTTCGAGGTCGGCTACGTCAGCTCGTCGCAGTTCAGTCGGGAGTATTCCCGCAAGTTCGGAGCCCCACCACGGTCCGACCTGCCCCGCACGTCTCCATCGCCAGGTCCATAATGGACGACAGGGGGGAACCATGGAGGAGACGACGCTCGAGACCATCCGGGGCGGCGCCGGACCGGGTCCACTCCTCGTCTTCCTCCACGAGGGCCTCGGCAGCGCACGGCACTTCAAGGACTTCCCGGAGATCGTCGCTCGCGCATGTGGTTGTCCAACCCTGGTCTACAGCCGACGGGGGCACGGCTCGAGCCCGCCGCTGAGCGCACCTCGGCGCCCTGCCTTCATGCACGACGCCGCCACCGACGAGCTCGCACCGCTGCTGGCCGACCACGACGGGCCACGCATCTTGATCGGTCACTCCGACGGTGCGTCCATCGCGCTGCTCTATGCCGCACTGGTGCACGATCCCGCGTTGCTCGGTGTGGTCGCCATCGCCCCCCACGTGTTCGTGGAGTCCGTGTGCGTGGACGCCATCACACAGCTGCGTCGAGACTTCCCGGACTCTTCCGTGCGTCGACGGCTGGGGCGGTACCACGCCGACGTGGATCACACCTTCTTCGCCTGGGCCGACATCTGGCTCGATCCGCAGTTCCGGAGCTGGAACATCGAGTCCGCGTTGCAGCGGGTGGACGTGCCGGTCCTGGTGATCCAGGGGACGGACGACGCCTACGGCACCCTGGACCAGGTCGACGCCGTGGCACGGGGATGTAGTGGTCCGGTGGATCGGATGCTCCTCGCTGCCTGTGGCCACAGCCCCCCGCGCGAGCGCCCCCACCTCACGGCTGCCGCCATCACCGGGTTCGTCTCGCAGCACATGGCCGCCACGGAGTCGTAGAGCGTTGGTCCCCGAGTCGTCCGAGGGCGTAAGCACCCGTCACGATCAGCACCCCCTCGGGCTCGCCATTCCCTAGGTTCCCCCTGTTACTCCACTGTGTCTACCGAGCCTCCAGTCGCGCTTACCTCCATAGACGAGGAGGATGGGATGACCCGACAGATCGCGGATCTGCAGGTGCACGAACGCCGGGCCACCGGCTGGTACGTCCGCTTCCGTCACGGCCAGTGCTGGCGAGGCGCCTGGATCCCACGACCCGTGGTGGAGGCGGCGCGCAGCCAAGGTCCCCTCCAGCCACAGCTCGTTCAGGTGGTGGATGGAGGACCCGAGCTGGGCTCCCTCGCCCGAGAGCTGCTGGAGCACCTGCCCTCCGTACCACCCGCGGACGACACGATGGAAGACGACTTCGGACCGAGCCCGACCCTCGTGGTCGACCGTGACGAGCCCTAGGAGCCGAGCGGTTAAACTGCGCGAGCGGCTCACATCGTGCGTTCCTGGGCCGATGACCTCACCTGGAGCCCCCCTGCCCACCGTTGTCCTGGCCCTCGTCGCTTCCCTGCTGTCCCCGCCCGCTCACGCGCAGGGGAAGAGGCCCTACTACGCCGGCTACCAGCTCCCGCCCGCCGACGGCCTGTACGAGCGCTGGGACCCGCGCCGCAGCTGGGGTGCCGACCACGTGATCGAGGCCCTGCAGGAGGTGGCCAACCGGGTGGCCTTCCAGCTGCCCTTGGCCGATCCCATCTTCATCGGCGACATCAGCCGTCGCGGCGGCGGGCGCTTGCCTGGCCACCGTACTCACCACATCGGCATCGACGTCGACATCGGCCTGTTCATGGGCGACGGCCGGCAGCCGCTGGGCGGCTTCGTGGACCTGCTGCCCCACGAGCTGGACGTGGCGAGCAACTGGGTGCTGCTCACCGCCCTGCTCGACACGGGTCAGGTGAAGTTCGTGCTCCTCGACCACGCCCACATCCAGGTGCTGCGAAAGTACGCGCTGGAAGAGGTGGGCCTCGACGCCGACACCGTCGACGAGATCTTCCCGCCCCCGGGCTCTCGGATCCTCTGGCGCCAGCGCGGTGTGGTGCGCCATGCGCCGAACCACGCCAGCCACTTCCACGTGCGCCTCACCTCCAACCAGCTGGAGGAGGGCTACTCACTGGAGGAGGACGAGCTGTTCGGCAGCGTGCAGATGCCCGCCACACCGAGGCCACCTGCGCCTGCCCCCACGGCTTCGCCTGCACCTACGGCCGACGCGGCGGTGGCTCAAGCGAACCCGGCCCCCACGCGCGAGGTTCCGCCTCCGGCGCCGGCGAGCGACACCGAGATGCACGTGCAGACGCCCCCACCCGCCGCGGCGGAGCCTGCACCGGCGGAGCCCATCCCCGAGGTCCCGCCACCCCTGCCCGAGCCGGCCCCACCTCCGGAGCCCGCGCCGCCGCCAGAGCCGGAGCCCGTGGCGCCCACGGACCCGCTCTGACCGATCCTCACCGGGCGACCGTCCGGAAGGTGGTGAAGGCATAGGGGTAGCGCGCCTGGTACCAGTTGCGAAAGCTCCTCCGGACCAGCCGCGCCGCCGTGGCCCACGAGGCGCCGAACACCACGAAGTGCTCCCCGTCGAAGAAGTCCGCCGAGTAGCCAGGGTAGTTCCGGTGGATGGCCTCGAAGCCGGGGCGAGGCAGGAACGGTGTGCTGCTCCACTCCCACCCGTTGCCCACCAGCTGGTCCACCCCCCATGCACTGCGCGCCTCGGGGTTGGCGTCCACGGCCACGCGGCCATGGCGAGCGAAGTCCATGGCACCGTGCTCGGGCTGGAGCGGTCCGTCCCCCCAGGGATAGGCCCGCTGCCCCCCGTCGGGCGTGGTGAAGGCCGCTCGGTGCAGCTCCGCCTCGCTGGGCAGCCGGCTCGCCGTCCAGCGACAGTAGGCGCGCGCCTCCGCCAGCGACACCTGGACAGGCCAGCCTGCTACCTCGTCGAGGGGGTGCCACGCGAGCAGCGACCGCACCTCGCGACTCCCCTTCTCGCCCCGCCATCCGAGGGGCTGCTGCAGGCCCACCTCGGTCAGCCATTCGTGGTCGCCCGGCTCGAACAACGACGGATCGGCATAGCCACCACTGTCCACGAAGCGGCGGAACTGGTCGACGGTGATCGGGAACCGGTCCATGCGGAACGCGGGCACGTCCACCGTGAGGCTGGGGAACTCGTTGCACCAGCCGAAGGTGCCTCCACCGCGCTCTGCCCCGAGCCGCACGGATCCCGCGCCCACCACCACGCGCTCGGGCGCCGGAGCTGGACCGGGCAGCGGGTGCAGCGACGGCTCGGGTCGATGCAGCTCCTCGGCTGGCCGCTGTCGGATCATGTACAGCAGCGTCTCGTGGTGCATCAGCTCGTGCTCTAGCACCAAGGGGAGCAGGTCACGAGCCACCTCGTCGTGCGCGGCGGCCGCTGCGATCGCGGGCACCTGCTCGCCGATCCGCCCCCGGATGGCGTCTCGGTAGGCCAGCACCGCCTCGATCCGTGGCCAGGCCACGTCGCTCAACGCACGGGCCTCGGCCTCCGTCGCCGGATCAATACCTCGAGCGAACAGCTCGTCGAGCCGCTCGTCGTGGGGCGGAAGACCCAACGCGCGGCGAGTGTGATTCCACGCGAAGGACGGCAGGTGGCCCACGTAGAACAGGAACGGATGGCGCAGCACGATGCCCTTCTGCAGCCATCGGTCACGGCCCACCACCTCGAACAGCCAATCACTTCGCGCCCACGCCCGCCGCAGTGCGTCGTACACCAAGGTCAGGTCACGCTCACCCGAGCGTTGTGGGTCCACCATCCGAACGTCCTCCGAGGGATCTGAGACGCTCGGCCACCTCCGACGGCGACGCCACGTCGATCAGAAAATCGACGGGAGCGTAACGTGTGCTCAGCTTTGCCCAGCGCCGTGGCTCGGATGTGAAATCGTGTGACAGGAGGACCGGCGTGTCGTGTCCCGCCGCCCGGATCGCCGCGAGGATGAAGTTCCCCTGATGGTCCTCGAGGTAGCGTCGGGCCTGCACCGCGTCGCCGTTGAAGCGACGCGCCGCCGCCTGCCGGTCCCCGAGGAGCTGGGCCTCCGGTGTGCGGTCGAAGCGCATGTCCAGGAACACCACGTCCGCGCCCGGATGCGCCAGCAGGGCAAGCGCCTCGGGTCCCGAGCCCGCACGCGACCAAGCGAAGCCCTGCGCCAGGAAGCGGCCGAGCGTGTCGATGTACTCGGTGCCGTCCTCCACCACGAGCACCCTCAGGTCCACGGCTCCTCCTCTGCTCTGGGGATGCGTACCACCACGGCCTTGCGCCACCCAGGGTCGGGCTCCACGTGCACGCTGCCGCCTGCGTGCTTCACCAGGTCCGCCACCAGCCCCAGGCCTCGGGAGATCTCCCGAGCCTCGATCATCTGCGTGGTGAGCCTGCCAGAGAGCGTGTCGCGCACGCGCAGGACCACCTCCTCGAGCCCCGTGATCTCGTCCTCTTCGACGCCCACCGCCAAGCCGATCCGCCCAGCGCGGGCATCGACGCATGCCTGAACGACGTTGCGGAGCAGGTTCACGACCACGTCGCGCAGGTCCGCCAGCGACATGCGTACCGACACGTCCTCGGCTACGGGCTCGAGGACCA
This sequence comes from Myxococcales bacterium, assembly GCA_019634415.1. Lineage (GTDB taxonomy): Bacteria > Myxococcota_A > UBA796 > UBA796 > DRPG01. The sequence goes on from JAHQVJ010000221.1 coordinate 83,933, forward strand.
ACTCCGGCAGCACCCGGCCTCGAAAGGCGGGCTCGGCGGTCACCTGGCTCCAAAAGCCCTCGAGCAGCGCCGTGTCGACGCGTTGCACGGACAGACCGCTGATGAGCTGTCCCAGCTGCTGATAGGCTTGGCCGTTGAGAGCGGTGGACACGTCGCGCAGGCGCTGCGCAAGCCGCGTTCCCTCGCCCCTCCGGAGATCCGATTCCAGCCCACGCAGCCGCTCCACCGCCGCCAGCAAGGGGCGAAACACCGGATCCCGCACCCGGAGGTTCAACGACACCCCCGCCTGCTCGGCGACGTGCTCGAGCTCGATCACGTAGCCATCGAGCTGCTCCAAGGCGCCGCCAGGTCCGAACAGCCGATCGGCGGCCCAGTCCCCCAGCTCCACGGCGGGCTCCCCCGCCTCCAGCGCCTCCGCCACGGCGTCGAGCACCGACGTGTGGTGCTTGAGGACCTCGTGGCGAATGGCCGAGGCGATGCGGGCCACCTCCCGCCAGGCGCGAGGGGACTGGTCCAGCAGCCCCTGCAGATCCACTCCGGCCTGCTGACGGACTCGCACCCACACCGGCAACAGCACCAGGGAGGCCGAGCTGATCACCATGAACGCCACGGCGGTTCGGATCCGACCCGCCAGGCGCTGATCGAGGGCGCGCGCCTCGTCGTAGCTGGACGCGCTGGTGGTGCGTCCGAAGTAGGTCGCGAGGGTCGCCCGAGCCGCCCACCAGCGGCCCTCGGCAGCCTGGCGACGGGCCTGGCGCCACAGGGCGTCCGGGTCCCCCAGCTTCGCAGCACGCTCCCACAGCCCCGCCGCCGCATCGACGGCTCCGCTGCGCTCCTCGAGTCCCGCCAGGATGGCCAGCACGCGTGGCTGCGCCTCGTCCAGCTCCAGCGACTGCCACAGCAGCGTGCGCGCCTCCTCCGTACGACCGAGATCCGCCAGCAGCTGCGCCTCGAGGTTGATGGCTCGCACGAACCGGGGCGCCTCCGACAGCGCAAGCCGGACCTGCTCCAGCGCCTGATCGGGATCTCCTTCCTCGCGCCATGCCCAGGCACGATGAAACGCCATCCAGGCTCCGGGGGGCACCGAGCTCGGCCGCTCGGCACGCTGCGGAAGCACCTGATCGGCCGGACGCACCCGCTCGGCACCAGCCAGGACCGCGCGCGCCTCGTCAGCCCAGGAGGCCTCGGGATCGAGCGACAGTGCCTGCCTGTACGATTCCACCGACCGCTCGAATCGCCCCGCTCGTCGCTCCGCCCGCGCCTTGCGCACCCACAGCTCCGGATCCGTGGCCCCGCGTCGGACGGCGGCCGCGTAGGCGTTGGCCGCATCCACGTCGTAGCGCCCTCCATAGGCGGAGAGCAGGTCCCCGTGGCGGGCGAGGTAGCCAGGCTCCAGCGGTGCCAGCTGGTGGGCCGCCCGAATGGCCTGCTCGGCAGCCGCGACGTCGCCCTGGGCCGCACGCACGTCGGAGACGGCCGCCCACGCCACGGCGGCCTGCGGCTCGTCGATCACGAGTGCCTCGAGCACCTCCGAGGCCCGCGCCACGTCCCCATCGGCGAACGCCTCGCGCGCGGTCCGCAGCCGCTCCGCGCCCGCGTCCGACAAGTCCTGGGTAGAGGCACGCGCCAGCTGCAGCGCGGTGCGATCGATGTCGAACTGCACCATGAGCGCCTCCAAGTGCGCTCGGCCCTGTGTGCCCTCGGGCGTGCGATCCAGGAGCCGCTCCAGCAGCCCCACTGCCCCCTCGGCCCGCTCCTGTTGGCGCAGGATGGTCGCCACCCGCAGCGCCACCTCCAGCAGTCCATGGTCCTGCACCGAGGTGTTGTGGAACTCGAGGTACTCGAGCAACAGCGCCACCGCGACCTCGGGCGACTCCTCTCCCACGGTGTCGGCCATGAGCAACCGCCAGCTCGGATCGCTGGGCCGAAGCGATCGGAGCTTGTCGAAGGTGCTGGCGGCGCCGCGCCGATCCCCCAGGGCAAGCTGCAGCCGGCCCATCGCCTCCACCACGTCCGCGTCGTGGGGCGCTCGCCCATAGGCTTCCAGCGCGTCTCGGGGGGCGTCCGCCCGCTCGAGCACCCGCCCCAGATCCAACACCGCCTGGGTGTAGGAGGGCTCGGCCTTCACCACCATGCGATAGTGGGCGGCCGCCTCGAGGTAGCGCTCCTCGGCCTCGAGCTGCCGGCCAGTGAGCACCTGCTGGCGGAGCAGCGGACGCAGCGCGTCCTCGGGGGCACCGAGCGCCACCAGCGCCAGGAGGGCTAGGAGCGTAGGCGCTCCTTCAGGTCCCGCACGCGGAGCCCCAGCTGGTTGAACCGCAGCTGCACCTTGCGGGCGTGGGCCACATCCCCGAGCAGCAGCATCGCCATGCGCCCGAAGTCCCCCTGGTTGTCGAGCCACAGCGCCTCGAAGTACTGGCGCTCACACTCCACGGCCACGCGGTTCAGCGTGTCCTGCGGGCGCAGCGCCACCGTGAAGCGCCACCCCTCGCCCCCCGCCGAGAGGCTGCTGGTGGGATCGGCGGCCAGCATGTCGCGCACCAGCTTGGGGCGCACCTGCACCACGTCCGGGCGCTCGCCCGGCGGCACACCCGTGAGCTCCGACAGTGCGAAGAGCACGGCGTTCTCCGCCACCATCGCGAACTCGCGCAGGTTCCCCGGCCAGGAGTGGGCCCGGAGCAGGCGCATGGCCCGATCGGGGAAGTGGATCCGGAGCACCCCCACTTGCCGGGCTTCCACCGCGCCTCCCGCCGACACCGCCACGGTGCCCGCGTCGAGCCGTGTGGCAGCGCGGTAGTCGTCGATCAGGCCTCGCAGGTAGGGACGCGACAGCGCCTGCTCCAAGCAGAAGGCGAGCAGCTGCCCCAGGTCGGCGCCGCGCTGCGACAGCGGCGGCAACGTGACCGCGGCAGCCGGGTTGAGGCGCATGTAGAGATCCGCTCGAAAGCTGCCCTCCGCCACCTTCGCGCGCAGGTCCTCGTTGGTGGCCACCACGAGCTTCACGTCGACGGATCGCTCCTTCAGATCCCCCAACCGGGTGACCACCCCCTCCTGCAGCACCGACAGCAGCATCTTCTGGGCATCCAGCGACAGGTTGCCCACCTCGTCGAGGAACAACGTGCCCCCCGACGCCGCCTCGAAGGCCCCCACCCGATCGGCCACCGAGCCCGTGTAGGACCCCTTGACCGCCCCGAACAGGTGCGCGGCGCACAGATCCGAGGGGATCGTGGACAGATCCACCGACACGAACCGACCGGACCGGCCGGAGTGAGGATGCACGAAGTGCCGCGCGATGAGGCTCTTGCCCGTTCCCGTGGGCCCCAGCAGCACCACGGGCAGTCGCCCTCGCGCCAGGATCCCCATCTTCTGCCGGATCCGGTGCATGGCCCGCGACGTGCCCCAGTACACCGGTCCATCCGACACCCGGGCGCGGCGGCCCGCCACGATGCCGTCGATCTGTCCGCGCAAGGTCTGGGCGTCGACCACGTCGTCGTCGAGGAAGTAGGTGTACTCTTCGTCGCTGAAGTCGTCGGGCAACGACTCGAGGGCCAGCTCCTGCCGCGACGTCATCAGCACCACGGGCAGATCCGGCCACGACGAGCGCAGGCGACGCAAGATCTCCACCCCCTGACGCCGCTTCAGATCCCCGATCTCCGAGTCGTTCAGTCCGTCGCGAAACCCCAGCAGCTGCTCTGCCGGAATCTCGAAGTGCACGTCGAGCAGCACCACGTCGATGCGACCCGCCGCCCGATCCAGCTCCCGCTTGGCCTCGGACCAGCCACGGGCAGGCCCGCGATAGCGATGCTCCGGCATCGTCCGGCGGCACAGCTCGGCGTAGCGATCCTGGTCGTCGACGATGAGGATGTCGGCCATCAGGCGCTCCGGATCCGGGTGGCCAGGTCCCGGCACGCGCCACTCACGACGACGGCTCCCTCGGCCGCGGCACGCACGTCGACGTCCTGGGCCACGCCCTCTCGCAACGCGCCGACCACCCTCGCGATGGTGACCATGGCGTGGTCGATGGCCTGCACCTCTCGGCTGGTCGACAGGTCCACCCAAACCCCGTCCACGAGGGGCTGTCCTCCCGTGAGCGGACCTCGCAGCTCCGCCCACAGGGTGGCTGCGTCGGTGACGCCTTGGGGCCCACGGCGAGTGGCGAGCAGATCCTGCGACACCGCCTCCCGCAGATCCGCCGGCTCCGGATCGGCGCCGATCCAGCGCACCTGCAGGCTCACGTACTTGCCCAGGTCGTGCCGCAGACGAGCCAGGTGGCGCCCCAGGGCGTGGAGGGCCTCGGAGGGCAGGTCTGAGACGTCGGTGGCCACGGGATCGGACATCTCAGCGTTCCTAACCAGCTGGTGCCTGGTTACGCCTTCGGCCGCCGTCCGGGGGACGCATGCACACCTACCGCTGGGACCTCGACCGTACCTACCTGGAGACGGAGATCCACTCCATGCGCGGCTTGGTGCGCGCAGCCATGGAGCAAGCCTCCAGCAAGCGCACGGTGCCCGGCGCGGGCGCCTTGATCCGCGGGCTGCTCGCCGCAGACCCGGAGGCCCAGCTGTTCGTGCTGTCGGGCTCTCCGCAGCAGATGCGCAGCGTGCTCGAGGAGAAGCTCGCGCTCGACGGAGTGCGGGTGGATCGCTTCATCCTCAAGGACAACCTCGGCAACCTCACCCGTGGCCGGCTGCGCGCCGTGCGCGGTCAGGTCGGCTACAAGCTGCCCCACCTGCTGGCCGATCGCGCCAACGCGACGCGGGTGGCCACCGAGACCCTGTTCGGCGACGACTCGGAGACCGACGCCGTCATCTACGCGGTGTACGCGAGCGTCGTGGCCGGAGCGCTGTCCGCCGACGACGTAGGGCGCTTCCTGGAGCGAGGGGGAGCCTACCCCGACGCCATCGAGCAGTCCCTGGCCAGCATGGCCACCCTGGAGAACACGCCGGCACCGAGCGTGGAGGACATCTTCATCCGGGTGGACCGCGGACTGCCCATGCGGCTGTTCAAGCTCCTCGGCCCCCTGGTGAAGCCCGTCTTCTCCTGGTGGCAAGCGGCAGCCGTGCTCGCGCTGCGCGAGCGCCTCACGCCCAACGCGCTGGGCCACGTCACCCGTGCCTGCGGCCTGCTCGACCGGCCCCACGACCTCGCCGGCCTGGTCCAGGACGCAGCTCGACGCGCCCTCGCTCCGCCCGATGCCCTAGCCGAGCTCATGCGCCTCGAGGTGCTTGCCCCAGTGGGTGAGGTCGCTCTGCGCGCCATCGACCAGCTCGGGCCATCGACCCCGCCGGTGGCGCAGCCATCCGTGCCCGACTACCTGGCATTCCTCGACGGACTCGAGGCCTTGTGAGGAGCGTGGCGTGCGGTGCGGCGTACCCCAAATGGGTGTGGCGCGCTCATCCGTGCTATGCTCGACATCAAACCGGAGCCGGATCAACCGGCAGAATGTGAGGACATGGGCAGCAAGCTGTTTGTTGGTGGGCTGAGTTGGAATACCACCGACGACTCCCTTCGAACCGCCTTCGAGACTTTCGGGGCCGTTCGCGAAGCACGCGTGATTCTGGATCGGGAGACGGGGCGTAGCCGAGGCTTCGGCTTCGTCACGTTCGAGACCCCAGATCACGCTCGAGAAGCCATGACGAAGATGGACGGTGCCTCCTTGGATGGCCGGACCATCCGCGTCAACGAGGCCGAAGACCGACGAGGCGGCGGCGGCGGGCGCGGAGGTCCGAGAGGAGGCCCACGCGATCGAGGGTCACGTCCCGACGTGACCGTGCGTGGTCGCCCGGGTGGCGGGTATCGAGGCCGCGACGATCGAGGCCCTCGCGGGCCAGGAGGCCCACGCGGAGGCGGACGCCCCGGCGGCCCGCCACGCGGTCCGGGAGGCCCCCGTGGACCTGGCGGCCCACGTGGCCCAGCTGGCCAAGGCGGCGGATACCGACCGCGCGGCCCTGGTGGGTCCGGTGGCGGCAGCGGTGGTCCACCGCAGGAGGCCGCCGAGAGCTGGGACGACCGCGAGCGCCGCGCCGAGCGCCGCCCCATCAAGAAGAAGAAGACGTCGGAAGAAGAGTTCCGTATGCGGAACCCGCCTCAGCGTCGCGAGAAGCGGCAGAGCGGGAAGTCGTGGCGCGACTACGAGATCGACGACGACTTCGGCGAGTGGGAAGACTGAGGCTCGTCGGGCGTCTCCGGGCGCTCACCTGCTACGGGACTGATGGCCCCGAGCTTCGCTCGCGGCCGATCAGCGCTCTTGCCTGCTCTGCACGCCACGACTCCCCAGCCTGATCGGCCAGCGCCGCCCCGAGCTCGAGCGCCCACCGGCTTCGCTCGTCGTCGTGGCTCGCGTCGCCGCCGAGGCGTCCCAGCTGGTGATCGTAGTCTTCCCAGTCCCCCACCCCGGCGCCTGCCGCGAGGTGCATGGCATCGAGACCCGCCACCGCCCCTTGCCGGCGCTGACGCCCGAGGGTGAGCCGGACGGCGTTGAGCAACTCGCGAGCTTCCTCGAACCGCGCGACCCGCAGGCGAAGCTCCGCCAGATCGGCCCGAGGCTGAACCACCTCGCTGGAGCCCGCGAGCTCGTACAGGTGAATCGCTTCCTCCAGGCGCTCCTCGGCCACGTGGGACTCGTGACGAAACGCAGCCGCCCGCCCCAGCCCAGCCAGGCAGCTCGCCTGCCCCACCACGTTGCCACGGCGCTCGTTGAGCTTCAGGGCCCGGCCCAGCATCTCCTCTGCCTGGTGGAGGTTGCGAGCCAGCAACGCCGTGCTTCCCACCAGCTGGCAGCACTCGGCCACCGCTCGCGAGCTCGCCGCTCTGCGCAGCTGCCGGATCGCCTCGTCGGTGTGGGTTCGGCGCACCTCGTCGTCCCCTCGGTGAGCTGCGAGGAGCGCACGCTCGGCGTGGGCTACGCCCAGCTGCGCCGGATCCGACGAGGACTGGAGCACCTTGCGCAGCAAGGCCTCTGCACCCGCCAGATCGCCAACCGTGCGGCGCATTCGAGCCATGGTCAGCTGCGCACTCCACACGTGCGGAAACCACTCGGGTCGGCCCTGAGCGTTCTTCGCCAGGTGGTTCGCCAGTCGCTGCGCCTCGGTGGTCTCCCCCAGCTCGGCACACAGATCCACCCGCCACTGCAGCACGTCTGCCCAGCGAGCGTCCGTTCGGGGCAGCTCCAGCTGGCGAAGAGCATCCTCCGCCAGAGCCAGCAGCCCCAGCGCGGCGCGCGCTCCCGATCGATCCCGCCTCAGCGACACCGCCTCCATCAAGTAGACCGAGGCGTCATCGAGCCGACCCGCCCCCAGTAGGTGCCGGCCGATCCGCTCCGCGAGCTCGGCTCCCCCAGCGTCCGTCGCCTGGGCGGACGCGTGGCGCAGGTAGCCCGCACAGCTCGCGTGATGAACCGCGAGGTCTCCCGCTTCTCGGGCCCGCTCCAGCAGCGCCTCTCGCAGCATGCCGTGGGAGAAGGTGAAGCGGTTCTCGTCGAGGGTGATCAGCCGCGCCCCAGACAGCCGCTTCAGCACCTCGGCTCGCAGGCGCTCGTGCTCCGGCACCCGTCGCTGACGACCCGCAGCTCCCCAGTCTCCTCCCGGATCGTCGCAGACCACGGCCCACTCGCGCAGCTCCACCTGAAGCCCCAACACGGCCGCGCGCGCGAGCAGCCATCCGGCGCGCGCCGGCAGATCAGCGAGCAGCTCGTCCACCCGTGTCATCCATCGGACCTGCATCGCCTCGGGCAGATCGGGCCGGGCCCCTTGTCGGATGGTGAAGCCCGTAGGGCTCGGCACCAGCAGATCGCGGCGGACCCAGTCTCCGATCAGATCCACCGCGAAGGAGGGGTTGCCTCCGGTGCGCTCCGCCACCTGAGCAGCCAGCGCTGGAGACAGGCCGAGCACTTCCTCCACCAGCGACGCACGATCTCGTCCGGAGAGCGGCCCCAGCTCGATCCCCGTAGCCGGAAGCGACCTCAAGCGTGCCAGCACCTCGGGGCGCTGCGCCACCCCCTCCCGCTGGGCGGTGGCCACCACCAACACGGGCACCACCGAGGGAGCAGCGAGTAGATCGCGAGCCAGGTCGAGGCCCTCGGAGCCATGGTGCACGTCGTCGAGCCAGAGCACCACTGGCCGCTCTTGCGTGATGGCCTTCAGCACCTGGATGGACGCCCGTCGCCGGGTCGACGCATCCGCTGGCGACACCAGCGCCACCAGCTCCGAGACCGACTCGGCGAGGCCGAGCTGGCCGAGGCGGGTCCTGAGCCACCCGACCCGGTCCTTCGGCTGAGCCGCATCGAGCTGGAGGTAGGTCGCCCACATGCGGCGGATGGCGGCGTCCGGCGGGTCGCTGTGATGGAACCGTGCCTCCAGCGGCGTGGCCGCCCCCACCTCGTGGGCGCGCTCGCACAGCCAACGCGCCAGCCGAGACGCACCGCACCCCGCTGGCCCCTGCACGAGCACCAGCTGCGGCCGCCCCGTCTGCGTGACCCGTCGGAGCTGTCGCCACAGCGCATCGCGCTCGTCGATGCGGCCCACCATGGGAGGGCGGCGCACCCCATACAGACGCAACCCCGCTCCCAGCAGCTGGAGCGCACGGCGCTTGGAGTTTGGCCTGCGCCAATCCGACAGCGTGTTGGAGGGCACCCAGGTGCGATCCAGTCCACCCAGCTGCGGCGGTCGCACCGCGTTGTGCAGCGTGACGTGGTCGGTGGTCAGCTCGACCCCTGCGGGAAGCCCGACCACCGTGGACGCCATGTCGTCCAGATCGTCGGCCTCGCGTCGGACCAGCACGCCCGTGGTGCCCAGTCCACCGCCCAGGGCGATCAGGGCGTCTGCGGCGTCCGCAGCCCGCTGGAAGCGCGCAGCCGGCTCCTTGGCGATGCAGCGTCGCACCCAGGCTCCGAAGCCGTCTGGGAACCCTTCGGCCTCCAACGCCGGTAGCTCCTGCTCCAGCTGCCCCCGCACCAGCTGCGGTTGCTCCAGCCAGTGGAACGGGACGCGTCCCGTGACCAGCTGCCACGCCACGTTCCCCAACCCGTACAGATCCGTCCAAGGCCCGTAGGCCTCGGCCTGCGACCGGATCTGCTCGGGGGCCATGTACTGCACCGTGCCGATGGCCGGCCCCTTGCCCGGCAGCGTGGGGTTGTAGCGCCCCAGGGCTCGGGCGATGCCGAAGTCCGCCAGCTTCAGGCCCGGTCGCAGGTCCTCCGGACCACACAGCAACACGTTGGCCGGCTTCAGATCCAGGTGAATCACACCCCGTGCATGGGCATGGGCAAGCGCATCCAGCAAGGCCAGGAGCACTTCGCGCACGGCGGGCCACTGTAGCTCTGAGCACTCCCGCAGCGTCCCGCGCCCCGCATGCTCCATGGCGATGAAGGGGGTGCCCTCCGGCAACCGGGGCTCCGACGCAGCCGTCTGCGCGCCCACCACCCCCACGTCGAACACCCACACCACACTCGGGTGGTCCAGCTTGGCGACGGCACGAACCTCGTTCTGGAAGGCTTGCGCCAGATCCTCCGTGGTGCGGTCGAGGATCTTGAGGGCCACCGGAATCCCACGCTCCTGGTGCAGCGCCCGCCACACGGTGGCCATGCCTCCCTGGCCCAGGGGCGACTCGATCCGAAATGGCCCGAGGTGAACCCCGGTGAGGGTGTCTGCCATTGTTCCCCCTCGGGTGGCCCGCCCACGACCCCCGCAGGCAGAATCAGGACATCCTATCCAATCGGCTCCTCAGCTTGGAGACGTCCGTCGCGACCTCCTCCATTCGTCGCCGCAGGGTCGACAGTCCCTCCTCCGTGGTGCGGCCGCGACGAATGCGCATCATGGCCTCGTATGCGGTGCGCTTGGCCCGCCCGTCCGCGGCCGAGGCATGGACCTGCTGCAGCGGGCCGATGGCTGCCGGATCACCGAGGCGGCCCAGCGCTGCGATGGTGGCGCTCTGAACCCGAAAGCCTGGCTCGCGCACCAACTCCACCAGCCGCTCCAGCACGGTGCGACGCACCGCCTCGCTGCTGACCTCCCCCAGTGCGGCGAGCCCCTGAGCCGCCGCCGCGCGAGCGCGATCGGAGTGACCTGGCTCCGTGTGGCGCGACAGATCGGCAAGCACCGCCTCGTCTTGGGTGGCGGCGAGTCCCTCGAGCGCCCTCTGGCGAACGATGTCGGCCCAAGAGTTCGTGTCGAGGTGGGTCCGCAGCACGTCTGCAGCTCTAGGATCCCGAGTCTTGCCGAGCGCCACCAGCGCTGCACCCATCGATTGCCAGGTGGGTAGTCCACGCTCCAGCAGCGCGATCAGAGCATCCGCCGCCTCTGGCGTGCGCCACTTGCCCACCGCCGTCGCCAGCGCGCGCAGCGCCCTGGGCTCCTCCTCCTCGGCCAGGCGCCCGATCACGTGCTGCATGGCCTGCTCGGTGCCCCGGGATGCCAGCGCACCCGCCACGGTGGCTCGAACCCCCCAGAAGGGATGCTCCGTAAGGGCTCGCTCCGCAGCGGCCAGCGCCCGCGGCGTGCCCAAGGTGAGCAGGGCACGACAGGCGCGCACCGCCAGCACGGGACACGCATCCTGCGACAGGCGCTCGAGCCAGGCATCGGACCCCTTCAGCTCCACGGTCGCCAGCACGCGGTAGCCGGGATCCACTCGCACGTGGGCGTCGGCTGCAGACGGGATCACGTAGGTGCGCTGGCGCTCGCGCACCGCAAGGTCCACGATGCGTTCGCCGTCGGGCTCCACGATGACCAGCCGCAGGGGAAACGCGAAGACCTCGTCGTCGCCGCTTCCCTGCTTCTGCACCACCGTCACACACAGATTCGACCCCTCGCGCGAGACCTCCACGGTGAGCTGCGGGTGACCTGCCCGATGGACCCATTGGTGGAAGAAGCCGTCGAGGTTGGTCCCGCTGGCGTCCTCCAGCGCCCGCTGGAAGTGCCGAGTGTGCACCGTGCTGTGCGCGTGCCGCTCCAGGTACAGCCGGACCCCCGCGAAGAAGGCCTCGGTTCCGAGCTGGTGCCGCAGCGTCCACAGCACACAGGAGCCCTTGTTGTAGAGGTGACGATCGAACAGATCGATGGGCTCGCGGAAGTCGTAGGCGACGATGGGTCGCCGGTAGCGGTTGTCGTGCTCGTCGAGGTAGCCCGCAGCCGTGCTCCAGCGGTACCAGGTGGCCTCTTCCGCCGGACGCGAGCTCTCCCACCACAGCGCCTCCATGTAGGTCGCCCAGGACTCGTTGAGCCACCCCTGTGACCAGTCCTGGCACGTCACGAGATCTCCGAACCACTGGTGCGCCAGCTCGTGGGCCACCAAGGAGTCGGGCTGTCCGTCCAGCTCCGCCTTCTCGTCCATCAGCAGCACGTCGGTCATCGTGGTGCAGGAGACGTTCTCCATGCCACCGAACACGAAGTCGTGCACCACCACCTGATCGTAGCGAGGCCAGGGGTACGGCACCCCCAACAGGTGACTGAAGTGGTCGAGCATGGCCGGAGTGCGGCCGAAGGCCCGCTCCACGTTGCGCTCCTGACCCACCGGCACGAAGTAGCGCACGGGCTTGCCGTTCCAGCTGGCCGCCATCACCGTGAGCTGCGCGGCCACGAAGGTCACGAGGTACGCGGGCATGGGCTCTTCTTGTTCGAAGCGCGCCCACACCTGATCCCCCAGCTCTCCGCTGCCCACCTGCTTGCCGTTGGACAGCAAGGTGTACCCAGCGGGGGCCACCAGCTCCAGGGTCCACGGGTGCTTCACGGAGGGGTGATCGTGGCAGGGGAACACGACGTGACCGTCTTCGTCCTGGCACTGCGTCCACGCCATGTGAGCCCGATCGGGCTCGGACGGGGTCGGCCCCGTGAAGTACAGCCCCCGCCTCGGGTTCGCGCCGCGCCAGCGCACCACCAGCTCCTGAGGCACCGTCTCGGCTCGGATCACGAGTCGACCATCCTCGTGGACCCAGTCCACCGCGGCCCCTTCGGCCGTGACCTGCTCCACCTCGACCTCGTCCAGATCGAGGCTGAAGCTCCCATCGAAGGTGGGCAGTGCATCGAGGGAGTACTCACCGACCCCCGAGAAGGTGGCCGTGGCGGGATCCACCGTCAGCCGGATCGTGGCTCGGGTGATGCGGACCACGCGATCCGGGGCATAGTGCGGACGCGCCCCCGGCTCCGCGAAGGGCAGTGGCTCGGCGCTGGAGCCGTCACGGTAGGATAGGCAGGCCACGTCGACGTCCCTCCGGTCGGAAGAAGCCGACGGCCGTAACCCGGAAACGTCCCGAGATCACGACCGGTTCAGGTCAGTGACCTCGTTCACCAGCGATTCGTCGCCGATGAACAACGGGGTGCGCTCGTGCAGCTCCTCGGGCAGCCGATCCAGGATGGCGCCACGACCGTCCGTGGCCGCGCCGCCCGCCTTCTCTGCCAAGAACGCCAGGGGAAACCCCTCGTACAACAACCGGAGCTTGCCCTTGGGCGAGCGATCGTCGGCTGGGTACAGGAACACGCCTCCCTTCACCAGCGTGCGGTGGAAGTCCGCCACCAAGCTTCCGATGTAGCGCGCTCGGAAGCCGCGCTCCTTCGCGCGCTGCACGAAGCGGTTCACGCCCTCGGCCCAGCGTGGGGAGTAGGCCTCGTTGCAGCTGTAGATCTTGCCCTCGGGGATGCGGATCCGGGGGTGCGACAAGAAGAACTCGCCCACCGTGGGATCGAGGGTGAAGCCGTTCACCCCCGACGCGGAACCGAGCACCAACACGGTCCCCGAGCCATAGATCACGTAGCCGGCGGCCACCAGATCCCGGCCCGTGCGGAGCACGTCCGTCAGCTCTGCGGGGCTCCCCTCGCTGGAGCGACGACGGAACACCCCGAAGATCGTGCCGATGGTCGCGTTGCAGTCGATGTTGGAGGATCCGTCCAGCGGATCGACGGTCACCACGTACCTGCCGGAGTGCCAGCGCTCTCCCACCAGCACGGGGGACTCCTCCTCCTCGGAGACCACCATGCAGGTGTGTCCGCGATGCTCCAGCGAGCGCTTGAAGGTCTCGTTGGCGTACTCGTCGAGCTTCTGGACGAACTCGCCCTGGATGTTGACCTCGCCCGTCGCCCCCAGCATGCCTGCCAAGCCTGCGCGGTTCACACGGGAGCTGATCATCTTGCCGGCGAGCGCGATGCTCTGGCAGAGGTTCACGAAGGTACCTGTGGCCTCGGGATGATCCGCCAAGGTGTCCATCAGGAACCGGTCCAGGGTGACTCCCTCCTCGAACTGCCGCTCCATCTGCACCTCCGGAGGGCCCGCAGGCGAAGCCGAGGGCCGAAAGTCGATGCAAGGGGGGCTATCCGACTTCGGGCCAGTCGCCCTTCACCGGGCCGCGGTCGTCCTCGGGTGCTGCGATGTACTCGCTGGGCTCGAGCACCTCCAGAGAGAACTCCGACACCGGGGGCCGACTGTCGGTGGCCCCAGGCGCTCGGCGACGCTCGGCGGCGGCCTTGCTGGACTCGAAGGCCAGCGCCAGCCCTCCGCCCTCCGGCACGAACAGCGTGACCTTGCCCCGCGACAGCTCCGTGGTGACCCCATCCTCCCGCACCGCCCGGATCAGGTCGGCATGGGCGGCGATCGCACGAGCCATGGCCTCCCGGAGGTTCCCGTTGGTCATGGGCAGGAAGCCCGACGCCACCATCAACAGTTGATCCCAGTCCCGCTGATGGAGCTGGCGAACCTTCGGCATGGAGCCTCCGACGTCATTCAACATACCGGGCCCGGCCCGAGTTGGGCACGAACTACTCTCGGTAGCCCAATGCCTCGAGCTGTGCGTCCAGGTCATCCGCCGGCTCGAGCTGCTCGGGATCCGCCCCCTCTCCCTCCGCAAGGCGCTGCTGTCGCCATGCATCCAGCTCCGCCAGCAAGGCCGCATCCTCGCTGGGTAGGCGGAAGGAGGGATCGGATTCGCGATCGAAGCAGCCGCGCGGAATGCGATCCCGAGGGCGCACCTCGGGATCGTAGCCCGACTGGCACTGGGTCTCGTCGGTCCACACCGAGGCGATGTTCGACCGCAGGAACATCGAGGCGGCGAAGGCCCGCTCGCGATCCGTGCGACCTCCCTCCCCCTGCACCAGCGCAGAGAAGTCTCTGCCGGGCAGCGCAGGATCGGCGGGCAACCCGGTCAGACCGATGAGCGTGGGCACGAGATCCACACCGCTGGCCAGACCGTCGATGCGGTGTCCCGCCGGAACCCCGGGCCCCCGCACCAGCCACGGGATCCGCACCGTGCTTCCGTACATGCGCTTGCCGTGTCCGCCCCCGTGGTGCGCGGGCATCGACAACCCCTCCCCGTGGTCCGCCACGAACACCCACAGCGTGTCCTGCGGAGTGATGCCGCGCTCCTTGAGCTCCCCCTGCAGCCTGGCCACTGCTGCGTCGGTGCGACGCAGCAGGGCGCGGTACTCGAGCACCGTGCGCGACACGCGAGTGCCGGGGTCGCCGACGGCCATCAGCTCCTTCGGCCGGGGGTACCGGGGCGTGTGGGGATCGATGATCACGACCTGCAGAAAGAGGGGGCGCTCCGCGTCCTCGGGAGTTCGCGCGTCCACCAACTTCAGCGCGTCCCGCACCACGCGGGTGCCTCCGATCTTGTTCTCGGTGGCGAAGGCCCGCTCCGACAGCGTGTCACGGTAGGCATCGAACCCCTGGCCGAAGCCGAACTCGTAGTTGAGGTTGGGGTTGGCCGTCACGCCCACGGTGCTCCACCCGGCGGCCTGGAAGCGCTCCGCGAGGGTGGTCAGCTCCGAGGGCAACACCCGCTCGCTGTGTCGCGGACCGGGCTCGGCCATCCCCACCGACGCGGCGTGGCGGCCCACCAGCAACCCCACCGACGCCTCACGCGTCCACGAAGACGTCGACAGCGCACCCTCGAAGCGCACCCCGTCGTTGGCCAGCTCGGTCAGGAAGGGAGTGGTCTGCGCCGGCCCACCGTAGGGCGTCATCTGATCCCGACGGACCGTGCAACCAATCACGAGCACCACGTTGGGAGCCCCCTCGGGCGCCCGAGCCCGATCCACCGGTGCCGCCGGTGTGTGCCGGAGCGTCTCCTCCGACGCCTCCTTGGCGCCACGGCCCTGGAGGGGAGCGTCGTCGCCAGCCAGCCAAGGCCACGCCAGGTAGAGCGCAGCCGAGCCGAACACCACCGCTGCCACCGCCCCAGCCGCCACCCTCCGATCCACGTACCCTCCTCCCGCGGCGCGGTTAACGCCCCTGTCGCAGCCTGACCTGAACCTCGCCGCCCAGCATTCGTCCCCGCAACAGGAGACGACCATCGTCGGTGCGTCCCCACACCCAGGTGCCCTCGCCCAGGGCCATGAGCCACTCCCCCATCCCGAAGCCCTTCGCCGGCATCGCGAAGCGGTCGCGGCGGCCGTGCATCGTCAGGCTGTGGGTCTCGATCCCCACGAACCGTAGCTCCTGCTCCCCCGCCACGCACCAGCGCCCCGAGCAGGTCCCGCTCGTTCCCATCCGGTCGGCCATTCCCACGGCCGCCAAGGGACCCACGAAGGCGTCGGCGAGCACGACCTGGAGCCGACCATCGGCGCTGAACTCGAAGCGCACACCCCGCGCTCCCATCACCTGCCCGAAGCCCTCGGCGCTGGCCACCTCCCAGGTGCCCACGGGCCCACCGGTGTCGGTCACCAGCGAGCACCCTCCGTCGACCGCCGCCGCCAGGGTCTTCAGCGCATGGTCCGCCCGCGCCCACGGCTGGTCCACCGCTCCCGCGCCCTGCACCACCACCCGACCGCCCCTGGAGTGGCCGGGAACGAGGAGCGGCTGCCAGCTCCACGCATCCAAGGCACACGGCACGTCCCGAGGTGCGACGGGCTCCACCTGCACCGGGAGGGCACCTCGCCCCCCTCGCGGCGACAGCACCCAAGCTCCCAGCCGCAGCCACTCCGCCGCCGACAGCACCCCGCCCTTCAGCAGGCGCACGGCCTGCGCCAGCGGATCCGCCTTGGCCGCGTGCCACGCCTGCATCACGGCTCCACCAGCCCGAGGATGCCCACCCGGGTGCCCCGTCGCGATCGCCACCGCGAGATCGGCGTGCGCGATCCCGAGCTCCGGCGCCACGCGGTGCGCAGCAAAGGCAGCCGCGCCCGTCCACCTCCAGTCGTCACCCGCTTGCGCTTCGCAGCGTCGCGACAGCTCCAGCAGGGCCACTCCCTCCAGCACACTCGCCGCCGCGCGGCGCCATCGATCCACCGGGATCGCAGGCGACTCGTCGGGGTGATGCAGGGCGGGTCCTGCCAGGTGCTCCGACAGCACGACTCGTCGGCCGTCCGCATGCCACGCAAAGAAGCCGGGAACGTTGCCCAGCTCTACGTGAACGGGCCCCCCCGCGGGAGGCAGCTGCTCGAGACCCCGCTCCACCGTGGCGCGGACCGGCTCGAGGACGGACCGTGTGGAGTCGTCGACGGCAATGCGTCCCATCGCTCCGCACGTATCCGAACGCGCGCCCACGGGCGCACGATCGTCAGCCGCCGATGGCGACCGCCAAGACGGTACCAGCCCAAATGACCATGACGCCGACCAACCGAGGTGCCATGCTGACCATCAATGAGGACACGGGCGCTCCCTGTGCTCGGGGTCGACGATCCACCGACCCTCTAGTTCCAGTAGACACATCGGACGGAAGGCCGTTCGTCTGAAACGGTCAGCAATTGCCGTAACCAGCGTGAGACCCCTCATCGCAGGATCGGGACTCGGGCTCGCTCGACCGGTTAGGACTCCCCCCGATCCATGAGGCCGATGCCGATGCCAGACGTCGAGTCCCTCCTAAGGGACTTCCGAGCTGATCTCTCCGCTGTCACCGATCCTGCCCACCTCGACGAGGTGAAGCGCCGACACACGGGCAAGAAGAGTCCGCTGAAGGCAGCGTTCAAGGAGCTCCGATCCGTCCCCGATGCCGATCGCCCTGCGGTGGCGGCCGCCATTAACGCGGCCAAGGCCACCATGGAGGCGGAGGTGGAGCAAGCCGCACAGCGCGTGCAGCAACAGGCCCTCGCCCGCCAGCTGCAGGCCGAGTGGCAGGATCTCACCCTGCCCGGGCTCGCGCCGCACCGTGGGGCCCGGCACCCGATCACCCAGGTGGAGCGAAGGGCGATGCAGATGCTCCGCCAGCTGGGCTTCGAGGTGGTGGACGGACCCGAGGTGGAGCACCCCTGGTACAACTTCGACGCGCTGAACATCCCAGAGCACCACCCTGCTCGGGACATGCAGGACACCTTCTGGGTGACTGGCGGGTGGTTGCTGCGATCGCACACCACCACCGTGCAGGCACGAGTGCTCGAGGAGCGGCCCGAGCTGCCCATCAAGATCGCGAGCATCGGGCGCGTGTACCGAAACGAGGCCGTGGACGCCACCCACACCGCGATGTTCCATCAATTCGAGGGACTGTGGGTCGAGCCCGGCCTGACCTTCGCCCACCTCAAGGGTGTGCTGGCCTTCGTGGCACGCACCCTGTACGGAAGCAGTCGCCGAATTCGGTTCAAGCCCAAGTTCTACCCCTACACCGAGCCCAGCATCGGCATGGACCTGGCGTGCGTGGCCTGTGACGGCAGCGGCCAGTCCGATGGGGGCGGCTGCGGCGCCTGCCACGGCGCGGGCTGGCTCACCGTCTTGGGTGCGGGAATGGTCCACCCCAAGGTGTTCGAGACCTTCGGCTTCGACCACACCGAGGTGACGGGCATCGCCTTCGGGCTGGGCACCACCCGCCTGGGCGCCCAGTGGGCCGGAGTCAGCAAGTCCGCCACCCTCTACGAACAGGACTTGCGGGTCCACGAGACCATGCAGCGAGGCACGCCGTGAGGATCGCCCTGGACGTGTTGCGTCGACACATCGACGCCCCAGAAGACCCCGTACAGCTGCGCCGTCTGATGGACGAGCAGGGTCTGGAGGTCAAGCGCGTAGAGCACGACGGAACCGGCACCGTCTTCACCCTCGAGCTGCTCGCCAACCGAGGGGATCACCACTGCTACGACGGCGTCGCCCGCGAGCTCGACGGACGACTCGGCGTGGGGCTCACCGCTCCGGAGACCGCGAAGTTGCAGCTCGGAGAGCCGCCCTGGGAGCTTCGCTGCGAGACCGAGCTGTGCCTGCGCTACACCGCCACGCTGATGACGCGCAAGAAGCGGAAGAAGAAGGGCACCGTGGGCGCCGATGCCCTGCGCGTGCTCGAGGGCGCCCAGATCCACAGCCTCGAGGCCCCCATCGACGCCAGCAACGTCGCGAACCTCGAGCTCGGCCAGCCCACCCACGCCTTCGATGCAGACACCATCGTGGGCCCCGTCACCATCCGAGAGTCGGTGGCGGGCGAGCAGGCGCTGCCCTTGTTCGCCGAGTCCCGCGTGGAGCTGCCCGAGGGCACGCTGGTGATCGCGGACGACGAGAAGATCTTGGCCATCGCGGGCGTCATCGGATGCGAGGAGTCCAAGACCACCGAGGCGACCACCCGGCTGTTGCTGGAGTCGGCCTGCTTCGACCCGGTGGCGGTGCGCAAGGCGAGCAGGGCGCTGTCGATCCACACCGACTCCTCGGCACGGTTCGAGCGCGGATCGGATCCCGACCGGGTGCTCACGGGAGCAGGTCGGGTGGCACACTTGCTCGAGACCCATGCGGGATGGCGACGAGAAGGCCTCACGGGCTCCGTGGGCAGCTTCACCGACCCCGCGCGGGTCATCGAGATCGACGTCGCCGAGGTGAACGCCTTCCTCGCCACGGATCTCACCGAAGCCCAGATGATCGAGCGCCTGGGTCGCTACGGCTTCGCGACCGTGTCGGGTGCGACGACGAGCGTTCGGGTTCCGACCTGGCGCCTGTGGGACGTGCACTACCCCGCGGATCTGTACGAGGAGCTCGCCAAGTCCGTGGGCTACGACACCACGCCCATCGAGCTTCCCCAGGCCGATCTGGGCGCCCAGCCCTCCGCCGAGGAGGAGCGACGGGATCGCGTCGAAGAAGTGTTGCTGGGCTACGGCTTCCACGAGGTCTTCACCGACGGCTTCTATGGCAGGCGCGCACGGGAGCTGCTCGGCCTGGTGGAAGGACACCCGCTGTTCGAGCACATCGAGACCACCAACGCGATGGATCGGGCCTACTCGCTGCTGAAGAACAACTGCCTGCACCAGGCCATGGAGGCGGTGGCGATCAACGAGCGGCGGCGCACCCTGCACGGCAAGATGTTCGAGTGGACGCGCACGTTCCACCCGGCGCCAGGTGCGGACTCGGACCGAGCGGACCGCACCCGCTCACCATGTTCCGAGCGGCAGCTGCTGTGGCTCGCCACGTTCTCGGCCGAGCCCCCCACGCAGTGGTCCCCCACGGCACGGGTCCAGACGGGGGCATGGTTCCTCAAGGGCGTGGTCGAGGAGCTGGCGGTGGAGCTCGGACTGCCGCTGGAGCTGTCGGAGTGCCCCGAAGAACATCCACTGGCCATCGCGCTGCACCCGGGCCGCCGCGCCCTCGTGACCCTGCAGGGCCAACCCGTGGGCGTGCTGGGAGAGGTGCATCCGGCCGTGGTTCGCAGGTACAAGATCAAGGTCGTACGCCCCTGCTACCTGGAGATCGATCGCGAGGTCCTGGTGTCGGAGGGGCGGAGACCTACCTACCAGGAGCCTCCCACGAGCCAGCCCATCGCTCGCAGCGTGGCCTTCGCCATCCCCGACGGCATCACCGTCGCCACGGTGGTGGACTGCATGTCCAGCGCAGGACCCGATTGGCTGCAGAGGGTGTGGGTGGTGGACGTCTTCGTCATGGAGGAAGGCGGAGATCCATCGACCGACCGCGCCTCTCCCACGTCCAGTGATCTCGTGCGAAGCGTCACCTTCGAGCTCACCTATGCCAACCCGGAGAACCGGCGATCCGCCGACGAGGTTAATCTGGTGACGGAGACCGTCGTCCGGGCGGTTCACGACCAGCTCGGTGGGCAGGGCGTTCAGCAAAGGTAGGTCGACTCGTGACGTCCCGCAAGCGAGGCAAGCACGCTGATCAGTCCGTCGAAGACTGGCTCTCCGAGCGACTCGACTTCGAGCTCGACGATCCTCCCACCGAGGTGATGGAGCCCGACAAGCGCGCCAAGCTCGCGGCAGAGGCCGCAGAGGAGGCCCCCACCGCGCCTCCCACCTCTGCTCCCCGGCGCCCGTCGAAGGTGGTGGCCAAGTCGCTTGCGGCTGCGCCCTCCCAACCCTCCCGTGCCCAGTCCAGCGGCAACGCACACGCCAAGCCAGAGGGCCCGGGCGAAGCGGGCCAAGACGCTGGCCTGCTCTGGCCCAACTGGCAGGCCGAGCCCCTCCCCGAGTTCCAGGATCCGCCCACTGGCCCCGACGGCGAGGCACCGGAGCTGACGGCGGAGCTCCTGAAGGGGGGCGACACCCGCCCCCTGCCGACGGGCATGCCCCTGCCCATCGACGCGGGTCCGGGCTTGCCTTCCTGGAGTCAGGGCGAGAGCACGAACAGTCTGCTGCAGAGCTTGATGGACACCACCGCCGAGGGGCTCGAGGCACCCGGTGGACCCGTCCAGCGCGGCCCCACGACGCGCCCGCTCCCCTCCAACCCCGACGACGATCGAACCACGGGCGAGGTCCGCCCCAACCAGCCGACGGTCCCCCTGCCCACGGGAGCTCGGCCTCCCCACCTGGAGACCGGCAGCCCACTGTCGGACGACGCTCGCTTCGATCCTCCCAGCCCGTCTCGCCCCGCCACGGGTCTGCCTCCCAAGGTGGCAGCCCTCAGCGCCGCGAGAGCCAACCCACGGCCACTGTCGGAGGCCCGTCCCACCGAGGTGCTCGAGGAGCCGCCACCCGCTCGCAGGCCCCCCAGCTGGTCCGATGCCGAAGATGTGCACGACGCGCCCACCATCTTCACCAACGACGGCGACGGCTACATCGAGCGCGCGCTGCAGGAGCTCGGGCCCAGACCCGGAGAGGACATCCACGACGCGCCCACGATGGCCATCTCGGGAGGCGACAACCCCGCAGCAGCACTCCTGGACGACCCGAAGGCGCTTCACCCGGACCTCCGAGGCCCCCTCGAGCCAGGCTCGGCCGATGCCGATCGGCCCACCTCGGTGCTCGAAGAAGCCCCACCGCCGCCCCGAGGAGACTTCTCCCGTCCCGCGGCGCCAGACAGCTTCCTGTTCGCCGGCGACGACCCTGCCAACAGCCCTCGGACGATGGCCCACGAGCCCGAGCCCACCGCCACCCCCCCTTCGGCCATGAGCGCCCCCGCGGGCATCTCCCGGGCATGGCTGGCGTGGACGGGAGCCACGGTCGGCCTGCTCCTGTTCCTGTTCATGCTGCTGGTGGTGGCCGCGATCCTGTGGATCGCGGCCCCCGCATGACCTGATCGGGGTGCCCGCTGGTTGGCTGCTGTGGCTGGGGTGCAGCGCCAGCCCCCTCACCTTTGCGGAAGCACCCACCACCGCCACTGCCAGCGACGGCGTGGTGCGGCTGATCGTGGTTGGCGACACCGGAAAAGGCAACGCCGGGCAGGCGCAGGTGGCCCACGCCATCGTCGAGACCTGTGCCGTGCGTGGCTGCGATCTGATCCTGATGCTGGGGGACAACCTCTACCCGCGCGGCATGGAGTACCCCGACGATCCCTTGGCTGACGACCGCATCGCCGCGCCCTACACCGCCGCTGGGGTGCCGGTGTACTTGGTCCTTGGCAACCACGACTACGCCCATGGTCGCGACCAGGAGCGAGCCGGATGGCAGCTCGCCTGGGCAGCGCGTACGGCGGGCGTCGAGCTGCCCGGCCATGCGTGGCACGCTCGCGTGGGGCCGGTACAGCTCGTCGGGCTCGACACCAACGCGGCCCTGCAGTTCGGGGCCGAGCCCCAGCGCAGCTGGCTGCAGGGTGTTCTCGACAGCAGCGACGCACCCGTGCGCGTGGTGGCTGGCCATCATCCGTGGCGGTCCAACGGGCCCCACGGCAACGCCGGTAGCTACGAGGGTTGGTCGATCCTGCCCTACGCCTCGGGACGCGGCGTAGCCAGGCTGCTGCAGCCGCTGTGCAATCAGGTACAGCTGTACCTGTCGGGCCACGACCACACCCGACAGCTGCTCGACCACTGCGGCGTACAGCTCGTGGTGTCCGGAGCCGGGGCGTCGGTGACCCGCTTGGTGGATCGTGGCAACGAACCGCGCTTCGCCTCTGCCACACTCGGATTCGCCTGGTTGGCCCTGTCTGCCGACCGAGGGGAGGTCACGTTCGTCTCCGCCGACGGTGTCGATGAGGGCACGTTTGTGCTGTTCGGGGGTTGACTTGCGGGCCCGCTACAAAAGGGGCACCCTGCCGAGGGAGGAGGACGCATGGGATGGCGAGCGAGCTGGGTGATCGTCGCGTTCCTGGGCCTGATGGGCTGCAGCGACACAGACGGAGACGGTACCCGCGACGGCCGTGACTGCGAGCCAGACAACCCTGCAGCCCACCGTGGCGGGGTGGAGGTCTGTGACGGCCTCGACAACGACTGCGACGGACAGGTCGACGAGGACGTCGCCATCACCGCCTTCTGGGACCGCGACCGCGACGGCTACGGAGACGACGACTTCGTCCGGCGCGTGTGCGAGCTGCCTGCCGACGGATCCCTGCAGGGTGGCGACTGCAACGACGAGGACAACCAGTCGAGCCCCGACAAGCCCGAGATCTGCGATCTGCTCGACAACGACTGCGACGACGAGGTGGACGAAGGCGTCCAGCTCACCTTCTACGAAGATCTCGACGGAGACGGCCGCGGAACCGACGCCAACACCACACAGGGGTGCTGGGTCACACCCGGCTTCGCCCTGGCCGCCGACGACTGCGACGACGCAGAGCCCGAGGCGTGGACCGATCGCGCCGAGATCTGTGACGGCATCGACAACGACTGCGACGGCGCCATCGACGAGGACGTCGAGCTCACCCAGATGTGGACCGACGACGACGGAGACGGCTACGGCGATCCCGCCTCCCCCGTGCTCGCCTGCGGCCCCGGCGACGGCGTGGCCGACAACGCCCTGGACTGCAACGACGCCGACGCCAGCCACAGCCCCGACACCATCGAGGTGGTGGGCAACGACGTCGACGAGGACTGCGACGGCTACGTCGACGAGTACGCCGTGGGCCCCAAGCCCAACCCGTTCCAGACCTTCGAGGACGCCCTACGCACTGTTCCGACGGGCGTTCCCGTGGTGATTCAGTTCGACGCGGGCACGTACTTCGCCAACATCGACCTCACCACCAAGGCAGCCGAGGGCAAGCAGCTCACCCTCGCGGGCGAAGGATGCGATCGCACGCAGCTGTTCGGCCAGTCCCCCGACTCCGTGGTGCGCCTCGCAGACGGCGCCATCGAGCGGATCACCCTGTCGGGGGGCTCCGGCACGCTGCTCGGTGAGGTGCGCGTGGGTGGAGGCGTGCTCGTCGAGGGCGCCGTGACCATGCGCGAGGTCTGCGTGGACGGCAACAGCGCCGCCAACAGCGGCGGCGGAATCGCCGTGAACAGCGGCGGTTCGCTCACCCTCGAGGACTCCCGCGTCACCCGCAACGCGTCTGGCGCACTCGGAGCAGGGATCTACGTGCGCGAGGGCGGCAGTGTGGAGCTGGCCCGCGTCCAGATCCTCGACAACGAGTCGGCGGGTGGCCGCGGTGGCGGAATGGCCTTCGAGAACGGCTCCGGCACCGTGCGCAACACGGTGATCGCAGGCAACAGCTGCGCCACGCAGCAGGGCTGCGGGGTGGCCGCGCTCGAGTTCCCCGCCGGCACCGCGCAGGCGTCCGACGTCACCTTCGAGCACGTCACGTGGCACGACAACCGCCTCCTCGGCTCCAGCCTCTTCGGAGGAGCACGCGGATCGGCCCTGTGGGCTCGCAACAGCATCGTCACCGTGCGCGCGTCGCTCGTGACCGGCCATGCCGATCCCGTTCGCACCATCGCCTTCGACCTCGACACCGACGTGTGCCCGGCGCAGACCTGCACCCTGGCGGTCGCCGAGACCGGCTTCCGCGGCAACGCCGGACCCGACTGGATCGGCAACGACTACCTGATCACCCGCATCGCTGGCGACCCCGCCTACGTGGCCAGCGACGCCTCGGATGCACCGCTCGACTGGGACCTGCGCCTGCTGTCGACCTCGGACTTCCTGGACGCCTCCACCACCGGCGATCTCGGTGCCTTCGGCGGCCTCCCCGACGACACCACCACCTTTGCCGACACGCCCTTCGCCCACTGGGCCCACGGCCAGACGCGGGACTCCGACGCCGATGGCCTGACCGACGGCTTCGAGGACCACTACGGCACCAACCGCTTCGTCGACGACGCCGGCGACGATCCCGACGCGGATGGCCGTACCTCGCTGCAGGAGGCAGACGACGGCACCGATCCCCTCGTCGACGACACCGACATCGACGGTGTCTCGGACGGCGACGAGGCCACAGCCGGCACCGATCCCGGCGATCCGCGCACCAATCGCCCCATCGCCGACGCCGGCAAGGACCGCGTGGCCTGGGTGGGCGACCCCGTGGAGATCAGTGGCTCCGCCAGCTTCGACCCCAACGGAGATCCCCTCACCTACAGCTGGGATCTGCTGTCGGTTCCCGGCGTCTCCACCGCCACCCTGTCGGGCGCCACCACCGCCACCGCGTCGCTGACACCCGACGAGCCTGGCACCTACGAGCTGCAGCTCACCGCCAGCGACGGCGCGGCCACCCACACCGATCTCGTGCAGGTGCGCGCCTTCGAGGGCGTGATCGTGCCGGACGACTTCACCGATCTGCAGGCAGCGGTGGTCGCCGCTGGCGGCGATGCGGTGGGCGTGCGCGCGGGCGAGTGGCTCGGCCCCATCGTGGGCAACGGCGACGACATCGTGCTGGTCGGCCTCGACGATGCCGACAGCGTGGTGATCCAGGGCGACTCCCAGACGTCCGTGATCACGTCCACCCTCGGCGAGCGGGTCACGCTCGCCAACCTCACGCTGACTGGTGGGCACTCCCAGCACGGCGGCGGCGTGTGGATGGATCGCGGCGCGGGCCTGGAGCTGTTCGGGGTGCACGTCACCGGCAACAGCGCCGATCTGGACGGAGGAGGCGTGCGCCTGGTCCGCACGCCCGCCATCGTCCACGACACCACCTTCTCGAACAACGTGGCAGGCCGCGATGGCGGTGGCCTGTCCATGGACGGCAGCGTCGACGACCAGCTGCTGCAGCTCGAGCGCACCGTGTTCGCGCGAAACGAGGCCGCCACGAACGGGGGCGGCATGCACCTCGACGGCGGCAACCTGAACGGGACCACCAACTTCTGGCTGTCGAGCTTCGTGTGCCAGGAGAACACCGCACTGCGCGGCGCGTGCTGGCGCCACAGCGGCTCGGGCAACGACAACGTGTTCGCCAGCAACGGGGCCGTTGTCGGCCATCGCTCGGCGCCGAACCTGGTGTGGTCCAACAGCGGCAGCAACGTCATGCAGTCGCTGGTGTTCGCCGGCAACGACGCCGGATCCGATGCCACCGCGACGTACACCCTCATGGGGACGGGGAGCACCTCGAGCCACCAGCCCTTCGACGGGTTGGTGTTCGACAACGTGGGGCGCGACATCTGGCCCGACGATGCCGGGGAGGTCTCCACCCTGAGTCTGCTGCGCGATGCCGATCCGCAGCTGCTGCTGTACACGGACGACGGGGATCCCAGCGACGACGTGCTGGTCGCCTCGCCTCGGGGCCCCGCCTTCGACGCGGGCTTCATCGAGCACGTCGATCCCGACGGCAGCCGGTCCGACATCGGCCTGTGCGGCGGCGCGCTCGCCGCGACCGCCTGCAGCCGCTTCGCGGTGGATCTGGACGCCGACGGCATGTCCGACGGATGGGAGCTGGCCGTGGGCCTCGATCCCAGCGTGGCGGACGATACCCTCGATCCGGACGGCGATGGGCTCGACAACGCCGCAGAGCTCGCCGCCGGAACGCATCCCTTCGCCGCCGACTCCGACGACGACGGCGTGAGCGACGACGTGGAGCTCGGCGTTCAGGATCCCACCGTGGCGTGGGACAACCGGCCGGTGGCCCGCGTGACCTACACCGCCGATCCCCTGACCGGGCTCATCACCCTCGACGGCACGGGCTCGATGGACCCCAACGGCGATGCGCTGACCTACGACTGGTCCATCATCGCGCTGCCCGCCGGATCCGCCATCACCGACGCCGACCTGGTGGACGCCGAAACCCCCACTCCCTGGCTGCTCGCCGACGTGCGCGGCACCTACCGCATCCAGCTCGTGGTCAACGACGGCACCGTGGACTCGCTGCCCGCACGGCCCGCCATCCTGCGGGCCGCCGCCCGACGCGTGCCCGAGGACTACCCGACCATCGAAGAGGCGCTGGCCGAGGCACTGCCAGGCGACGCCATCCAGATCGGACCGGGCACCTACGAGGCGCACATCGATCCCGGCGACACGCCCATCTCGGTGGTGGGCGCAGGGCGCGACGTCACCATCCTACGCCCAGCCGTCGACGCCCGTCCCATGGTGGACGTGGTCACCAACGGCGTGGTGCAGATCCGCGACCTCACCATGACCGGCGGCTGGAGCCAAGTGGGGGGAGCCGTGTCGTGCGAGCGTGGGGACGTCTCGCTCACCCGCGTGACCATCGAGCGCTCCGCTGCGAACCAAGGCGGTGCCCTGGGCGCAGTGAGCTGCACCTCCACCCTGATCGACGTGGATCTGCACGCCAACACGGCAGCCGTGGCAGGAGGCGCGCTGCACATCGACGAGGGCACCTTGTCCATGGTGCGCGGCACCATCAGCGAGAACACCCTCGACGGTACCGGCGGCGGCGGCGGAGCCAACGTGCGCCACGCGGCGGCCACCTTCCGCAACGTGCTGTTCCTGCGCAACTGGTCGGACAGCAACGCGGGCTCCTGCCTGCGCGGCGAGGGCAACCGCGGGAGTGTGGTGCTCGATCACGTGACCTTCGCGGGCAACCTCGGCACCCAGTGCGTGAACCGCGCGAGCACCTTCTCCCCCATCGCCATGACGATGACGAACAGCCTGCTCGTCAGCTCCAACTCCATCGGCCTGTTCGAGACGGGCAGCGACGACAACCTGGACTTCCGCTACAACGGCTTCTTCGACAACCCCATCCAGTCCTCCCCCGTCATCCACTCCTCGGGGCCCACCGATCTCAGGGCCGATCCGCTGTTCGTGGACTGGGACGGTCAGGGCCTGGGCGCGTTCGATCTGCGGCTGCTCGAAGGCAGCCCGATGGTCGACAGCGGCGACGGCCTGGATCGGGATGGAACCACCGCGGATCGCGGCGCCTTCGGCGGCCCCGACGCGCCGGACGACTGGGACTTGTTCCTGCGCGACACCGACGGCGACGGCATGCCCGACGGCTGGGAGCTACGGTTCGGACTCGACCCCGCGCTGTTCGCCGACGGCGCGGGCGATGTCGACGGCGATGGGCTCGACAACCTCGCGGAGTATCAGCAGGGAACGGACCCCACAGCATCCGACTCCGACGGGGACGGGGTCGACGATGCCACCGAAGTGGCGGACGGCACCGATCCCACCTCGCCGCTGGACTACGTGCCCGTGGCCAGCGTGGACGTGGGCTTCGTGGAGCTCGTGGCTGGCGTCGACGGCACTGCAGTGGACGTGGAGGGCTCCGGCACCGACCCCAATGCTGTGGCGCTCACGCCTACGTGGACGCTGGTAGCGGCTCCCGGACGCTCGGTGCTCACGGACGCCGATCTGGCGAGCAGCCGTGTGGGCAACGACTTCACCGCCACCTTCACGCCCGACACACCAGGCGTGTTCGCGCTGCAGCTCACCGTGAACAACGGCAGCCAGACCTCGGCACCCGCCGTCACCGAGGTCCGCGTAGCCGGTGAGATCGAGGTGCCCGCGGACTACGGCACCATGGCCGAGGCCCTCGACAGCCTCGCGCCCGGCTCCACCCTCCGGGTGGCCGCAGGCACCTGGCCCATGGTCGTGGACCGTGGACGCCTCGACACCACCATCATCGGAGCCGGGCGCGGCCTGACCATCCTCGACGGGGAGGGCCAGGGCACCGTGTTCAGCGCCGCCGGAGTCAGCGGGAACCGAGTGGTGGTGCACCTCGAAGACCTCACCATCACCGGCGGCCTCGGCGGTCTCGGCGGCGGAGTCTTCCAAGAGCAGACCAACACCACGCTGATCAACGTGGAGCTGACCGACAACGTCGCAGGCGAAGGCGGCGGGATCTACTGCCACGTCTGCAGCCTCGACGCCGACCGCGTGACCGTCACCGACAACGGAGCTGGCTACGCAGCCGGTGGGATCCGGGTGGGCGGGAACGCGGCATCGCTGACCCTCACGCGGGCGCTGGTGGCGGGCAACCTCGCCCCCAACAACTGGGGCGGCGGCCTGCTGGTGGAGGGAGGCGGCGGAGGCACCGTACGCAACGTCGTGTTCGCCGACAACGAGGCCCTCGTGGGCGGTGGGATCGCCATGAACTCGGCGACCGCCGGGCTGACCGTCGATCACGTCACCGCCACGCACAACACCGGGATCAACAGCGGCGACTTCGCCCAGGTCAACGCCACCAACACCGGGTTCTCGTTGACCAACAGCATCGTCGTGGGCCACGACACCAGCGAGGCGGTGTTCGTCGCCTCGGCAGCCAACTACGACCAGGACTTCTCCCTGTTCTCGGACAACGCAGTGGACTTCGTGCTGGTCAGCTCCACCGCCGTGGTGCCCACCGACGGCGTGGACGGCAACCAGATCAACAGTGGAGTGCCCGACTTCACTGCGCTGTCGGACGACGACGACTGGACCAACGAGGACTGGACCCTGGGAGCGACGTCCGACGCCGTGGACGCAGGAGATCCGGCGGCGCCCGCCGATCTCGACGACAGCACCGCGGATCTGGGTGCCTTCGGGGGCATGACAGGCGATTGGACGCCGTGAGGGCCTGGTTCCGAGTGCTACCTGACAGAGCGCTCGCGAAGTGCTATCCACCGAGCTGACGTGGAGTTGCCCGTGGGCTGCGGGCGACCTCCGCTGGAGGGGATGTGCTTCGAGCGACACCCGAATCACCCCGCATGTTCGACAACGACGTGCTGGACTTCTTCTCTCGGATCCCCTGGTGGGTGGTTCCGCTGATCTACGTGCCCACCGTAGGGGCGTGTCTGTGGCTGGGCCACCAGTCCGGGGTCGGGGCAACCTGGCTGGCGGCTCAGTTCCTCGGGGGCTGGTTCGCCTGGACGCTGCTGGAGTACTGGGCTCACCGCACCCTGTTCCACTGGGTTCCCGACGCCTCCTGGGGAGAACGCTTCCACTTCATCCTGCACGGTGTGCACCACACCTGGTTCCAGGACAAGCTGCGGCTGGTGATGCCGCCTGCCGTCAGCATCGGCGCGTCGGTGGTGGTCTGCGGCCTGTTGTGGGGCATCAGCCAGGTGCTGGCGCCCTGGCTCACCCCCACCTGGCCCTTCGCCTTCTTCGGGGGCATCGCCTTCGGGTACATGGTCTACGACGTGACCCACTACTACATCCACCACTGCAAGCCGATCACAGCGATGGGCAAGGCGCTGCGGGCGCACCACAACAAGCACCACCACAACGCCAAGTACAAGGATCTGAAGTTCGGTGTGAGCACCACCTTGTGGGATCACGTCTTCAGAACCTACGAGGTCCGCAGCTAGAACCCCCACGTTCGCGTTTCGGGGGTACGTTCTCTCCATGAGCACACTCTCGGCCCCTCTAGACCCTGCACGCGCCCCCTCCGTCGACCAGGAGGCCTTTCGTGAGGCGCTGCTGCAGGTGATGGAGGCCAAGCGTCACTGGGCTTGGCCGCACTTCACCTCGGGCAAGGTGGCGCAAGAGCGCTTGCACCTTCACCTCGAGCAGGAGTGGGAGGTCTACGTGCGAGATTTTCCCGTGCTGCTCGGGCGGGCCTACGTGCAGTGTCCCGTGCCCGAGGTGCGGCAGGATCTCGCCGAGAACCTCTTCGAGGAGGAGACCGGCGGCCTCGCGGCAGGGCGCCCCCACCCACAGCTCTTCATGCTGATCCCCGAGGGCCTGGGCATGGATCTGCGCCGCTTCGAGCAC